>NZ_JBQJIL010000011.1:0-281563 GCF_052078715.1 Lysobacter sp. CA199 | reverse complement strand
CGTCAGCGAAATCCATCAGGGCCAGCGGGCATTCGCGCCGCACAACAGGCCGGATATAAGACCGCAGTCCTGCTATCTGACCATCATCCGATCAACGGCTTGCTTTCCCGGAGGCGCCCATATAAGACCTTCCCTAGCGCAAGATCCACCACCGCAGTATGTTCCGTACGTTTCTCAGGCAATGCGACCTGATCAGACAATGCCCGTGGCATAACTGGGGAAGATGCAACACAAAAGAGGAGCGACCTTTCGGTCGCTCCTTTCATATGACTCGCGCAATAACTCTGCCCCGCTCTTAACTCACTCCACCCAAACCCGCGCATTGCGGAACATCCGCAACCACGGCGAGTCCTCGACCCAATCCTTCGGCGCCCAGCTGAAGTTGGCGCTGCGCAGGGTGCGCTCGGGATGCGGCATGAGGATGGTGGCGCGGCCGTCGCGGCTGGTCAGGCCGGCGATGCCGTCGGGCGAGCCGTTGGGGTTGAGCGGGTAACGGTCGGCGACGCGGCCTTCGCCGTCGATATAGCGCAGCGAGATGTCGGCGGCGGCTTGATCGGCGTTGCTGACGAAGTCGGCGCGGCCCTCGCCGTGTGCGATCGCGACCGGGATGCGCGAGCCGGCCATGCCGCGGAAGAACAGCGAGGGCGATTCGACCACTTCCAGCAGGCCCAGGCGGGCTTCGAACTGTTCGCTGCGGTTGCGCAGGAACACCGGCCAATGCTCGGCGCCCGGGACGATGGGCTTGAGCTGGGCCAGCATCTGGCAGCCGTTGCACACGCCCAGCGAGAAGCTGTCGGACCGGGCGAAGAACGCGGCGAACTGGTCGCGCAACGCGCTGCGCTCGAGAATGCTGGTGGCCCAGCCGCGGCCCGCGCCGAGCACGTCGCCGTAGCTGAAACCGCCGCAGGCGGCGAAGCCCTTGAACTCTTCAAGCTTGAAGCGGCCGTTGATGAGGTCGCTCATGTGCACGTCGAAGGCTTCGAAGCCGGCGCGGTCGAACGCGGCGGCCATTTCGATCTGGCCGTTGACGCCCTGCTCGCGCAGGATCGCTACCTTCGGCCGCACGCCTGTATTGATGAACGGCGCGGCGATGTCGTCGTTGGCGTCGAAGCTCAGCTTCGGCTTCATGCCCGGCGCGTTGAAGTCGCGCGCGATCGCGCGCTCCTCGTCGGCGCAGTCGGGGTTGTCGCGCAGCTTCTGCAATGCGTGGCTGGTCGACCACCAGGCGTCGAACAATTCGTCCCAACGCCATTCGACCAAAATCTTGCCGTCTTCCTTCACCCTCACCGAGGCCGCCGTGGTCGGCTTGGCGATGCGCTGCGCGCAGTCGATCAGGTTATGGCGCGCGATCAGGTCGGCGAATTCGGCGCGATCCTCGTTGTGGATCTGCACGATCGCGCCGAGTTCTTCGTTGAACAAGGTACGGAACGGGTCCTCGCCCCAGCCGTCCAGGCTGATGTCCAGGCCCAGGCGCGAGCAGAACGCCATTTCCGACAGCGTGGCGAAGGCGCCGCCGTCGCTGCGGTCGTGATAGGCCAGCAACAACCCGGCTTCGCGGGCTTCGCGGATCAGTTCGAAGAAATCGCGCAGACGCTGCGGGCTGTCGAGATCGGGCACGCCGGCGTCGAAACGGCTGGTGTCGCCGGGCGCGCCGGCGAACGCGGGCAGATCGCCACCGGCGCCCGTCGCGGGCTTTTCAACCGCATGGGGATGCACCTGCGCCAACACCGAACCGCCCAGGCGCTGCTTGCCCGCGCCCAAACCGATCAGCCACAACTCGGTGTCGGCTTCGCGCGAGAGCAAGGGGGTGAGCTGCTGGCGCACGTCGACCACCGGCGCGAACGCGCTGACGATCAACGACACCGGCGAGACCGACTTGGACGCGGTGTCGCCCGAACCCCACTGCGCCTGCATCGACAACGAATCCTTGCCGACCGGGATGCTCAATTCGAGTTCCGGACACAGTTCCAGGCCGACCGCCTTGACCGCGTCGAACAGCAGCGCGTCCTCGCCCGGATGCGACGCGGCAGCCATCCAGTTGGCCGACAGCTTGATCCGATTGAGCGATTCCACCGGCGCCGCGCACAGGTTGGTGATCGCTTCGCCGACCGCCATGCGCGCGGCCGCGGCCGCGTCCAGCAGCGCCAGCGGGGTGCGTTCGCCGATCGCCATCGCCTCGCCGACGAAGCCGTCGAATCCGGACAGGGTGATCGCGCAATCGGCCAACGGCAGCTGCCACGGGCCGATCATCTGATCGCGCGCGACCAGGCCGCCGACGGTGCGGTCGCCGATGGTGATCAGGAAGTTCTTCGCCGCCACGGTCGGATGGGCGAGCACACGCAGACCGGCGTCGCGCAGATCCAGGCCGGCCCAGCGCAGCGCCGGCCACGGCGCCGGTGCGGGATGGCGGGTGTCGCGGTGCATCTTCGGCGGTTTGCCGAACAGCACGTCCATCGGCAGATCGATGGGGTGAGCGGTGGCGCTTGCGGACCACTGGTCCGCGCCACCGCGAACGCCCGCAGGCTGTGCCTGCGGGCCGGGTGGAACAGACGCTTCGTTGTTGAACGAAGCTGTACCGCCATACACCGACTCTACCGTTGCGCCGTAACCGACCACCAAACGCTCTTCCGCCGTCGCATAACCCACCACCGCGAACGGGCAGCGCTCGCGTTCGCAGATCGCGGCGAAAGCGGCGATGCGGTCGGCCGGCAGGCCGAGCACGTAGCGTTCCTGTGATTCGTTGCACCACAACTGCATCGGCGACAGCGAGGGATCGTCGCTCGGCACCTGGGCCAGATCGATCACGCCGCCGAGGTTGGAATCGTGCAGCAGTTCGGGAATGGCGTTGGACAAACCGCCGGCGCCGACGTCGTGGGCGCTGTCGATCGGATTGTTCGCGCCGAGCGCGACGCAGCGGTCGATCACTTCCTGGCAGCGACGCTCCATTTCCGGGTTGTCGCGCTGCACGCTAGCGAAATCCAGCGCTTCGGCGCTGTCGCCGGACGCGACCGAACTGGCCGCGCCGCCGCCCAGGCCGATCAGCATCGCCGGGCCGCCGAGCACGATCACCGCATGGCCTGGCTTCAGCCCCAACTTGGCGACCTGCACGCGATCCATCGCGCCCAGACCGCCGGCCAGCATGATCGGCTTGTCGTAGGCGCGGGTCAGCGTGCCGTTGGACGCGAGGCCTTCGGACAACTCGAAGCTGCGGAAATAACCGACCAGGTTCGGGCGGCCGAATTCGTTATTGAACGCGGCCGCGCCGATCGGGCCGTCGAGCATGATTTCCAGCGCCGGCGCCATGCGCGGATTGAGCGCGCGCTGGCCTTCCCAGGGCTGCGGCAGAGTCGGAATGCGCAGATGCGAAACGCTGAAACCGCACAAGCCGGCCTTGGGCCGGCCGCCGCGGCCGGTCGCGCCTTCGTCGCGGATTTCGCCGCCGTTGCCGGTGCTCGCACCGGGGAACGGCGCGATCGCGGTCGGGTGGTTATGGGTTTCGACCTTGATGCAGAACGCCGAATCGATCTGCGCCTCGGCCGCATAGGCGTGGCTGCCCGGCTGCGGACGGAACCGGCGCGCCGCATAGCCTTCCACCACCGCGGCGTTGTCGCTGTAAGCCGACAGCGTGTTTTCCGGCGTCTGTGCGTGGGTGTGCTTGATCATCTTGAACAGCGAGTGCGACTGATCGCGGCCGTCGACGGTCCAGGAGGCGTTGAAGATCTTGTGCCGGCAATGCTCGGAATTGGCCTGGGCGAACATCATCAGTTCGACGTCGGCCGGGACGCGGCCGAGCGCGGCGTAGCGTTCGCGCAGGTAGGCGATTTCGTCGTCGGCCAGGGCCAGGCCCAGGCGCACGTTGGCCGCCTCCAACTGGTCCAGCGCGATCCGCTCCAGTTCGCCGCGCGCGGGCACCACGAACAAGGCGGCCGCATCGTCGCGCGCGTCCAGCAGCGACTGGGTCATCGGATCGTGCAGCACCTTGGCCAGCGCGCCCTGGGCGGCGGCATCGGCGGGCCAGCCGATGAGGTCGTAACGGGTGCCGCGTTCGACCCGCTTGACCGGCTGACCGGCGCCGCGCAACAGCTCGGTGGCCTTGCTGGCCCACGGCGACAGGGTGCCCAGGCGTGGGGTCACATAGCGCGAAACAGCATCGCTTTCGCGCGCCGCTTCGGTCGATTCGGCCTGCAGGATGCGGCGCAGGGTGGCATCGTCGGGTGCGGCGCCGGGCTCGGGCTCGACCCAGTACACGGGCCATGCGGCGAGCAGGCGGACATCGGGATGAAGGGCGGACAGGCGGGCTTGCAGCCGCTCGCGGCGGAACGAAGACAGGGCCGAGGGGCCCTCGAGGACGATCATGTCCGGGGAACCGTGCAACGCAGGGCCCGGTATTGTACCCAAAAGCGGGGAGCCGCTCCGGACGGCGGTCAGATGGCAAGCGCCGGGGCGATGGAGCATGAGGTCGCGGCTCGCGCCCCCGGAGGAACCTCGTTCGAGACGCCACTCCTGCGCAGGCCAGGGACGGGCCGCCTCAGCTGGCCACCTTCTGCCTTCTGCGCGACGGTTGACCCACAAATACGAAAGACCCGCTCGCGCGGGCCTTTCGTGTCGCATACAGCCGGCGTAGCCGGCCGTATTACAGCCCTCGGTATTACAGCCCGCCGACCGGCGCGGCCACCGCCGCGGTCGGCTTGGCGCCGCCGCCCTTGGATTCGGCCGCCAGCTTGTCCAGCGCCTGGCGCAGCTGCGCCGGCGGGACGTAGCCGCCGAGCTGGACGCCTTCGGAGGTCAGAATCATCGGCGTACCGGTCAGGCCGGCGCGCTGGCCGACTTCGTATTGCTGCTCGACCGAGTTCTTGCACTGCTTGGACGCGACGTTGCCGTGGTCGGACTTGGCGTCGGTCAGGGCCTTGCGGCGGTCGGCCGCGCACCAGACCGAGACCATCTTCTTATAGTCATCGCTGCCGATGCCCATGCGCGGGAAGGCCAGGTACTCCACCGCGATGCCCTGGCGGTTGTACTCGGCGATTTCGCTGTGCAGCTTGCGGCAGTAGCCGCATTCCACGTCGGTGAACACGGTGACGGTGTGCTTGGGGCTGGCCGGAGCGAACACGATGCGCTCGCTGGCCGGAATGGTCTTGATCAGGTCGCGACGCATCCCGGCCATGGTGTCCTCGCTCAGGTTGCGCTTGGCCTGGGTGTCGAACAGGGCGCCGCCGGAGCCGGGCAGGAACAGATAACGGCCGTCGTCGCTGACGTAGACCACCTGGCCCTGGGCCAGGGCTTCGCGGAAGCCCGGCATCGGCGCGGGGCCGACCTTCTCGATGGTGACGTTGGGGCTGAGCGTGCGGATGGCTTCGACCGCGCGTGCATCGGCGGTGCCGGCGGCGACCTTGGGCGCGGCGCCCTTGGACGCCTGCGCGGCCGGCTTGGCGGGGTCGGCGTTCGCCGCGGCGCCTTGCGGGGCCTGGGCGCAGGCGGACAGGCTGATCGCGCCGAGCACGGCGAACATGATGCGCTTCATCTATCGAATCCTTGGCGGTTTGACGTGGGCGTTCGACCGCCCGGTGGGGATTAGGTTCGCCCGATTGTGGCATGCCGGTCGTTCGGGGTTCGTGTTCCGCGACCCGGGTCACGCGGGTGGAGCGGGATTGGGTCGCGGATTGGGGGATTGGCTGCCTGGGGGCCGGCTGGGCGGTGGCGATGGCGGTGCGCTGGGCCTGATGGGGCGCGGTGGTCGCGGCTGCGCCGCTCCTGAGGGTTTCGGCGGACGGGAGGGGTTCGGGCGTACGCGGCGGTCGCGGCTGCGCCGCTCCTGAGGTCTTTCGCGGCGTGATCGCGCTTGGATGGAGAACGTTGCGAACTGATCGTTGCTCGCCCGGCCCGGCGCGGTGCGCCGGGCGTTCAAGCAAGCATGCGGCGGTGCCGCATGAGCGCTTGCTTTCACCCCCTCGGATGATGCCGGCTGTGCAGCTTCTTCAACTGCTCCCGAGCCACCAACGTATAAATCTGCGTCGTCGATAACGAGCTGTGCCCCAGCAACAACTGCAAGGCGCGCAGATCCGCGCCGCGATTGAGCAGATGCGTGGCGAAGCTGTGGCGCAGGCCGTGCGGGCTGATCTTGACTGGGTCGATCCCCGCCACGACAGCGTAGCGCTTGACCAGATGCCAGAACGCTTGCCGTGTCGGCGCTTCGCCGCTGGCTTCGATGAACAACGGCGCCAGTGCGCGCTTGCCGGCCAGTTGCGGACGCGATTGCGCCAGATAGCGCTCCAGCCAGTGCTGCGCTTCCTCGCCCAACGGCACCAGGCGCTCCTTGCTGCCCTTGCCCATCACCCGCAGCACGCCCTGGCGCAGGTTCACTCCGGTCGCGGGCAGATGCACCAGCTCGCTCACGCGCAAGCCGCAGGCGTACATCAGTTCGAGCATGGCGCGGTCGCGCAGGCCCAGCGGGTTGTCGGTATCGGGCGCGTTCAACAGCGCGTCGATCTGGCTTTCGGCCAACGCCTTGGGCAGCGAACGCGGCAATTTCGGCGGCGCGAGCAGGGCGGTGGGATCGTCGCGACGGTCGCCGCGGCGCAGGCGGAAGGCGTAGAAGGCGCGCAAGGCCGACAGCAGGCGCGCGTTGCTGCGCGGCGAATAGCCTTCCCGGGTACGCCAGGAGAGGTAGTCGAACAAGGCCGCGCGATCCGCACCGGCCAGGCCACGGCCGTCACGCCAGCGCGCCAGGCCTTCCAGATCGCGGCGATAACTGTCCAGGCTCTGCTGCGCCAGGCCGTTCTCGGCCCACACCGCGTCGAGAAACTGGGCGATCGCGACGGCGTCGGCCTGCTCCAGCGGCGGCATCGACATGGCCTGGGTGCGGCGCTGCGCGGGCGTGGCGGAACTCATGGACGGCAGCTTAGGCGGTGACGACCGATGGGGGAATGAATGCCTGCATTTTCGCCCGTGATCCGGCCGGCACCGACGCGTCGACGCGTCCGCCCGGCAACTCCCGCCACGTTCGCGATTATCCTGACGGCATGAATTCGCCCGACACCGCCGTCGACGCCAGCGACGCCCCGCCCCGCCCCGCCGCCCTGATCGTGTGGCGGTTGTTGTCGATGCTCTACGACTTGTTCCCGGTGTTGGCGCTGTGGATGGTCGCCGGCGCAGTGTTCGCGATCGGCTACACCCTGGCCGGCCACGACTCGCACGAGAACATCCAACCCTTCAGCGCGCTGCAATGGCTGCTGTGGCTGGTGTGCTGGGCGATCACCGGGGTGTATTCGACCTTCAGCTGGCGCCGCGGCGGCCAGACCCTGGGCATGCGGCCATGGCGTTTGCGCGTGATCGGCGCCGATGCGCAAGCGCCGGGCTGGAAAGCGTTGTGGCTCCGCTACTCGGTCGCAACCGTGTCGCTGCTGCTGGCGGGGCTGGGTTTCTGGTGGGCCTGGTTCGATCGCGAGCGCCTGACCTGGCACGACCGCGCCAGCGGCACGCGCACCATTCGCCTGCCTAAACGCCCGAAATAAACGGACGTCCTCCTGCGACCGCGAAACCGCGCTTGCGACGAAATCAACACCGTTGCGACCTGTTCCAGGTCGACGCGTTTGTGATTTCGCGTGCCGGCTGTGTTTTCGCGGATACCGCAGTGGCGTTGTCGCGGCTTGCGCTGCTCCTACAGTCGCTCCGTACAGCCACGCCAGCCCCGGTAGGCGCGGCGCAAGCCGCGACCGCGAATCACCAACAACGGCGAACCCACGCACCGTCGCTGGAACGGCCGCCTACGCAGGATCGAACCCGATCAACCCGACCGTCGTTTGAACAGATACGCCGAGACCGCCAGCATCACCACCGTCGGCGCCACATAGGCCAGGCGGAAGTCGAAGCGGAACACCTTGGCCAATTCGACGAACTGGGTCTGCAACAGCCAGAACACCAGCGCGAACACGATGCCGATGAACAAGCGCTTGCCCATGCCGCCGCTGCGCAAACTGCCGAAGGCGAACGGCACCGCCGCCAGGCACAGCGCCAGCACGTTCAAGGGATAGAACCATCTGCCCCAGTAATGCGCTTCGAATTCGCCGGCGTCGAGCTGGTTGCGCTCGCGGTCCTCGATCGCCTTGTGCAGCGCCTTGGCGCTGAGATAGCGCGGCCGGTTGGTGCCGCTCATCAGCGCCGAGCTGTCGAGCTTGGACTCCCAACGTTCCTCGGCGATCACCTTCTTTTCGGCCGATCTGGCGTGGAAGGTGGTGCGGGTGACGTTGCGCAGCAGCCAGCCGCCGGGACGGTGCTCGGCGATGCCGGCGACCGCGATCGACACCAGCCGCCCGTCCTGACCGAACTGGTACAGGCTGACGGAGCGCAGCTCCAGCCAACGATCCGCGCCCTGACTGCGTTCCTGGCCCTGGCCGGCGCTGAGGATCACATCGCCCTCGCGCGCCCACAGGCCGGAGTACTCGGCCACGACCTGGTTGTTGGACTTGGCCGCGGCCTTGAGCGATTCGGCGCGGCGCTGGGCCTCCGGCGCCAGGGTTTCGCCGTTGAGCACCATCAAACCGGTCAGGATCGCCAGCGCGCCGGCCACGGCGATGCTGAGCCGGCGCCGCGACAGCCCCACCGCGCGCAGCACGGTCAACTCCGAGGTCGCCGCCAACTGTCCCAGCGCCATCAGCGAACCGACCACCGAGGCGTAAGGGAACAGCGCATAAGCCCGGCGCGGAACGGTCAGCGCCATGTACGCCAGAGCCTGCATGAAGCCGTAGCGGCCCTTGCCGATGTCGCCGAACTCGCCGACGAAACTGAGCATGAAGTCCAGGCCCAACAGCACGGCCCAGGTCAGCAGGACCGTGCTCAGCACCACCTTGCCGACATAAATGTCGTGGATCTTCGGAAAGGGCTTCATACCAGGCTCCGCCTGCGGCCGACCCGGCCGTCGCGGAAATACATCCAGGCCGTCACCGCCACCAGCGGCAAAGTGAGCCACCACAGGCCCAGCATCGGCGGAATCTTGCCGTCCTCGATCCAGCCGGTGCCCATCATCATGAAGTTGTTGCCGATCAGGTAGGCCAGAAAGCCGATCAGCATGCTGCCGTAGCGGGCCTGGCGCGGCGTGCTGCGCGCCAACGGGATGGCCAGCAGCGCGAAGGCCAGCGCCAGCAACGGCGGCGCCAGGCGGTAATGCAGCTGCGCGGCGGCTTCACGGCGCGAATCGCCGACCAATTGCACGGTGGTCAGCATTTCCGGGGATTTGGGGTCGTAGCGGTCTTCGTTGGCCGGCAGCAGCACGTCGTTGCGCACATAGCGCATCAGCCGGTAGTTCAGGTTGCCGTCGACCGGGCCCTCCACCTCGAAGCCGTCGTCCAGGCTCAGATAGCGCTCGCCGTTGGCGTCCACGGTCAGCCGGCCGGTCTTGGAGGTGGTGATGTCGACCCGGCCGGGCTTGTGGCGATAGATGAAGATGCGATCGAAGCTCTTGCCGTCGTTGGACATGCCGCCGACGTAGATCACCCCGTTGTCGTTGGGCAGGCCGGTGAAGGCGCCCGGCTCCAGACCGGCCACGACCAGGCTGCGGTTGGCCTCGTTGATCATCTGCCGCGAGGCCCTGTCGGCCCAGGGGCCCAGCCACAGCGAGCAGGCGCCGACCACCAGGATGATCGGCCCGGCCACCATCAGCAGCGGCTTGAGCAGCCGGCGCGGGCCCACGCCGATCGAGGAGATCACCGGCATTTCCGAATCGCGGTACAGCCGGCCCATGCCCATCATCAGGCCGAGCATCAGCGACAACGGCAGGATCAGCGGCAGCCACTTGATCAGCACCAACCCCAGCTGAATCAGCATCATGCCCGCCGGGACCTTGCCCTTGGCGATGTCCTCGAGCACGTCAGTGAACGCGCCGCCGACGCTTACGATCAGCAGCACCACCAGGGTGGCGAAGATCGCCTGGGCGAATTCGCCGATCAGATAACGGTCAAGCTTGAGCATCGGGCGTGGGGGCGCGCTTCGGGTTGGGCTTCGGCATCGGGCGGGCTTGCTTTAAACTCGGGGGTTCGTTCGACGGCCGTCCGGCCCCGCACGCCCCCGGATCACGGTCCGGGAGTCGGGTCCAAGTCCCGGTTGCGAATCCATGCGCGCCTTGCGGCGCCGGAGGCCTCACGGCTCCGGCCGCGGGCCTCGCGGTCCGCAACGCCGGCTTCGACAAAGCCTGACGATTGTACGTACTCACCTTCTTATCTGCTCGGGAATCTGTTGGATGACCCTCGAATTCGACCTGAACCACGACGCGGCCGCTGCCGCTCAAACCGATTGCGTCGTGGTAGGCGCCTTTGCCGACAAGACCCTGACCGCTGCCGCGCGAACGCTGGATGAAGTCAGCGGCGGCCGCCTGACCGTGCTGCTGGAGCGCGGCGACATCAGCGGCAAGACCGGCAAGACCTCGCTGCTGCACGACGTGCCCGGCGTGACCGCCCCGCGCGTGCTGGTGGTCGGCCTGGGCGAAGCCGGCAAGTTCGGCGTGGCCCAATACCTCAAGGCGGTCGGCGATGCCGCGCGCGCGCTCAAGACCGGCCCGGTCGCGCACGCCCTGCTGACCCTGAGCGAAGAGCCGGTGCTCGGCCGCGACGCCGCCTGGGCGATCCGCCAGGCCGCCATCGCCGCCGATCACGCCTGCTACCGCTACACCGCGACCCTGGGCAAGAAGAAGGACGAGCCCGGCCTGCGCAAGCTCAGCATCAGCGGCAACGACACCGTCGCCGTGGCGCAGGGCCAGGCCATCGCCGCCGGCGTCAAGTTCGCGCGCGAACTCGGCAACCTGCCGCCGAACGTCTGCAACCCGGCCTATCTGGCCCAGCAGGCGAGCGAATTCGCCGGCCGCTTCGACACCACCGACTGCGAAGTGCTCGATCGCGAGCAGATGCAGGAACTGGGCATGGGGTCGCTGCTCGCGGTGGCGCGCGGCTCGGCCAATCCGCCCAAGCTGATCGTGTTGAAGTACAACAACGGCGGCGACGCCAAGCCGTATGTATTGGTCGGCAAGGGCATCACCTTCGATACCGGCGGCATCAACCTCAAGGTCCAGGGCGGCATCGAGGAGATGAAGTTCGACATGTGCGGCGCCGCATCGGTGCTGGGCACCTTCGTCTCGGCGGTCGGCATGCAGTTGCCGATCAACCTGGTGGTGATCGTCCCGGCCGTGGAAAACATGCCCGACGCCGACGCCTACCGTCCGTCCGACGTGCTCACCAGCATGTCCGGCAAGACCATCGAAGTCGGCAACACCGACGCCGAGGGCCGCCTGATCCTGTGCGACGCGCTGACCTACGCGCAGCGTTTCGAGCCGCAGGCCCTGCTCGACGTGGCTACGCTCACCGGCGCCTGCGTGGTCGCGCTGGGCAAGTTCGCCACCGGCCTGATGAGCAAGGACGACGACCTGTCGGCCGAACTGCTCGGCGCCGGCGAGCAAGTGTTCGACCGCGCCTGGCGCCTGCCGCTGTGGGACGAGTACCAGACCCAGCTCGAATCGACTTTCGCCGACGTCTACAACATCGGCGGCCGCTGGGCCGGCGCGATCACCGCCGGCTGCTTCCTGTCGCGCTTCACCGAAGGCCAGCGCTGGGCGCATCTGGATATCGCCGGCGTATCCAACGAAGAAGGCAAGCGCGGCCTGGCGACCGGCCGTCCGGTCGGCCTGCTGTCGCAATGGCTGCTCGAACGTAACGCTTGAGCATGAAACGCCGCGCGCTGATTCTGGCCGCGGCGACGGCCTTGGCCGGCGGCATCCACACGATGTCGCCGTACGCGCGCGGCGGCGAGCAGACCCTGGTCGATTGGGTGCTGATCGCGCTGGGCCTGTTCTGGGTGTTCATGTGGTTGCATGCGGATCAGCGCGAGTTCGGCCATCGGCGCTCGCCGTGGATGAACCTCGGCATCGTGCTGCTGTCGGTCTTGTTCATCCCGATCTATCTGGCGCGCACTCGGCCGGCGGGACGCAAGCTGGCGGCGGTGGGTTGGTTCTTCGTGGTGTTGCTGGGCTGGTTCAGTTTGAACCTGCTCGGCGCGCTGCTCGGGTATTTCGTTTTCGGCGGCTCGGCCGCATCTACTGGTTGATGCTTGCTTATGGCCCGCGCTGACTTTTATCTGATCCAATCGCCGCGTTTCAAAGAGGAACCGCTTCGGTTGGTCTGCGAGCTCACGCGCAAAGCCCACGACGCCGGCCTGCCGACCCTGATCCTGGCGCGCAGCGCCGAGCAGGCCGAGCAGCTCGACGACATGCTGTGGGACATGGGCGAAGACGCCTACATCCCGCACCAGATCGCCGGCATGGACGAGGACGAGGACGAAGCCGACGTGCTGATCGCCGCGCCCGAGTCCGACCCCGCGTTGCGCGCGCTGGTGATCAACCTGCGCGACGCCGCGGTCGCCGAGGGTTTCGACCGGGTGCTGGAAGTGGTGCCGGCCGACGACTCCGCGCGCGGCCCGCTGCGCGAGCGCTGGAAGCAGTACCAGGCGCGCGGGCTGACTTTGAACAAGCACGATATGTGAGAGCTGGGATTAGGGATTCGAGATTCGAAACCCGCCCGGCCCTTGATCTTCCGAATCCCCAATCCCGAATCCCTGCCCTCATGTCTCTCGCCTCCAGCTACGACCCCAAACAGTTCGAAACCCGCCTGTACGAACAGTGGGAAAGCAGCGGCGTATTCAAGCCGCGCGGCGAGGGCCAGCCCTACACCATCCTGCTGCCGCCGCCCAACGTCACCGGCACCTTGCACATGGGCCACGCGTTCCAGCACACGCTGCAGGACGCGCTGATCCGTTACCACCGCATGCGCGGTTACGACACGCTGTGGCAGATGGGCACCGACCACGCCGGCATCGCCACCGAAATGGTGGTGGCGCGCAATCTGGGCGCCGAAGGCCTGACCCGCGACGGCCTGGGCCGCGAGGGTTTCATCGAGAAGGTCTGGGAGTGGAAGGGTCTGTCGGGCGACACCATCGAACGCCAGATGCGCCGCCTGGGCACATCGGGCGACTGGTCGCGTTCGGTGTTCACCATGGATCCGATCGCCTCCAACGCGGTGGTCGAAGCCTTCGTGCGCATGCACGAACAAGGCCTGATCTATCGCGGCCAGCGTCTGGTCAATTGGGATCCGGTGCTCAAGACCGCGATCTCCGATCTGGAAGTCGTCAACGAAGAAGAAGACGGTTTCCTGTGGTCGATCGCGTATCCCCTCAGCGACGGCAGCGCCACGCTCGTGGTCGCGACCACACGCCCTGAAACCATGCTCGGCGATACCGCGGTCATGGTCCATCCGGAGGATGAGCGCTACCGGCACCTGATCGGCAAGACCGTGACCCTGCCGCTGAGCGCGCGCGAGATTCCGATCATCGCCGACAGCTATGTCGATCGCGAATTCGGCACCGGCGTGGTCAAGGTGACCCCGGCGCACGACTTCAACGACTACGCGGTCGGTCAGCGCCACAACCTGCCGATGATCAATATCTTCACCCCCGACGCGGCGGTCAACGACAATGCCCCGGCCAAATACGTCGGCCTGGATCGTTACGAAGCGCGCAAAGTCGTGCTCGCCGATCTGGAAGCGGAAGGCATCCTCGTCGAGACCAAGCCGCACAAGCTGCAGGTGCCGCGCGGCGACCGCACCAACCAGGTGATCGAACCGTACCTGACCGACCAGTGGTTCGTGCAGATGGACGGGCTGGCCAAGCGCGGCCTGGAACTCGTCGAGAAGGGAGACGTGCGCTTCGTTCCGCCGAACTGGATCAGCACCTATCGCCATTGGATGGAAAACATCCAGGACTGGTGCATCAGCCGACAGCTGTGGTGGGGCCATCGCATTCCGGCGTGGTACGACGCCCAGGGCAACATCTTCGTCGGCCGCGACGAGGCCGATGCGCGCGCGCGCGGCGGCATCGGCGCCGATGTCGTCCTGCGCCAGGACAACGACGTGCTCGAAACCTGGTTCTCCTCGGGCCTGTGGCCGTTCAGCACGATGGGCTGGCCGGATGAGGCGTCGATGGGCGCGCGCGGATTCGAACGCTTCGTGCCGTCGTCGGTGCTCGTCACCGGCTTCGACATCATCTTCTTCTGGGTCGCGCGCATGATCATGCTGACCGACCACTTCACCGGGCAGATTCCGTTCAAGGACGTCTACATCACCGGCCTGGTGCGCGATAAGGACGGACAGAAGATGTCCAAGTCCAAGGGTAACGTGCTCGACCCGATCGATCTGGTCGACGGCATCACCCTGGATGCGCTGGTCGCCAAGCGCACCACCGGACTGATGAATCCCAAGCAGGCCGAGAAGATCGAGAAACATACGCGCAAGGAATTCCCCGAAGGCATCCCCGCCTTCGGCGCCGACGCGCTGCGCTTCACCATCTCGGCCCTGGCCACGCACGGCCGCGACATCAAGTTCGACCTCGGCCGCGCCGAGGGCTACAAGAATTTCTGCAACAAGCTGTGGAACGCCACCCGCTTCGTGCTGATGAACACCGAAGGCGCCCGCTTCGACGGCGCGCCGCAGCCCAGGACCGATGCCGAGCGCTGGATCCTGGCGCAGTTGGCCAAGGCCTCGGCCGAGGCGGAAACGCATTTCGCCGCGTACCGCTTCGACCTGCTCGCACAGAGCCTGTACGAGTTCGCCTGGAACGCGTTCTGCGACTGGTTCGTCGAACTGTCCAAGCCGGCGCTGCAAGGCGAAGACGCGGCGGCCGCCGACAGCACCCGTCACACCTTGCTGCACGTGCTCGAACGCCTGTTGTCGCTGCTGCACCCGCTGATTCCATTCGTGACCGAGGAACTGTGGCAGCAGGTCGCGCCCAAGCTCGGCATCGCCGAGACGACGGTGATGCTGCGCCCGTACCCGCAGGCTTCGGAACTGGCCGGCGACTACGCCCAGGCCGAGGCCGACGTGGAGTGGCTCAAGGCGATGGTGTCGGCGCTGCGCAAGGTGCGCAGCGAGCTCAACGTCAAGCCTTCGGACTTCGTGTCGCTGCTGCTGACCAAGGGCGATGCTTCCGATCGCGTGCGGACCGAACGCTTCGCTTCGCAGCTCAAGTTCCTCAACCGGCTCGATCGCATCGAATTCGTCGACGACGGCGCGCCGACGCCGCCGGCCGCACCCGCGGTGGTCGGTGAGCTGACCTTGCTGGTGCCGCTGCCGGCCGACAAGCTCGATGCAGAACGCGTGCGCCTGGATAAAGAGATCAAGCGCATGGACGGCGAGATCGGCAAGAGCAAGGCCAAGCTGTCCAGCGACACCTTCGTGCAGAACGCGCCGGCCGCAGTGGTCGAACAGGAGCGCAAGCGCCTGGTCGATTGGAATGTGCAGCTCGAAGGCCTGGCCGCGCAGCGCGCCAAGTTGAACTGAGTCAGCGGCGCGCCGGCGATGAAACCGATGCTGCATCACCTGTCGTTCGGCGTCGCCGATCTCGCGCGTTCGGCGGCGTTCTACGACGCCGCGCTGGGCGCGTTGGGCTATCGACGGGTGTGGGCCGATGAGGTATCGGTGGGCTACGGCGCGGCCGACGGCGAAGAAGCGTTCGCGATCAAGCAACGCGCCGGCGCGACCGCGCCGGGCGAAGGATTCCATCTCGCGCTTTCGGCCGCCGCTCGCGAGGCGGTGGACGCGTTCCACTGCGCGGCGCTCGCGCAGGGCGGCCGCGACAACGGCGCGCCCGGGCTGCGACCGGACTACGGCCCGGCTTATTACGCGGCGTTCGTGACCGATCCGGACGGATATCAGGTCGAAGCGGTGATCGTGGGCGAATAAGACCACGCGCAAGCGCGAAGTATCTTGTGGGAGGGGCTTCAGCCCCGACGCTTTCCGCTCCGATCACCACGCAGCCTATCGCCAGTTCATTAAAAGTCTCCCGCCTTCCACCCGGCCTGAGCGAAGAGCGTCGGGGCTGAAGCCCCTCCCACAAAAGCGCTGAAGCCCCTCGCACAAAAACCTCAAACACCTCGCACACCGCGGCGCCCGCCAACCAATCGCAAACTTGGGCTCTTGTGGCGCGCGAACGCAGCCGCCTAGGCTAGGTCACCGCGGTTCGAGGGGAACGCCATGCGCCATATTCTGCTGTTGGGTCTTTGCCTGCTGGCGGCACCCGCCTTCGCCCAGAACTGCCCGCCCGCCGGACACACCAAGGCGTCCCTGGAAGCGCTGAAGGCGCAGCAATTCGCGCTGCCCGATGCGGGCGCGAAACGACAGCTCGCCGACGCCCTGCTCGGCTGCCTGTCCGATCCGAACCCGGACCTGCGCGACGGCATCGCCTACGAAGCCCTGGCCCATTGGATGCGCGCCGGCGATTTCGATGCTCCGGCTTTGCGCACGCTGCGCGACAAGTTGTACAGATCGCTGGACGGCGAAGACAAGACGGGCTTCAGCAAACCCTTCGCGGCGCTGGTGCTGTCGGAAGTCGCGCGCACCGACCGCATCGGCCCGTGGATGACGCCGCAAGAACGCGCGGCGATGACCGAGCGCGCGGCGGACTACGTCGAATCGGTGCGCGATTACCGCGGTTACATCGAAGGCGAAGGCTGGCGCCACGGCGTCGCCCACGGCGCCGACTGGCTGATGCAGCTGAGCTTGAATCCGGCATTGGAGCGCGCGCAATACCGGCGCATCCTGGCCGCGATCGCGGCGCAGGTGGTGCCGCGCAGTCATGCCTATGTGTTCGGCGAACCCGAGCGTTTGGCCAAGCCACTGTTGTTCACGGCCAAGCGCGGCTTGTTGTCGGATGCGGATTGGGCTGCGTGGTTCGCAGCGTTGCCGCCGAAAGTCGGCAAGCTCGATCGCGCGGATTACGCCGGCTGGTTGGCGCGGCGGCATGATCTGCTGGCGTTTCTGACCGGCTTGTATCTGCAGGCGGATCAAAGCGAGGACGCGGCGATCAAGGCGCTTAAGCCGACGATCATGGCGGCGTTGAAGCAAATGCAGTAAGAGACTTGCTGCCACGGCGATTTGAGACGAAAACGTCGGGGCTCAAGGCCCTCCCACAAGAGCAGGCCATTCCCGCAAGGGAGGCCGCTTCCATAAGCGCAAGCTCATCCGCGGGAAGTTTTGTCGCAAGCCGCCGCCGCGCGGCGGCTTATTCCTCGGCGAACAACTCGATCGCCATCACCAACGCATCCTCGCGTCCGCCACGCGCGGGGTAATAACGCGGACGCCGGCCGATCTCGTTGAAGCCTTCGCTGTGATACAGCGCGATCGCGCCCGGGTTGGACGGGCGCACTTCCAGGAACACCCGTTCGGCGCCGCGGCCGCGGGCGACATGCAGCAGCGCGCGCAACAGCTTGCGGCCGAAGCCGTGGCCGTGCGCTTCCGGCGCGACGCAAACGTTGAGCACGTGCGCTTCGCCGGCGGCCACGCTCATCAGGAAATAGCCGAGGATGCGGTCCTGCTCGGTGAGCACCCAGGACGGATAGTCGGCGCGCAGGCAGTCGCGGAAGATGCCGGGTGTCCAGGGGAATTCGTAGGCGCGGATCTCGATGGCGTGGACCCGCTCGAGATCGTCCTCGCGCATCGGCCGCAACCCGGGCGGCGCGGTGGCGGCATCGGCGTCCAGGTCCGAGGCCATCGCGCTCATCCGCGGGCGCTCCTGCGCCGCAGTCCGCGCAGTTGCGGCCACAGCGCGCGCTTGGCGGCGGGATTGCCGCGCAAGGCCTGCGCATCGAACAAGGCCAGCACCTGCGGGTCGCCGCCGTCGCGACGGGCGGCGCGCAGCAGGTTGCGCAGCAGCGGACTGTCGCCGCCCTCATACGCGGGCACGGCGCGACCAGCCCCGGGCGCAGCGGCGCCCGCACGGGCCGGCGCGGATCGAACCGGCGTGTCGGCCGCACCACCGGCGAGCGCGCCAGGGCGTTCATCGCCACGGACGTCCGTCTCGGCGTGCGCCGGCGCGGGGCCGGCGTCGCTCCCGGCCAAGGCCAGCACCGTATGCCCCATCGCCTGCAGCCACTCGCGCTGGTGCGCGCTCCACAGTTCGCTCATGACGCTCCGGTCTCGTTGCTGTCGGACGCACGCGCCGACGGCGGTGCCGTCGGGCCCTCCGGCGGCGTGCGCCGCAACCGGCGCCACACGGCCTGCACCGGTCCGGACAGGGCGTACGGGGCGAAAATCGCCAGCAGCACCCGCGGCGGATCGATCGCGATCGCCACCAGCACCGCCACCACCACCAGGATCGCCAGGAACGGCACCCGGTCGTTGCGCGGCCCGCTGCCCTTGAAACTGACGTAGCGCAGCCGGCTGACCATCAGCAGGCCGGCAACGGTGGTCACCGCCAGAGCGGCGTAGCGCAGTTGCTCGCCGTCCAGATCGAAGCTGTGGCAGGTCCATACGAAGCTGGCGACCAGCCCGGCCGCGGCCGGGCTGGCCAGGCCGATGAACCAGCGCTTGTCGACCTGGCCGACCTGGGAATTGAAGCGCGCCAGCCGCAGCGCCGCACAGGCGGCGTAGAGGAAGGCGCCGACCCAGCCGATCTTGCCGGGGATCACCCCGTCCAGCTTGGTCGACTCCAGCGCCCAGTGGTACATGACCAGGGCCGGGGCCAGGCCGAAGCTGATCAGGTCGGCCAGGGAGTCGTACTGGACCCCGAATTCACTCTGCGTATTGGTCAGCCGGGCGACCCGGCCGTCCACGCCGTCGAGGATCGCGGCAATGAAAATCGCCACGCAAGCGTCGTCGAAACGGCCCTGGGTGGCCGCGATGATCGCGTAGAAGCCGGCGAACATGCCGCCGGTGGTGAACAGATTTGGCAGCAAATAGATGCCGCGGCCGCGCGGGCGGGGCGTAGGTTGGGGTTCCATAACTGGGAAGTGTAGCGCTTGCCTGCGCCGTGGCAGGATGCTGCAATTCGCGTTCCCCCGCCGTACCGTAGTCCCGGCCGTTCCGCCAGCCCCGTTTCCGGAGCCACTCATGTCCCGCATGCCCCGCCTTTCCGCCCGCCGCGCCGTCCCAGCGCTGGGCTTGTGCGTCGTTCTGGCCGTCCTTTCGACCGCCTCGGCCGCCACCGACCTGTACCAGTGGAAGGACGCCCAGGGCGTCACCCACTATTCCGATTCGCCGCCGCCCGCCCAGTCCGGTCAGGTCAAGAACCGGGTGATCAAGAGCAAGACCGGTACCCCGGCCCAGACCGCCAGCGTCACCGCTTCCAGCGAAAGCGGCGAGTGCATCAACGCCCGGGCCAATCTCAAACAACTGCAGAGCTCGGCCCAGGTCGGCGTGGACAACAACGGCGACGGCAAACCCGACAACGTGCTCGACGCCAAGCAGCGCGAGGCCCAGGTGCAATTGGCGCAAGCCTCGATCCGCGCCTACTGCTCCCCGGCCAAGACCCAGGCCTCCGCGGCGCCTGCCAACGCGTCCGCGCCGAAAGAATGAAAAACCGCGGTCCGATCGCGGGATTCGTCCCCGCCTTCGCAACCACTCGAAAACGCCGGCAGCCGCCGGCGTTTTCGTTTGTCCGTCCGATCTGCGGCACGGCCGGTCCGCCGCCCCGAAACCCGAATCCCCGCTCGTGGCAAACTGTTCGCTTTCCCAGCCCGCGAATTCCCCACGATGCGCCTGTCGCAGTTCCATCTCCACACCAGCAAGGAAACGCCCGCCGAAGCCGAAATCGTCAGCCACAAGCTGATGCTCAAGGCCGGCATGATCCGCAAGCTCGCCGCCGGCCTGTACACCTGGTCGCCGCTGGGCCTGCGCGTGTTGCGCAAGGTCGAGCGCGCGGTGCGCGAGGAGATGAACGCCGCGGGCGCGATCGAAGTGCTGATGCCGGCGGTGCAGCCCAAGGAACTGTGGGAAGAAACCGGGCGCTGGGAGAAGTTCGGCGGCCAGTTGCTCAAGATCAAGGATCGCAAGGAAGCTTGGTACTGCTTCGGCCCGACCCATGAGGAAGTCATCACCGACTTCGCCCGCAACGAGCTGTCCAGCTACAAGCAGCTGCCGGTCAACTTCTATCAGATCCAGACCAAGTTCCGCGATGAGATCCGCCCGCGTTTCGGCGTGATGCGCGCGCGCGAGTTTCTGATGAAGGACGCCTACTCCTTCCACGTCACCGACGAGGATCTGGGTCGCGAATACCGCAACATGTATGACACCTACGGCCGCATCTTCACCCGCCTGGGGCTGAAGTTCCGCGCCGTGTTCGCCGACACCGGCGCGATCGGCGGCAGCGCCTCGCACGAGTTCCACGTGCTGGCCGATTCGGGCGAGGACGCGATCGCCTTCTCCGACGGTTCCGATTACGCGGCCAACGTCGAATTGGCCGAAGCGCTGGCGCCCGGCGCGCGCGGCGCGGCCGGCGAGGAACTGCGCAAGGTCGACACGCCGACCCAGAAGACCTGCGAAGACGTGGCCGCGTTGCTCGGCATCGGCCTGGAGCGCACGGTCAAATCGGTCGCGATCGTGGGCAGCGATGCCGACGGCGCGCCGCAGTTCGCCCTGGCGCTGGTGCGCGGCGATCACGTGGTCAACGAAATCAAGCTGAGCAAGCTGGCCGGACTGGCCGAGTACCGTCTGGCCACCGAAGCCGATATCCTCGAACACTTGGGCGCGCAGCCGGGCTTCCTCGGCCCCATCAAGCCTGCGAAGACCATCCGCGTGATCGCCGACCGCAGCGTCGCGGCCATGGCCGACTTCGTGGTCGGCGCCAACGAAAACGGCTATCACCTGGCCGGCGTCAACTGGGGCCGCGATCTGGTCGAGCCCGACGAGGTCGCCGACATCCGCAACGCGGTCGCCGGCGATCCCTCGCCCGACGGCAAGGGCAGCTTGGGCATCGCCCGCGGCATCGAGGTCGGCCACGTGTTCCAGCTCGGCCGCAAGTACGCCGAAGCGATGAAGCTCAGCGTGCTCGACGACACCGGCAAGGCCGCGACCCCGGCGATGGGCTGCTACGGCATCGGCGTGTCGCGCATCGTCGCCGCGGCGATCGAACAGAACTTCGACGACGCCGGCATCGCCTGGCCCGAGGCGATGGCGCCGTGGCAGGCGGTGGTGTGCGTGATCAATCCCAAGAACGACGACGCCGTGGCGCAAGCCGCGCAGGCGCTGTATCAGGATCTGCTCAAGGCCGGCGTCGACGCCGCGCTCGACGACCGCGGCCTGCGTCCCGGCGCGATGTTCGCCGACATGGAACTGATCGGCGTCCCGCACCGCGTGGTGGTGTCCGAACGCGGCCTGGCCGCAGGCAGTTTCGAATACCGCCACCGTCGCGCCAGCGAAGCGGAGAATCTCGACCGCGCCGCGGTCCTGGCCCGTATCGGCGACGCGGCCCGATAAGCCCCGCCGGAGGCCCGCCGCGCCGATGCGGCGGACCCGCGATTACCTCCCGCCGCCCGGGAGGTAATCGCCACGTCGATTGCCGCGAGGCTCCGCCGCAGACTGCTCATTCACCGCGACCGCGTCTTCACAAGCAGGTTTCGTGCCTACTTTAGAAAAAAGCCGTCGCGCTGCGCGACATTCGCGATACCTCGATTCGATAACCCGTTTGAAACCGGGCCGGTAATCGGCCGATCCTGGGCCCGGCGGCGCCGATTCGCGCAATCGCGTCGAGAAAACCTCGGCGGCGCAGGGCCCGGCCGCTTCGCCCGGCCAGCCGCGGCGCACCGGCCGATATGCCCGGGTAAACCGCACCGGCGCGACAACCAATCCCCGCTCATCGCCACGCCCGCTGCGCGCAATATCCGGGTATATATCTTTTCCCGCATTTACGGCAGACTGCGCTGCCATTAGTATGCAGCCGCGCGCCAGGGACTGGCCGTAATCCGACCATTCTCCCCGGAGGTTCCATGTCGATCGATATCTCCACGTTGTCCGCGAAAGAACTCGAATCCCTGATCAGTCAGGCCAAGAAGCGCAAGACCACGTTGAACAAGCGCAAGCCCCTCGCGGCGGTGCGCAAGAGAATCAGCACTCTGCTCAAGACCGAGGGCTACACCCTGGAAGAGCTGTTCGGCGGAACCGCTCCGGCCGCTCGCGGCCCGAAGGCAAAAACCGCCAAGGCCGCTCCGGCCGCCCGCAAGGCGCGCAAGCCGCTGGGCAAGGTCGCCCCGAAGTACCGCAACCCGGCCAACACCGGCGAAACCTGGACCGGCCGCGGCAAGCAGCCGCGCTGGCTGGCGGCTTACACCGCCGCGGGCAAGAAGCTGGAAGATTTCCTGATTAAGTAACAGGACTGAATAGCAAAACCCACGAAACCGCCGGCCTTGAGCCGGCGTTTTCGTTTACCCCTACGCACGACCCATCCGCGGCGCCAGAGCAACACTCCAACTAACCGCCACCATCGATTTTCAAATCTCCACGCACGGCTAATGCGCTCAAATCGTCGTACAGTCTGGTCATGAACCCGATACCGCCCCGCCCATTCGCTGTCGCCTTGCGCAACGCCGCGGCTGCATTGGGCTACGCCGCACTCGCCTGCTGGACCGAGTGCGAGGCTGCGCTGGCATCCGCTCAAGCCTTACGCGATTACGGCCAAAACGTCGATTCGGGCAGCCTACTGTCGATAATCGCGATGCTGCTGTTCGCACCTGCGGCGATCGTCTGGGGCGTGGCCTGGCTGATTTTTCTGCTGCGCAAACCCGACGCCGACGCGAATCAAATGTCCTGGGTCGGTTTGGTATCGGCAGCCGGACTGATCGCCGGCGCCCTGCTGATCAAGCTCATAAACGGCTGACTGCGATCACAAATTCCGCCGCGAAGGCAGCAATAGGTTGCCGAATATCAACCCCGCGATCAGCGCCAGCAGGATGTTGATGACCGCCAGGATCGCGTCCTGGCCGACGTGCACGTCCTGCTGCTGAAGCATGGTCAACAGACCGCGCAGGCTGACGCTGCCGGGCACCAGCAGGATGATGCCGGGCACCCGGATGATCGCGCCGGGCCGGTTACCCCAGCGCGCATACGCATTGCCGAGCGCGGTCATGACCAGGGCGGCCAGGAAGATTCCGGCCGGGCTGCCCCAGGCCAGACCGACGAAACGCGAAATCAGATAACCGCTCGCGGCCGCCGCCATGACCTTCAGATAATCGCTGCGATGCGCGCGGAACAACACCGCGAAGGCATAGGCCGACACCGCCAGGCCACACCATTCCACCCACGATTCCTGCGGCCGCCAGGCCCGCACCACCGGTTCGAGCCCGATCAGATCGGCCAGATACAGCCCGATCACCGTGCCGACCGCGAGCTTGACCACCGTGGTCACCGCGCCGGCGAAACGCGCCGTGCCCGACACCAGATGCTGGCTGGTCAACTCGTTGACCGCGTTGGTCAGCGCCAGGCCCGGGAGCAGCACGATCAGCGACGCGATGATCACCGTGTTCTGGTTCAGCGGCGCGACGAAATTGGCGACCAGCAGCGTAGTCGCCGCGGCGAACATGCCGGCGATCGCCTCCAGCGCCTCGCGCAGCCGCGGCCGGATCCCGGACACGTCCACCAGCAGGCCGATCATCAGCCCGTTGACCGCGGCCACGCCGATATCCAGCCACGGCAGCCGCAGCAGGCTCGCGACCGCGCCGGCGGCCAGGCCGTAGGCCAGCACCTGCATCGCTCGCCAGCGGCGGCTGCGCGGCCGGTCCAGAGCCTCCAGCGCGGCATGGCCGGCGGCGAGGTCGAGATTGCCGGCCATCACCTCCTCGGCGATGCGGTCGGTTTCGCTGAGCCGGTAGAGGTCGTTCTCGCCCGGAGGCAGCCGGATCACGCGGGTGGTGTCGCTGTCGCCCAGCGGCCGGTTGGGGTCGCTGAAGGTCAGGATCAGGCCGGTCGGATTCGACCACGGCTCACATTCCAAGCGCAGCTTCTGCGCCACCGCCGTCACCGCGCCTTCCAGGCGCTGCGCGGTGGTCCCATAGCTGTGCAGGCGCTCGGCCAGCTCGACCACGAAGGCGATGCGTGCGGCGTAGCTGGTGGCGCTGAGCGGATGCGGGATGGACATGTGAGGAAGGATCGCATGGGCGTGGGGAGCCGTGCATGGGGAACAGGAAATGGGGCGTGGGCAATGAAGCATGCGTCGGCTCTTCATTTCTTTCGTCGCCTGCATTCCCCATTCCCCGCTCCCCATTCCCTGGCTTGCATTCCACGTCACACTCACCAAGTCGTCCCTAGCCTGTATCCTCCCGCCCGAGGCCCTATGACCGTATCGACCACGCAAGCGCCGGAAATCGCCGCCGATGGCCAAGCGCCCTCGCGGCTACGCCTTTCCGGCTGCTGGACGCTGGAGCATGCGATCGCCATCGGCGATGCGCTCAAGCAACTGCCCGAGGGCGTCAGCGAAATCGACGCGACCGGGGTCGAGCGCCTGGACTCGGTCGGCGTGCTGCAATTGATGCGCTATGCGCGCCGGCACCAACTCGATTTCGATCAGGCGTTCAGCTTCCACGACAGCCATCGCGCGCTGGTCAGCGCGATCGAAGACGTCGCCGACGAGCGTCCGAAAAAGAAACGCGAATACGGTTTCCAGGCCGCGCTCGCGCGCCTGGGCTACGCGGTCACCGACAACTGGAAGGAAGTGCTGGCCCTGGTCGCCTTCTTCGGCGAAACCCTGGTCAAGATGCTGCGGCTGTTCAAGAACCCGGGGCGTTTTCGTCCGACCGCCACCGTCCATCACATGGAACAGGTCGGTCTGGACGCAGTGCCGCTGGTCGCCTTGCTGTGTTACCTGGTCGGCGCGGTGGTGGCGTTCCTGGGCTCGACCATCCTCAAGGATTTCGGCGCGACCATCTTCGTGGTCGAGTTGGTCAGCATCGCCTTCCTGCGCGAATTCGGCGTGCTGCTGACCGCGATCGTGCTGGCCGGCCGCACCGCCAGCGCGTTCACCGCGCAGATCGGCGCAATGGTCAGCCGCGAGGAAGTCGACGCCATCCGCACCCTGGGCATGGACCCGGTCGACCTGCTGGTGATCCCGCGCGTGCTGGCCCTGCTGGTGATGCTGCCGCTGCTGACCTTCGTGGCGATGATCGCCGGCCTGCTCGGCGGCCTCACCGTCGGCGCCTACGGCCTGGACATACCGCCGCAGCAATACCTCGCGCGCATGCACGAGACCATGCAGTTGCGCCATTTCCTGGTCGGCATGTCCAAGGCGCCGATCTTCGCCTTGCTTATCAGCCTGATCGGCTGCCTGGAAGGCCTGCAGGTCAAGGGCACCGCGCAATCGGTCGGCGAGCGCACCACCTCCAGCGTGGTCCAGTCGATCTCGCTGGTGATCGTGCTCGACGCGTTCTTCGCGATCTGGTTCATGGAGATGGGCTGGTGAAGCCGGGATTCGGGATTCGGGATTCGGGATTCGGGATTCGCTGAAAAGCGAGCACCACGCGCATCTGTGTGCGTCGCAGGAGCCGTGCCTTGACGAATCACGAATCCCCAATCACGCATCCCGACGTCGTCGAAGACGACGTCATCATCCGCATCCGCGGACTGGTCAATCATTTCGGCGAGCAGGTCGTGCACGATGGCCTGGACCTGGACGTCAAGCGCGGCGAGATCATCGGCGTGGTCGGCGGCTCGGGCACCGGCAAGTCGGTGATGATGCGGTCGATCCTGGGCCTGCGTAAGCCCAATGAGGGCGAGATCGAAGTGCTCGGCATCGATGCGCGCAATCCCGATCCGCGCATGCGCCGCGAAATCGAACGCAACACCGGCGTGCTGTTCCAGGACGGCGCACTGTTCTCCTCGCTGACGGTCGGCGAAAACGTGCAAGTGCCGCTGAAGGAATATCACGGCGATCTGCCCGATTCGCTGCGCTACGAATTGGCGCTGCTCAAGGTCAAGCTGTCGGGCCTGCCCGCGGATGCGATCAACAAGCTGCCCTCGCAGCTGTCCGGCGGCATGCGCAAGCGCGCCGGCCTGGCGCGCGCGCTGGCGCTGGATCCGCCGCTGCTGTTCCTCGACGAGCCCACCGCCGGCCTGGACCCCATCGGCGCGGCCGCGTTCGACCGCCTGATCCGCACCCTGCAACAGGCGCTGGGCCTGACCGTGTTCCTGATCACCCACGACCTGGACACGCTGTACGCCATCTGCGACCGCATCGCCGTGCTCGCCGACAAGAAGGTCATCGCCTGCGCCCCGATCGAGGAGGTCGAGAAACTCGATCACCCGTGGGTGCAGGAGTATTTCCACGGCCCGCGTGCGCGCGCCGCTCAGGTCGCGCGCGACAAGAACGAAGCGGCGACGCAGAAGGCGGCGGATGCGCGTAGCCCATGACCGATCTGTTCGCGCACCCCGAGATGCGCTGGAGCGTGTCGATCTGGGCTTTGCTGTGCGTGGCCGCGGCGCTGCTGTGGTGGCCGAAGGCGCGCAAGGCGACGCTGGCGTTGCTCGCGGCGAGTCTGATCGCCGCACTGATGCACGGCCTGCTCGATCCGCTCGCGCTGATTTCGGTGGCGCTGTTGGTGCTGGCCGCGTGGCTGGTCGCGCCGGCGCGCACGCGCGGTTGGCGCATCGCCGGGCATGTCTTGTTCGTCGTGGTGGCCTTCGCGCTCGGGCTGCATCTGATGCCGGGCTTCCACAATCCCAAGTTGATCGAAGACTTGCGTCTGACGCCCGAGTCAGCGCCGATGTCGTTGTATCTCAACTTCGACAAACCGCTGGCCGGGTTCTGGCTGCTGCTGTGCTGGCCGCTGTTGCGGCTGTGCGCCGATGGCGAACGGCCGTTCGCACGTTCTATCGGTGTGGGCGTGATAGGCGCGATAGTCGCCGCCATCTTGTGCCTTGGCTGGGCGCTGGCTTTCCACGTGCTTACGTGGGCGCCGAAATGGCCAGCCTTCGGCGCGCTGTGGGCGCTCAACAATCTGCTGCTGGTGGCGTTGACCGAGGAAGCGATGTTCCGCGGTTATCTTCAAGAGAGCCTGCAACGCCGCTGGCAAACCCTGCGCAACGGCGAGTGGTACGCCATCGGCGTGGCCGCGCTGGCGTTCGGGCTGGTTCATCTCGGCGGCGGCTGGCGCTTCGCGCTAGCGGCTACGCTGGCGGGGTTGGTCTACGGCTGGGCGTATCGCAAGGGCGGCCTGTTCGGCGCCGTGCTCGCCCACTTCGGCCTCAACCTGATTCATTTCACCGCGTTCACCTACCCCATGCTGGCATGATGCCGGCCAGTGCTTTACCGCTTATAGGTGCCTGATGGAAACCAAGGCCAATTACGTCCTCATCGGCGCGTTCACGATCGTCGTGACGCTGTTCCTGCTGCTGTTCGCGCTGTGGGCGGCCAAGTACTCCTCGGAGAAGAGCTGGCGCGAGTACGCGGTGATCTTCAACGAACCGGTCACCGGCCTGTCGGAAGGCAGCACCGTGCAATACAACGGCATCGGCGTGGGCACCGTGCAGCAACTGAGTCTGGCGCCGGACGATCCGCGCCGGGTCATCGCCAAACTGCGCCTGCAGGCCGATGCGCCGATCAAGACCGATACCCGCGCCAAGTTGTCGCTGACCGGCATCACCGGCAGCCCGATCATCCAGCTCACCGGCGGCAGCCCCAACAGCCCGAGCCTGGCCGACGCCGAACGCAGCAGCGAGATCCCGATCATCCAGACCGAGGCCTCGGCGCTGCAGAACATCGCCGATACCGCCAACCGCCTGGTCGCGCGACTGGACCAGGTGCTCAGCGACGACAACGTCAAACACGTTTCCAACACGCTGGCCAACATCGAATCGCTGACCGGCTCGATCGCCGACCAGCGCGGCGACCTGCGCGAGCTGATCGCCAACGCCAAGAAATCCAGCGAGCAACTCAGCCAGACCCTGGTCACCACCAACAAGGCGGTGGAGACGGTCGATCGCGAACTGGCCGGCAAGCTGCCGGGCATCATCAACAAACTCGACAGCACCCTGACCAAGCTCGACTCGGCCGCCAACGGCGCCAACGGCATCCTCAACGACAACCGCGCCGCGATCAGCAGCTTCGCCAACGACGGCTTGGCCCAACTCGGCCCGACCCTGACCGAGCTGCGCTCGCTGGTGCGCGATCTGCGCCGCATCAGCGACCGGCTGGACAGCAACCCGACCCGCTACCTGCTTGGCCGCGACGCGACCAAGGAATTCGAACCCGAGAAGGCCGCACGATGAGCCGCTCTCCTTTTCGTTCGCCCCGCCTGCGCGAAGACGACCCTGCGATGACGACCATGACGACGACCCGCGCGCTCAGCCGCCCCTTCGCCGCCAAGCCGTGGCCGCTGCTGGCCGCCGGCCTCGCGGCCGTGCTCGGCCTGAGCAGCTGTTCTTCGATCCTCGGCGAAAAGCCCAAGACGCCGACCGTCCAGTACGCGCCCGATCCGCGCGTGCAGGCCGATCCGTCGTGGCCCAACGCCAATTGGCAGTTGTCGGTGAGCGCGCCGAACGCCGCGCGCATGATCGACAGCTTGCGCATCGCGGTGCGCCCCAGCGGCAACGAAATCCAGGTCTACAAGGGCGCGGCCTGGGCCAAGCTGCCCAGCAGCATGATCGAGGACGCGTTGCTGCGCACGCTGGAGGACTCGGGCAAGATCGCCGCGATCGCGCGCCAGGGCGCCGGCATCGCCGCCGACTACAAGCTGGTGCTGGACATGCGCCGCTTCGAATCCGACTACGCCGCCGGCGTCACCCTGCCCGCGGCGGTGATCGAGATCAACGCCAAGCTGATGCACAACTCCGACCAGAAAGTAGTCGCCTCGCGCACCTTCCTGCAGTCCAGCCCGGCCGCGACCGTCGAAGTGCCCGATGTGATCCAGGCATTCGAACAATCGCTGGAAAGCGTTACCGGGCAGATCGCGGGGTGGACGCTGACGTCGGGCGATGCGCACGAGAAGACGCACGAGAAAACACCTCGGCGTTGACCGGCGACAGCTTTACGACAGCGTTGTATTAGCTTGACCGACAACACAAGCGGCCTCGCGCCGCGCTCCTAGACTGCGCGCCCGACCACTTCGCGCGCCTCTGGGAGGCTGCATGACCGCTCCGTTCTCGCAACGCCGCCGCGTTTCCGCGCGCCGCGCCCTGCTCCCGCTGGCGCTGGGCGCCGAACTGATCGCCTGCATCGGTCTGGCCCAGGCGACACCGGCGGGCACGGTCGATTACGAAACCATCGGCGCCACGCCGCTGCGCGCGATCGGGCGCGATCTGCAGGCACCCACGGCCGACACTCCGGTCATGTTCGGCGCGCGGCTGCAGAACCCGCAGAACGTCATCTACGAGCAGATCGTCTTCGCCGTGCGCGATGCGGACGGACGCAATCTCGACCTGGGCCATCAGAACAACTACACCGTCGGCGCGACCCAGCGCGGGCTCACCGCGAGCGGGCAATTCCCGGCCGGCCAGTATCGCTACTGGCTGTCGTACTACGCAGGCGGGCAATGGACCAATCTCGCTCCCGAGCGCAGCTTCACCGTCGCCGCCGCCCCGCCCGGCGGCGATCCGGTCAATACCCGTCCGCTCGGCGCCGGCAGCAACTGGGTCTACAAGTTCGGCGACGAATTCACCGCCGCCACGGTGGACTGGAACAAGTGGGCCGACAATTCCTCGGCCGAATCCGATAACGGCCACGGCAATCCCGGCAACCAACAGTTGGAGTGGAATCAGGCCGCCAATTGCTCGGTAAGCAACGGTTCGCTGGCGATGCTGGCCAAGCGCGAACGCGTGCGCTCGCCGTCGGGCCGGACTTACGACTGGACCTCATGCCTGCTGTCCTCGCACAAGCGCTACAACTTTCGCTTCGGCTTCATCGAAGCGCGGATGAAACTGCCGGCCGTCGCCGGCTTCTGGCCCGCGTTCTGGACCTTCCAGGCGCCCGGGGCGCAGCAGTGGAACGAAACCGATGTGTTCGAGTATTACTCCGACAACAAGAGCCGGCTGTACTTGAATCAGTATGTGATCAAGAACGGCGCCGAGGATCTGGACAGTTACATCCACACCATCAACTTCGATCCGAGCGCGGGCTATCACGTTTACGGCGCCGATATCGCGCCCGATGCGACGCGGTTCTATGTGGATGGGCAACTGGTTCGCACGACTCGCAACATCAGCCAGATCGAAACTTCGATTCTGGTCGATCATTTCGTCTATGCGGGCAAGCCGCCGGCGTCGGGCACGCAATCGGCGATCACGTACGTGGATTACGTCCGGGCCTGGCAGCGGCTTTGAGTCGCGGCGACTGAGGCCGAAGCATCGATGACATTGTGAGTGAGCCGCCATCGGGTCGGAAAGCGTCGGGCCTGAAGGCCCTCCCACAAAAGACCTCGTCGCTTCGACAACTGTTGTGAGATGGGCTTCAGGCCGAACCCGTTCGGATCCAATCGTGGCGGCCGCGCACAGAAGTCCTACCCGCTCGACGCCGCTTGCGGGTACGCAGCAAGCGGAACGAGCAGAGTCCAGGCGGATGCGTCTCGTACAAAACCCGCCGGCGCAACGAGGTCTTTTGTGGGAGGGCCTTCAGGCCCGACGCTTTCCGATCCGATCGCCGCGGTCTCGCACCGAAACTTTGCACACCCCGCTCAACGCCGCCCGATCATCCGAAACGTCAGATTGATCCGCTCGCCCACCGGCTTGGCGGTGCGCGGCAATGCGTGCCGGTAATTCGCCTGAGTCGGCCCGGACATCACCAGCAAGCTGCCGTGCCCCAATTCCAATGCCGCCTTCAACGAAGCATCACGGCGATGCTTGAGCGTGAAGCGCCGGCTCGCGCCGAGGCTCAACGAGGCGATCACCGGCACGGGCCCGAGTTCGGGTTCGTCGTCGCTGTGCCAGCCCATCGCATCGCGGCCATCGCGGTAGCGATTGGCCAGCACGCTGTTGAACGGCGATCCGAGTTCCTCCGCCAGCCGCCGGCGGATGCCGAGCAAGGCCGGCGGCCACGGATGCGGGCAGAAGTCGACGCCGGAATAACGGTAGTGCGCATCGAGATCGCCGATCCAACTGCTCAATCGCGGTGAGTCGTGCTCGCGGCCGAACAATCGGATGCGATGCACTTCCCAGACGACTTCGTCCAGCACGGCCGCGTACAGGGCGTCGGCCGCCTCATGCGCGAGCCAGTGCGGATCGAAGGCGAGTTCGGAGCCCTGCAGCGGCAGCGGTTTCACGGGCATCCGGCACGCTAGCACGCGGCCGCGCGCCGTCGCGATCCGGATCTTGCGGCCGGCAACGCGTTCGGCCGCAGCACCGACGTCTCCGCCGATCGCCCGCGAACAGGCCGGTAACCACGCCCCAAGTCCCTGCCCGGCGGCCGTCCGGGCGCCCGATTTCGCCCCGATGGCGGCCCGCTCGCGACCGGTCCGACATCGCGTTTAAAACGGTCCGGCGCCCGGATCCGCGCGCCGCGCTTGGCCCACCCGGGCAAACCCGCGACAATGAGCGGATTGCACGCACGAGTACCGCCAGCATGAGCGAACAGCCGATCGATTCGGTCCAGCCGTCCGACACGCCAGCCATCGAGATCGAACGCGACGTCATGGAGTACGACGTCGTCACCGTCGGCGCCGGTCCGGCCGGCCTGTCGTTCGCGATCCGGCTCAAGCAGCTCAACCCCGAGCTGTCGGTGTGCGTGATCGAAAAGTCCAGCACCATCGGCGCGCACATCTTGTCCGGCGCGGTGATCGAACCCGGCCCGCTCGATGAGTTGTTGCCGGGCTGGCGCGACAACCCGCCGCCGATCTGCGTGCCCGCCGGCGAGGACGAGTTCTGGCTGATGACCAAGACCGGCGGCTACAAATCGCCGATCGTGCCGCCGGACATGAACAACCACGGCAACTTCATCGTCAGCCTCGGCGCGATGTGCGCGTGGATGGCGCCGCAGGCCGAAGCGCTGGGCGTGGAGATCTATCCGGGCTTCGCCGCCGCGGAAACCCTTCACGACGCCGACGGCCGCGTGGTCGGCGTGCGCATCGGCGACATGGGCATCGCCAAGGACGGAACCCACAAGTCCGGCTTCACCGCCGGCATCGACATCCGCGCCAAGATCACCGTGTTCGCCGAAGGCGCGCGCGGCCATCTGACCAAGCGCCTGATCAAGCGCTTCAAGCTCGACGCCGACAGCGACCCGCAGGGTTATTCGATCGGCATCAAGGAGCTGTGGCAGGTGCCCGAAGACCGCGTCACTCCCGGCAAGATCGTGCACAGCGTGGGTTGGCCGGCCGACAGCCACACCTACGGCGGCAGCTTCCTGTATCACCTCGATAAGGGCCGCATCGCTCTGGGTTACGTCAGCGGACTGGACTACCGCGACCCCGACTACAAGCCGTGGGAAGCGTTCCAGCAGTGGAAGAACCACCCGATGATCAAGCCGCTGCTGGACGGCGGTAATCTGGTCTCCGCCGGCGCGCGCGCGATCGTCACCGGCGGCTGGCAGTCGCTGCCCAAGCTCGAAATGCCCGGCGCGTTGCTGATCGGCGACACCGCCGGCCTGCTCAACGTGCCCAAGATCAAGGGCACGCATCAGGCCATCCGCAGCGGCATGCTCGCCGCCGAACATCTCGCCGCCCAGGCTTCGGCGCAGGCGCTGGAGAGCGAAGGTTTCGACGCCAAGCTGCGCGCCTCCGCGGCGATGACCGAACTCAAGAAGGTCCGCAACATCAAGCCCGGATTCAAGAAGGGCTTCTGGTTCGGCATGCTCAACGCCGCGTGGGAAACCGTCACCGGCGGCGCTTCGCCGTGGACGCTGAAGAACAAACCCGACTGGTCCTCGCTGCAGAAACTCGGCGAAGCGGAAAAACCCAAGCGCGACTACATCGACCGCACCCTGGCGCCGCGCGATCGCCTGGCATCGGTGTATTTCGCCGCCACCGAGCACGACGAAGACCAGCCGGTGCACCTGAAGATCGCCGACACCAACGTGTGCATCACTCAGTGCGCCGAGGAATACGGCAACCCGTGCACGCGCTTCTGCCCGGCGGGCGTGTACGAGATCGTCGAGACCGCTACCGATGACGGCGGCGTCGCGAAACGCCTGCAGATCAACTCGGCCAACTGCGTGCACTGCAAGACCTGCGACATCAAGGATCCGTACGAGATCATCAATTGGGTCACGCCGGAGGGCGGGGCGGGGCCGAATTATCAAAATCTGTAAACCGACGAACAGTCCGCTCGACTGTCGGTACTTGGCCGGACCCTCGCCGGGATCGGCCGGATGACCGAAGCGCGAGGCCACGAAAAAGCCGCCTTTCGGCGGCTTTTTCGTGGCTGGAGCATCACTTCCAGTAAAAAGTCCACTGTTGATTGGCGCCGCCGTGGCAGTCCCAGATGTGGGGCCGCGAACCAAGCGACTGACCGAACCCCGGATCGTCGAGGCAGCGATCGCTGGCACGGCTGCGAATTTCGCCGCGGAACGCCCAAGACTGATGCGGCAACCCGTTGCAAGGCCACATCCGGATCGGCGCGCCATTGTCGGAGCGGCCATCGGCCACTTCCAGACAGTTGCCGCCAAGGCCGACGATCTGGCCGTTCGCCTCGAGTCGCCACTTCTGATTCGTGTTGCCAGAGCAATCCCAGAACTGCACCGGCGTACCCGCCGCCGTGCCGTGGCCCGTGACGTCCAGGCACTTGCCGTCCATGCCGACAAGCTCACCGCTGACCGGGTTGTAATTCCAAATCTGATTGACGGTGCCGTAACTGTCCCATAGCTGCATGCGAGTCTGATTGGCGGACGAAACACCGGCCGCATCGAGCACCCGACCACCGTTGGCGACGATCGCCATCTTGCGGAACGACCACGCCTGATTGCTGTTGCCGCTGCGGTCCCACAGTTGCACACGAGTACCGCTGGCCGTCCCCAAGCCGATTACATCGAGCGCGCGGCCGCTGGCGACGCCGACGATCGCGCCACTACTGTTGGCGAACGACCACTGCTGATGCGGCAGGCCGCTGCAATTCCAGACCTGGAGCGCAGTGCCATTGGCGGTACCCAGACCGGCCGCATCCAGGCAAAGTCCGCCCACACCGACGATCCAACCGATCCGATCGTGTGGTGGCGGCGGTACTACAGTAGCGCGAAAGGTCGCAACGATCGGCATCGTCTGATTCAAAGTGCGCGCGGTGTCGGCTTCGTTCTCGACGCCGCAAGCGAACCCGCCGCAGAAGGTAATGCGCGGATTGGAAAAGACCCGGTAGCTGGTCTGGCCCGAATCGCCGTACGCCATGATGTCGTAGAAGTTGCCGCCCGACGCGCCGACCTTGTAACCGAAGGAATAGGCGAAGGCCCCATAGGCCAAGCTGCCGCCGGAACTGGCGGTGGCGCGATCGTGCTGGGCGCCCATGTTGTGGCCCAGTTCGTGCGCGAGGGTTTCATCGCGACAGAAGTACGAAGTGGAGCCGTTCTGGTAGCGTCCGTCGCTGGCTACCGAATAGCCCGACGGCGCCGAGTTGACGGTGAATGGCTGCCGCCCCCCGCCGATCAACCAGGCGATGCCGCAGCCGTTTTGGGTATTCGGATCGTATTTGCGCACCAACGACACCAGGTCGGCACCGTATTGATCGCGCGCGGCACGCAACGCATTGAAGGCAGGATCGACCGGAACGCTACCGGTGCCGGTCATCTTATCGAGCGTGTCGCCGTTATCGGAACTGTCGGCATAGTTCACCTGCATGGAATGAACCAGGCGAAGACGGGCGGTGATCTGACTGTTGACGTAAGCCTGGTTGCTCACTTCCACCAGATAGTTCAAGCGAGTGACCGCTTGCGACTGGCCGCCCAGGCCGGTGGCGAAACCGTTGCTGTAACCGATCAACAGATCGATCGTGCCGCCATCGCTCGCGGCCGTCGCTGCCAAAGCCGGCGAATCGTTGGCGCTCGGAGAACTGGACGCGGCGGCGGCGGCGGTCGGTATCCGATAATCATCGGCGTGGTCGGCCGCGTCGGCTGCGGGCAACCGGGTCTGGTCGGTTTCCACCAGCCAGGTATCGCCGTCGCGCATGGTCAACTTCAGCGCCGGTTTGCCGGGCTGGGCGATGCTGCCGAATACCGCGCGATTACCGAAGGTGATGATGGCTTCGTTGTCGGCGCCGCCGTTATCCAGGCGTCCGACCCACGTCCAGTCGCCGGAGGCATGCTCGACATGACGTTCGTAGCGGAACCCCAGCTTCTCGCCCGACGGCGTGGTGATGCTCAGCCGTCCGCCGACGATCGCGGCGATCGCATGGCCCTCGCTGAGACCGGCGCGATGCCAAGTGTAAGCATTGTCGTGCAACGCTTTGCCCGACTCGGGATAGGCGACCAGGTCGCCATGATCGGGCAATCGCGCAACGCCCTGACCGGCGCGGCGCATCGGCAAGCCGCGCGGCGTCGCAATCACGGAGGCATCGCCGGCGGCGGCCATCGGCACGTGCGCGGAGCGGGAGGGGGCGCCGAAAGAGTCCGTTCGAGCAGCGGTGCGAGAAGAATCCGACGAGGTGCAACCAGCGGCCATAAAGGCCAGGGCACCGACTAACAGCACACTGCGCATATCGAACCATCTAGTCAGGTTAACCAGCACAACATCCTGCATGCGGAATGTGAAGACTACAATCCTCGCCGATTCAGATCGGCCATCGCTTTTCGGCTGTGCGTAGCAGAATGCCGCATTCATGCGGCCTGGGGCCGCGCCAGGCCGACTGAGCAGCTGTCGAGACGTCACACATGCATGGCTGAATCCGGCGTTCTGTCGCCGGACCGATGCGCCGCAAACCGACTATGCGTCGCAACCTTCCGAGCGACGGCACGCTCTCGCGAGGCGGCCGCCGCGACTACCGCTCGACCGCAACGCGTCCCGACAACCGGTGCGGACCGATCAGTGCGCGACGAACGGCACGCCGGTCTTCTCGCGCAACTCGTCCTCGCTCACGCCCGGCGCGGCCTCGATCAGCACCAGGCCGTTCTCGGTCACGTCCATCACCGCCAGTTCGGTGATGATGCGGTTGACCACGCCCAAGCCGGTCAACGGCAGGGTGCACTCGGGCAAAATCTTGTGCTCACCGTTCTTGGCGGTGTGCTCCATCAGCACGACCACGCGCTTGACCCCGGCGACCAGATCCATCGCCCCGCCCATGCCCTTGACCATCTTGCCCGGCACCATCCAGTTGGCCAGATCGCCCTTGGCGGTGACCTGCATCGCGCCGAGGATGGCCAGATCGATGTGGCCGCCGCGGATCATCGCGAAGCTGTCGTGGCTGCCGAAATAGCTGGCGCCCTGACGCGCGGTGACGGTCTGCTTGCCGGCGTTGATCAGATCGGCGTCGACTTGCGCGTCGGTCGGGAACGGACCGATGCCGAGCAGGCCGTTCTCGGACTGCAGCCACACATCCATGCCTTCGGGAATGAAGTTGGCCACCAGCGTCGGCAAGCCGATACCAAGATTGACGTACGCGCCGTCGGTGAGTTCCTGCGAGGCGCGTTGCGCCATTTCGTCGCGGGTCCAGGGCATGAGAGTTTCGTCCTTTGATTCGAAAGTGGAAGTCAAAACGACTACGGGAAGAAGCGTCGGCGACGATGCGGCCGGCTTGGGCCTGACAGGCGGGAAAGCCGCATCGCGATATCCGCTTCAGCGCTTTGCCTCAAGCGCGAAGCGGGCACTCGGCCTTCCATCCGCCGACCGCTTACCCGGCCCGCACCGTCCGCTGCTCGATCCGCTTCTCCGGCGACGCATTGACCACGATGCGGTCGACGTAGATACCCGGCAGATGCACGTGATCGGGATCGATCTCGCCGACCTCGACCAGTTCCTCGACCTCGACGATGCAGACCTTGCCGGCCATCGCGCAGGCCGGATTGAAATTGCGCGCGGTCTTGCGGAACACCAGATTGCCGGACTTGTCGGCCTTCCACGCCTTGACCAGCGACACGTCGGCCTTGAGCGCGGTTTCCATCACGTAATGATGGCCGTCGAACTCGCGGGTTTCCTTGCCCTCGGCGACCACCGTGCCGTAGCCGGTGCGGGTGAAGAAGGCCGGGATCCCGGCGCCGCCGGCGCGCAGGCGCTCGGCCAGGGTGCCCTGCGGGTTGAACTCGAGTTCCAGCTCGCCCGACAGGAACTGGCGTTCGAATTCCTTGTTCTCGCCGACGTAGGACGAAATCATTTTCTTGATCTGGCGCGTTTCCAGCAGCAGGCCCAGGCCGAAACCGTCGACGCCGGCGTTGTTGGAAATCGCGGTCAGCCCCTTGACGCCGCTGTCGCGCAGCGCGGCGATCAGGGCCTCGGGGATGCCGCACAGGCCGAAACCGCCGACCGCCAGGGTCTGCTCGTCGGCGACGACGCCCTGCAGCGCTTGCTGGGCACTGGGGTACAGCTTGCTTTTCGCGGCGATGGCCTCGGCCATGGGACAGCTCCATTGCGGGATGAGCGCAGTTTAACGCGCGCCCGCGCCGGGACGTAGCGGACCTTCGGGCAATACCGCGACAATGCCTTGATTGTGTGCCGACGCTAGACTTGCGCGATGAGCCGACTCGCCCTGGTCACCGCCATCGCCTCCGCCTCGCAGGACGAGGATCTGCCGCTGCTGCACGCCGCCTGCCTGGAGCTGGGCCTGCGGGCGGAGATCCGCGCCTGGGACGATCCCAGCGTGGCCTGGGCGCGATACGACGCCGTATTGCTGCGTTCGCCCTGGGATTACACCGAACGCTTCGAGGAATTCGCCGACTGGTGCCAGCGGATCGACACGCTGACCCGGCTGCTCAACCCCTGGTCAGTGCTGCGCTGGAACACCGACAAGCACTACCTGGCCGATCTGGCCGCACGCGGCGTGCCGGTGGTGCCGACCGCCTTCGTCGAACCCGACATGGACCCGCTGCCGGCGCTGCAGGAGTTCCTGCTCGCCCATGCCGACGCCGAGGAGTTCGTGGTCAAGCCGGCGATCAGCGCCGGTTCGCGCGATACCCAACGGTATGCGCGCGCGCAGGAGTTCGCCGCGGCCAATCACATCGCGCGCCTGCTCGACGAGGGCCGCAGCGCGATGCTGCAGCCGTATCTGGCTTCGGTCGATCGCGACGGCGAAACCGCGCTGATGCATTTCAACGGCGCGTTCAGCCATTCGATCCGCAAGGGGGCGATGCTGCAGCGCGAGGACGCGCTGAATCTGCGCGCGGTGGAACGGATCAATCCGCGCGAAGCCGGCGAAGACGAGCGTGCGGTCGCCCTGCACGCGCTGACCGCGACGACCGCGCGGCTGGATCTGGAAGAGCCGCTGCTGTACGCACGGGTGGACCTGATCCGCGACAGCGAGGGTCGCCCGCAGTTGCTGGAACTGGAACTGTGTGAGCCGTCGTTGTTCTTCGCTCACGATGAAGGCAGCGCGGACCGATTTGCGCGAGTGCTGCGGGAGTTGTTGGAGACGACCGCGTCGCCTTGAGTGAAGTGCGTGACTTCGGATCGAAAGGCGTCGGGGCTGAAGCCCCTCCCACAAAAGACTTCGCAGCCTCGATGGCTCTTGTGGGAGGGGCTTCAGCCCCGACGTTTTTCGATCCGCCGCGACAACGTCGCAAAACAAAAGACCGGCCAATGGCCGGTCTTTAGCATTCATGCGCCGGGGTTCGGCGCCAGGCGGTTTCCGCGCCCGCTGCCGCGCACCGACCCGGCATCGCCGCTTACGAACGCCCGTACACGTCTTCCAGTCGAACGATATCGTCCTCGCCCAGATAGCTGCCCGACTGAACTTCGATCAACTCCACCGGCTCGCTACCGTTGTTACGCAGGCGGTGCACGCTGCCCAGCGGGATGTAGGTGCTCTGGTTTTCGTGCAGGTCGAACACCTTGTCGTCGCAGGTGACCTCGGCCACCCCCGACACCACGATCCAGTGTTCGGCGCGCTTGGCGTGTTTCTGCAGACTCAGGGCGGCGCCGGGCTTGACCACGATGCGCTTGACCTGAAACCGCTCGCCCACGTCGATGGAATCGTAATAGCCCCACGGCCGGTACACCTTGCGGTGGAACAGGTGTTCCTGACGCCCGGCGCGCTTGAGTTTGTCGACGATGGCCTTGACGTCCTGGACCCGGTCCTTGCGCGCCACCAAGGTCGCGTCGGGCGTGTCGATGATGACCAGGTCTTCCACGCCGATGGTCGCGATCAGCCGGCGCTCGGACGCGCGCACCAGGCTGTCGCGGGTGTCCAGCGAGATCACATCGCCTTCGTAACGGTTGCCGTCATCGTCGCGCTGGGCCACCGACCACAACGACGACCACGAGCCGATGTCGCTCCAGCCGCAACTCACCGGCACCACCGCGGCGCGCTCGGTTTTTTCCATCACCGCGTAGTCGATCGAATCGCTGGGACTGGCGGCGAAGGCCTCGGGATCGACGCGGATGAAGTCCAGGTCGGCGCGTGAGCGCTCGTAGGCGGCGCGCGCGGCGGCGTGGATCTGAGGCGCATGGCGCGCCAGCTCGTCGAGGTAGCGCGCGGCCTGGAACAGGAACATGCCCGAGTTCCAGGCGTAAGTGCCTTCGGCCAGATAAGTCTGCGCGGTCGCCAGCGCGGGCTTCTCGACGAAGCGGGCGACGCGGTAGACACCGTCGTCCAGAACCTCGCCGCGGGCGATGTAGCCGTAGCCGGTCTCCGGATAATCGGGCTGGATGCCGAACGTGACCAGCCAGCCCTGCGCGGCCATGTGCGAGGCGCGCGCGACCGCGTCGCGGAATGCACCCTCGTCCTCGATCAGATGATCGGCCGGCAGCACCAGCATCACCGCTTCGGGATCGCACGCCAGCAGATGGCAGGCGGCCAGCGCGATCGCCGGCGCGGTATTGCGCGCCATCGGCTCGAGCAGGATGCCGCCACTGCCCACGCCGATGCCCTGCAACTGCTCGCCGACCATGAAACGGTGGCCCTCGGCGCACACCGTGACCGGCAATCCGGCCTGCGGCAGCGCGCGCGCGCGCAGCACGGTCTCCTGGAACAACGAACGGTCGCCGATCAGCGACAGGAACTGTTTGGGCTGGTTCTCGCGCGACAACGGCCACAAGCGCGAACCGCTGCCACCGCTCAATACGACAGGATGCAGCATCCTGGCTCCATGCAACGATAAGACGCGACAGCATAGCCCGGTCGGTGCGATACGGCCTTCATGGAGCGTGACCGGCTGCCGGGTCGGCGTGTGGCCAATCGCGCGACGCTGCGGCAGGCTGTAGCCGGCAGCCGCCGCCCCCTCCGTCAGCCCCCAAGGAATGGACATGGCCTCCGACCCGCGCCCTTCCCTTCCCGCTCCACTGTGCCTGGAGTTCGACGGCGGGCATATCCAGGCCAGCCCGTTCGGCGCCCATCTGCTGTCGTGGCACTGCCTAGGCCGCGAACGGCTGTATCTGAGCCCGCACACCAGCTTCGGCGCCGGCAAGGCGATCCGCGGCGGCGTGCCGGTGATCTTTCCCCAGTTCGGCGAACGCGGCGACGGACCGCGCCACGGCATCGCCCGCACCCTGACCTGGGAAACGCTGGACACCGCCGGTGCGGTACCGCCAGGGCTTGGGTTCCGGCTCGGCGACCGCGAGGAAACCCGCCGCATCTGGCCGTACCGCTTCGAAGCTGAACTGAACATCGAGCCGGCCGCGCAGCGGCTGCGCATCGCCCTGAGCGTGCGCAACACCGACCCCAACCCGATCCAATTCACCGCCGCCCTGCACACTTACCTGCGCGTGGCCGACATCGCCGGCACCTTGGTGCACGGCCTGGAAGACCGTTCCTACCTCGACTCGGCGCGCGGCGGCGTCTTGTGCCCGCCCAGCGACGCTCCGGTGCGCTTCGAGGGCGAGGTCGACCGAATCTATGCCGACACCCGCCAGCCGCTGCGGGTGACCGACGGCGAGCAACTGCTGCGACTGGAAGCCGAGGGCTTCGCCGATACCGTGGTGTGGAACCCCGGAGCCGAGCTCGCCGCGAGCCTGGGCGACCTGGGCGCCGGCGAACACCGCCATTTCGTCTGCGTGGAGGCCGCCAGCGTGCTGCAGCCGGTGCGGCTGGAGCCTGGCGCGGCCTGGACCGGGGCGCAGATCCTCACCGTCGAGCCTTCTGCGGGCCACTGAGGCCCGCGCCGCACGGCAGCCTGCGCCACCGACCGAATTGCGCAAGACCCGCGTTTCAAACGCTCCGGCCGCCGTGTGCGCCCGCGCGCTGCCCGTGCCCGGTCGTCTCCGTTAGAATTGGCGGCTCTTGGCCGCTCCCGGCCGGACACCCCCCACAAGGAAATCCCGCACGATGAAGATCCTCGTCGGCTACAAGCGCGTGGTGGACTACAACGTCCGCATTCAGGTCAAGCCGGATGGCTCCGGCGTGGTCACCGACGGCGTCAAGCTGTCGGCCAATCCGTTCGACGATATCGCCCTGGAAGAGGCTCTGCGCCTGCGCGACAAGGGCATCGCCACCGAGGTCGTGGTCGCCACGATCGCCCCCGCCGACGCGCAGCCGCATTTGCGCAACGGCCTGGCCATGGGCGCCAACCGCGCCATCCACGTGGTCAGCGACCAGCCGATCCAGCCGCTGACCGCGGCGCGCGCGCTGCTCAAGCTGATCGAAAAAGAACAGCCCGACATCGTGATCCTGGGCAAGCAAGCGATCGACGACGACGCCAGCCAGACCGGTCAGATGCTCGCCACCCTGTGGGGTCGCCCGCAGGCGACCTTCGCCTCCAAGCTGGACGTCGCCGACGGCAAAGCCACGGTGACGCGCGAAGTCGACGCCGGCCTGGAAACGCTCGAGGTTGATCTGCCGGCGGTGATCACCACCGACCTGCGCCTGAACGAGCCGCGCTTCATCAAGCTGCCGGACATCATGAAGGCCAAGAGCAAGCCGCTGGAGACGATCCAGTTCGCCGACCTCGGCGTGGACACCGGCGACACGCTCAAGACCACCCATTACGCGGCGCCGCCCAAGCGGACCAAGGGCGTGATGGTTAAGGACGCGGCCGAACTGGTCGCCGCACTCAAGGCTAAGGGGCTGCTGTAATGAGCAAGGTACTCATCGTTGCTGAACATCTCGACGGCAAGCTCAACGCGTCCACCGCCAAGTGCGTGTCGGCCGCGCAGGCGCTCAAGCCCGAATCGATCGATATCGTGGTGCTCGCCGCCGATCCGGCCGGCGTGGCCGCGCAAGCCGCGCAGATCGCCGGTGTCGCCCGCGTGCTGACCGTCGCCAACGCCGCCAACGCCCACGCCATCGCGCAGGTGCTCGCACCGCAGATCGCCGCGCTGGCCAAGAATTACAGCCACGTGTTCGGCCCCTCGACCACCTTCGGCAAGGACCTGTTGCCGTGCGTGGCCGCGCTGCTGAGCGTGGCCCAGGTCTCCGACGTGATGGCGGTGGACGGCAGCCACACCTTCAAGCGTCCGATCTACGCCGGCAACGCCATCATCACCGTCGAAGCGCCGGCCGATCACACCGTGGTCGCCACCGTGCGTACGGCTTCGTGGCCGGAAGCGGCGAAGGGCGGCAGCGCGGCGGTCGAAGCCGCATCGGTCGAAGCCACGCTGCCGACCCACACGCGGTTCGTGGGTTTGGCCGCCGGCAAGTCCGACCGTCCCGACCTGCAAAGCGCCAAGCGCGTCGTCTCCGGAGGCCGCGGCGTGGGCTCGGCGGAGAACTTCAAGATCATCTACGACTTCGCCGACAAGCTCGGCGCCGCCGTCGGCGCCTCGCGCGCCGCGGTCGACGCCGGTTACGTCCCCAACGAACTCCAGGTCGGCCAGACCGGCAAGATCATCGCCCCGGAGCTGTACGTCGCCGTCGGCATCAGCGGCGCGATCCAGCACCTGACCGGCATCAAGGACGCCGGTACCATCGTCGCGATCAACAAGGACGGCGAGGCGCCGATCTTCGAGATCGCCGATATCGGTTTGGTAGGGGATTTGTTCAAGTTGCTGCCGGAACTCGAAGCCGCATTGGCCTGAACGCATCACCCATCGGCCGGTCTGCGCTCGTGCCGCAGTGACGGCCAGGTCGAAGGCCGGTACGGGCCCAACCTGTGCCGGCCTCGGTTCGGACTTCCGATCTCGCAGGCCTGATCCACGACTTAGGATGTCCGAGCTTTGACGCAAGACCAGTCCCCTTCCGAGCAGAACAGCGTCGCCTTGTGCGTCGACCTCGACGGCACCTTGCTGCATTCTGATCTGCTCTACGAATCACTCCTGTCCCTGCTCGGCAAGCAGCCGCTGCTGCTGTTCCTGCTGCCGTTCTGGCTGCTGCGCGGCAAGGCCGCGCTCAAACACGAGATCGCCTCGCGGGTCGAGCTGGACCCGACCTCGCTGCCCTACGACGAACGCATCGTCGATGCGCTGCGTAACACCGAGGCGAGGCCGCGCGTGCTGTGCACCGCGAGCAACGCCAAGTTCGCCCAACAGATCGCCGCCCACCTGGGCGTGTTCGATCTGGTCCTGGCCAGCGACAATGACATCAACCTGTCCGGGGCCAACAAGGCACGGGCACTGGTCGAACGCTTCGGCGAGCGCGGCTTCGACTACATGGGCAACGCCAGCATCGACCTGTCGGTATGGGCGCGCGCGCGTCACGCCTGGGTGGTCAACGGTCCGCGCGGCCTCGCCGAGCGCGCGGCGCAGGTCGGAACCGTGGCCGAGCAGCTTCCGCCCGCCGCCGCCGGTCTGAAGACCTGGGTCAAGGCGCTGCGGATCCATCAGTGGCTGAAGAATCTGCTGGTGTTTCTGCCGCTGCTGGCCTCGCACCGATTCTTCGACATCGAAGCAGTGATCGCCTCGGCGCTCGCCTTCGTTGCCTTCGGTTTGTGCGCATCGGGCGTCTACGTACTCAACGATCTGCTCGATCTGCCTTCAGACCGGCAGCACCCGCGCAAGCGGCTGCGCCCGTTCGCCGCCGGCCGCCTGCCGCTGCTGCACGGCTTGCTCGCCGCGCCGCTGCTGACCCTGGCCGGCTTCGGCCTGGCCGTGCTCGCCAACCCCTGGTTCGCCTTGGTGTTGGTCGGTTATTACGCGATGACCCTGGCCTATTCGCTGCGTCTCAAGCGCATCGTCATGGTCGACGTGGTGCTGCTGGCCGGTCTGTACACCGTGCGCATCATCGGCGGCGCGGTCGCGATCGGCGCAGCGCTGTCGTTCTGGCTGCTCGCGTTTTCGATGTTCATTTTCCTCAGCTTGGCCATGCTCAAGCGCTACACCGAGCTGTCGGCGATCCTAGGCACCGGCAAGAGCACGGCCAGCGGTCGCGGGTACTCGGTCGAGGACCTCCCGCTGATCCAATCGCTAGGCGCCGCCGCGGGCTACCTCGCCGTGCTGGTGTTCGCGCTCTACATCAATAGCCCGGAAAGCCTGACCTTGTACGCGCGGCCGCAGGTGTTGTGGATGATCTGCCCGCTGTTGCTGTACTGGATCAGCCGGCTGTGGATCATTTCCCATCGCGGGGCGATGGACGACGACCCGGTGGTATTCGCGGTGACCGACCGCGCCAGCCAGATCGTGATCGCGCTGTGCGGCCTGTTGGCCCTGGGCGCGATCGGATGACCGAACCCGGCCAGTCCTGGGGCCGTTACCCGCCGGCGCGTCAGCAGATCGTGCCGTTGACCGACCGACGACGCGCGCTGCCGTCGTTCGACGGCAGCGCCCTGCCCTACGGTAACGGCCGCAGTTACGGCGACAGTTGCCTCAATCCCGGCGGCACACTGCTGCACGCACGCGGGCTTGACCGCTTTCTGGCCTTCGATCCGGCCAGCGGCGTGCTGCGTTGCGAAGCCGGCGTGACGTTCGCCGAGATCATCGCCATGGCGTTGCCGCAGGGCTGGTTCCTGCCGGTCACGCCCGGCACCCGCCACGTCACCGTGGGCGGCGCGATCGCCAACGATGTGCACGGCAAGAATCATCACGGCTCGGGCAACTTCGGCCATCACGTACGCGGCTTCGAGTTGCTGCGCAGCGACGGCAACCGTCAGTTGTGCACGCCTGCCGACGAATTGTTCGCCGCCACCGTCGGCGGCCTTGGTCTGACCGGCGTGATCGTCTGGGCCGAGTTCCAGCTCAAGCGCGTGCCGGGCCCGTGGCTGGAGGCCGAGTCGATCCGCTTCGGCCATCTCGATGAGTTCTTCGCCCTGTCGGCGGAGTCGGCCTACAGCCATGAGTACACCGTGGCCTGGATCGACTGCCTGGCCCGCGGCCGCTCGCTCGGCCGCGGCCATTTCCTGCGTGCCGATCACGCGCCCGGCGATCCCGCACTGCGCGCGCCTGCATCGGCGGCGCGGCTGGCGATTCCCTTCACTCCGCCTGTGTCGCTGGTGAACCGGCTCAGCCTGCGACCGTTCAACTGGCTGTACTACCACCGCCAACGCGCGCAGCGACAGCGCGGCAGCGTGCACTACGGGCCGTACTTTTACCCGCTCGACGGCATCCGCGACTGGAACCGAATGTACGGGCCGCGCGGGTTCCTGCAACACCAGTGCGTGTTGCCTCCGTCGAACGCGCGCGACGGCGTCGCCGCGTTGCTCGGCGAAATCTCGCGCAGCGGCAGCGGCTCGTTCCTGGCGGTGCTCAAGGAGTTCGGAGAGATCCCTTCGCTCGGCATGCTGTCGTTCCCGCGTCCGGGCACCACCCTGGCGCTGGACTTTCCCAACACCGGGCCGCGGATCTTCGCCCTGCTCGACCGCCTCGACGCCGTCGTCGCCGAAGCCGGCGGCGCGGTGTATCCGGCCAAGGACGCACGCATGTCCGGCCGCCTGTTCCGCAGCGCCTACCCGCAGTGGGAGCGCTTCGGGACCCATATCGATCCGCAATTCTCGTCCGGCTTCTGGCGCCGGGTGATGGAGTGAGCATGCACAGAGTTCTGATCATCGGCGCCACCTCGGCGATCGCCGAAGCCACCGCGCGCGTCTATGCCGCACGCGGCGCCGCGCTGTTCCTGGTCGGCCGCGACGCCGAGCGACTGGCCGCCATCGCCGCCGACCTGGGCGTGCGCGGCGCGGCCAAGACCGGCGTGCATGCGCTCGACGTCAACGCCTACGAGAAACACCAGGCCATGCTCGAGGCGGCCTGGAGCGAATTCGGCGAAATCGACCTGGTCGTGATCGCCCACGGCACCCTGCCCGATCAGTCGGCCTGCGAAGCGTCGGTCGAATTGGCCCTGCGCGAGTTTTCGACCAATGGACTGTCCACCATCGCCCTGGCCACGGCGATCGCGCCGCGGCTCAAGCGCGGCGCGACGCTGGCGGTGATCTCCTCGGTCGCCGGCGATCGCGGCCGCGCCAGCAACTACCTCTACGGCAGCGCCAAGGCCGCGGTCAGCACATTCCTGAGCGGCCTGCGCCAGCGCCACAACGCCGACGGCGTCAACGTGCTGACCATCAAGCCGGGCTTCGTCGACACGCCGATGACCCAGTCGTTCAAAAAAGGCGCGCTGTGGGCCAAGCCCGACGGGATCGCGCGCGGCATCGCCGCCGCGGTCGACAAGCGTCGCGCCGTCGCCTACCTGCCTTGGTTCTGGTGGGGAATCATGCAGGTGATCAAGAACATTCCCGAATTCGTCTTCCGCCGCATCAAGCTGTGAACCTCTTGCGATGAACGACAAGCACGCCAAGATCGTCCTTACCGGCGCGGCCGGCCTGGTCGGCCAGAATCTCATCGTCGAACTCAAGGCGCAGGGCTATACCCGCCTGGTCGCGATCGACAAGCACTCCCACAACCTCGACATCCTCAAGTCGCTGCACCCGGACGTCGAGGCGATCCACGCTGACCTGGCCGAACCGGCCGAACTGTCGAAGTGGGAACCCGCACTGCGCGACGCGCGCTGCCTGGTGCAATTGCACGCGCAGATCACCGGCAAGCACACCGAGTTGTTCACCCGCAACAACATCGATGCGACGCGCATCGTGCTCGATGCCTGCAAGCGCCAGCAGGTGCCTTATGTGGTGCACATCAGCTCCTCGGTGGTCAACTCGGTCGCCAACGACGACTACACCAACACCAAAAAGGTGCAGGAAGCGATCATGGTCGACAGCGGCCTGCGCCACTGCGTGCTGCGCCCGACCCTGATGTTCGGCTGGTTCGATCCCAAGCACCTGGGCTGGCTGTCGCGCTTCATGGCCCGCACGCCGGTGTTCCCGATCCCCGGCGACGGCAAGTTCATGCGCCAGCCGCTGTATGAGCGCGACTTCTGCCGCTGCATCGTCAAGTGCATCGAACGCGAGCCCGAGGGCGCAGTCTACGACGTGGTCGGCGACACCCGCATCGACTACGTCGACATCATCCGCGAGATAAAGCGCGCCAAGGGTCTGCGCACGCTGATCGTGCACATTCCGATCGGCTTCTTCGCGTTCTTGCTGCGGGTGTACTCGATGTTCAGCCGCAAGCCGCCGTTCACCGCCGACCAGCTCAAGGCCTTGTCGGCAGGCGACGATTTCGTCGGGGTCGACACGCAACAGGTGTTCGGAGTCGCACAGACGCCGTTCCGAGATGCGGTCGTGGAGAGTTACTGCGACCCGCGTTACTCGAAAATCGTCTTGCAGCGATGAAGGCGGCTTTTCGCGCACGCGCCGCTGCGACTGTGCACATACGCAACCTACGTAACCAAGGACTGGATCGCGCGTGAAACCCTTACGGTTCCATCCCGCCCTGCTCGCCGCGCTCGCCACGACGATCGTCGTCGCCGCGGCGCGCTTCGTCGTCGTCGCCCACTACGGCACTTCCAATCCGTTCATGGATCAGTGGGATGCTGAGATCTCCCATCTCTATCCGCGCTATCTGCAAGGCACCCTCGGGCTGGCGGATTTGTTCCAGCCGCACAATGAGCACCGAATCGTCTTCACCCGCTTGATCGCCTTGGGTTTGTTCTCGCTCAACGGCAACCAATTCGACGCCAAGGTGCAGATGTTCTTCAACATCGGCATCTTCCTGGCTGTGGTATTCGCTTTCATGTACAGCGTCGGCCGGCTGCTGCCGCGGCGACGCGCCGCCTTGTTCGCCGCCGCCGCCCTGATCGCCTTCTGCCTGCCGCTGGGCTGGGAAAACCTGATCGCCGGCTTCCAGAACCAGTTCTATCTGCTGCTGGCCGGCAGCCTGGCGATGATCTGGATCGCCTCCGCTGCGCGGCCAGGTCCGCGAATGGCTTTGGTCCTGCTGCCGATCGCGATACTGGTCAATTTCACCGTCGCCTCCGGTGCGCTGGCCAGCTTCATCGTCGCGGCCATCCTGAGTGCGCGCGCGCTCGCGCCGAATCGCCGGCGCGGGCTCTTGCTGGGTCTGGCCGCAGCGCATCTGGCGATCTTCGCCGTGGCGATGAGCGCCGTTCCCTCGCTCCCGCATCACATCCCCTTGCATGCCCGGAATGCGGCCGAGCTGGTCCAGGCCTTCGGCCTGGGAGTCGCATGGCCGTTCCGGCCCAGAGCGCTGGCGATCCTGGTTGTGTATCTGCCTGCCGTCCTGACTCTGGCGCTCCTGTTACGGCGGCTGATCCGGCGTCAGCGCCTGCCCCATGGATCGTTGTACTTGCTCGGCATTTCCGCCTGGTCCCTCGCCCAGATCGCAGCCGTCGCCTATTCGCGTGGGCACGACCTGCTGGGCATGCCGCCACGCTACGCCGACATCCTCGTGCTCGGTCTATTGGCCAACATCGCTCTGGCGCTGCGCCTGACCCGTCGCGACTCCACGGCCCGGCCGTGGCGCGCGGCGAGCGTTTTCTACACGCTCGGCATGGCTTTCGGCCTGCTCATGCTGATGCCGCAGTACATGGAAATGATGCAGGAACGCTCCGACTTCGGCCGACGCCAGACCGAGTACCTGCGCGCCTATCTCGACGACGGCGACCAGCCCCGGCTCGCCGCGGCGCATCAGGGGCCGCTCGGCTATCCGGACGCGCGACGCCTCGCAGCATTGCTCGACGATCCGGCCATCGCTGCGTTCATGCCTGGCGACATCGCCCGCCCCGTGGCCCTCGCCTGGGAGCCTTGCGGGGGCTTCTCCACAACGGGAATTCCCGCCACCGCCGCGGCGGCTCCGCATCGCGCCCGATGGGGTTCGGCGGGCACCGCCGGCGGCGAATGCCTGAGCCGGCCGTTCCACCTCGCCCGCCCTTATGCCCTGAGCTATTTCACCGGCGTCGCCGATCCCCGCAAGGGCTTGGCGTACGCTTTACTCGCCGACGGCAGCAAACCGCGCAAACTGGTGCCCAACGCCAGACCCGTCGAGCAATGGCGTCCGGCCGTGGGCCGCGCCGGCGAAGGTACTTACCGGCTCAAGGTCAGCGACAGCAACCCGCAGGCGTGGATGGCGTTCACGGCTCCGATCGAAACCGGCCGTTTGAGCGCCATCAGCTACAAGGCCAGCGAATACGGCTGGAGGATCGGCTCGTTATTGCTGTTGCTGGGTGTGGCGCTGCTGTCGATGGCCGCCTCGAGCGGGCCGCGCCGTGAACGCGCCGATGCCTGACCGTCCATCACTTTCATCTTTCACATAGAACCGATAGCCAATGAGCACTGCAAAGAAACGTTTCGCGATCGTCGGCGCCGGCCCGATGGGCCTCATGGCCGCCATGGAGCTGCTCAAGCAGGGCCATGAAGTCGACATCTACGAACGCGACGACCGCATCGGCGGCATGTCGGCGAGCTTCGATTTCGACGGCTTGAAGATCGAGCGCTACTACCACTTCATCTGCAAGACCGACTATCCCTTGTTCAAGCTGCTGGAGTCGCTGGGCCTGTCGGACAAGCTGAAGTGGACCGACACCAAGATGGGTTATTACTACGACGGCAAGCTGTACAAGTGGGGCACGCCGTTCGCCCTGCTCGCCTTCCCCAAGCTCGGGCTGATCAGCAAGTTCCGCTACGCGCTGCACGTCATGGTGACCAAGGGCATCAAGGACTGGACCGCGCTGGACAAGGTCAGCGCCACTGTCTGGCTGCGCAAATGGCTGGGTGAGCGCGGTTACGACGTGCTGTGGCGTCGCACCTTCTACCTCAAGTTCTTCGAATACACCGAGAACTTGTCAGCCTCGTGGATCGGCACCCGCATCAAGCGCATCGCCCTGTCGCGGCGCAGTCTGCTGAGCGAAAGCCTGGGCTACATCGAGGGGGGCTCGGACACCCTGCTGGATGCGATGGAAAAGTTCATCGTCGAGCACGGCGGGCTCATTCATCTCAAGCAGGGTATCGACCAGGTCAATGTCGAACACGGCCGGGTCACCGGCGTTCGCATCGCCCGCAAAGACCTTCCATACGATGCCGTGGTTTCGACCGCGCCGATTCAGTACGTACCAGCGCTGGTACCGGCATTGCCGCGCGCGTTTGCTGACGGCGTACGCAAGATCGAGAACATTCCGGTCGCTTGCGTGATCCTGAAGCTCAAGCACGCCGTGAGCGAGAACTTCTGGATGAACATCAGCGATACAGGCATCGAAATTCCGGGCGTCATCGAGTACTCCAACCTCAATCCCGGCACTCGCGATGGCGAGCACGTCCTGTACGCGCCGTTCTATATGCCCAAGACCCATCCCAAGTGGTCGCTGCCGAACGACCAACTGATCGACGAGGTCATCAGCTACCTGACGAAGATAAACCCGGCGTTCCGCCCTGACTGGGTGTTGGCCCGCTACTGCCACCGCTATGACTTCGCCCAAACCATCTGCCCACCAGGCTTCCAGGACATGCTTCCGTCGATGAAGACGCCGATCGAAGGCTTCTACATGGCCGACACCTCGTATTACTACCCGGAAGACCGCTCGATCAATGAGAGCATCGCCACTGCGCGTCAACTGGTGGCCATCATATCGAGAACCTCCGCAGCCTCGCTCCTGTGATCAGCCGACGTTTCATCGCCTTCGTCGTCGCTGGCGGCACCGCAGCGTGCGCCAACTTCGGCTCACGTATCCTATTCAGCGAATTGATGCCGTATGTACCTGCAATCGTGCTGGCCTATCTCGTCGGCATGGCCACTGCGTTCGCCTTGAACCGCTTGTTCGTGTTCACCGAAGCCCAGAACGAACTGAAGAGCCAGGTCTTCTGGTTCGCAGTGGTCAACCTTGCTGCGATAGCCCAAACGGTGGCGATCAGTCTGATCTTTGCGCGCTGGCTGTTCCCGGCCACGGGGATGGATTTCCACCCCGAAGCCGTGGCTCATGGGATCGGCGTGATCGTTCCCGTCTTCACCAGCTACCTCGGACACAAGCGCTTCACTTTTCGCTCCAGGCATTGAGCAGCGCCTGGAGCTGCGGCGGCCCCTCCAAATCTCTCTGGGCGGATGTCAGCAACACCCTCGAAGCTCTACTTCTCCGGCGTCTGGGCTCCAGGTCGCCACAATGGCACCTGCCGCAGCAACGGGATCGCCCCCGCTATGGCGGTACGCGCCTGGGGATTGTCGAGATAGTAGTACTCGGCGATGTGCTCATCGGCGACGGCCCGAGCGTCTTGCCGGCTCAGCAACGCCGATTGCGCAGCGGCCACCTGTGGGTATGCTTCGCGCAGGGAATTGATCCGCCACGATGTATTGAAGCAATACATATACGTAGCTAAGCATAGTACAACGATCGAGGCTACACGCTCGAACCGCCTCGACGCGCCTGCCGAGCCTATCGCCCATGCAGCGGTAGGAATCAATGTTGTGAGAATCCCATAATGCAGTTCCAGCCCTATGCCCCACGGTTGGGCTACCGCGCGCGATAACGCGACGACGACGATAGTCGCAACCGTCTGCCCCAGCGCCGAGAGCACGATCAAGTACTCGAACGCACGCCGATCACGGCGACGATAGGCGCCCCCAAGCATCCACAAGCCCAGCAAGGCAGCCCCGACGAGCGTCGCCAGCGCAATCATCAGCTTCAAATCACCGTTCGGCGTTGCGAATATCCCCATCCACGACTTGACCATCCCCAACAAGAACGGCAACAAATTCTCCCCCAAGCCGCTTTCCGACTGGCTTGTCGCACCGGACGGGCGCCACGCCACAATCAGCCCGGTCAAGGTCATCGCCCACAACGAGACTGATAACGCGCGCGACAGCCGTCTTGTTGAGGTTTGCCACCTGAATTCGCGCGCGCTCAACAGCAGCAACACCCCTCCCATCAAAACGGCACTAATGATGCCGTTGGCGCCCGACCAAGCACATAAGGTCAGGCATAGAAATGCGTATTCCATGCCATGTCTTAACAGACCCCGAAAGTACCAGATTGCGCACCACGCGCTCAAGGAGACGAAAGTCACTGAGGAGACGAACTGAAAATTAAAACCCCAGGATACCGAGTTGAAACCACCCGCGAGCAGCACGAGAGGAATCAGCACATCTCCAAGCGAACGACGCCCATCGCGCATCAAACACGCAATCTGCATCCAGCAATAAGCAGTCACCGCTGAGAATGCGACGTTCAGCAGCGTCAGCAAGCGGAAATCGCCACCGCTGACCTTAAGCAACACATAGTGCACCAGCTTCTGGATCGGAATCCGGTGATCATTGTGCAAGCCAAATATCCAATCCAGCGTCAATGACGATCCCGTCGCCAATTCAGCCAGATAGGACCAATCGTCGCTGTAGGGATACGGCTTCAGCAACGGAAACATCAACGCCATAAAGACACCCAGCGTCGCGAACAACACCAATCGCGGCAAGGTCTTTTCCATTATCGAGTAAATCATTGCGTCGCCGTCCCCCAACCACCTAGCAAAGCCGCTATCCGGTCAATTGACCGTTACTTCGCGATTGATATCGCACTGAAGCAATTCAGTACCCGTATCCAACACCAGATAGAGCTGGTAACTACCGGCCGGAACGCCGACGACCACACCGAAACGGTCGTAACCCGAACGCAGATAGCTACTGGCCCCCTTGGCCGAGACCACGTCTTCACGCGCCAAGCCGGCGTTGAGCTGGATGAAGCCACCTCTCGACGACCCACCCGACGTTGGCTTCCATTCGATCCACACCCGCTTCGCTGTCGCACCGCCACGGGTGGCTGCCCATCCAGAAATCTTGAGCGGCACGCGCGGGGTCAGCTGCGTCGCTGATGTCGCACCGCCCTGGCCGAAGTAGTCGAGCGCGCACTCTCCACCTGCAACCGTCGCCATTGTGATCCCCGCAGCCTCACCATCCAGGAAAGCGATGTCCTGCCCATCCTCGAACTGACGCGTCAATTCCACGCTGCTCGCTGGCGCCACCGCTGCCGCAGAGTCAGCGCCGAGCCCCTTGCCCTTGACTGCGACATACAGACCAGTCAGCGAGAAACAGCCGATCACGAACGCCACGAATCCGAACAGGAACTTGTTGTCTTTCAATGTATATGCCTTCTATCAGGACCTTGAAAAATGGAGTTCAGCATCAGCTCGCGTTGTCGTCGCCATCAAAACCAGATTCGATGGCCTGCGACGCCTGCGTCTGGCCCGCTTCGGCGGGCAACACAACGGGATCGTTCACTTCGGCAGTCATCTCGGAGTCCGGCTGAGAAGCCGCGGGCTCGGGCGAGATATCCACTATCCCGCCAGCGGCGCTTACTGCCTCTTCGACCCTCTCACCAGAGGTCTCCGTTTGCGCTTCCGACGCGGTGCCATATCCGACCAATTCAATCCGCATCGGGCTGGCCTTGATAAAGAATTGCACGGCGCAAAGCTCAACCAGCTCGCGCGGTTCCACGCCAGCCAGACTCAGTCGATCGAACTTCAGCACTTTGTCGGCGGGCACACCGGCGGCCAATACAGCCGACAGGGGCGGATCCACATTCGCCTGCACGTGACGCACGCCGTAGCCGGTTTCATGCAGCATCCGGATCGCGCCATCCAGGGTAAAGAAGCGGATGTGAGTGATGTCCAACAGGCCCCACTTGTGATAGTCGAACCGGCCATCGGCCAGATCCGCCATTAGCCCGAGATTGCGTACGTTCGGAATACTGATTACCACCTCGGCGTTCTTGGCCAGGAACGGCTTGAGCTGCACCAACGCGCGCCACGGGTCGTACATATGCTCCAGTACGTCCGCCAGCAGCACCGCATCGACGCTGCCGTAGGCAAGTCCTTCGGCATGCAGATCGACGTCCTCCAGCTTGCACGCAAACACCCGATCCAAACGTTGCGCCGCGATCTCCGCCGCGGCCGATTCCGGTTCCACCCCCCAGGCTTGCAAACCGGGGATCTGCTGTTTGAGCAGCGCGGCCGTCGCCCCGCTCGCGCACCCGATCTCCAACAGTAACTGGCGATCGGCGGAGAACAGGCCGGTCAGCTCGCTCCGTGCTTGCCCTCTATAGGACGCCTCGAACTCGTCGCTGGAGATCGTCTGCCCCAGGTGCCGCTCCCACGTATACATAGCCGTCTCCGAGCACGCATCTACGGAAAGATCGTTCGATTTGCCGCCACCAGGGGATTGGCTCATCGGAAGCTGTCCTCGCTCGTGGCATAAGCACTAAAGCCCTGCCGCTGCGGCTTCAACCGCAACGGCAGAACCCGACTTCCACCCGCGGTGCAACGGATGGAGCTAGTAGCGCGCCTTCAGAACCATCACCGCCTGGGGCAGGTAGGCTCTGTCGTCGATGAAATCGACCACCTCGAAGTACTTCGACCAGTGTGCCTGGACGTATCCCTTGGGAATGATCGCATCGCCATATGTTTCGCTCGGCAACTCGGGGCCGCCGCTGCTGGGCTGATAAAGGAATTGCCCTTCATCGTAATCCTGTCGGGCCTTGTCCGCATCGACGAAGGATTGTTGCAGGGCGCGGTGCCACTCGGTCGCCGGGGGCTGGCCACGCAAGGACTCGCAAAAATCGATGAAGCTCCTGCCTTGCGTGGTCAGCACCAGCAATCCGCCCGGGGCGACGACGCGTGCAAACTCGGCGATCCAGGCATTGGCAGCCTTCGGACTGAGATGCGAGAACACCGAATAGGCGAACACCAGCTTGAACATTCCATCGCGCAATGGCGTCGGCGGCAACAGATTGCACTTGATCAGCTGACCGTAGACTCCGGTGCGCTTGCAGATCTCGATCGCCTCGAACCACGGATCGATACCGTACAAACGATCCCAGGGCACATCACGATAGAAGTAGCGCATGTAGCGCCCCCAGCCGCAGCCGAAGTCGAGGACGTTGTCGCCATCCCCGAGTACAACCCCGTTCTTGGCCATGTGCTCATGGACGATTCGGTAAAACACCGACGCCTCGGTCAGCGCGTGCTCGTTGGATGAGCCGACGAAACCCGCCTGGATCTCGTCGGGCGGAAAGCCGGGCAACTCAAAGCCATTCCAGTCTCGGTTCGATACCGAACCGACCAGAGTCTGATACCACTCGTCGATGCTGGTATTGCGTGTCGCCTCAAAGAAATCTGCCGGTTTCACTATGGTCTCCGTTTTAATCGCGCGCGGTCAGGTCGTAATATGAACGATATTGATCCGTCGCCATCAGGTCCTGGAACGGGGAATTCTTTCGTAACAGCGGGTACTGCGGGTGGCTGTCGAAATGCTTGAAGAACTCGGCCAGCAACGTTTCCGATTCGGGCTCGGAAAGATGCCCCGAAGACGAGAACGTGTTGCTGGTGTGCATGCGGTAGTAATAACCCGGCATATCGACCATCGACAACTGCGTATGGAAACTCGCCCGCAACACGAAGTCCCAGTCGTGGCAAAGCCGGAGCTGGGAGAACCCGCCAAGCTTATTGAATAACGCACGCGTGAAGACCAGGTTGCCGGTCGTTACGCAGACGTTGTACTGCAGCAAATGGACCATCAACGGATCAAGCGAGCTGAAGCACTCGTTCTGCCGGCGATACACCTCAGCCGCGACGGGATGATCCTCGGATAGCTCCTCACCGTCCTGATCGACCACGGTTACGCGACTGAAGGCCAGCTCCGACTTCTCCTGTTCCATCGCATTGACCAGCGACGCCAATCGGTTGCTAGGCCACGCATCGTCGGAGTTGATGATCGCAATGTACTCGCCGGTCGAATTGGAGATAGCAAAATTGATCACATTGAACGCGTCTGCGTTGCGCTCCATCCGATACAGGCGAGCGCGCTTGCCGCCATCCAGTTCCGCCAACACTCGCTTGGCGACGGCATAGGTGCTGTCCGGCGAACAATCGTCGATCACGATCAACTCAAAATCGTCGAAAGTCTGTCCCAGCACACTGCGAATTGCCTGCTCGACATATTGCTGGTGCTTGTAGGTCGGCATGATGACACTGACCTTGGGCCGCGATTGCTTCTCGATCCTGGTCATAGCGTTGTGGCAAACCATCAAATTGGCGTAACCGTAGCGTCGATCGGGCTCGAGATACGCGCCTTCGGCCCATTCGTTCCAGGCATTGATAAAGACCATCCGGCCGCCCGGCGGCGCCTGCCGAACGCTTTGGTCGACCAACGCATCCAGCCAAGTCCGGAAACCCGAGGGACTGGACTCGGCGAAGATGTGCGCGCGCAGCCCTTTGCGGGCGGTGTTGTCCCAGCTCGGCATCGCGCAACGGTAGAGCTTGTAGTCCGGGTAGGAGCGCAGCGACTCGCTCTCCACGACGTCGCGGTAGTCATATATCTTGACTTCCGAGCCTTCGTGGAAGTGTTCGTACTCTGTCTGGCGCTCGCTGACCTTGACCCCGTGCGGCGGAAACTGCACCGCGGCATCAAAGCCCATCGAGGTCGGATCGTCCAGACCGAAGGATTGCGCGGCCACCAGGTGGATCTCGCCCACGCCTTGCTCAAGGCAACGCCTGCGCCAACGCGCCACCGTCTCGGTCACTTCAGGCAGGATCGCGGCACGATAGACGACCAGCACCGGCTTGCCTTCCACGCGCAGATAACGCGGGTCGCGGAACGCACGGATCAGATCGTCGATGATCGCGATGTCGTCCTCGGGCGAATGATTTTGCGCGATCAGCACGTCCTGCTCGGAACCGTCCCAACGGCGGCTCCAATTCTCGTTCGCCCAACACAGGCAGAATCCAATGTCGATCGAAGGATCGTTCAGGAAAGCCTCCACCGGCGTCTCAAGCAAGCGGTGGCCACCGAACCAGTAGTAGTGAAAGCAGAACGCCTCGATGCCGTGATGCCGAGCAAGCTTGGCCTGCTCGCGCATGATCTGCGGATTGCGAAGATCGTAATAACCGAGCTCGCCCGGCAAACGCGGCTGGCAATGCCCTGTGAACATCGGCATTGCCTTGCCGACGTTGGTCCACTCGGTGAATCCCTTGCCCCACCAGCGATCATTCTCGGCAATCGGATGAAACTGCGGCAGATAATAGGCGACCAGCTTGACACCGACGTCCGGCGCCGGGTGCAGCGCTGGCGCGACGACGAACTCGCGATCGCGCTTGGTCAGCACCTCGACCATCTGTTTTTGGAACGCGGACGCGTCGGTAGTCGAACGATTGGGCAGTTGTTGCACCCCTTGCTGGGTACCGATTACGCGATTGGCCACCCCCAACGCCCCCTGCGCGCGCCACACCCGTGCCAGCTTGCGCCCGGCGCTCAACAGCAACCAGAAACGCTGCATCTTCACGTACGGCTTCAGCGCGAACAGACCCGCTGAGCAGGTCGGATCGAACCGGATGAGCTTGGTACCTGGCGGGATGTCGACCAGATACGACACCAGATTGCCCGGCCCTCTGGGTTCGGCCTGCAGCGGCAGCTTGCTCGCTTCGCTGATTCCTTGGCCCACGTCGAAATACATCGCCGGCTCGACCCAACGCGGCACGCCGGCCTTGGTCTCGAAGACGAAGCGACACACGCCCGACGGAAAACTCACACCTGAAGGCCTGATCAGGAACTGCGGGTCGGCAGATAGGCTCTCCCAAATACCATCCGCCTCTTGACCGACCGCTCTGCAGTCGTAATACGGCTCAATCCTTTTCTTCACCAAAACCCCCAGAAAAAACTACTGCGCGCCAGAGAACTCTTCCGACACGATTTTCCCATGCTCCAGCGTGATGACACGGTTACAGACGCTGCGAATGAGCTCAAGATTATGCGACGCCAGGACGATAATCTTGGCGCTGTCCATCAGCGCATTGAGCCGGACTTCGGCCTTGGCGGAAAACTCAGCGTCACCGACGCTGAGCCATTCGTCCATAAGGATGATGTCGGCCGCGACCGCTGTAACGATCGAGAACGCCAGGCGCATCTGCATACCGCTGGAATATACCCGCACCGGCAAATCCAGATAATCACCCAGTCCGGAGAATTCGGCGATATCCTCGCGCAGGCTTTCGATCTGCCGTCGACTCATGCCGTGCAGCAGGCCGCGCAAGGTAATGTTCTCATGCCCGGACGAGTCCTGCTCAAAACCCAGCGCCGGATCAATCAGGCTGGCGATCGAGCCGGTCAGTTCGATGGAACCTTCGCTGGGCGAGTAAATGCCGGCCAAGGCACGCAGCAAGGTGGTCTTGCCCGAACCGTTGTGCCCCCATAGACCGAGTCGGTCGCCCGGCAACGCTTCCAGGTTGATGTCGCTGAGCGCGCGCACCACGGTGATCTCCTTGGAATTGGCCGCTATCCTGCCGCCGGTGGCAGCGTTGATGACCATTTTCTTCAGCGACCGGCTCGACACGCCATACAACGGATAATCGAGAGTGCAGTTCGTGATCGATATCTTCGCCATGAATTAGACCCAGTACGCGATGCGGCGGCGGAAACGGGCAAACAGAACCAGACCGATCAGCGCCACCGCCAAGGTCAAACCGACCGCACCGAGGTAATGCATCGGCTTGGCAGCGTAGCCGAGCATCGGTCCGCGCACGATCTCGATCAGCCAATAGAACGGATTGGCATCGACGATCGTGGTCCGGCCGCTCAAGCTGCCCGGCTTCCAGATGATCGGAGTCAGAAAGAACGCGAACTGCAGGATGTTGAGAATAATCTGCTGCATGTCTCGGAAGCGCGCGCAGAAAGTGCCGAGCAGATAGCCAGAAGACACGATGAATACTGTCAATATCAGCAGACCGATCGGCAGCAGCAGCAGTTCCAGGCCCGGATTGACCTGATAGATCAACAGAAACGGGACCACCGCGACCAGATTGTGCGCGAACAGCAACAAGCTGCGCGTGGTCGCACGCAGAATATGCACCGTCAGTGGCGACGCCGTCGACTTGATCAGATTTTCCGAGCTGATGAAAGCATTGCACGCCTCAGTCAATCCGCCCGAAATAAGCGACCAGGCGACCAGCCCCGCAGCGAGATTGGGTACGTAGTCGGCCGCGGTCATATTGAACAATCGAGCGTACAACGGCCCCAGACCGGCGATCACAACGACCATCGTAATGGTGATCCAGAACGGCCCTATCGTCGACCTGCGATAGCGCTGACGGATGTCCTGGCTCGCCAACATCCACCACAGGTCCGCGTTGGCGAAACCTTTGCCGATGTCTTCCCAAACGTTATTGGCGGTCTTCACGAGCGCAGTCCTTTGTCCAGGTCGGCCTGCAAGTCCACCACGTCCTCGACCCCCACACTCAAGCGCACCAAGTTGTCGGTAATCCCCAGCGCCGTGCGCCGCTCCGGCGGAATCGATGCGTGCGTCATCACCGCCGGATGGTTGACCAGGCTCTCCACGCCACCCAGCGATTCGGCGATGGTGAACAGTTCGCAGCGCTCCATCATCCGGCGCGCGCCGTCCATGCCGCCCTTGACGTAGATGCTGACCATGCCGCCGAAGCCGTCCATCTGGCGCTTGGCCAGTTCGTGCTGCGGATGCGACTTCAGTCCGGGATAGATGACCTTCTCGACCGAGGGATGGGTTTGCAGCCACTCGGCCAGCACCTGCGCGTTCTCGCAGTGGGCCTTCATGCGCAGGTGCAGGGTCTTCAGGCCGCGCAGCGCCAGGAAGCTGTCGAACGGGCCCTGGATGCCGCCGACCGCGTTCTGCAGGAATGTCAGTTTTTCGGCCAGTTCGGGCTCGTCGCCGACCACGGCGATGCCGCCGACGATGTCGGAGTGGCCGTTGAGGTACTTGGTCGCCGAGTGCATGACGATGTGCGCGCCCAGTTCCAGCGGACGCTGCAGGATCGGCGAGCAGAAGGTGTTGTCGACCACCACCACCAGCCCGCGCTTGCGCGCGATCGCGGCGATCTGGGCGATGTCGACCAGCTTGAGCAGCGGGTTGGTCGGGGTCTCGATCCACACCAGCTTGGTTTCCGGGCGGATCGCCGCCTCGAACGCGGCCGCGTCGCTGAGGTCGACCCAGCTGAAATCCAGGCCGGCGCTGCGCCGACGCACGCGCTCGAACAGGCGATAGGTGCCGCCGTAGACGTCGTCCATCGCGATCACGTGGCTGCCGGCGTCGAGCATCTCCAGGATGGTCGAGGTCGCGGCCAGGCCGGAGGCGAAGGCGTAACCGTGCGTTCCGCCCTCCAGGCCGGCGATGCAGCGCTCATAGGCGAAGCGGGTCGGATTGTGGCTGCGCGAATATTCGAAGCCCTGATGCTGGCCGGGGCTGCTCTGGGCGTAGGTGGAGGTCGCGTAGATCGGCGGCATCACCGCGCCGGTGCTCGGATCGGGCGACTGTCCGGCATGGATGGCGAGGGTGCCCAGGCCGAGCTTGCGGGCTCCGCCTTGCGGCTGTTGTTGGCTCATTGAAATCGTTCCGTCCGCTGAGGGATCGGCCGAGCTATTCGACCGATTGGCGTAACCGCGAATTCTAACATCGCCCCGGTGAGGACCTCGCCCCGCCCGGCGACACTTCAGGCGGTGTGCAGTCGGACCGTGAGCGCTACCTGGGGCGGCGACGGCCGGCGCAGCCTGCCCGGCGCGGCGCAAGCTGAACGCGCCATTTCAGCCTTGGCTGGCACGCATCTGCGTTCAGCCGACGAATCGGCCCCGCGGGCCGAGCCGCGCTGCGGGGCAAACCGGTGGTTGATGCCGGGCCGGCGCGGTCGGCTCGGGCTGTTTCAGCCAGGAAACGGGGCGACGCCCCGCGGTCGGTGCTCCGGCGCGGAATGGCGCGAGCCGGCCCGTCGCCCGCGCCGGCCGGCAGATCGCCGGGCAATGTCGCCCGGCGCGTCCCGGCGGTCGCCGCTTACTGCACTCGCCTACGCAGGAAGTTCAACAGGTCGATGCGGGTGATCAGGCCGAGGAACTTGTCCCCGTCCATGACGATGGCGACGTGGCCGCGGTCGAACACCGGCAGCAGCGTCTCGATCGGATCGGCGACCGGAATCTTGTCGAGCTTGCTGACCATCGCGGTGGAGACCGGATCGCGGAAACGCGATTCGTCGCCGTACACGTGCAGCAGCACGTCGCTTTCATCGACGATGCCGACGATGTGCTCGCCGTCCATCACCGGCAACTGCGAAACGTCGTACAGCTTCATGCGCTGATAGGCGGTGACGAGCAGATCGTTCGGGCCGACCACCACGGTGTCGCGCTGCGAATACGGCCGCAGGATCAAATCCCGCAGATCTCCATGCTGCTCGCGCTGGATGAAGCCGTTGTCGAGCATCCAATAATCGTTGTACATCTTCGACAAGTACTTGTTGCCGGTGTCGCAGACGAACACCAGCACTTTCTTCGGCGTGGTCTGCTCGCGGCAGTACTTCAACGCGGCGGCCAGCAAGGTGCCGGTCGAGGAGCCGCCGAGGATGCCTTCCTTCTCCAACAATTCGCGCGCGGTGAGGAAGCTTTCCTTGTCGTTGATCGCATAGGCCTTCTTGACCCGGGTGAAGTCGGAGATCGGCGGCAGGAAATCCTCGCCGATGCCCTCCACCATCCAACTCGCCGACTTGTCCGACAAGGTGCCGCGGTTGATGTATTCCTCCAGGATCGAACCGACTGGGTCGGCCAGGATCAGCTCAGTCTTCGGCGACAACTTGGCGAAGGCGCGCGACAAGCCGGTCATGGTGCCGGAGCTGCCGCAGCCGAACACGATCGCGTCGAGCTGGCCGCCCATCTGTTCGAGGATTTCCGGGCCGGTGCCCAACTCGTGCGCGGCCGGGTTGTCGGGATTGCCGAACTGATTGATGAAGTAGGCGCCCGGGGTTTCGTTGGCGATGCGCTCGGCCAGGTCCTGGTAGTAATCCGGATGGCCCTTGGCGACGTCCGAACGGGTCAGCACCACCTGCGCGCCCATCGCCTTGAGGTTGAAGATCTTCTCGCGGCTCATCTTGTCGGGCACCACCAGCAGCAGCTTGTAGCCCTTCTGCTGGGCGACCAGGGCCAGGCCGATGCCGGTATTGCCGGCGGTGCCTTCGACCAGGGTGTCGCCGGGCTTGATCTTGCCGGCCTTTTCGGCCGCTTCGATCATCGACAAACCGATGCGGTCCTTGATCGACCCGCCGGGGTTCTGCGATTCGAGCTTGAGATAGAGCTCGCACACCCCGGCGTCCAGACGCTGGGCCTTGACGATCGGGGTATTGCCGATGAGTTCGAGTACGGAGGAGTGAATGGCCATGCGGCTCCTGCTAGCCGCTACCGTGCGGCGAATCGGACCATTCTAGCCGCGCCTCCGTGGGCGGGTCGCGCCGGCGGATGGCGCGGAGCGATCATCCGTGCCCACCCGAGGCCGCCGGCGCGAGGTGCTTTCGCGGGCGGGACTTGAGTCGCGACGCCTATTGCCCACATTGCCGCGCCGATCGGCGCGCAGGGATGGCTGCCATCCGATCGAACGGCGTCGGGGCTCAAACCCGTCGACAAGCGTCGGTCCGTGGCGAGGCCCAGCTCGAAGCGACCATGGGAAAAGCGCCGGGGGGCTGAAGCCGCGCGCAAGAACCGGGCGGTCGCGCCGAACCGAAGCGATCCTGGTCAGGTGGGTGGTAGCCGCGGGCGGCGGCCGCCGACGAGGATGGCGGCCGCCGCCCGCGCTGAGCTTGGAGCCGGGAGCGCGGGCGGCTCCGGATCCTTCGCATCCGGCCATCGGCGGCCGGATCGGCGAAATGCTGGGCTGTCTGGTGGCCGGGAACTCTGGTGGCCGGAAAACTCAGGTCCGTATCGGCTGGCGGAACCGGCATCGCGCCGGCTCCGCCCGGGGCCCGCGACCGCCGTAGGCGGCGCAGACGGGATCGATCAGTGCTGCTGGTCGTACAGCTGGGTCAGGCGATCTTTCGCAGCCAGCTTTTCGCGCTTCATTTGTCCCAAGGTCGTGTCGTCGATCGGCAGCACGCCGAGTTCGGCATCCATGACCTTTTTGTCGAGATCCTTATGGCGCTGGTAAAGCTGCTTGAATTCCGGGTTGCTCTTGATGAGCGCGTCGATTTCAGGCTGCGGTCGTTCTTCGAACATGAAAGCCTCCTTCAGCACGAATGCAAACGCCCCGGTCGCGGGACCAGGGCGTTGCGGGGGAGCGTGAGATGGTGGGTCAGGCGCGGCGCGGCACCGGCTTCACGCAACCCGACCGCACCTTTATGTGCGGCGGCGGGGTCCTGCGGAAGGGGCGTTTGCGTCATCGGCCTGGCTCTTCGCCGAGCGTTTGTGAAGCACTCGGATAATTGACCCTACTCCTGTGTCCGGGATCCGGCAAGGCCGCGCTGCAACCGTTTTCAGGTTCCGGCCATGATCGTCCGGACGACGGCCAAACAGCGCACAACCGTTTGATTTTATTGAATCAAATGCTGAGCGCGATGTGCCCCTGCCCGGATGCACTCGCCACTTGCAATGAGGCTTTGCCGCACCCGGCCGTTCGTCGGCTGAAGGCCGGAACGTGGCCGTTTTTGCGATCGCGCATCGGTCTGGCTCATCCCGCTCGCTCCAGTTGCGAGAGCCGCGTTACCGCGCCGGCTTCGCTGGCGCCGCGAAGCCGGTCGCGGAAGGGTTTGGTTCTGGCGGAAAGCGGCGGACCTGACGACACCGAGGCCGAAGCTCTATATCCCGCTGCCTGCGCGACCGCGAAGTCTTTTGTGGGAGGGCCTTCAGGCCCGACGCCTTTCGATCCGGCGCGGTGAAACTGTAAGGGGATCTGAGCGGAAAGCGTCGGGGCTGAAGCCCCTCCCACAAAAGACTTCGGCCGCCCGAAACGCCCTGTGGGAGCGCCTTCGGCCTGACGACACCGAGACCGAGACCGAAGCTCCGTATCCTGCCGCCGGCGCGATATCTCACCGCCTGCGTAACCGCGAAGTCTTTTGTGGGAGGGCCTTCAGGCCCGACGCCTTTCGATCCGGCGCGGTGAAACTGTAAGGCGATCTGAGCGGAAAGCGTCGGGGCTGAAGCCCCTCCCACAAAAGACCTCGGCCGCCCGAAACACCCTGTGGGAGCGCCTTCGGCCTGACGACACCGCGACCGAGACCGAAGCTCCGTATCCTGCCGCCGGCGCGATATCTCACCGGCTGCGCGACCGCGAAGTCTTTTGTGGGAGGGCCTTCAAGCCCGACGCCTTTCGATCTAGCGCGGTGAAACTGTAAAGCGATCTGAGCGGAAAGCGTCGGGGCTGAAGCCCTCCACAAGGAAGCCCCCACAAGAACGGCTCCTTCTCCACAAGAGCGGGCTCCCTCCCGCAGCGAGTTCCCCGCCAGCCAGCGCTTCCGTAAGCCCAGTTCTCGCCAAAAACGCAACGAGCCGGACAAACCGGCTCGTTGCGCGCGGGCCGGGCGGCGCCCGGCGCGGGTTTACTTCTTCTTCGGCTTGGGCTTGGGCGCCGGCTTCGGCGTCTCGCCGGTCAGGCCGAGCAACTCGGCCTCCTTGCGCGCCAGTTCTGCGTCGCGCTCGCGCGCGGCGCGCAGCTTGGCGGCTTGCTGGCCGGCGACGTTGTCGAGCAGCCCTTCGGCCTGTTGCCGGGCCTGGGTTTCCTGTTCGGCGGCCACGCGCAGGCGTTCGGCCTCCTCGGCCTGAATCTGCGCTTGCACGCGTAGACGTTCGGCCTCGGCGCGGGCGCGGTCGGCATCGCGGCGGCTGGCTTCGACCAGCAGATCGCTGCGCTCGCGATCCAGGCGGTCGACCTCGCGCTGCGCAAGTTGGCTGCGCGTCACAATTTCGGCGGTCTCGACCCGGCGATCGGCGATCTGCAGCGCCCAGGCGCGGTCGCGGCTGCGCGCGGTGCGCACCGAATCGATGGCCTGACGGGCCTTCAGACGCTCGTAATTGCCGTACTGCGCGGCATCGGGACTGGCTTCGATAGCATTGACGCGCTGGACCAGACGGGCGATTTCCGGATCGTCCGCCGACGCGGCGATCGCGCTCAGGCAGGCCAGCGACAAGGCGGTGGCGACCGCCAGACGCAGGGCCGCCGAACGCAGTAAGAGCAGGCGCGCGCTCATTGGCCACCTCCGTTGGACAGGCGGCGGCGCAACTCGGCGATTTCCGCCCGGCGCTGGTTGAGTTCGGCGTTGGTCAGGGCCTCTTTGCTGCGCGCATAGGCCAGATCGCCCTCGGCCGCGGCGGTGAGCGCCAGACGCCGGGCGTCCTCGTCCTTGCCCTGCGACAGCGCGCCCTGGGCGGCGCTGAGCGCGCGCCGCGCCGCGGCCAGGTCCTGCGGCGCGTACTGGTCGGCGTCGGCGTCGTCGGCGCGCATGACCGCCTGCTGCGCGGCGGACAGCTCGCCGGTCGGCGGGGGCGTGGATGCGCAGCCGGCCAGACCGGAAGCGAGAACTGCGGCCAGCAGCGGCAAACGAATTTGTGCGAAGCTTGTGGGCATTAGGGGAGCGCTGTGCGGAAGGGATGACGCACGGACATTGTCGTCAAGCCGGCAGCGTGCTTGCAACGGCGCGCGCCGTCAACAAGGGGTATGAATGCATGGACATCGGCTATTTCCTGAAGCTGATGACGGAAAAGAACGCGTCGGACATGTTCTTGACGACCGGCGCGCCGGTGTACATCAAGGTCGAAGGCCGTCTGTACCCGCTCGGCAACACCGGCCTGCCCCCGGGCATGGTCAAGAAAATCGCGTATTCGCTGATGGACGAAGGCCAGGTGCCCCTGTTCGAGCGTGACCTCGAACTGAACATGGCCCTCGCCCTGCCCGACGCCGGCCGTTTCCGCATCAACGTGTTCAAGCAGCGCGGCGAAGTCGGCATGGTGATCCGCGCCATCCGCAGCATCATCCCCAGCATCGAAGAACTGCAGCTGCCGCAGGTGCTCAAGAACATCATCATGGCCCCGCGCGGCCTGGTGCTGATCGTCGGCTCCACCGGCTCGGGCAAGTCGACCACGCTGGCCTCGATGATCGACCACCGCAACAGCAACACCGCCGGTCACATCCTCACCATCGAGGATCCGATCGAGTACCTGCACAAGCACAAGAAGTCGATCGTCAACCAGCGCGAGGTCGGCCTGGACACCCACGCCTTCCACAACGCGCTCAAGAACGCGATGCGCGAAGCGCCGGACGTGATCCTGATCGGCGAAATCCTCGATGCGACCACGATGGAGGCGGCGATCGCGTTCGCCGAAACCGGGCACCTGTGCCTGGCCACGCTGCACTCCAACAACGCCGACCAGACGCTCGAGCGCATCCTCAATTTCTTCCCCGAGGCCGCGCACAAGAACGTGCTGATGAACCTGGCGCTGAATCTCAAGGCCGTGGTCTCGCAGCGCCTGGTGATCGGCGTCGACGGACGCCGGCTGCCGGCCGCGGAAGTTCTCATCAACACCCCGCACGTGCGCGATCTGATGCGCCGCGGCCAGGTGCACGAGATCAAGCAGGCGATGGAAGAATCGCTGGAAGACGGCATGGAGTCGTTCGACCAGTGCCTGTTCCGTTTGTACAAGGAAGGCCGGATCGAGATGGAGGAAGCGCTCAAGGCGGCCGACTCGCGCGACGGCCTGGCGCTGAAGTTCCGCCTGTCCGAAGGCGGCACCGGCGAACACGATCCTTACGCGGACATATACGACGCGACCGCGGCGCACTGAGCGACCGCCAGCGAAGACAAGATCGGCCGCTGATTCAGCGGCCGATTTTTTTGTACCGGCGATGGCAACACCACGCCTGAAGCGACTGCTTCCCCATCGCTACGCCACCACGAGGTCTTTTGTGGGAGGGCCTTCAGGCCCGACGCCTTTCGATCCGGCGCGGTGAGAGTCGCAAGCGACTTGAGCGAAGAGCGTTGGGGCTGAAGCCCCTCCCACAAAAGACTTCGACAGTCCTGAAGGGTCTTGTGAGCGGAGCTTCAGCCCAAAGTTTCTTGTCAGTGAAGCTTCAACCCGGAGTTTCCTGTGAGAGGAACTTCAATCTTGTGAAAGAGGTTTCAGCCCGAAGTTTCTTGTGGGGAGCTTGAGCCCCGACGCTCTGCGATCCGACTCGGCTGAAACGCCGCATCCATCAGCCCGGCGGCCGGTCCGGCTGATTCTCCGGCCGCGCCTTGTCGAACTCGGGCAAGGCCAGACAGGCCTCTTCGATCCGCAGAATGGTCGGGAACGCCTCCAACGGCACGCCGAAGCGGCGCGCGTTGTAGAGCTGCGGGATCAGGCAGCAGTCGGCCAGCCCCGGGACGTCGCCTTCGCAGAAGGTTCCGGTGGACGGATCGTCGGCCAGCATCGCCTCGACCGCGGTGAAGCCTTCGACGATCCAGTGTTTGACCCAGCCGTCGCGTTCGGGCTGCGGCACGTTCCAGGTGCCGTCAAGGTACTGCAGTACGCGCAGATTATTGAGCGGATGGATTTCACAGGCGACGGTCTGGGCGATCGCGCGCACGCGATGGCGATCGCGCGCGGTCACCGGCAACAGGTTCGGCCGCGGCCAGGTTTCGTCGAGGTACTCCAGGATCGCGATCGACTGGCTCAGGGTGCGCTGGCCGTGCTGCAGCACCGGCACCAGGCCGAGCGGATTGAGCGCGCGGTAGGCGGGATCGTGCTGCTCGCCGCCGTTGCGGACCAGATGCACCGGCGAGATTTCGTAGTCCAGGCCCTTGAGGTTCAGGCCGATGCGCACCCGATAGGACGCGCTGGAACGCCAGTAGGAGTACAGACGCAGTTGATCGCTCACCGGAGCACCTTGGCGTAGGAACGAGTGGAGAGTAACGAGGAACGAGTCGCAACGGGGTCGAGCGGGCAACCCGCGATGCGACTGGTTCCGCGTTTCCGGGCACGCGTTCGCGCACGCAGGCGCACCTTAGCCGGCGCGGCGGTACCGCGTATCGCCATTCGTCCCGCGCCAGGCGCCGTCAGGCGGAATGCCCAATCCGCGGCCGGGAGGCGCGAACGCGCGGAGGCTTTGCGCCGCCGCGCGCCGGGCCCGCGCCGCTCAGGCCGCAGGACGCTCCATGCGCTGCTCGATCGCACCGAAGATGCTGGCGCCGGCCGCGTCGAGCATCTCGATGCGCACGGTGTCGCCGAACTTCATGAACGGGGTTTGCGGCTTGCCGAGCTCCAGCGTTTCCACCGTGCGCTTCTCGGCGAAGCACGACGCGCCCAGCGAGGTGTCTTCGTTGGCCACCGTGCCCGATCCGACGATGGTGCCCGCCGACAGCGGCCGGGTCTTGGCCGCGTGGGCGACCAACTGGGCGAAATTGAACTGCATGTCGATGCCCGCTTCCGGCGCGCCGAACCACTCGCCGTTGATGTGGGTCAACAGCGGGCGATGGACCTTGCTGTCGATCCAGGCCGGGCCGAGTTCGTCGGGAGTGACGAACACCGGGCTCAGTGCCGAACGCGGCTTGGATTGCAGGAAGCCGAAGCCCTTGGCCAGCTCGTTCGGAATCAGATTGCGCAGCGAGACGTCGTTGACCAGGCCGATCAGCTGGATATGGCCGGCCGCGTCCTCGGGCGTGGCCGCCATCGGCACGTCGTCGGTCACGATCACCACTTCGGCTTCCAGGTCGATGCCGTAATCCTCGCTGACCACGCGCACCGGATCGCGCGGGCCGTAGAAGCCGGCGCTGACCGCCTGGTACATCAGCGGATCGGTGTAGAAGCTTTCCGGCACCTCGGCGCCGCGCGCGCGGCGCACGCGTTCGACGTGCGGCAGGTAAGCGCTGCCGTCAACGAATTCGTACGCGCGCGGCAACGGTGCTGCGAGCGCGGCGAAGTCGACGTCGAACGCGCCTTCGGCCTTGCCTTCGTTGAGCGCATCGGACAACGCGTTCAAGCGCGGCGCGGCGTTGGACCAATCTTCCAGCGCGCGTTGCAGGATGTCGGCGATGCCGGTGGCGCGCACGGCGCGGGTCAGGTCGCGCGAAACGACGATCAGCGTGCCGTCGCGGCCGCCTTCCTTCAGGGATCCAAGTTTCATCCAGGCCTCGATCGGTGGGTACAGGGGCGCCGCGGCGCGATGGTTTCAATTGTAACCACTCGCGCCGCCATTGGCAGCCGCGTGGCTCGGTGGCGCCGCGCCGGGGTAAAGCCGACGTCCCGGCCGGCCCGATCCAGCGCCCAAGCCCCGCCAGGATTGCGTTTTCGCGTCCCGCCGAACTCCGCGGCCACCCGCTTCGCCGGCCATTCTGCCGCCTTCCGGGCCGACCCGAAAAATAATTTGAAGTTTCTTGATGGGTCCGGCCGCCCTTCCCCGGTTTGTTGAATTAAGCGCGGCGTGGTCACGCCCGGGTTCGCCGGGACAGACCCAGCCACGGAGGAGCCGGGATTTGGGATCAGGGATTCGAGATTGGCAAAAGCACTAAGCGACGTATCCGCTTTGCCAATCCCGAATCCCTGATCCCGAATCCCGGCCTCGACCGAGTTGAGGGCTCGTCCCTCTGCGACCGCGTGATTTTCCCAATCATGCCTATGGAGTCCACCGTGAAAACCCAATCTTCTTCGCTCGTTCTGCGCGCCCTGCCGGCCGCGCTCGCCCTGTGCTTCAGCGCCGGCGCCAGCGCCCAGGCCCTCAGCATCGACGTGGTCAACCCAATCAAGGACGGCAAGGTCGTGTTCGAAGCGATCGGCCCGGCCCAGGTCGGCGGCGCCAAGCAGGGCCGCGTGTCGCTGCGAATGGCGCTGCGCAACAACGACACGGTGGCGTTGAAAGTCACCAAGGTCGAAATCCTCGATCAACTGGCCTCGAATTATCTGACCCCGGCCGAGATCGCCCCCGGCACCCAGATCGCGTTCCAGAACTGCAATTGCGATTACGACAATCCCGATCCGGACGCCCCCAAGGTGCCGTCCTCGTTCCCGATCATCATCACCGCGCCCTACCCGACCACGGTCAAGGTCGCGGTGTACCTGCAGGGCTTCCGCAATCCGGTCATCAAGAATCTGCCGCTGTCGACCACCACCAACGAGAACGGCCCGCTGCGCTATCCCGGCCGCGCCAGCGACCTGCGCCAGAACGAGGCCTGGCAGACCTCGAGCAACCACGTCGGCGGCAGCCAGGCCTTCGGCCTGGACACCAGCGTGACCGGTTGGGACGGCGACTCCTGGGACTCCAAGCGCCCAGGCGCCGACTCGACCAAGGCCGAGGGCCAACGCGCCTATGGCCTGCCGCTGTACGCGATGGCCGACGGCATCGTCTGCGAAGCGCTCAACGATCTGCCGGAGTGGAAGAACTATCCGCGCGTGCCGAAGGAAATCGAACCCGAGCCGATCGCGCCGAGCACCGGCCAGTACTCGGCCGGCGGCAACTTCCTCAAGATCAAAAGCGGCGATGAGGTCGCGCTGTACGCCCACATGCAGCCCGGCTCGATTCCGGCCGACTTGCTGGTGCCGGGCGCCACGATCAAGCAAGGCCAATACTTGGGCAAGGTCGGCTACACCGGCCAGTCCAGCGGCCCGCACGTGCACGTGCACGTCGCCCAGGAAACCTCGCCCGGCTCCTGCGTAGGCAACGCCGTGCGCCCGCGGCCGATGACCTTCGCCCAGATCCAGAGCATCACCCGCACCGAAGCCCATGCCATGGCCACCGCCAACAGCATGGATCCGACCGACTGGACCCACCTGAGCAACCACTCCGCGCCGCATCCCTACAGCATGATCTACCCGAGCAGCGCGGCGTATCCGTTCGACTCGGCCGAAAAAGACGAGAAGACCTTCCTCGGCGTGTGGCGCGCGGACAGCGACATCGAAATCCGGGTCAACAAGCCCAGTTGGACCAGCTTCACCCAGAAGCGCACCGAGTTGGTCGCCGACGGCTTCCGCCTCGAGAACATCGACACCTACCTCGAGAACGGCGACCGCCACTTCGTCGGCGTGTACAAGCGAGGTACCGGCAATGGCGCGCTGTACAACGCCGCCAGCTGGGACGACTTCACCGCGGTGTGGCAGGAGCTCAGCAACGACGGTCAGCGTCTGGTCGATTTGACTACGTACATGAGCGGCAGCAACCGTCACTACGTCGGCGTGTTCCGTCCGGGCACCGGCAACGCCGGGCTGTGGAGCCACACCGGCTTCTCGGCCTTCGCCAATCAGCGCGAAATCGCCAAGGACCTGGGCCTGCGTCTGATCGATATGGAAAGCTTCGACATCGGCAACGGCCAGCGCCAGTACGTCGGCGTGTACCGCGCCGGCAACGATGCCACCGCGCTGTGGCGTTCGACTTCGTGGGGCGCCTTCACCGCCAAGTGGGACGAACTGTCGGACGACGGCTACCGCTTGATCGACGTCGACACCTACGTCGAAGCGGGCGTGCGCAACTACGTCGGCGTGTTCCGCGCCGGTTCCGGCGGCCATGCGCTGGAAGCGGTGAAGGGCTGGCAGGGTCTGTTCCAGTCGTCCGAGAAGTACGCGATCAAGGGTCTGCGCCTGGTGGACGTGCAAGCGATCGAGTAATCGCCGAGTCCAGTGCGATGTCGTAATGAGAAACGCCGCCTTCGGGCGGCGTTTCTTTGTCCCGGTGGCGCCATCGATCTTCGTGGAAGATCCATCAGGGCTGACGAACACCGAAGCCGAAGCTCTATCTCCCGGTGCAGGCATAGCCCAGGTTTTTTGGGAAGGGTAGCCACGAAGTCTTTGTGAGAGGAGCCCTGGCCACGAAGTCTTTTGTGGGAGGGCCTTCAGGCCCGACGCCTTTCGATCCGGCGCGGTGAAAGTCGCAAGCGACTTGAGCGAAGAGCGTCGGGGCTCAAGCCCCTCCCACAAAAATCTTCGGTGGCCCGAAACATCTTGAGGGAAAGCTTTTGGACCTGACGACACCGTAACCGACGCCCTGCCTCTCCGTACCTGCACAGGCACGAGTTTTTTGTGAGGAGAGCCTTAGCCACGAAGTCTTTGTGAGAGGAGCCTCAGCCACGAGGTCTTTTGTGGGAGGGCCTTCAGGCCCGACGCCTTTCGATCCGGCGCGGTGAAAGTCGCAAGCGACTTGAGCGAAGAGCGTCGGGGCTGAAGCCCCTCCCACAAAAGACTTCGGCGGCTCGAAACGCTCTGAGGGAGAACCTTTAGACTTGATGAAACCGTCGCCAAAGCCCGGTCTTCCAGTAACTACACAGCAGCGAATTCTTTGTGAGAGGAGCCCTAGCCACGAGATTTTTTGTGGGAGGGCCTTCAGGCCCGACGCCTTTCGATCCGGCGCGGTGAAATTGCAGCGATTCGAGCGCAGAGCCTCAGTGCCCAAGCCCCTCCCACAAAAATCCTTCCACGCATCCCCTCCAACGGCGCCAGCGCTAGCGCACCGCCACCCGCAACCGCGCTTCGCCGCGCTCGACCGCATCCAGCCGCCGCAGCAGTTCCGAATCGCGATGCAACTCGCGCCGCAGCACCGTCGCCGCCAGCCGCGCCTGTTCGGCCGCGGCGACCGTATCGCCGCGCAACAGCAGCACTTCGGCATACGGCACCCGCGCCTTGGCGGTCATGATCTGCTGCGCGCCGTTGCGTTCGGCGCTGGCCGCGACCACCTGCGCCCAGCCGCTGCGCGCGCCCTCCCAATCGCCACGCCGTTGCGCCAGTTCGGCGCGCAGCGCGGGAATGCGCGCGAGCACGAAAGCGTTGTATTCGCCGCGGCCGATATTCAGCGCCGCCAGTTCTCTGGCCGCCTCGTCCAGACGATCGCTGCTGAGCAACCATTCGATCCGGCCCAGGGCCGCCCGCAGCACGCCGGCGTGGTCGTCGCCATAGCGCTGGCGCCAAACGTTCAGCGCGCGCTCGATCAGCGGGCGCGCCTCCTCGCCGCGGCCGGCGCGCGCGAGCATGCGGCCCATGCTGCTCTCCACCCGCAACACCCGCCGCTCCTGCGGATCCAGGTGGGCCCGGCGGATCGACAAGGCCTCGCGCCAGAGCGTCTCCGCCTGAGCTGTATCGCCGCGCTCTTCGACCAGCAGCGCATAGTTGTTGAGCACGCGCGCGTAATCCAGGCTGCGCGCACCGGCGACCTTGCTCATGATCGTCAGCGCCACGCGATAATGTTCGCCGGACTGCCGGTAATCGCCCAGGTCCTGCGCCGCATCGGCGATATCGACGTGGATATTGGCGACCATGTCGCTTTGCTCGCCGTACAGATCGCGCGCCAGCGCCAGATTGTCGACCAGCTCCCTGCGCGTTTCCTCGACGCGCCCCTGGCCGTACAACACCTTGGCCAGATAGAACTGATGCACTTGTGCGGCGACGGTGTGGGCGCCGTGCTGGCGCGCCAGATCCAGCGCCTGACGATAGGCCTGCTCGGCGCGCTTGAGTTCGCCGCGGCGCCGGTACAACTGGCCCAGATTGCCGAGCATCGCCGCGCGTTCCTCCGCCGATTGGCTCATCGCGTGCTTGCGGCGCAAAGCCTGCGATTGCCGGAACGAAGCCTCGGCCTGGTCGTAACGGCTGTCGGCGACCTGCGCCAGGCCGAGCGTGTCGTAAGCCTCGGCCAGCGCGCGCGGATCGCCGCCGTCCTGGCGCAACGCCAAGGCGCGCTGCGCAGCCGCCACGGCTTGCGCGCCGTACTGGCGATCGCTGAGCGAACCCGACAGCTCCGCGAGCGCTTGCGCGGCCTGGTCCGGACGCGCGACCGCCGGATCGAGAAACTCCTCGGCCGCCTGAGCCAACAAGGCTTCGGCGCGCTCGGGCTGGCCGAGATTGCGATACGCGCGACCGAGCACCGCGCGCAGCCGCGCGCGGATCGCCGGTGTGTCGTTAAGCCCCTGCTCGATCCGCGCCGCCGACGCATCGAGCACTTGCCGCGCGCTGACTTCCTCCGCCGCGCGCGCACCGCGCATGCGCGGGTCGGCGGCATCGAAAGCCGAGACCAGGAACTCGCTGACCTGCTCGGCCACCGCGGCCTCGCGTTCGGCGCGCGCGCGCTCGGCGGTGACCCGCCAGACAAAGCCGCCGGCCAGCAACAACACGGTCGCCGTCGCCGCAGCCTCGCGCCAATGCCGGCGCAGATACCGGCCGAAACGATAACTCCAGGTTTGCGGGCGCGCACTCACCGTGCGCCAGGCCAGATGCCGGTCGATGTCCTGCGACAAGGCTTCGACCGAAGAATAGCGTTTGCGCGGATCCAGGTCGCAAGCGCGCGCGACGATCGCGTCCAGGTCGCCGCGTAACTGCGCGCGCCATGGGCAATCCGCGCCGGCCAGCGCGCTCGGCATCGGCACCGGCGTATCGCGCTCGGCCAGGCCGCGGCCCAACGCGCGACAGGCCAGCAGTTCGGTCAGCAGCACGCCGAGCGCGAACACGTCGCTGACCACGCTGACCCGCGCGCCACCGAGCAATTCCGGGCTCGCATAGGCCGGCGTGCAGAAGGTGTTGCCGCGTTCGCCGTCGGTCTGTTGCCGGTCCAGCACCTGGGCGATGCCGAAATCCAGAAGCACCGGCTCGCCATCGTCCAGCACCAGCACGTTGCCGGGCTTGAGATCGCAATGCACGATCAGGCGTTGATGCGCGCTCTGCACCGCGCCGCAGATGCGCTGAAACAGATGCAGGCGCCGGTGCAGGTCCGGCGCGCGCAGCTCGCAGTACTCGTCGAGCGGGCGGCCCGGCACGTACTCCATCACCAGATAAGGCTGCCCGGTCGGCGTGGTCCCGCCGTCGTACAGCCGGGCGATGTTGGGGTGCTGCAACTCGGCCAACAATTGCCGCTCCGCGGCCAGGCGCGTGGCGAACTCCTGCTGATTGAGGCCGTTGCTGCGCAACAGCTTGATCGCGACCTGTTGCCGGAACAGGCCATCGGCGCGTTGCGCGGTGAACACCGTGCCCATACCGCCGCTGGCCAGGCGCTCGCCGAGCAGCCAGTCGCCCAGGCGGTCGCCGGGTTGCAGTTCGCTGTCCGGCCCTTGCGCGAACAACGCGCCCAGCGGCCGCGCGACCTGGCCGAACTCCTCGGTCTGCGCGCCCAACAGTTGCAGCGCCTCCTCGATCAGCGACTCGTCGTCGCTGAGCGCGCTCAGTTCCTCACGCCAACGCCCGGCCGGCAGATCGCAGACCGTATCGAACAAGCGGCGCAGTTCCTGCCAACGCTGGGTCTGCATATCGTCTCCTGCGCGGCGAATGGGCTCAACTCAGTTGCTGGCTCAACCAGGCGCGGGCGAAACGCAGATCGCGCTCGACCGTGGGCGTAGAGATCTCCAGCACGCAGGCGATCTCACGCTGCTCCATGCCGCCGAAATACGCCATCTCGACCGCGCGCGCCGCGCGCGGGTCGCGTTCGGACAAACGTTGCAACGCGTCGTGCAAGGCCAGCACGTCGAAACCGACCGTCTGCCCTCCCTGCAGATCGGCCTGCGACAAGGTCAGCATCACCGGATGGGCGCCGCGCTTGTCGGCGGCGTGCGCGCGCGCCTCGTCGACCAGCACCGCGCGCATCTTCAGCGAAGCCAGTGCATAGAAATGCGCGCGATCCTGCCAATCCACATCGCTGCCGATCAGCCGGATCAGCGCTTCGTGCACCAGCGAGGTCGCCTGCAAAGTGCGATCGCCGCGGCGCGCGCCGAGCCGGGCCGCGGCCATGTCGCGCAGGGTGTCGTAGACCTGCGCGAACAGTTCGTCGCGCGAGACGACGTCGCCACCGCGCCAATCGTGCAGCAACCTGGTCAGATCCTGGCTCATGCGCGTCCCCCGACGCCGTACGTCCCCTGCGCGCGGATGGTAGCCGAGCCGGCGCGGCGTTCAGGCAGAATGCGCGCCGCAGCCACTCGCAGACGCGACGCAGGGCACGGTTCGCGGGGATGAGGCAGGAGGAGACGGTCGCGGCAGGGTTCGCCGGCCAGCTTCACGCCGGGAGCCGCCGCCGATCGCGAGCGCACAAGCGGCAGCCCGACGCGCCCGACAGCGCTCTACGCCGGCCGCGCGGCGACTATTACAGTGAACGGCCGCGAACGCGATCCGGACCGCCATGCCCACACCCCGTGCCATCGAACCTAGCGACCATGCCGCCATCGTCCGGTTCCTGCGACGCCGCTGGGGAACGACCACGATCTGGCTCGACGGCCGCGCGATCGATGCGTCGGCCTTGCCGGGTTTTATCGCGTACGGCGATGTCGATGGCGCGGCTGCCGCCGATGGGAGTGGTTCGGCGGAAATTCGATCGGCCGAGGCCGGCATCCACGCGGACATCCACAAGGACATCCATGTCGACCGAGGTGGCGACCAGCCTCAAGACCGCGTGGCGGGCCTGGCGACCTTGCTCGACGATGCGATCCAGTCCGAGATCGTGACCTTGGATGCGGTATCGCCGGGATCCGGCCTTGGCACCGCCCTGATCGAACTGGCCGCGCAACGCGCCCGCGCACTGGGTTTGCAGCGGCTGCTGACGCGGACCACCAACGACAATCTGGGCGCACTACGTTTCTATCAGCGGCGCGGCTTCCGCCTGCATCGGCTGGTCGCCGGCGCGATCGATCGGGAGCGCCAGGCCGATCCGGCGATTCCGCTGGTCGGACGGCATGGGATACCGCTGCGCGATGAAATCAGCCTGGTGCGGGCGCTGGATGGCGGCTAAGTCCGTCGTAGTCGAAGTTCGCGGTCGCGGCTCGCGCCGCTCCTACATGGGATGGCTGTAGGAGCGGCGCGAGCCGCGACCACGCATCTTCGACCACCGCGAACGACACGCTGGCTAACGCAGGCCGAAAAACAAAAAACCCGCCGTGAGGCGGGTTTTTCGTTGCGGTTGTCTGCCGTTGAAAGCAGAAACCGACTTTTGTATGGCAGCCCCGGATGGATTCGAACCACCGAATGCCTGAGTCAGAGTCAGGTGCCTTACCGCTTGGCGACGGGGCTATAAAGCAAATTCTAACGCAAAATTCCGCGGCTGCAAAAATCTGAAGCCGCGAAATCGGCAGTAATCGAAGATTAGCGCTTCGAGAACTGGGTGGCGCGACGCGCCTTGTGCAGACCGACCTTCTTACGCTCGACTTCACGGGCGTCGCGGGTCATGAAGCCAGCCTTGCGCAGCTCGGACTTCAGTGTTTCGTCGTACTCGACCAGCGCACGGGCGATGCCCAGACGGATCGCACCGGCCTGGCCGGTGATGCCGCCGCCGGAGACGGTGACATTGACGTCGAACTTGTCGGTCGACTGGGTCAGCTCAAGCGGCTGACGCACGATCATGCGTGCCGTCTCGCGGCCGAAGAAGTCTTCGATCGTGCGCTGGTTGATGGTGATCTTGCCCTCGCCCTTGCGCAGGAACACGCGAGCGGTGGAGGACTTGCGGCGACCGGTGCCGTAATTGTGTTGGATGGCCATGTTCGTACCTTAGATGTCCAGGGGCTGCGGCTGTTGCGCGGCGTGCGGATGCTCGGAGCCCTTGTAGACCTTGAGCTTGCGGTACATGGCGCGGCCGAGCGGATTCTTCGGCAGCATGCCCTTCACACCGATCTCGATGACGCGTTCCGGGTGGCGCTCCATTGCCTGGCCCAGCGTCTCGCTCTTCAGGTTGCCGACGTAACCGGTGAACCGGTAGTACATCTTGTCCTGCAGCTTGTTGCCGGTGACGACGATCTTTTCGGCGTTGATTACCACCAGGTAATCGCCGGTATCGACGTGCGGGGTGTAGACGGGCTTGTGCTTGCCGCGCAGACGGCGCGCGAGCTCGGAGCACAAACGGCCGAGCGTCTTGCCCGACGCGTCGACGACGTACCAGTCGCGCTGGACGGTCTCGTTCTTGGCGCTGAAAGTCTTCATGAAAACTCTATATGTGGGTGCAGATGGTCGGGCTGGTTCCGGCAAGGTTCCGGACAGGAACCATGGGCGGAACGTCGCCGCGCGTTGTAATGGTGGAACGAAAGAGGCGGAATGATAGCGGCCTGATGCCGCCTCCGCAAGTCGGCCGGACCTGCGCTAGCATCCGCGCCATGTCCGCCCCGCGCCCGCCGACCCCAGCCCCGCCGGCTTTGACCTCGCGTGCTCTGACCTCGGGTGCTCTGACCTCGGGTGCTCTGACCTCGGGTGCTCCGGACCCGCTGGTGGCCCTGGCCGACCGCTGCGTCCAATGCGGGCTGTGCCTGCCGGCTTGCCCTACCTATGGCCGCGATCGACTGGAAACCGAGTCGCCGCGCGGCCGGATCGCCCTGGTCCGGGCCTGGGCGCTGGACACCATCGCCCCGACGCAAACCGCCGACGCTCATCTGGACCGCTGCCTGGGCTGCCGCAGCTGCGAGGCGGTATGCCCGGCGGGCGTGGAGTATGGCCGATTGCTGGTCGGCGCACGCCAGCGCCAACGCGAGCGGCGCCCAGCGGCCTGGCGCCAACGCCTGATCGAAGGCCTGGCGGCGCGGCCGCGCTGGCTCAGCGCGGGGCTGGGTGCTTATCGACTGGCCCACGACTGGCTGCCGTGGTCGCTGCGTTGGTTGCCCCGACCTCCGGCGCCGGTGCGACGCCTCGTCGCTCGGCCGCCCGCACCCGCGACCGCCCGGGTGGGTCTACTCGTAGGCTGCGTCGCACGAGTTTACGAGACTCCTGTCCGCGCTGCGTTGGCGCAGTTGTGCCGGGCGCTGGGGGTCGAACTCGACCCGGTCGCCGGCCAGGGTTGCTGCGGCGCGTTGCACGAGCACGCCGGCAACAACGGCGCGGCGCAGCGGCTGGCCCAGGCCAATCGCCGCGCCTTCGCCGGCCACGACACTGTGCTGAGCCTGGCCAGCGGCTGCCAGGACGCGCTCACCCGCAGCCTGGCCGATGGCGCCCGGGTCCTCGACGCGCTGGCGTTCCTCGCCGAGCGCGCCGGCGACTTGCGTTGGCGCCCCAACCCGCTGCGCGTGGCCCTGCACCTGCCGTGCACCCAGCGCAACGTGGTCAAGTCGGTACCCGCCTTGCGCCGGCTGCTGGCCGGGGTGCCGGGGCTGGTGGTCATCGAACTCGACGCCGGCTATGGCTGCTGCGGCGCCTCGGGCACGCAGATGTTCGCCGACCCGGCGCGCGCGGCCGAGTACCGCGCGCCGTTGATCGAACAGTTCCAACGCAGCGGCGCACAGCGGCTGCTGAGCGCCAACATCGGCTGCCGGCTGCATCTGGCCAACGGCACCGCGCTGCCGGTGCAGCACCCGGTGGAGTTCCTTGCCGAGTGCTTGGAAGAAGATCGCCCAGCCTGAGTTGCTCCACGGAAGGACTTCCGCAGCGAGGTCTTTTGTGGAGGGCCTTCAGGCCCGACGCCTTTCGGTCCGGCGCGACGAAAGTGCGAGGTGATTTGGCCGCGAGCGTCGGGGCTGAAGCCCTCCCACAAAAGATTCCGGCAGCCCGAAACATCCGGTGGGAGCGCCTTCGGACCTAACAACCGAAGTCGGAGCCACCTCTCGACGGCTGCACAGCCACAAGGTCTTTTTGTGGAAGGACCTTCAGGCCCGGCGCCTTTCGATCCGGCGCGACCGAAGCACGCCGGAGCTGAAGCTCCTCCCTCAAAAGCGCCGGCCGGGACGATTTGTCCACCCTGCTTAACCGACTTCTACGCTTCGCGCGCCTTAGAATCGACGCATGAACCCTCGCGCACTCAGCCCCTTGGATCGCGTGCTCAGCGAAGCGCAGCGCGCTCTGGACACCGTGTTCGGCGCGCCCGGCGCGCATCGCCCCAACCCGGCCGGCAATACCGCCGAACTGGTGCTGGAAGCGGATGAAAGGCGCCATTCGGCCGGCCTGATGCGGATCAACCACGTCGGCGAGGTCTGCGCTCAGGCGCTGTACTGCGGCCAGGCCGCGGTGGCCCGCGATGAATCCACTCGCGAGCACCTGCTCGAAGCCGCGCAGGAAGAAACCGATCACCTGGCCTGGTGCGCCGACCGCCTGCACGAGCTCGACAGCCGGCCCAGCCTGCTCAACTCACTGTGGTACGCCGGCAGCTTCACCATCGGCGTGCTGGCCGGGCTGCGCGGGGACGGCTGGAACCTGGGCTTCGTGGTCGAGACCGAGCGCCAGGTCGAGGCCCACATCGACGAACACCTGGAATCGCTGCCCGAAGGCGACCAGCGCAGCCGGGCGATCCTGCGCACGATGAAGGCCGATGAGGCCCGCCATGCCGACAATGCGCAAGCCGCCGGCGCGCGGATCCTGCCGATGCCGGTGCCGACGATCATGGCGGCGGCCTCGAAGTTGATGAAAACGGTGGCTTATCGGCTTTGAGGCCGGGATACGGGGCTGATTCGAGCGAAAAAGCCCGCCGATGGCGGGCTTTTTCGTGAATGCGCGGCAACTATCGCTGATGCCGGTGCGCGAACGGCATTGTGCGCGGGCCGGTAAGCCATTGGCACCGGGCGCGAATCAGTGATCCGGTAGCCATGCCTCCCACCTCGCATCCGCCCCCACTCCCGCTTGCGGGAGAGGGGGAAAGGCCGCGCAATCGCGGCGCGCGGCGGGCTGGCACTCGCCGCCCCGCCGCCGTGGCGCCGTCTCGAAAAAGAAAAAGCCGGCTTGCGCCGGCCTTTTCTGAACGATCCGAGCTTCTCGGCAGGGCCAGCGCCCGGACCGGATCGTCGCCTGAGCGAATCCCGAATCCCGGCTCCCGAATCCCAACCTCAATCGGCCAGGTTGCGGCCGTGATACAGCTCCTCGATTTCGCGGCGCAGACGCGCCTCGATCTTCATCCGCTCCTTGAACGAGAGGTTCTTGGCCTTCTCCTCGAACAGGTAGGTGTCGAGGTCGAACTCCTTCAGGTGCATCTTGGTGTGGAAGATGTTTTCTTGATAGACGTTGACGTCGAGCATCTCGTAGCGCGACTTGACGTTCTTGGCCAGGTAGTCCTGGATCGAGTTGATCTTGTGATCGATGTAGTGCTTGCGGCCCTTGATGTCGCGGGTGAAGCCGCGCACCCGGTAGTCCATGATGACGATGTCGGACTCCAGGCTCTCGATCAGGTAATTGAGCGCTTTCAGCGGCGAAATGACCCCGCAGGTGGCCACGTCGATGTCGGCGCGGAAGGTCGCGATGCCGTTGTCCGGATGGGTTTCCGGATAGGTGTGCACGGTGATGTGCGACTTGTCCATGTGCGCGACCACGGCGTCGGAAATGATCTCCTTGCCGGCGTCCTTCTTGTCGATCACCGGCTCTTCCGAGATCAGGATCGTGACCGACGCCCCTTGCGGGTCGTAGTCCTGGCGGGCGATGTTGAGGATATTGGCGCCGATGATTTCCGCCACATCCGTCAGGATCTGGGTGAGTCGGTCGGCGTTATACGCCTCGTCGATGTACTCGATATACCGGCGACGCTCGTCCTCGGACGCGGCGAAGCAAACATCGTAGATATTGAACGAGAGGGCCTTGGTGAGGTTGTTAAAACCCTGCAACCGCAGGCGCGGTAACGGCTTGACCACTGTAGGAAGATTCCGGACGGACGGCGAGGGCCGCGATTATGAGGCAAACAGCCCCGGGGGGAAACGCATGTTGTTTTTGGGCTCCATTGGTGACAAAAGCGTGACCGCCACTGAACTTCCATCATCGCTCTCTATCGGACCGCCATTTTCAGCGGCAGGATTTGCTCCAGCGGCCGTATCGCCCTAAGCTCGGCCGAAAACGAAAGCCCATTCCAATGTCCGCCAACCCGGTAGCCCCCTTGACTGCATTGCGCCGAACCAACAGCCCGTTGTTGCCTGACGGCGCAACGATCGAACGTTTCCTGGCCCATTGCCACCGTCGGCGTTACCCGTCCCGTACGGACGTGTTCCGCCCCGGCGACCCGGCCAGCACTCTGTATTACGTCGTCTCCGGCTCGGTCAGCATCATTACCGAAGAAGAAGACGGTCGCGAACTGGTCCTGGGCTATTTCGGCCCCGGCGAGTTCGTCGGCGAGCTCGGTCTGTTCATCGAGAGCGATCACCGCGAGGTGATTCTGCGCACTCGAGCGACCTGCGAGTTGGCCGAAATCGGCCATGAGCGCCTCTACGACCTGCTGCTGACCCGGCTGTCGTTGGACGCGCCCAAGCTGCTGTACGCGATCGGCGCGCAGATTTCCCGGCGCCTGCTCGATACCAGCCGCAAGGCCGGCCGCCTGGCCTTCCTCGACGTGACCGACCGCATCGTCCGCGCTTTGCACGACCTGGCCAAGGAACCCGAGGCCATGAGCCACCCGCAGGGCACCCAGTTGCGGGTGTCGCGCCAGGAGCTGTCGCGTCTGGTCGGTTGCTCGCGCGAAATGGCCGGCCGCGTGCTCAAGAAGCTACAGGCCGACGGCAAGCTGCACGCCCGCGGCAAGACCGTCGTCCTGTACGGAACCCGCTAAGTCCCTATGGGACGAATCGCCCCGTCCGCCCAGACCGCACCCTCGGTGCGGCTGGCGGAGCTGGGCGACGCGAGCGATGTGGCCGAGTTGCTCGGCCATTTGGGTTACCCATGCACCCGCGACGAGGCCATCGAGCGCATCGTCACCCTGCAGGAAGATCACCGCCATTACCTGTTGCTGGCCGAAATCGACGGCCACGCCTGCGGCCTGGTCGCCAGCCACACCCGCTATTCGCTGACCCACGGCACCGACCTGACCCGGATCACCGCGCTGGTGGTCGCCCCGACCTGCCACCGCCAGGGCATCGGCCGGCAACTGCTGCGCGAGGTCGAGCGCCGCGCCCGCCGCGACGGAGTCAGCCGGATCGAGGTCACCAGCAACGTCCGCCGCGCGGACGCGCACGAGTTCTACCGCCGCTGCGGCTACTCCGACGGCTCGCTGAAGTTCGTCAAGACACTGGGCGACTGATTCCGGGTTCGGGCGAACGCCGCCCTTGCATGGTCCCGAGCCGCGTTGAACCGCGAGGTTTCTTGTGGGAGGGGCTTCAGCCCGACGCGCTTGCGCCGGCTCGCCGCGATTTGATCGAAGGGCGTCGGGGCTGAACCCCCTCCCACAAAAGACCTTGCCGCTGCGGCTATTCCGACGGTTCGCTGAAGTTCGTCAAGACACTGGGCGACTGATTCCGGGTTCGGGCGAACGCCGCCCTTGCTTGGCCCCGAGCCGCGTTAAACCGCGAGGTTTCTTGTGGGAGGGGCTTCAGCCCCGACGCGCTTGCGCCGACTCGCCGCGATTTGATCGAAGGGCGTCGGGGCTGAACCCCCTCCCACAAAAGACCTCGCCGCTGCGGCTATTCCGACGGTTCGCTGAAGTTCGGGCGGATTTACGGCGAACCGACCGGTTCGCCGCCGCGCCCGGGGCAACCCCAGTTGAGGATCGGCGTCCCCGCCGGCAGCACACGGCGGAAGAAATCTACGCGCTGGCGCTTGGGGTTGACCACTACCGGTTTGCGCGCGGCCTGCAGCAGCGGCAGATCGGCGCTGCTGTCGGAATAGGCCATTTCCACCGGCGCGGCGAAGCCGGCTTCGCGCAGCATGGTCATCTTCATCCGCGAATGGCAGTGGCGGCGCGCGCCGAGCGCGCCCAGGCGCGGGCCGACCAGGGTGCCGACCACCGGCACGTCTTCGTGCGCGACGAAGGCCAGGATCGCCCGCGCCAGTTCCGGCGGCGCGCCGGTGGCGATGACCACCTGATCGCCCAGCTGGCGGTGGTGATGCAGCACGTCCAACGCGATCGGCAGCAACCGTTCGCGGATCTGCGCGGTGTGCAACCCCACGTAACGGTCGATCGCCGCATCCAGATTGCCGGCGCGGTGCATGCCGATGGTGCCGATCCAGACGAAGGCGGAAATGCCGACGCGGCGGGTCTTGAGCCAGGCCACCATCGGCCCGGCGACCGGCACGATCGACAATGCCAGCGCCATGCGCCACCACGAGCGCTTGATCAGCCAGGCGAACAGATGGCTGCCCGAGTCGCCGTCGTAGAGGGTGTGATCGAAATCGAACACGATCAGCGGCGCATCGGCACGCACCGACGGGAATCGAGCCGACGACAGCGGCGCCGAAGCGGCGATCGCCTGCGCCAACGGCGCCTGAGACACCACCGGCCCGCCCCCGCTCATGCCGCGAACAGACGTTGCAGCGCGCTGCCGGGGTCGCGTTCGCGCATGAAGCTTTCGCCGACGAGGAAGGTGTCGATGCCGGCGGCACGCATGCGGGCGACATCGGCCACGCTGGCGATGCCGCTTTCGGTGACCAGGGTGCGGTCGCGCGGCACCGCCGCGCGCAAGGCGATGCTGGTGTCCAGCGACACCTCGAAGGTGCGCAGGTTGCGGTTATTGACCCCGATCAGCTCGCAATCGGTCTGCAGCGCGCGTTCGAGCTCGTCGATGTCGTGCACTTCCACCAGCACGTCCATGCCCAGCTCCATCGCCAAGCCGGCCATTTCGATCATCGGGCCGTCTTCGAGCGCGGCGACGATCAGCAAGATCGCGTCGGCGCCGATCGTGCGCGCTTCATAGATCTGATACGGGTCGATGGTGAAGTCCTTGCGCAGCGCCGGCAGCGAACAGGCCGCGCGCGCCTCGCCCAGGTAGGCGTTGCTGCCCTGGAAGAAATCCACGTCGGTCAGCACCGACAGGCAGGCCGCGCCGCCGGCTTCGTAGCTGCGCGCGATCTCGGCCGGACGGAAGTCGGCGCGGATCACGCCCTTGGACGGGCTGGCTTTCTTGACCTCGGCGATCACCGCGGCCTCCCCCGAGGCGTGCTTGCGCTTGATCGCATCGACGAAACCGCGCGCCGGCGGCTGCGCCGCGGCGCGCGCGCGCAGATCGGCCAGCGAGCGCACGCGGCTGCGTTGTTCGATTTCCTCGACCTTGCGGGCCAGGATCGTGCGCAGGACATCGGTCATCGGTTACTCCGTTTCGCCAATCGATTCGTCTGCCAGGGGCAGGCCGGGGCGCCATTGTCCCAGTTGCAGCCGATCGAGCAAGGCGACCACCGCGTCGCGGGCGTCGGAATTGTGAATCGGCAACACCAGCACATCGCCCTCGGCCGCCCATTCCAGCAGTTCGGCGGCCGCGCGGGCCTCGTCCAGGCAGACCTGCAGGGCGGTTTCGGGCAGGCCCCGGCGCAGCAGTTCCTGGCGCAGCAACGCGGCGACCTCGCCCGGAGCACGGCCGCGCAGGAAGCTTTCGATGTCCTTGAGCACGACCCGGTCGGGGACGAAGTCGGCGACCACCCCGGCCAGGGCGCGGATATCGGCGTCCTCACGGTTGCCGGCCTGACCGAGCACGATGCCGAGCCGGCCGTCGCGCCGGGCCGCGACCTCGAGCAGGCCGCGCAGGCCGTCGGGGTTGTGGGCGTAGTCCAGATAGACCTCGGTCGCGCCGAAGCGCCAGCGCTGCAGACGGCCGGGGTTGTCGCCGGGTTGCGAACCGAAACCGGCCAGCACCGCGGCGATGCGGTCCACGACCACACCCAGGTGCACCGCCGCCAGCGCCGCGCCGGCCAGATTGGCGAGGTTGTAGCGGGCGCGGCCGCCGAGGGTCAGCGGCAGGTCCTCGACCGCGCCCAGGTCATGCCGCACATCGCCCTGGCTCAACCACAACCGCCCGGCAGCGACGCCGCAGGTCGCCCCGCCCTGCGCGCGATGCGCCTGCAGGCGCGGATGCGCATCGTCGAGCGCGAACCAGGCCAGCGTCTGCGCCAGCGACGAAGCCCGCTGCGACAGCAAGGGATCGTCGGCGTTGAGCACCAGCACGCCGTCGTCGCCGAGCGCCCGCGCCACGGTCAGCTTCACCTGGGCCAGATCGTCGAGCGAATGCACGCCGTACTCGCCGAAATGATCCGGGCTGATGTTGGTGACCAAGGCCACCCGCGCCTGTTGCGGGGTCACGCCGCGGCGCAGGATGCCGCCGCGTGCGGTTTCCAGGATCGCCGCCTGCACGCTCGGCTGGCGCAGCAAGGTGCGCGCGCCGACCGGACCGGAGTAGTCGCCGCTGTCGACGCGTTCGCCGTCGACGAACAGACCGTCGGTGCTGCTGTAGGCGGTGATCCAGCCCTGCGCGCGCGCCATCGCCGCGAGCAGGCGCACGCTGGTGGTCTTGCCGTTGGAACCGGTCACCACGGCGGTCGGAATCGCATGCAGGCGCGGCCATGGCACCTGGGTCGAACCGGGCAGACCGTCCAGCGGCCAGGTCTGGCTGCCGGCGCCCTCGCCGATCGACAGCGCGTCGTCGTCGCTGTAAGCCGGCAAGCCGTGCGCCCGGGCTTGTTCGAGCAGTTCGATCAGGTCCGGGCGCGCCTCGGCCTGGGCGAGCGCGCGCAAGGTGCGCAGCGCATCGCCGCGGTCCCAATACGCCGCGTAACCCGGCGCGTGCGGCGCCAGCGCCGGCTGCACGGCTGCGCCGACCGCGTCGGTCCAGGCCCATTCGTTGACTTCGGTGGCGGCGTACAGCTGATCGATCGGCGCGGCGAATGCGAGCGACGCGCCGCTGGCGTGTTCGCGCACGACGATCCGGCCTTCGGCCCAATGCAGCGCGTCGCGCGCGTCGGCGATGTTCTGGCGCCAATCGGCCAACTCGCGCGGCACGGGCTGGCCGCCGCGGGTTTCCAGTGCGGCGCCGGCGACATCGAAGTACAGATTCGCGCCGGTCAGCCGGCGCGAATCGTCGAAGGCGTGGACGTATTCGGGCGGCGCGAACGCCGCCGCATCGTCTTCGGAAGGATTGGGCACGGACTCAATCGCTCTCTTCGCGCTCAAGACGCAGCCCGCGTTCGTCGCGCACCACGCCGGTCATCGCCGCGAACACGGCCTCGTCCAGCACCGGCTCCAGCGGCGGCAATTCGGCCCGCTGCGCCACCGCCGCCACCACGCCTTCGGGCTTGAAGTGGATGATCTGCTTCCACGAGCGCGCCAGCGCATCGGCGAACACCAGCACCAGATCGCCGGCCTGACCCATGCGCAAGGCGGCGTCGACCGCCTTCTGCTCGTCGGGAATGATCGAAAGCTGTGACTCGGCCACCCCGAGCGACAGCAGCGCCTTGGAGATGATCCGCGGCACCTCGTCGCCATCGCGACCGCGCAGGGAATCGTCGCGGCGGCAGATGTAGTGATCGAAACGGCCGGCGACGGCCTCGGCGATCGCGTGCAGGTCTTCGTCGCGGCGGTCGCCCGGGCCGGCCAGCACCACGATGCGGCGGCCGGTCACGTCCAGACGCTGGGCCAGATCGGCCATCACGCCCACCGCATGCGCGTTGTGGCCGTAGTCCATCAGCACCTTGAACGGATGCTCGTTGTAGACGTTCATCCGGCCCGGGGCCTGGAAGAACGTCGTGTCGAAGGTGCGCAGGCCGTGGCGGATCGCATCGAGCTTGATACCGAGCGAGAACGCCATCGCCGCGGCCACCATCGCGTTCTGCACGTTGTGCAGGGCCCGGCCTTCCATCGTCGCCGGAATCAGATGCGTCCACAGCAGCGGGATATGGCTGCCCTTGTCGTACAGGGTGATCATGTGGCCGTTGATGCCGGCCTCCAGCGCGCAGGCGCGGCCGCCGGCGCGGATGTGCTCGCGCACCAGCGCGTGCGAGGGGTTCATGGTGACGTAGCAGATCACCTTGGCGTCGGTGTAGGCCGACATCTTGAGCACGTGCGGATCGTCGGCGTTGAGCACCGCGCAATCGGTGGCCACTTCCACCACCACGCGCTTGATCTGCGCCAGTTGTTCCAAAGTGTCGATGCCCTTGAGCCCGAGGTGATCGGACTGAATGTTGAGCACCGCGCCGACGTTGACCTCCGACACGCCCATGCCGGCGCGCAGCAGGCCGCCGCGCGCGGTTTCCAGCACGGCGATGTCGACGTGCGGATCCGACAAGACCATGCGCGCGGACACCGGCCCGGTCATGTCGCCTTCGACCGTGCGCTGGCCGTCGATGTAGACGCCGTCGGTGGTGGTCAGCCCTGGCGTGTAGCCGCCCAGCTTGGTGATGTGGGCGAGCATGCGCGCGGTGGTGGTCTTGCCGTTGGTGCCGGTGATCGCGGCGATTGGCACGCGCGTGGGCGCGCCGGGCGCGAACAGCATGTCGATCACCGGACCGGCGGCGTCGCGCGGCGTGCCCTCGCTGGGCGCGACGTGCATGCGGAAACCCGGTGCGGCGTTGATCTCGCAGATGCCACCGCCGATGTTCTTGTAGCTCTCGGCGATATTGGGCGAGATGAAATCCACGCCGCCCACGTCCAGACCGATCGCGCGCACCGCGCGCACGGCCATGTCGCGGTTGTCGGGATGGATGATGTCGGTGACGTCGGTGGCGGTGCCGCCGGTGGACAGGTTGGCGGTCGAGCGCAGGTAGACGATCTCGCCGTCTTTCGGAATCGAAGCGGCGGTATAGCCGACGCGCTCCATCATCAGCGCGGCCTGCGAGTCCAGCTCCAGGCGCGTAAGCACTTTCTCATGACCGACGCCACGCCGCGGATCCTGGTTCACCACCTCGACCAACTCGGCGATCGTCGACTTGCCGTCGCCGACCACATGCCCCGGCGTGCGCTTGGTCGCGGCGATCAGCTCGCCGTTGATCACCAGCAGGCGGTGATCGTCGCCGCCGACGAAGGTTTCCACGATCACCGAACGCGAATGCTCGCGCGCGGCTTCGAAGCCGGCGCGGATGTCCTCGTCGCTGGAAATATCGATGGTGATGCCGCGACCGTGGTTGCCGTTGTACGGCTTGGTCACGACCGAGCCGCCGAGTTTCTTCGCCGCGCGGATCGCGCCGCTGGAATCGGTGACCAACTCCTGCCGCGGAACCGGCAAGCCGAGCGAAGCGAGAATCTTGTTGGTCTCTTCCTTGTCGCTGGCCAACTCCACCGCGATGTGCGAAGTCTTTCCCGTCACCGTCGCCTGAATTCGCTGCTGATACTTGCCGTGGCCGAACTGCACCAGCGACTGGGTATTGAGCCGCAGCCACGGAATATTGCGCTCCTCGGCCGCGCGCACCAGCGAGGCGGTCGAAGGCCCGAGCGCGCGGCGCTGGGCGTAGCGGATGAAAGCGTCGCGCGCGCTTTCCCATGCCCAGTCTTCCGGCACGCTGCCGGCCGGGCGAATGTCCGCCGGCAGCAACGAGCACAGCAGCTTGATGCCCAGTTCGCCCGCGGCGATGCCTTCGTCGCGCTGCGCGTATTCGTAGACCACCGAGTACACGCCGGGACGGTCGTCGCCGACGCTGCGGGTCTTGCCGAAGGTGACGTTCTCGCCGGCGACGTTCTGCAGTTCGATCGCCACGTGTTCGAGCACATGGCCGAGCCAGGTGCCCTCGTCCTCGCGCATGCGCCGCACGAAACCGCCAGGTTCGCGATAAGAGCAGCCGTGTTCGGCCAACCCCGGCAAGGCCTCGACCAGTGCGTCGATGAACGACGGGCCCAGTCGCGCGGTCGGCCAGGCTTCCAGCGCTTGCAGGTCGAGCTCCAGCCGTATGACCGGAAAATGCGCATACAGCGAAGGACCGACGTAGACGGAACGATCGAGAATGCGCATGCGGTGACCTCAGTTCATGTGGATTGGATCATGTGGACTTGGATCATGTGGACTTGGATCATGCAGATTTGAATCAGTCGGATTTAGATCAAGCGATTCGAATCAGGCGGATTCGAACCAAGCCAATTCGAACCAAGCCGATTCGAACCGAGCCAGTTCGAACCAAACCGATTCGGATCAGGCGGACTTGGACGCGGCCAGCGAACCCGCGGATGCCTTGCGGGTATTGAGGTTGAACGTAGCGCCTTTGGTCAGGATGTGCACGCCCAATCCAAGCAGGCAAACCGGTTCGTCCTCCCCGACCATGTGCATCGACGAGAACTGCAGCCCGTCGGCATCGACCACGGTAACCGAACCGCTGCCTTCCACCTCGATGGTGTTGTCCGGCGAGATGAACGCCGCGGTGTCCTCGTCCAGGCCGATACCGATCGCGAACGGGTTGTAGGCCAACGCCGCGACCAGGCGGCCCAGGCGGTCGCGCTGACGGAAGTGCTGGTCGATCACCACCCGGTTGGTCAAACCCAGGCCGGGCGCCAGCCGGACGCTGTCGGCGCGCGGCGAGGAGCCCTCGGTGCCGTACGCGATCATGTGCTCGCTGAGGATGCTCGCACCCGCGCTGGTACCGCCCACGGCCACGCCGCGTGCATTCTGCGCGCGGATCGCCTGCGCAATCGGCGTGCCGCCGAGCATGGTGGAGATGCGCAGTTGATTGCCGCCGGTGAAGAAAATACCGCTCGCCTGCTCGATCCGCTTGATCCGGTTGGGCTCGAAGCAATCGCGCCGAGTATCGAAATCCATCGCCTCGACCCGGTTGGCGCCGAGATCGGTGAACAGTTTTTCGTAGCGGTCGCCGGTGTCGGGCATGCGGCTGGCGGTGGGAATCACCACGATGTCGGCGCCGTCGCCGCCGCACAGGTCGAGGAATCGCTGCAGTATCGCCGCTCCGTTTTCCTTGTCTTCGGCCCCGCCAATCGGAACGATCCAGCCCCGCTCTTCGCCGTCGGGGATTCTGCTTGGTGACATCCGTACGTACTCGCTTTGATCGTTCTTGGAATCAGGCTTCGAAATTACCACGCCGCAGCACCGCGCCGTCGCGCAGATGCGGCCGGCCGGCGATGAACACATCGGATGCGGCGCCGTTTTCGTCCAGCGCGACCAGGTCGGCGTCGGCGCCGGCGGCGATCAGGCCCTTGCCGTTCAGGCGCAGCAGCCGGGCCGGGTTGAGGGTGAACGCCGGCAGCGCGCGCTCCAGGTCGACGCCGCGCGCGAGCAGCGCGTTCAGGCATTCGAGCAAGGCGCCCGATTCGCCCACGCCCATCCCGCACATCCGGCCTTGTTCATCGAAACAGGCCAGGCAGCCGCCGGCGTCGGAGCTGACGCTGATTCGCTCGGGCGGCGCGCCGCTGTCGAGGTAGCGGATCAGCGCCTCCTCGGCGGTCCAGGCGTCTTCGCCCTCCTCGACCGGGAACGCAGTCAGGTCGATGTGGCAGCCGCGCTTGGCCAACTCGACGGCTTCGGCGAACAACGCCTTGCGCCGGTTGACGTGGGTCGGGTTGAACACCCGCGCCGGCAGCTCGCTGATCTCCAGCGCCTGCCGCACCAGTTCCAGGCCGCGTGCGCCGTCGCCCAGGTGCAGGTGGACGATGCCGGCCTTGCCGGTCATCAACCCGGCGACGTGGGCCTCGGACGCGAGTTTCAGCAGTTCGTCCAGGGTCGGTTGGCTGGAGCGGTGATCGCTGATCGCGACCTCGCCCACCCCGATCAACGGTTCGATGAAGGCCACATCGGCCCGCACGCTGCCGGTCAGCGTCGCCGGCGGCAGGTGGTAGCCGCCGCAATAGCCCCAGGCGTTGAGGCCTTCCTCGCGCAGGGCGTAGATGTTGGCGACAAGCTCGCGGGTACCGCGCGCCACGTCGTCGGTGCCGAGCAGGCCGACCACGCTGGTCACGCCGGCGCGGGTGTAGCGCGATAGCATCGGCGCCGGCACGCGGGTGCGGAAGCCGGCTTCGCCGCCGCCGCCGGTGACGTGGACGTGGCCGTCGATCAGGCCGGGAATCAGCCGCCGGCCCTGCAGGTCGATGGTTTCGGCCTGAAGTTGCGGCGGCAGGACCGGGGCATCGGTGCCCATCCACAGGATCTTGCCGCCGCCGAGCAGCAGGTTCTGCAGGCCCAGGGCGTGCGGCGCGTAGACCTGCGCATTGCGGATCAGGCGCAGCGCGGGTTCGCCGCTGAGGGGGTCGGTCATCGGGGTCTCACTCATGGGCCTGGCCGCGCGCGGGTTGGCTCCAACCATAAGCGCGTTCGACCTGGGCCACACGCAGTTCGAACTGCGCGTACCACTCCTTGCGGCCGCGCTCGCGGGTGGCGGCGTGCTCCAGATTGCGCTTCCAGGCCAGGATCGAGGCCTCGTCGGCCCAGTAGCTCACGGTGATTCCGAAGCCGTCGGCGCCGCGGGTGGACTCCACACCGAGGTAACCGGGCTGCTGCGCGGCCAGTTCGACCATGCGCTCGGCGGCCTCGCCGTAGGCGGCGTCGCCCTCGTCGGTGCGCAGCGAGCTGAAGATCACCGCGTAGTACGGCGGCTTGGGCAGGGTGGCGAAGCTGGCTGACATGGCTGGCTCGTTTTAACAGTTAAAAAGCGAATCCCCCCTGCCCCCCTTTTTCAAAGGGGGGAACAGCACGGGATGGGGGAGAGCGATGCGGGTGGTCATATCTTGGCTCGGCTCAACACGGCATGCGCGTGTAACTCTCGACCGCAGCGCCTGCAATTCCCTCTTTGAAAAAGGGGCCCAGGGGGGATTCGCCTTTGCTCTTCCCCCACCCAATCAACCCGCCGCCAACCGCTGAGTCAACGCAACAAACTCATCAAGCTTGGCCCGCGCCGCGCCGGAGGCGAGCGATTTGCGCGCTAGTTCGATGCCTTCGGCGATGCTCTCGGCAACGCCGGCCACGTACAAAGCCGCGCCGGAGTTCAGCGCCACGATTTCCCGCGGCAAGCCGTCGCGGTTCTCCAACGCCTGCAACAGCAACACTTTCGACTCGGCCGCATCGTTGACCCGCAGATTGCGGCTGGCCGCCATGGCGATGCCGAAATCCTCCGGATGCACCTCGTATTCGCGCACCACGCCGTCGCGCAGTTCGCCGACCAGCGAACCGGCGCCGAGCGAGAGCTCGTCCATGCCGTCGCGCCCCCACACCACCAGCGCGCGCTGTGCGCCCAGTTCCTGCAGCACGCGCACCTGGATGCCGACCAGATCGGGATGGAAGACGCCCATCAGGATGCTCGGCGCATCGGCGGGATTGGTCAGCGGCCCGAGAATATTGAACAAGGTGCGCACGCCCATTTCGCGCCGCACCGGCGCGACCACCTTCATCGCCGGGTGATGCACCGGCGCGAACATGAAGCCGATGCCGGCCTGTTCGATGCAACGGCCGACCTGCTCGGGCTGCAACTCGATCGCCGCGCCCAACGCTTCGAGCACATCGGCGCTGCCGGATTTGGACGACACGCTGCGGTTGCCGTGCTTGGCGACCTTGGCGCCGCTGGCGGCGACCACGAACATGCTCGCGGTGGAAATATTGAAGGTGTGCGCGCCGTCGCCGCCGGTGCCGACGATGTCGACTAGATGGGCTCTATCGGCGACCTGCACCGGCCGCGCGAACTCGCGCAACACGGTCGCCGCGCCGGCGATTTCGCCGATGGTTTCCTTCTTGACGCGCAATCCGGTCAGGATCGCCGCGGTCATGGTCGGCGAGACCTCGCCGCGCATGATGGTGCGCATCAGATCGACCATTTCGTCGTGGAAGATCTCGCGGTGCTCGATGGTGCGTTGCAGGGCTTCTTGCGGAGTCAGAGGCATGGGCTGGAAAACCTGAATTTTGGTGGAAAGTCGATCGCGGAGTCCGGCGGCTCAGCCTCGCCATCGTTGGGGCGAAGCGGACGAGGGCGGCCTCGGCCTGGCCGCAACCGCGCACATCAATCCGCAACAACGGATTTCCGCGCTCGCCGTCCGGATCGGAAATCGCCCCATGTCAAGGCTCGACGATGACATAGCGATCATGCTGATCCAATGCTTCCATATCGATCTGGACTGCGGCCGTCGCACCTGCCTTCGAGACGAGAATGAAGGAGTACGGGTCCACCGTTTCGTCATTGGCTATCAGCATGCGCACCTGCAACAGCTGCGCCAGGCGGCTGGCCCCATCGAGAATACTCAGACTCGTCGGCATGGGTTCCTGATAGATCGAGATGACTTGAGAAAACGAGCCCCTCGGACGCAGATCCGTCAAGCAAGTCACCGGATCTTCGAATCGGGTTTGCGCGATGTCATCGATCACACTCACGCCGTCGTAGCCCGTATCGAGCATCGTCGACAAGCTTCGGCGCAAAGCTTCTGCGCTCACGGGCTCCTCCAGCGCAGCATCGAACCAAATCATGCTCCCAGCCTCCGGTACCCGAGCGTCGGCGGGGGCTTCATCGCTGCAGGAAATTCCGCAGCAACGCATGCCCGTGCTCGGTCTTGATCGACTCGGGATGGAATTGCACGCCCTCCACCGGATGTTCGCGATGGCGCAGTCCCATGATTTCCTCGAAGCCGCCGTCTTCGTATTCGGTCCAGGCGGTGACCTCCAGCGCTTCGGGCAGGGTTTCGCGTTCGACCACCAGCGAGTGATAACGCGTGGCCTCGTAGCGGTCGGGCAAGCCGGCGAACACGCCGTGGCCTTCATGCCGGATCGCAGAGGTCTTGCCGTGCATGATCCGCTTGGCCCGGATCACCTGACCGCCATAGGCCTGGCCCAGGCTCTGATGGCCCAGGCACACGCCCAGGATCGGCGTGTGCGCGCCGAGCCGGCGGATTACATCCAGCGACACGCCGGCCTGATCGGGCGTGCACGGGCCGGGCGAAATCACGATGCGTTCGGGCGCGAGCGCCTCGATCCGGTCCACCGACAGCTCGTCGTTGCGGATCACCCGCACCTCCGCGCCGAGGGTCTGCAGGTATTGGACGAGGTTGTAGGTAAAGCTGTCGTAGTTGTCGATCATCAGAACGGACATGACGCGCCTCGAATGCGGGTGGTGCCTGGAAGGTCTGCAACGCTTGCGCGACGCGCGGCGGCGGGAACGGTCTCGGTTCGCGCATCGGTGAACGATCGTCGCCACCCCGGCCGGACCGCGCGCACAAGCCCGCCATTATCCCGTCCACGGCCGCGCCGGGGCAGTGATAGGCGGCAGGAATCGCCGTCGCGCGGCGACGCGGAGGTTCGGACGAAGCAGGCGGTATCGGGAAGGCGCGCGGCCGCGGGAGGCGGGCGCCGGCGGCGCTCAGCGGCCGCGGGGGCTGAAATCGTTGGCGATGTCACGCAGAAAATCCTCGGAAGACGGCGGCACGGAGACGGAGGCGGTACGCCACCATCGCCAGCCCTGGCCGGCCTTGCGGGACATCTGCGGATTCGCGGGAACGCTCATGCGGCTACTGTAACCGCAGTTCGGCCGCCGCGCGACCGGGCCGCGCGCGCCGTACCGCGGCGCATGCGGCCGCGCCGGTCAGCGGCGTACGTCCAGGCTGTCGTCGTCGACCAGCGCCTGCACCTGGCGCGCGCTCAGCGGGGCGAAATCGCCCGGGATCGAGTGCTTGAGGCAGGCCGCGGCGAGGCCGAAGCACAGGCCGTCTGCGGCACCCAGGCCGGCCAGTTCGCCGTGCAGCACGCCGGCGGCGAAGGCGTCGCCGGTGCCGATGCGGTCGACGATGCCGGACAACGAATAGGAGTCGGCGACGAACACGCCGCCACCGGCTTGCGCGTGGATCGCGGCCAAGTCCTGGCGCTCGACGCTGTGCGCGACCCGCAGCGTCGCGGCCATCCGCCGCAGCCGCGGGAACGCGGCGAAGGCATCGGCCGCGGCGGCGGCGAAGCGATCGGCCGCATCGGCCTGCGCATACCCGTTGCCGAGCACCACCTGCATATCGCGATCGCTGGCGAACAACACCTCGGCATGAGCGATCAATTCGCGCAGCAGCGGCGCCGCCGTCGCCTCGCTCCCGGCCCACAACGCCGGCCGGTAGTTGCCGTCGAACGACACTCGCACGCCCGCGGCGACGGCCGTGCGCACCGCCGCCAACGCCGCTGCAGCCGCGTTCGCGCCGAGCGCGGGAGTGATGCCCGACAGGTGCAGCCAATCGGCGCCGGCCAGCAGCGCCGGCCAATCCAACGCGTCGCCGGTCTGTTGCGCGAATGCCGAACCGGCGCGGTCGTACAGCACTTCGCTGGGCCGGTGCAGCGCGCCCTGGGTCAGGAAATACAGGCCCATGCGCCCGGCCGCGCGCCGCACACCGGCGACGTCGACACCGTGCCGGCGCAGTTCGCCCAAGGCCGCTGCGCCGAGCGCGTTGTCGGCCACCGCGCCGACCATGCGCGCGTCGTGGCCGTAGTGTGCCAGCGCCACGGCGACGTTGGCTTCGGCGCCGCCGACGTGAACGTCCAAGTGTGGCGCCTGCAACAGCAGTTGCCTGTCGGGCGCGCCGAGCCGCAGCAGCAGTTCACCGAAACAGACGATTCGTGCGGGCATGGCGGGATCTCGTACGGGTGAACGGGAAGCTGTCATCGCGACGCCGAACGCGCGCCGGCCGGCGGACACGCGTTCGCGTCCACCGCGCCCTCGCGCCGACGCTGCAACTGATACTGGTACAGCGACGGCACCGCCAGGGTGGTGTTGACGCCTTCCAGATAAGGCCGAGGAAAGTAATCGACCTGGAAGCGGCGATTGCCGGCGACGCCGACCACGCGCGCGTCCGGACCTTCGGCGCCGCCGACCAGGCGCACGGTTTCCTCCGCCGTCGCGCCGGCCTCGACCTGCACGCGCAGATTCCAATGGGTGTTGAAGCGCCCGTGCCCGGGCTCCCAGTAACCGGCGCCGCTGCCGTTCCACAACGGATACCACGCGCCCTTGTCGTCGCGCCGCGCGCGCACGTGCAGGCTGAGCTGGTCGAACAGGTTCTGGTGATTGGCGCCGGCGTGCTGGTCGATGGCCGGCTCGCCGAACACCTGCGCGCGCAGGAACACGCTCTTGCTGGCCTGGGTGTTGATGCTCAGCGGATGCACCACCGGATTGAGCACGCGCAGGTCCGAGACCAGGACGTTGTGCACGTTGCCGATATGCACCGCGTAATGCGCGGCGCGCTCGCCCTCGGTGGTCACATCGGCGATGGTCACGCTGGCGCTGTTGCCGGTGAGGATGCCGCTGTCGGAATTGGCGATGCGCACGTCGCGCACCCAGCCGTCGAATACGCTGGTCAGATAGATGGCGTTGTAGCCCTGTTCCAGATGATGGCCGAAGCTGGTGCCGGCGGGAAACGCGATCGCGAGATCTTCGATGCCGACCTCGCGCAGGTGCTCCCAGGCGCCGAGGTCGGCGCGCAAGGCGCCGCCGGCGTCGTGCAGCAGCGGGTCGGCCACGGTGACCGTGTCGCCGTCGATGGCGACGATGCGGGTGCTCTGACGCACCAACGGCCGGTCGGGAAAGGTCCAATGATGCGAGCCGATCTCAAGCTCGGTGTCGCCGTACAGCGCCTTAAGCAGGGCGCCGTTCTTGCCGTCGCGGTTGAACCAGCGCAGTTGCACCACTGCGCCGACGGCCAGTTGCCGGGTCGAATCGACCCGCAATTGGCGTTGCCCGCGCTGGCCCGAACGCACCCAGGCCAGCCGCGACGCCGCCGAGGGCGGATCGTGCTCGGGCAAGTACGCGGCCGGGCGCGTGCCGGGCTTCTGGATCCACACGAAACCGCCGCTCCAGGAATATTCGGAGAAACGCAGGTCGATGTTGCGCTCGGGTTCGACCTGGCGCTTGTCGTACTTGTCCAGGTAGGCGCGCAACTCGTCCAGGTCGTGGCCGCGATCGACCAGCCGAAGCGGACGCGGAATATAGAGCTCGCTGCCGCCGCGACCCGGGCCGTGGCCGCGCAATACGAAATCTCCGCGCTCGATGCGCAGCACTTCGCTGAGGATCAGCCGGCCCGGCGGCAACTGCACGATCACCGGGCCGGCGGCCGCGTGGGCGGCGGCGAATGCCTTGAGAAGGGCCTTGGAATCGTCGATCTCGTCGTCGGCCTTGGCGCCGTAATCGCGCACGTCGATCAGCCGGCCGGCCGGGCGCGGCAACGGCGCAAGCCCGAAGCCGTAGCCAGCGTAGGAGAAGTCGGGCAACGGATGAGCACAGGCCACGGCGGGATCGTCGAGCAGGGCGACTCCGGTAGCGGCCGGCGCGGCAGCGGCGGCCATCGTCAGCAGTACGCCCAGGCCCAAGCCCGGCAATGGGCGCCGGAACGAGCCTCGAAAACGGAAGTACAACGCAGGCATGGGGACTCCTCGACAGGCGGCGACAGCATGGATCGGCGGCGACAGGGATGCAGCGACTCACGCCGCAGGACCGAAATGACACCGATGGCCATAAATACCCTAGCAAAGCCTGCGCTGCAGCATCAATGGCCGGGGCGCGAGCGGGCCCGGATCGGGCCGTCGGCGCTGCGGCAATCCTCGCCGGAATCGCCAGCAGGTCGAATTTCTGGGCAAATACCCCGTTAATTCATGGACTTTAACGACCGCATCGACGCGACGACTCGCCCCATCGCCTGACGACGCAACCCTGCGGCGTCGTGGTGCAGCGCAAGATGCAATGCCGCCAAAGTCGTTGCTAGACTCAAATGACCATCGGTGTCATTTCACCCTGAAGAGGTGGATCCATCGCATTGGGCCTGGGGCCGGCTGGGGCACGAAACCAGCCATATCCGCTTACTTCGGGAGGGGAAGCGCACATGTCGAAGCAATGTCCTGTAAAGACACCGGTTACCCTATTGGCCTGGGCGGTCTGCGCCGCGCTGTACTGGCCGGCCGCCAACGCACAGACCACGGCCGACACCACCGCCCGGCCCACCGATGCGCAGACCCCGGCCACCGCCGAGGCTGCGCGAGCCGACTCGGTCACCCTCGACGCCGTCACCGTGACCGGTATGCGCGCTACTCAACAGAACTCCAGCCTGGTCAAGCGCGAGGCCACGGTCATCGTCGATGCGGTGGTCAACGACGAGATCGGCGCGTTGCCGGACAACTCGGTCGGCGAAACGCTGGAACGCGTGGCCGGTGTCACCGCCGATCGCTTCAAGGGCTCGGCCTCGGAAATCTCGATCCGCGGCCTCGGCCCGTTCCTCGGCTTTTCCACCCTCAACGGCCGCGAGGTGTCCAGCGGCAGCGGCGACCGCGCGGTCTCGTTCCAGCAGTTCCCGTCCGAACTCACCAACGGCGTGCTGGTCTACAAGACGCAGCAGGCCGATTTCGTCGAAGGCGGCATCTCCGGGGTGATCGAGCTGCGTACCGCGCGGCCGCTCGATTACGGCAAGCAGCGCATCCAGATCGAAGGCCGCGCCAACTACCTGCCGTACGCGGACAAGGCCGGTGCCGATCCGGGTTCGCGCCTGTCGGCCTCGTATATCGATCAGTTCGACACCGGCCTGGGCAAGGTCGGCGTCGCTCTGGGCCTGGCCGCGACCGATTCGACCGCGCCGGAAGATTTCTACACCGCCTCGTCGGCCTATCGCCCCTGCAACACGATCAACACCACGCCGAGCTCGGTCACCAGCGCCGCGGCCGGCAATTGCAGTTACGCCGCTGGCAGCGGCAATCCGGCCTACTTCGTCCCCAACCAATTCAACTTCCGCCAACTCGATACGCAAGACAAGCGCAGCGCCTTCGTCGGCGCCGTGCAATGGCGCCCGAACGATCGCTGGGACGTCAACTTCGATCTGCAGCTGTCCAAGCGCGAGTCCTTCGAGGACCGGCACGATCTGGTGATCGCCGAGGGCCGGCGCGGCATCGCGCCCAGCGAGGTCAGCGCCGACGGCGCCCTGCTGCGCTACACCGGCAACAGCTTTCTGGAGAACATCGCCACTGTGCGCAACCGCGAAGAACGCTACGGCGGCGGCGGCCTGTCGGCGAGTTTCAAGGCCACCGATGCCTTGACCCTGAGCGGCGACCTGTCCTATTCGCGTACCCATCGCAACCAGCTCGACCTGTCTTCGCGCCTGCGCAGCAATACCCTGTTCGGCCCGAGCGGCCGAGTCGCCTACACCTTCGACCAGGCCAGCAGCGATATCCCGATCATCGGCTTCTTGAATCCGATCGACCTGAACAACCACGACGCCTACACCGGCAACGCCTTCGCCCGCCGGATCGAGGAAGACCGGGTCGACGAAATCCGCGCCGCGCGTTTCGACATGAGCTACGACCGCTACGGCGTGTGGAATCAGATCAAGGCCGGCGTGCGCCTGTCCGACCACGACCGGGTCACCGATCTGGAAAACGAGAACAACCTGGAAAGCATTCCGACCGCGAACACCCTGGCCGGCAACGCCAATTGCCGCACCGGCAACCTGGTCCGCGACTGGGGCGAGGACAGCGACACCAACCTGCGCAGTTGGGCGCAGTTCGACACCCGCTGCCTGTACCGCGCCTTCACCGGCACCGACGATCGCGGCGCGCCGGCCGATACCCGCAGCGCCGGCGACCTGGACATCAACGAACGCATCCGCGCGGCGTACGTGATGGGCAGTTTCAGCACCGAACTGGCGGGGCATGCGCTGACCGGCAATGTCGGCGTGCGCTTCGTCGACAACAAGATCACTTCCAAGGGTTATCGCGGCGCGTACCGGCTGGTGACCACACGCGATCCGATCACCGGCGTGGCTTCGTACCGGCTCGACCCGGTCGCCGGCAGCTTCGATCCGATCGAGCTCGAGCACAGCTACAACAACGTGCTGCCCAGCTTCAACGCCAACCTGGAACTGCGCGAGAACCTGTTCCTGCGCGGCGGCCTGTACAAGGCGATCGCGCGCAGCAACATCGAAGACCTCGGCGCAGGCCGCGTGTTGATCACCGACGGCAGCGCGGCCACGCCGGAAGAAGCGCTGGCGGGCGCGTCCGGCGGCAATCCGCGCCTGGAGCCGCTGGAAGCCTGGAACGCGGACTTGTCGCTGGAGTACTACCCCAACCCCGACACCAGTTATTCGCTGGCGTTGTTCTACAAGCGACTCAAGGCGGCCTCGGTGCCGGCCAACCGCGGCAGCCTCAACGAAACCTTCGTGATCGACGGCGTCAGCTACACCGTGCCGGTCGCGCAACAGACCAACAGCTCGGCCGCTTCTTACCTGCGCGGCTTCGAGGTCGGCGCCAACCACGCCTTCACTTCGCTGCCCGCGCCGTTCGACGGACTCGGCGTGCAGCTCAATTACAGCTACGCCGACAGCGATTTCAAGTACGACGATCCGTCCGCGACCGAACCCACCCTGCCGCTGGCCGACTTCACCGATCCGGTCGGCATTCCCGGCCTGTCCAAGCACACCGGCTCGGCGACCGTGTACTACGAGCGCGGCGGGCTGTCGCTGCGCCTGATCTACAAGTACCGGTCCGACTACTTCAAGCCCTCGGGCCTGACCGCGCTGCGCGTGGCCGACGACGCCGGCTATCTCGATCTGTCCGCGTCCTACGATCTCAATGCGCACGTGCAGCTGAAGTTCCAGGCGATCAACATCGGCAATGAGCATCAGGTGATGTATCGCCCGGTCGACGGCAGCATCGCCGAGAGCAGCTACTTCGGCACCAGCTACTTCCTCGGCGTGAGATTCAAGTACTGATGGACGGCCGCTGGCATCGCGCGCGACATTGGCTGGCGCTGGCTGCGTTGAGCACGGCCGCGTGCGCGCATGCGGCCGACGCGCCGGTGTGCCGCGGCTCGCAAGGTTTCAGCGACGACTTCGGCGGTCGCCGCACCTTCCTGTGGCGGCCGGATCGGCTGAGCGCGATCAAGGCCGGTTTCTATCGCGACAAGACTCTGGCGCCGGCGAGCAAGGCCTTGCTCGCCCATGCCGACGCGGCCCTGGCGCGCGAGAAACCTTACACCGTGGTCGACAAGACCCGCGCGCCGGCCAGCGGCGACATGCACGACTACACCAGCATGGGGCCGTACTGGTGGCCCGATCCGGACCGGCCCGACGGCCTGCCCTACATCCGCCGCGACGGCCGCTTCAATCCAGAGCGCGACGGCGACGCGTTCGACGTCGGCGATCTGGAACACATGAGCGCCGACGTGCGCGCGCTCGCGCTGGCTCACTATTTCACCGGCCGCAAGCCGTATGCCGACAAGGCCGGGCAATTGCTGCGGACCTGGTTTCTCGATCCGGCCACGCGCATGAATCCGAACTTCGATCATGCCCAGGCGATACCGGGCCGCGTGGCCGGACGCGCCGAGGGCGTGATCGACGCGCACCGGTTGGCGCGCGTGGTCGAATCGGTCGGCCTGCTGCGCGCGAGCGGTGCGCTCAGCGACAAGGAACACGCCGCGCTGGAAATCTGGTTCGCCGAACTGGTGCGCTGGATGGACACCAGCACGATCGGCATCGAGGAACGCGCGGCGGCCAACAACCACGGCCTGTATTACGACACGCTCATCGTTCACTTCGCCTTGTTCGCTCGCCAGGACGCGTTCGCGCGCGACGTCGCGGCGCAGGCGCGCGCGCGACGCATCGATACCCAGATCGACGAGGACGGCCGTCTGCCGTTGGAACTCAAGCGCACGCGTTCGCTGCATTACGTCACCTGGACTTTGGCGGCCGCCTTCGATCTGGCCGACGCCGGCCGTTGCCTCGGTGTGGATCTATGGGAGTACCGCGGAGCGCGCGGCCAGTCCCTGCGCGCCGCCGTGGATTTCCTGCTGCCCTATGCGGGACGCGAAAGCCATTGGCCGTACCCGGAAATCGACAAGTCCGAAAGCGTCGAGATGATCGAAGTCCTGCGCCGCGCGGCCTGGCAATGGCCTACTCCGGCCTATCTGCGCGGCGCGGCGCGCTATCGCGATCGCAACGCCGCCGATCCGATCCATCTGCTGATCCCCGCGCCGCCCGACGCCGCGGGCGCGAGCGAGGTCCCGCAATGAACCCTCACCCCTCCCCCACTCGCCGGACCGGGCGAATCGTCATCACGCTGGAGAACACCGCTTGAATCACAGCCCCACCGATCCGAGCGATGCATCGTTGCGAGCGATCGCCGAGGCGCTCGTGCACGCGCGTCGGCACGCGCGCCCGCTGGCGGAGTTTCCCGGCGAGATTCCGCCGGACCTGCTGCGCGCTTATCACGTCCAGGACTACGCCATCGCCCGTTGGCAGGACCGTCTGGTCGGCTGGAAAGTCGGCTTCATCGCGCCGGAGCGCCGCGACGGTTCGGGCGACGAACGCCTGCTCGGCCCGATCTTCCAACGCGGCCTGCAACGGTCGTCCTCGGCCGAGCGCGCGATCGACATCCCGGTGTTCGAAGGCGGCTTCGCCGCGGTCGAAGCCGAGTACGTGCTGCGTCTGGAAGCCGACGCGCCGCCCGAACAGACGCAGTGGACGCCGGCGCAGGCGCTGGCGCATCCGGCCAGCCTGTGGATCGGAGTCGAGGTCGCCAGCAGTCCCCTGGCCAGCATCAACCAGCTCGGGCCGTGCGTGGTGGTGTCGGATTTCGGCAACAACAACGGCCTGGTGCTCGGCGCGCGGATCCCGGACTGGCAGACGCTCGACGAAACCGGACTGATCGCGGAAACCTTCATCGAAGACCGGCAAGTGGGCCGCGGCGGCGCGCCGCACCTGCCGGGCGGGCTGCGTCAGGCCTTCGCCTTCGCCCTGGCCCGGTCGGCGCAACGCGGCCGTCCGCTGCGCCGCGGCGACCTGATCGCCACCGGCAACGCCACCGGCATCCACGACATCCGCGTCGGCGAAACGGCACGAATCGCGTTCGGCGACCATGGCCGGATCCTGTGCCGCGCGGTGAGCGCGTGATCGCTCATCGCACGGCGGGCCCGGAGCGGGCGGAGATCGCATGAGCACACGCAGAGCTTTCATCGGCGCGGCGTTGAGCGGCGCAGCGCTCGCGCCGTGGGCGCGCGCGATCGCCGACGTCGCGGCGCCGGCCGACGCACGCCTGCTGACCGCCAGCGACGTGCACATCGCCGACTATCCGACCGTACAGGCGGTGCGCTGGATCGGCGAGCAGCTCGAACGCCAGACCGGCGGCAGACTGCGCCTGCGGATGTACCACTCCGGCCAGCTCGGCCGCGAGAGCGAAGCCATCGACATGGCCCGCTTCGGCGCCATCGACCTCACCCGGGTCTATTCGGGCGCGCTCAACAACGCCTTTCCGCTGACCCGCGCGCTATGCCTGCCTTACGTGTTCGAATCGGTCGCGCATCTGCGCCGGGCCCTCGACGGCGGCGTCGGCGAACAGGTACTGCGCGGCTTCCAGGCGCGCGACCTGGTCGGCCTGGCGATCTACGACAGCGGCGCGCGCTGTTTCTACAACACCAAGCGCCCGCTGCGGACGCCGACCGACCTGCACGGGCTCAAGCTGCGCGTCGCCGGCTCGGACATCTTCATCCAGCTGATGCGCCTGCTCGGCGCCAACCCGACTCCGATGTCGCTCGGCGAGACGTTCTCGGCGATGGAAACCCACATGATCGACGGCGCCGAGAACAACATGCGCAGCTTCCAGTCCAGCCGCCATTTCGAGGCCGCGCGCTACTGGTCGCAGAGCGAACATTCCTACGCGCCGGATGTGCTGCTGATGTCGCGGCGCAGTTTCCAGGCGCTGTCGGCCGCCGACCGCTCGCTTGTCGTCGACACCGCGCGCGCCTCGGTGACGGTGATGCGGCGCCTGTGGGACGCGTCGGAGGACGCCGCGCGCAAGGCCGTGATCGCCCACGGCGTGCGGGTCAATGCCGTCGATCTCGACGCATTCCGCCGTGCCGCCGCGCCGCTGTTGACCGAATACCGCAAGCAGCCGGCGATCGATGCGCTGCTCCGTCGCATTCGCGACTTCGCCTGAGGAGGCCCGAATGTCCGACTCCGTCCCCGCAGGCCCGGCGCAGCGCGAGCTCGACCGCGCGCTCGACCGAGTGTCCGCCGCCGCGGTCGCCGCGGCTTCGGCCGCCCTGCTCGGCCTGGTCGCCGTGCAAGGCTGGCAAGTGTTCGCGCGCTACGTCATCAACGACTCTCCCAGTTGGACTGAACCGGTGACGTTGTTGCTGTTGAGCACGGCGATGAGCCTGGGCGCCGCGGCTGGCGTGCACGGCAACCGCCACTTCGGCTTCACCTTGCTCGCCGAACACACCCGTCCCGGCGTGCGGCGAGCGCTCGACGCCGTCTCGGCGCTGACCGTGGCCGCGCTCGGCGCGGTGATCGCGTGGTGGGGCGCGGTGCTGCTGCTCGACGGGCTGGCGATCAAGACCGCCGGCGCGCCGTTGCCGCAAAGCATCAACTATCTGCCGCTGGCGATCGGCGGCGGCCTGATGACGGTGTTCGCGCTGCATCGGCTGGCGCTGGCCTGGCGCGCGCCGACGACGGAGGCGCGCTGACATGGCCGTGGCGATGTTGATGGGACTGTTCGCGCTGTTGCTGCTGATCGGCGTGCCGGTGGCTTACGCGCTCGGCGCGGCGGCGCTGGCGACCTTGCTGTACCTGGATCTGCCATCGGTGGTGCTGGTCCAGCAGATCCAGGCGGGCAGCGGATCGGCCTCGCTGATCGCGATTCCGTTGTTCATCTTCGCCGGCGAGCTGATGCTGCGCGGCGGCATCTCCGAACGCCTGATCGCGTTGGCCGCCTCGCTGGTCGGACGCATGCGCGGCGGCCTGGGCCAGGTCAGCGTGCTGTCGTCGCTGTTCTTCGGCGGCGTGTCGGGCTCGGCGATCGCCGACGTGTCCGCGGTCGGCGGGACCATGATTCCGCAGATGGTACAGCGCGGCTACGATCGCGACTTCGCCGTCAACGTCAGCATCACCGCAGCGTTGGTCGCGTTGCTGGTGCCGCCTTCGCACAATCTGATCCTGTTTTCGGCCGCGGCGGGCGGCGGCCTGTCGATCGCCGATCTGTTCGCCGCCGGAATCGTGCCGGCGCTGCTGATGACGCTGGCGATGATGCTGACCGGCTACGTGATCGCGCGGCGGCGCGGTTACGGCGTCGAACCGTTTCCGGGCATGCGCGCGGTGTTGTCGCGCCTGGTCTCGGCCTTGCCGGGATTGGGGCTGGTCGCGCTGATCTTCGTCGGCATCCGCGCCGGCATCTTCACCGCGGTGGAGAGCGCGGCGATCGCGGTGGTCTACGCGCTGCTGGTGACTTCGCTGCTGTACCGCCAACTGGGACGCGCCGAGTTCCTGGCCGCGGTCGCCCACGCCGCGCGCACCACCGGGGTGATCTTGTTCGTGATCGCCACCGCCGCGGTGTTCGGCTGGCTGCTGGCCTATCTGCAGGTGCCGGCGGCGGCGGTCGAACTGCTGCGCTCGTTCGCCCAGGAAAAGACCATGGTGATCGCGCTGATCGTGGCGATGCTGTTGCTGCTGGGCACCTTCATGGACCTGGCGCCGATGATCCTGATCTGCACGCCGATCTTCCTGCCGGTGGCGCGCGCCTACGGCGTCGACCCGATCCATTTCGGCCTGATCCTGGTGTTGACCGGCGGCATCGGCCTGGTCACCCCGCCGGTGGGCTCGGTGCTGTTCATCGGCACCGCGATCGGCAAGATCACCATCGCGCAAAGCATGCGCACGATCTGGCCGTTCTGGCTGGCGGCGCTGGCGGTGCTGTTGCTGGTGGCGTTCGTGCCGCAGTTGTCGCTGTGGTTGCCGGCGGTGCTGCGCGGCTGAACTGTCGACGGGGACGCGCCGGCACGGGCGTGTCGGTACGGGCGTGCCGGAACGGGCGCATTCGCCGACGCCCGTCACGCCGGCGCGACCTGTAGCGCCCGCAATTCCGTTATCGTGGTCCGGACCCAAGTACCGCCCGGTCCGGACCGACCCATGCCAGCTCGCAAGAAAGCGGCCTCCCCCCTCGCTCTGCCGTCGGGCAAGGCCGCGACCATCAACGACGTCGCCCGGCTTTCCGGCGTTTCGAAGAAAACCGTCTCGCGCATCATCAACCAGTCGCCCTTGGTCAAGCCCGACACCCGCGAGCGGGTCGAAGCGCTGATGCGCGAGATCGGCTACCGGCCCGATCCGATGGCGCGCGGACTGGCGTTCCGCCGCTCGTTCCTGATCGGCATGGTCTACGACAACCCGACCGCGCAGTACATCGTCAACATGCAGTACGGCGCGCTCGACGGCATCCGCGATTCGGGTTTCGAACTGGTGGTGCATCCCTGCGACAGCCACGCCGCCAACTACATCGACGGCGTGCGCCGCTTCGTCACCCAGCAGAAGCTGCACGGCGTGCTGCTGGTACCGCGCGTGTCCGAGGACCAGGACCTAGCCGACATGCTCAGCGAAGTCGGCTGCCGCTACGTGCGCATCGCGCCGGTGGCGATGGACCAGATGTCGCGCATGGTGGTGACCCACGACCGCGACGGCGCCGCCGAGGCGGCCGAATACCTCTACGCCCTGGGCCATCGCGACATCGCCCTGATCACCGGCCCCAACCGTTATCGCTCCGCGCCCGAACGCACCGGGGGCTTTCTCGGCGCGCTCGACCGCTATGGGGTCAAGGTGCCGCGCTCGCGCATCATCGAGGCGGCGTACACCTTCGAATCCGGCGTCGCCGCGGCCGAGAAGCTGCTCGCCGGCAAGGACCGCCCCAGCGCGATCTTCACCGGCAACGACGAGATGGCCGCCGGCGTGTACAAGGTCGCCATGCGCGCCGGCATCAGCATTCCGCAGCAATTGTCGGTGGTCGGCTTCGACGATAGCCCGCTGGCCTCGCGGCTGTGGCCGGCGTTGACCACGGTGCGGCGACCGACCCGCGACACCGGCCGCCTGGCCGCATCGATGCTGTTGCAGCCGGAGGAAAACGCGGCGCTGACCAACGTCAGCATCCGCCCGCACCTGATCGTGCGCGATTCCTGCCAGCCGCCGGCCTGAGCGTCGCCCGCGGCGCCGCCGCATTCCATCGTCACGCCTCCGGCCGCCGCGCGCGGCCTGTCCGCCGCGCTGCCGCGCCGCAAAATGACACCGGTTTCCAAAGGGATTAAACTGCCCTCCCACGCCGCCACGGAGCCGTCGCGATGTACTGCAGGACCTACCACGCCACCCACCCGGACATGATGGATCAGGCCAGCAACGATCAGCTGCGCGAGCGCTATCTGGTGTCCGGACTGTTCGTCGCCGACACCGTCCAGCTCAACTACTCGCACAACGAGCGCTTCGTCATCGGCGGGGCCAGCCCGGTCGCCGGCCCGGTGGCGCTGCCGACGCAGACCGAACCGGCCTCGGCCGCGGGCAAACCGTTCCTGGAGCGGCGCGAGCTCGGCGTCATCAACATCGGCGCCGGCAGCGGCAAGGTCACGGTCGACGGCGTGGCCTACGCGCTCGGGCCGAAGGACGGCCTGTACGTGGCGATGGGCAGCGCGCAGGTGATCTTCGAATCCGACGACGCGGCCGATCCGGCGCGCTTCTACCTCGCCTCCACGCCGGCCCATGCGCGCTTTCAGACCAAGCCGCTGGCCCTGGCCGACGCGGTTGCGCTCGAACGCGGCGCACTGGAGACCAGCAACGAACGCACGATCTACCAGTACATCGTGCCGGCCACCTGCGCCTCGTCGCAGTTGCTGCTCGGCTTGACCGTGCTCAAGTCCGGCAGCGTCTGGAACACCATGCCGCCGCATCTGCACGATCGCCGCTCGGAGATCTATTTCTACTTCGACCTGGGCGGCAACGACCGCGTCTACCACTTCATGGGCGAACCCGACGCGCAGCGCCACATCGTCGTCGCCGACGGCGAAGCGGTGATCTCGCCGCCGTGGTCGATCCACATGGGCGCGGGCACCAGCAACTACAGCTTCATCTGGGCGATGGGCGGCGAGAACCTGGATTACACCGACATGCACGTGCTCGACATCTGCCAGCTCAAGTAAGCGCGATACGCCCGCCGTCCAACCCAGGAATCTTCATGGCCTCTCATCCCTTCAGCCTGCACGGCCAGGTCGCCCTGGTCACCGGCGCCAACACCGGTCTCGGCCAGGGCCTCGCGCTGGCCTTGGCGCGTGCCGGCGCGGACATCGCCGCGGTCGGCCGCAGCGCGCCGGACGCGACCATCGAAGCGGTCACCGCGCTCGGTCGCCGCTGCATCTGGATCGAAGCCGCACTGGACACGCCGGCGCCGGCGCAATCGATCGTCGACCGCGCACTGGCGCAGCTCGGCCGCATCGACATCCTGATCAACAACGCCGGCACCATCCGCCGCAACGACGCGCTCGATTTCACCGAGGACGATTGGGACCAGGTGATGGGCGTGAACCTCAAAACCTTGTTCTTTCTGGCCCAGGCCGTCGCCCGGCATTGGAGCGCGAACGCGCGCGGCGGCAAGATCGTCAACATCGCCTCGATGCTCTCGTTCCAGGGCGGCGTCCGCGTCGCCTCGTACACGGCGAGCAAATCCGGCGTACTCGGGCTGACCCGCCTGCTGGCCAACGAATGGGCGGGCAAGGGCATCAACGTCAACGCGATCGCGCCGGGTTATTTCGCCACCAACAACACCGAGGCGCTGCGCACGGACGAAAAGCGCAATCAGGCGATCCTCGACCGCATTCCAGCCGGACGCTGGGGACAGCCCGACGACCTCGGCGGCGCGGTGGTGTTCCTGTGCTCGGCGGCGGCCGACTACGTGCACGGCGCGGTGTTGCCGGTCGACGGCGGTTGGTTGGCGCGCTGATCGCGAAAACCGATCCGGCACCGGCGCGTTGCGCGATTGCCGGCATCGCGGAAGCGCACTCACTCGACGATATCGCGTGGCGCGGTCCCGCGCGGCTCAATCGCCGCCCGGTTCGGCCAGTGTCACCCGCACCCGCAATCCGGGCGCGTTGTCGAGCAAGACGATGTGGCCACCATGGCGATACAGGATCGCCCGCACCAGGCTCATGCCCAGGCCGGTGCCGGGCGAGCCGCGATGGGCTTCCAGGCGCTGGAAACGGTCGAATACGCGCTCGCGGTCGGCCGCCGGAATGCCCGGGCCGTGGTCGTCGATCTGCAGCGCGATCGCGCCGCGTTCGCGCTGTACGCTCAAGCGCACTTCGGTGTCGGCCGGCGCGTACTTGACCGCGTTGTCGAGCAGATTCACCAGCATCTGGAACAACTGGTCGGCGTCGCCGCGCACCGCGGCCTCGCCCGGTTCGGGCAGCGCAGTGGTCAGGGCGATGCCGCGTTCGGCGGCGATCGGGGTGTACAGCTCGGCCGCGTCGCGGGCCAGATCGGACAGGTCCAACACCGGCTCGTCGTGCACCGGCGGCTGCGCCTCGATCCGCGCCAAGCGCAACAAGGCGCCGAAGGAATGCAGCAATTGGTCGGTTTCGCCGATCGCCGCGTCGAGTTGCACGCCGGCCTCGGCGCCTTGTTCGCGCCGGCGCAACTCTTCCAGGCGATTGCGCAAGCGCGTCAGCGGCGTGCGCAGGTCGTGGGCGATGTGATCGGTGGCGTGGCGCACCCCGCCGAGCAATTCCTCGATGCGGTCGAGCATGGCGTTGAAGCGGCGCGCGAGCCGGTCGAACGCGTCGTCGCTGCCGTCCAAGCGCGCGCGCAATCCCAACTCGCCGCCGCCGACGCGTTCGGCGGTGCCGTCCAGATGGCGCAGCCGGTGCGAGACCCAGCGCGAGGTCATCCAACCGATCAGCGCACCCAGGCTCGCCGCGACCAGCAGCGCCGCCAACGCGGTACGCAGCATCAGCGACAGGAATCGGTCCTGGCTGCGGGTACGCGTGCCGGTCAACAACGTCGTGCCGTCGGGCAGCTTCTGCAATTGCGCGACCACGCGCAGATCGCCGTCGTCGCCGTGTTCGGTGAACTCGATCCAGCGCGCGCCGCGGCGGTGGATCGGCAAGGCGGTGTTGCCGGCGACGAGGCGGCCGTCGGGCGCGGTCAGTGCGTAGACCGCATCGGGGTCTTCGTCCGAATTGATCCGATCGCGCAGTTCGCCGAGCAAGGCGGCGCGACCGTCGTCCTGGTACATCTCCACCAATCCGGCCGCGTCCACCCGCACCAGTTCGCGCGCGTCCTGGGTCAGCATCGCCGACACCGCGTAATGCACGCCGAAACCCAGCAGCACGAAGGCGAGCAGGAACGAGCCGGTCACCGCCAGCGCCAGCCGCGCGCTGGTCGAACCCGGCATCAGGCGCACGCGGTGGCTCCGCCCGGATGCGATGAGGCGGCGCTCATGCGCCCAACCGGTAACCGGCGCCGCGCACGGTGTGCAGCAGCGGCCGCGGATAGCCTTGATCGATCTTCTGGCGCAGGCGGCTGATGTGCACGTCGATGACGTTGGTCTGCGGATCGAAGTGATAGTCCCACACCGCTTCCAGCAGCATGGTGCGGGTGACCACGCGTTCGGCCTGGCGCATCAGGTATTCGAGCAGGCGGAATTCGCGCGGCTGCAGCTCGATGCGCTTGTCGCCGCGGCGGGCCTCGCGGCTGAGCAGATCCAGTTCCAAATCGGCCACGCGCAAGCGGGTGGGTTCGCTGCCGCCGGCGCTGCCGCGGCGCAGGATGCTGTCCAGGCGCGCCGACAACTCGGCGTAGGCGAAGGGCTTGACCAGATAGTCGTCGGCGCCGGCGCGCAGCCCTTCGACGCGGTGGTCGACCTCGCCCAGCGCGGTCAGCAGCAGCACCGGCGTGCGGTTGCCGACGCCGCGCAGGGTTTGCAGCAGGGTCAGGCCGTCCAGCGCCGGCAGCATGCGATCGAGCACGATCGCGTCCACGCTTTCGGTGGTGGCTAAAAACAGGCCGTCCTTGCCGTTGTCGGCGTGATCGACGGTATGGCCGTCTTCGCGCAGGCCTTTGGCGATGAAAGCAGCGGTGTGGGGATCGTCTTCGACCAGCAGGACGCGCATGCCGACTCCGGATCGCGACGGTGCATGAAAAGGATGGCGACAGAGTAACGCGAGGCAGGGTTCGGAATGGGTCAAGACCCAGTTTCCGCAGCCATACGACCGCTCCCGGCCTTGGCTCCCGACCAATACCGAATCCCGAATCCCCAATCCCCAATCCCGCTAAAAAAGATACCCCGCCGGCTCACGCCGGCGGGGTATCACACCCACGCCGACGATGCGTGGGGCTCGGGGGGAGCAGGCTCGCGAAGGATCAGTTCGATGCCGGCGCCGCAACCGGAGCCGCGGCGGCCTTGGCGGCCTTGGCCTGCTTGGCCTTGTGATGCTTGTGCTTGACGGTCTTGGCGGCCGGCGCGGCGTTGGAGGCGGTGGTGGCCGGCGCGGCGGCGAAGGCGGAACCGGCGAACGCGGTGAGAGCGACGGCGATCAGGGCGTTGCGGACGTTCATGTGTGGCTCCTGAGAAACGATTGGGTGGGAGGTCTGGCCGGTGGGGTGGGCCCCATCGCGGAGTCAGATTGCTCCCGCCGCCCTGCTCCGGGCCTTTCCGCGGGATGAACTTTTTTTAATGTGCGCGGGCCGGCGGCCGTATGCGCCGCCAGGCCGGGCGCTGGCGCGTGGAGCGGCCTGAAGATCGTGCTGGCGCGGGCGATCGCGGCATCGCGACGGATTCGCCCCATAACCGTTGAAACGCAATTAAACGGTGAGATAGGATCGGATGGCCCATCCCGTCTCCGGACCTTGCCGCCGGAAGGAACGCCCATGATCTGCCGCATCTGGCATGGCCGCACCCGCGCCGAGAGCGCCGACGCTTACGCCGCTTTCCTGCAACGCCGCGCCGTCCCCGACTACGCGCGCGTACCGGGCAATCTGCGGGTACAGATCCTGCGTCGCGACGACGGCGAGGTGACTCACTTCCTGACCGTCACCCATTGGGCATCGGAAGCGGCGATTCGCGACTTCGCGGGCGAAGACCTGTTGAAGGCGAAGTACTACGACGAAGACGCCGACTTTCTGCTCGAACTCGAGGAACGGGTGCGGCATTACGAGGTGCTGTAGTCGCGTCGCGGTCGGTTTGGCGCGGTCGCGGCTCGCACCGCTCCTACAAGGGATTCATCCCGATGCGATGCGGCCGGATCGCTCGGTGCAGGAGCTGCGCAAGGTGCGAGCGCGACATCCGCACAACGGCGCAGGCACAAGCAAGCGGCGTCGCTTCATCGTCGTGGTCGCGGCTCGCGCCGCTCCTGCAGGCAGGATCGGGTCAGAGCCCGCGCGCGGCCTCGGCCACCGCGCGGAACAACGCGCGGCCCTTGTTCATCGTCTCTTCCCATTCCTTCTGCGGATCGGAGTCGTAGACGATGCCGGCGCCGGCCTGCACGTGCAGGCGACCGTCCTGGATCACCGCGGTGCGGATCGCGATGGCGGTGTCGGCATCGCCATGCCAGCCGATGTAGCCGACCGCGCCGGAATACACGTTGCGCTTGACCGGTTCGAGTTCGCGGATCACTTCCAAGGCGCGGATCTTCGGCGCGCCGCTCACCGTGCCGGCGGGGAAGGTCGCGCGCAGCACGTCGGCGTAGCTCATGTCGGGCTTCAGCCGTCCGGTGACTTCGCTGACGATGTGCATGACGTGGCTGTAGCGTTCGATGCCGAACTGTTCGCCGACTTCGACCGTGCCCGGCAACGACACGCGGCCGACGTCGTTGCGGCCCAGGTCGATCAGCATCAGATGCTCGGCGCGCTCCTTCGGATCGGCGAGCAATTCGGCTTCCAGCGCGTTGTCTTCATCCGGCGTCTTGCCGCGCGGACGGGTGCCGGCGATCGGGCGCACGGTAACTTCGCCGTCTTGCAAGCGCACCAGAATTTCCGGCGAGGAGCCGACCACCTGGGTGCCGCCGACATCGAGGAAATACATGTACGGCGAGGGATTCAACGCGCGCAGCGCGCGGTACACATCGACCGGACGCGCCTTGAACGGCACGCTGAGCCGCTGCGACAACACCACCTGGAAGATGTCGCCGGCGCGGATCAGTTCCTTGGATTTCTCGACCGCGTCGATGAAGCCTTCGCGGGTGAAACCGGAGACGAAATCGCCTTCTTCCAGACCGGCCGGTTCGAGCGTTTCCGGATAGCTGGCGCCGCCGATGCGCAGGCGGTGCACCAGCTGATCCAGGCGCCGGTTGGCGCGTGCGTAGGCCTGCGGCTCGCGCGGATCGGCGTGCACGATCAGGTACAGCCGGCCCTTGAGGTTGTCGAATACCGCGATTTCCTCGCTCTGCATCAGCAGGATGTCGGGCGTGCCGAGTTCATCGGGCTTGTGACTGCCGTCGGGCTGCGGGCCGGCCAGGCGCGGCTCGATGTACTGGATGCACTCGAAACCGAACCAGCCGACCAGCCCGCCGGTGAAACCCGGCAGGCCGTCGATCTTGGGTACCTTGTACTCGGTGCGCAGGCGCTCGACTTCGGCGAAGGGATCTTCGACCACGCGGCTGTCGATCAGCTCGCCGTGCTCGCTGACGAACAAGGTGTGGCCGGCGAAGGCGTACACGCGCTGCGCGGGCAGACCGATGATCGAGTAGCGGCCGAAGCGTTCTCCGCCTTCGACCGATTCGAACAGATAGGTATGCGGGCCGTCGGCGAGCTTGAGATAGACCGACAGCGGCGTGTCCAGATCGGACAGCACTTCGCGGACGACGGGGATGCGGGTGTAGCCGTTAGCGGCCTGTTGCTGGAAGAGTTCGTGCGAAATCACGCGGCGGTTCCTTCATGGGCGAGTGGGCAGGAGCGACGATGGCCGACGGCCACCATCGCCAACCCACGTCGGCGCAAAAGGAATGCGGGTTCGCCCAGGCTTTCATGGCGCCAACTGTAACTGCTTCGCGGCCGCGGCGCGACGGGTCAGGCGGCCGTTCCGGCCGCGGCGCGGCGGCGATCGCAGCCGCGCCGTCGGTCAGCAACGGGCAGCCTTGCGGCAGATGCATACGCACCCGCGCGGCGACGCAGTCGATGCGGAAGTGCCGCGCGCGCACCGGCTCGCCGTCCAGGTTGAGGGTCAGTTCCTGCGGCGATTCGATCTCGACCCAGCGCAGTTGCGCGCGCGTGGCGACCCGGTCGAGCGCGGCGTGCTTGCCTTCGGTGAGCAAGGTCGCCACGGTCCTGCCGACTTCGCCGGACAGCTCCGGAACCACGGTGACATCGAGCAGACCGTCGTCGATCAAGGCGTCCGGGCACAGCGCCTGGCCGCCGCCGGCCTGCTTGCCGTTGCCGATCCCCAGGGCGATGAAATCGCCTTCCCATTCGAAACCCTCGCCGCGCAGGCGCGCGCGGATCGGGTCGATCTTGCCCAGTTTGGAAATGCCGGTGACCAGGTACGCCAGTCCACCCAGCATCTTTTTCAGACCCGCATCGGTCTCGATGGTGACCTGGGTCCCGAAACCGCCGCTGGCCAGATTGGCGGCCCAATGCAGGCCGTCGGGCGCCTGCAAACGGATCAGATCGATCGGGCGCGCCGGCTGGCGCTCCACCAGGTCCAGAGCCTGCGCCGGATCGATCGGAATCAACGCCGCGCTGGCGAAATCGTTGGCCGTGCCCAACGGCACCAGCCCCAGCGAAGGCAGCACGTCGGCGGCTTCATCGCGATGGGCCAGGGTGGTCGCCACTTCGCTGAGCGTGCCGTCGCCGCCGGCGGCGACGATGGTGTCCACGCCGTCAGCGATGGCTTCGGCGACGTAGCGCTCGGCGTCGCCGCCTTCCCAGGTCACCCGCACGTCCAACTGCACACCGCGATCGCGCACGGCCGCGATCGCCTCGCGCAAGGCCTCGTCGCCGGCGGATTTGCCGTTGAGAATCAAACGCCAGCGGGCTGAGGACATGGGTCGGCGATCCGGTCGGCTATACAGGGCCCGCGAGGCTAACAGCGTCGCTGTCGGCGCAGGTGAAAGTACCAATGCGCAAAGTCTGTCACACGCATGTCATCGCTGATCCGGAGTATGAGAGTCCATATCAGGGACGACGGGCGGAGGCTGGATTGCCTCCAAATATTCCGGAACGCGGGCCGCAAGGTCCGCGTTCTTTTTGTTTGCACGGTGGTGCGATCGGATGCGGCGCGACTTGTGGATTCGCGGTCGCGGCTTGCGCCGCTCCTACAGCTAGCCCAGGTAGGAGCGGCGCAAGCCGCGACCACGAAACAACACAGGCCGGCGCGCCCATCTACGCCGATACCGCCCCGACTCAGCGCAAAACGCTGTCGGCCAACACCACGCCATCCTCGTCCGCGCACAGCCAATCGCCGGGACGGATGATCAGGCCGCCGAATTCGACCGCCACCTCGCGCAAACCCTGTCCGAGCTTGTCGGTCTTGCGCGGACAGGTGCCCAGCGCCTTGACTCCCAACTCCATCGCCCCGATCGCGCCGCTGTCGCGGATCGCGCCGAATACCACCACGCCGGCCCAGCCGTTCTCGACCGCCTTGGCCGCGAGCAGATCGCCGAGCATCGCCCGCCGCATCGAACCGCCGCCGTCGATCACCAGCACCCGGCCGTTGCCGGCCTCGGCGACGGCATCGCGCACCAGCGAGTTGTCTTCGTAGGCTTTGATCGTGCTGACCGTTCCGTCGAAGGCGATGCGGCCGCCGTAATCGCGCAGCGGCAGTTCGAGTATCCGCACGCGGTCTTCGTGGAGATCGCACAAGTCGCAGGTGTTCATGGCAGTGCTCCGGCGGCTGGGAGTGAACAGACGATGCCATGAGCGGGGCAAGAGCAAAAGCGAATCCCCCCCTAGCCCCCTTTTCAGAGGGAACAGATCGCCACGGATCGACAAGCGCTTGGCTTCGCAGTGCGCCAGCCCGCTGCTCCGACTGCGTTCGGCAAGCATTGCTTTACCGTCCTATCCCGTCCCTTTGGATAGGGGGATCAAGGGGGATCTGCTCTAAAGCAGCGCTTACTTACGAACCCCCGCCACCGCATCCTTCATCCGCGCGATCACGTCGGCATAGCCATGCTGCTCGGCGCCGGGCGCATTGAAGATCGCCGACCCAGCCACGAAGGTGTCGGCCCCAGCCGCCGCGATTTCGGCGATGTTGTCGGCCTTGACCCCGCCGTCGATCTCCAGCCGGATCGCGCGGCCGCTGTTGTCGATGCGCTCGCGCACGCGGCGCAGCTTGTCCAACGCCGAGGGAATGAAGCTCTGGCCGCCGAAACCGGGGTTGACCGACATCAGCAACACCAGATCCAGGTCTTCGAGCACCCAGTCCAGCACTTCGATCGGCGTGGCCGGATTGAGCACCAGCCCGGCGCCGCACCCGTGCGACTTGATCAGTTGGACGGTGCGGTGCACGTGCAGGCTGGCTTCGGGGTGGAAGCTGATGGTGCTGGCGCCGGCCTTGGCGAAGTCCGGCACGATGCGGTCGACCGGATCGACCATCAGATGCACGTCGATCGGCGCGGTCACACCGTGCTTGCGCAGCGCTTCGCAGACCAGCGGGCCGATGGTCAGGTTGGGCACGTAATGGTTGTCCATCACGTCGAAGTGGACCCAGTCGGCGCCGGCCTTGAGCACGTTGTCGACCTCTTCGCCGAGTTTGGCGAAATTAGCCGAGAGGATCGACGGGGCGATGACGGTGGATTGCAGGGACATGAGGGCGCGCCGGACAGGACAGGCCGCCATTGTCGCCTCCGCCCGGCGAGGGGCCAAGCGCGGCGAGCCGGTGCCGATCCGGCTGACCCGGCCCAGCGACCCCGCGCGCCCTTCTCTCGCTTGCGGGAGAAGGTGGCCCGCAGAGCCCGGCCCCCGCCAAGGCGGGGGGCCGGATGATGGCCGCTCAGCCGCGCTTGCGCAGGGTCTTGATCCGGTCGTAGGCGCGGTTGATCGCGCGCGCCTTTTCCTCGGCCTGCTGGCGGATATCGGGCGCGGCGTTGGCGACCCGGTCGGGGTGGTACTGAGAGATCAGCCGGCGATAAGCCTGTTCGACCTCGGCGTCGGTGGCGTCCAGGGTCAGGCCCAGCACCGCGTAGGGGTTGTCGCCGCGCAACTTGAACCAGTCGGTGTCGAAGGCGTGGCCGATCAACAGGCCGACGATCGCGCCCAGAAAGGGGTTGCCGCGCATCAGCGCTGCGCCGGCGAAGAATCCCAGCAATTTGCCGTACCAGCGCTTCATGGGGCTGCCTGCCGTCCCGGTTCCGGGCCGTCGCGGCCCGCCGGCGGCCATCTTAACCGGCCCCGCCTCGGTGCCGGCGCGCCGGGACGGCGCGGGGGACTGCACACCGGGCCCAAGCGGCGTACACTGCCCGGCCCCCTCGCGCAAGCGCGCGCGAGCCGGACGGCTCCGGCAGTCGGCTTCAGACCCGCGCAACGCCATGGGGGCTTACGCACCGCCTTCAGGGGTCCCCACGTTGACGACCACACTGCTGCAATCCGAACTGCCCGGCCTGCCCTTGCGCCACCGCGGCAAGGTCCGGGATGTCTTCGATCTGCCCGCCGACCGCCTGCCTGCGGGCGCCGCTCCCGGCGGCGACTGCCTGCTGATGGTCGCCACCGACCGACTCAGCGCCTTCGACGTGGTCCTGCCCGACCCGATTCCGGGCAAGGGCGAAATGCTGTGCCAGATCAGCAATTTCTGGTTCGGCAAGACCGCGCACATCATTCCCAACCATCTGACCGGCATCGACGTCGCCGCGGTGCTGCCGCAAGGCGTGGACATCGCGCTCTACGCCAAGCGCGCGGTGGTGACCAAACGGCTCAAGCCGGTGGCGATCGAATGCATCGCGCGCGGCTACGTGATCGGCAGCGGCTGGAAGGACTACCAGCGCACCGGCCGGGTCAGCGGCATCGCCCTGCCCAGCGGCCTGCGCCAGGCCGAGCAACTGGCCGAGCCGATCTTCACCCCCTCGACCAAGGCCGCGGTGGGCGATCACGACGAGAACATCGACTTCGACACCGCCGTGCGCACCATCGGCGCCGAGTTGGCCGAGGCCGTGCGCGACGCGACCTTGCGCCTGTACCGCTTCGCCGCGGATTTCGCCGCGCAGCGCGGCATCCTGCTGGCCGACACCAAGTTCGAGTTCGGCACCGATGCCAACGGCCGTCTGTACGTGATGGACGAGATGCTCACGCCCGACTCCTCGCGTTACTGGCCGGCCGACGAGTACCAGGTCGGCACCAGCCCGCCGAGCTACGACAAGCAGTTCGTGCGCGACTATCTGGAAACGCTGGACTGGGACAAGACCGCACCGGGCCCGAACCTGCCGGCCGAGGTGATCGAACGCACTCGGGCCAAGTACGCCGAGGCGTTGCAGAAGTTGGCCGGGATTTCGGTGGATTGATCGCGCGAGGCGAGGAAACTGCCGCTGCATCGGGGAGGGCCGCGAAAGCGGCCCTTTTCGTTTTTTGAGACAAGAGCAAATTCCCCTGCCTCCTTTTTCAAAGGGACCGATGGGACGGTAAAGCAACGCTTGCGCGCCCCGGTCGAAGCAACGGGCCAGCGCACTGTGAAGCCAAGCGCTTATCGATGCGCGGCGATCGGTTCCCTTTGAAAAAGGGCCGGGGGGATTTGCTTTGGCTTTGCTGCTTTTGCGCTTTTGTCCCCACCCCCGCCGCACCGCAACTGTCGCCCGCTTTACAGACCCCGGCCCCCACGATGCGCAACACTGGCCGCGAGGCGCCATCCCGCGCCGCCTTCGCCGCCCGCCGCCATGCGCGCTACCCTGCCCGATTCCCCTCTCGAAAATCGGCGCACGCATGAACATGGGCTACCTCTACCTCGCCATCGCCATCGTCGCCGAGGTCGTCGGCACCAGCGCACTCAAGGCGTCCGAAGGCTTCACCAAGATCGGCCCGACGCTGGTCGTCGCGGTCGGTTACGGCGTGGCGTTCTACTTCCTGTCACTGGTGCTCAAGACCGTGCCGGTCGGAGTCGCCTACGCGCTCTGGTCCGGGGTCGGCATCCTCCTGATCGCCGTGATCGGCTGGCTGTTCATGAAGCAGACCCTGGACGCGGGCGCCATCGCCGGTATCGCTCTGATCGTCGCCGGCGTGGCGGTGATCCAGCTATTCTCCAAATCTGCGGCACACTGACCTTGCCGCTCGCAGGCCCCTCAGCACGCGCCCCGAGGGCGGCGCGCCAGCCACCACGCGGGCGTCGCGCCCGCCTTGCATTCCCGGGAGCCGAACATGAGCACCGTCGCGCACGAAACCTCGCAAGACCGTCCGATCGACCGCTGGTTCGCCAGCTACTCCGGCGATCACCGCAACGACACCAATCAGCTGATCCACGTCTTCGCCGTGCCGGCGATCCTGTGGAGCGTGATCGCGCTGCTGTGGTGCATCCCCGCGCCGGGCACCTGGTTTCAGGCCGGGATCTGGGCGGGCGTGGCGATGTTCGCGGCGATGCTGTTCTACTACCGCGCCTCGCGCAAACTCGGCCTGGGGATGCTGGTGCAGTTCGCGGTGTTCACCCTGCTGACCCAGTGGATCGCGCGATCGTTCGGCTTGAACGTGCTGCTGTGGCTGGCGATCGGCGTGTTCGTTGTCGCCTGGATCGCGCAGTTCATCGGCCACAAGATCGAAGGCAAGAAACCGAGCTTTCTGACCGATCTGACCTATCTGCTGATCGGGCCGGCGTGGGTGCTGTCCAAGCTGTATCGCAAGCTGGGCTGGTCGTACTGAGCCGCGCCGCGGCGTACGAACCAGTCGCCCACGCCTCCCGCTCGTCCGTCAGAGCTCGCCGCCGCTGGAACCTATCGCGAGATCCACGTACCGCTTCAGCATCCATGCCACCAGCGCGCCCTCGGCCCAGGCCAGCAGCACCGCCGGCAACGCCGCCCGCAACGCGCGCGACCACGCCAGCTTGACGCCGTCAGGGCCAGGCAGATACAGCCGCACGCCCAGGGACAACGCCAGCCACGACAGCGGCGGCATCGTCGCCACGAAGCCGGGCCCGCTGCCCAGCGCCGTGCCGCTCGCCGCGATCAATACGATCTGTATCCCGATCAACCACACGATCAGCGCGAACACGATAGACCACAGCACCGCGCCGAACGCCGGACGCGCGCCGACCGCTGCGGCAACCCTCGCGCGCAGCAGCAACACCCCCGGCGCGAGCAGCAGCACCATCGCCGCCGTCACGGCAAGCCAACTCAGTTTGCCGACCGCAAACCGCAACGCTTCGTCCACAATAAGCTCCCACCGCGCCATTCGCGCCCGCCCGCAAGGCGGCCACGATAGCCCACACGACAGGCCAGCGACACCGCCATGCCCGCCCGCGATCTGGCCCTGCTGATGCTCGTCGTCCTCTCGTGGGCGCTCAATTTCCTGACCTCGGCGCTGGCGCTGCGCGAAGTTCCGCCGTTCCTGTTCACTGCCCTGCGCTTCGGCCTGCTCGCGGTGCCGCTGGTGTTCTTTCTCAAACCGCCCGCCCCAGGCCAGTGGCCGCGCCTGATCGCGGTGTGCCTGTGCATCGGCGTGCTGCATTTCGGCCTGAGCTTCAGCGCGCTCAAGGCCGCCGGCGATCTGTCCTCGCCTGCGATCGTGCTGCAAAGCTATGTGCCGATGACCGCGCTGCTGGCCTGGTGGCTGCTCGGCGAACGTTTCGCCTGGCGCACCGGGGTGGCCATCGCGATCAGCTTCGGCGGCGTGCTGGTGCTCGGCTTCGACCCGTTGGTGCTCGACAAGCCGCTGGCGATGGTGCTGATGCTGGTGTCGGCGGCGTTTCTGGCGCTGGGCACGGTGTTGATGAAGGGCTTGCGCGGCTTGGACATGTTCAGTCAGCAGGGCTGGACGGCGCTGATCTCGGTGCCGCCGCTGTTGGCGGTCAGTGTGCTGCTGGAGCCCGGCGGCGTGGCCGCGTTGCCGACGGTCGGCGCGGTCGCCTGGATCGGCGTGGTCTACGCCGCATTCGTATCCTCGCTGCTGGGACACGGCTTGTTCTATGTGCTGGTGCAGCGCCATCCGGTCGCGCAGGTGACGCCGTGGCTGTTGCTGGTGCCGGTGTTCGCGATCGCGCTGGGAATCGCGTTCTGGGGCGACCGTCCCGGCCCCAGTCTGTGGGTCGGCGGGGCGATGGTGCTCGGTGGTGTGCTGATGATCGCGCTGCGCAATCTGGCCAAGGCCCGCGCGGCGCGCTGAGCCCGCGGGTTACTCGCGCGGAGTTTCGAACATCTCCGCGCTCGGCCGGAAGCTGCGCGGCGCATACCCGAAATCGCGGCGCGCCGGTTCGGCGTCGAAGGTCATGTCGGTGCGCATGCGCCGCACCGCCGCCTCGCCCAGGCCGGTCGCGCGGCCGGCCGCCTGCGCGGCCAGCAGGGCGAGGTTGAACAACGGCGAGGGCAACTCGATCAGCTTCACCGGCGGCCGCAGACAGGCCAGCGTGCGCGCGACCATGTCGCGATAGCTCAAAGTTTCGCCGCCGGGCACGGCGTAGACGTTGCCGAAACTGGCCGGCGCGGTCAGCGCGGCGAACGCGGCGGCGGCCAGATCGTCCACATGCACCGGCTGGCGCAAACCGTTGGCGCCGCGCGGCAACGGGAAATAGCGCAGGCGCTTGGCCAGTTGCGCGATCCGCGTCAGGGTCGCGTCGCGGCCGGCGCCGTAGATCAAGGTAGGCCGCAGCACGGTCGCCGCGTCGCTGCGCGGTTGCGCGGCGGCGAACAGGGCGGCTTCGCCTTCGCGCAGTTCTCCCGCCACCCGCCGCTCCTCGGCATCGGCCGAGCCGCGCTTGGTCTCGGCGCTGGTCGAGCCGAACGCGATCACCCGTGTGGCTTCGATGCCGGAGGTCTCGTACCAGCGGGCGAACTTCAGCAACGGGCCGCAGCTGAAGATCGCATCGACCCGACGCGGCAATTCCGGCATGCGCTCCAGATCGCCCTGCAACCAGTGCAGGCCGGGACGGTCGTGCTGCGGGTGGCGCGAGATCGCGGTGACCCGCCAGCCGGCCTGGTACAAACGCTGCAACAACGGCAGCCCGATCTGGCCGCTGCCGCCGAACACCAAAGCATGTTTCATGCACTCAATCCTGGGCGCCGCGCACCGGCAGAACCGCGCGCAACCAAACGAAGCCGATCACCGCCGACAGCAGCGAGGCGCCAAGAATACCCAGAACCGCTTCCTCGTAAAGCAACGGATCCTGATACGCCAACGAGGCGATGAACAGGCTCATGGTGAAACCGATGCCGCACATCAGCCCCAGGCCGACCATCGCGCGCAGGTCCATGCCGTTGGGGAAGCGCGCCCAGCCCAGCGCGCGCATCAGCATCGCGGCGCCGACGATGCCGACCGGCTTGCCCACCACCAGGCCGAGCACGATGCCCATCGGCAAGGCCGCGGTCGCATCCTCCAGCTTGACCCCGCCCAGCGACAGCCCGGCGTTGACGAAGGCGAACAACGGCAGGATCGCGTAGGCCACCCACGGGTGCAGCGCGTGCTCGAGCGTCTCCAGCGGCGAATGCTCTTTCTCGTCGTCGATGTTGTTGCGCTTGTCGACGTGCGGAATCATCAGACCGGTGGCGACGCCGGCCAAGGTGGCGTGGACGCCGGACTTGAGCACGCACACCCACAGCACCAGGCCCAAGGCCAGATACGGCCCGAGCGATTTCACTCCGCGCCGGTTGAGCACCCACATCGCCGCCAGCGCCACTGCGGCCCAGATCAGCGCGGTCACCGACAAGCCGTGCGAATAGAAGAAGGCGATGATCAGGATCGCCATCAGATCGTCGACCACCGCGATGGTCGACAGCAGCAGTTTCATCGCCACCGGCACGCGCGATCCCAACAGCGCCAGCACGCCGAGCGCGAAGGCGATGTCGGTCGCCGTCGGCACGGCCCAGCCGCGCATCGATGCGCCGTCGCCGCGGTTGAGCGCATAGAAGAACAGCGCCGGCACGATCACGCCGGCGGCGGCGCACAACATCGGCAAGATCAGTTGCGAACGCTCGGCCAGTTGTCCGCTGAGCGCTTCGCGCTTGATCTCCAGCGCGACCACCAGGAAGAAGATCGCCATCAGCCCGTCGTTGATCCACAGCAGCAGCGGCTTGCTGATATCGAGTGCGCCAAAGCGCACCTGCAGCGGAATCTCGCGGAAGGCCTCGTACGCGGCTTGCAGCGGCGAATTGGCCGCGATCAGCGCCAGCACCGCGGCGGCGATCAGGACGATGCCGCCGGCGGCCTCGAGGCGGAAGAATTCGCTGAGTGCGCGCAGCGCGCGACGCGTCAAGCGCGGCGTGTGGGTGATTTCGCTCATCCGCGCATTATAGACGCGGGCCATGCATGGGATTTGTGGATGCGCGGGCTACCCTTCTCCCGCTTTACCGGAGAAGGTGCCCGTAGGGCGGATGAGGGTGCGCGGGAGTCGACTGACGACGCGCGCCCTCACCCCAGCCCTCTGCCGCAAGCGGGAGAGGGAGACAGGAGAGGGAGACAAGCGTCTGCGCAATGAAATTCGCGACTCGAACCCGCACTCAGTGATGCAGCATCACCAGTTCGAACGCGACCCAGGCCACCAGCGCCACCAGCAGAATCCCGCCCTCGCGCTTGCTCACCCGCAGGTCGCCGCGCAGCATCGGATACAGCATCAGCGCGAACACCGCCGCGGCCGGCAATTCGAAACGCACGAACGATTCCGGCAACGGTACGGTATGCAGCGCGGCCATGCCGCCGAGCACGATCAGCAGATTGAACAGGCTCGATCCGATCACGTGACCGACCACGATATCGCCCTGCCCGCGCCGCGCCGCCGCGATGGCCGCGGCCGCCTCGGGCAGCGCAGTGCCGATCGCCACCGGCAACAGGCCGGTCAGCAGCGGCGACAGTCCCAGGCCGGCGCCGATGATCGCCGCATTGGGCGAACCGAAGCCGCCGGCCGCGGCCGGCGCGGCCACGCCGATACTCCACAGGCCGTTGCCGCCGACGATCAGATAGGCGCCCAGGTGCAGCAACACCGCGGCGATGAGGATGCGCGCCAGATTCAGGCCCAGGTGCGTCTGGGTTTGCGCGAACGCGGCGATCGCATCCTGCAGCTCGGGCGCCTCGCGGCGGGTGCGCGCGATCGCGAAGGCGACCACCGCGACGAAGACCACGATCATGCCCAGGCCCTCGGCCCGGCTCAGCGCACCGTCCAGGCCCAGACCGATGACCGCCAGCGTGCCCAGCAGCAAGACCAGCAACAGCGGCGCCAGCGCGCGCCAACGCACCACCAGCGGCGCAGCCAGCGCCGCCAGGCCCAAGGTCAGGCCGAAATTGACCACGTTGCTACCGACCGCGTTGCCCAAGGCCAGCGCCTGCTGACCGCGCACCACCGCCTGCAGATTGACCGCGAGCTCCGGCAGCGAGGTGCCGAAGGCCACCAGCACCAGCCCGGCCGCGAACGGCGAGGCGCCGCAGCGCTGGGCGAGCCCGGAGGCGCCTTTGACGATCGAGTCGCCGCCCAGGGCCAACACGAACAGGCCCAATACGAACAAGCCGACGGCTTCGAACATGGCGCTCACCCCTTGTGTTCAGTGGCCCGGCGGAAGCGGGCGCGGTGCTCTGATCCTGGATTCTATCGCCCAACCCGGCCGCGGACTTCGCCCCTCAGCCGCAACCTTCCACGTAGTCGACCTGCGGCGGCACGCCCACGCGCCAGGCGACCACTTTGCCCGTGGCGTCGGTTTCGAACACCAGCACGCCGCTGCCGCCGCCGTTGTCGGCCACGCGCAGGTACTTGGCGCCCTGCACGTATTTGTGGCCCTGTTCTTCGACCCGGCCGGCATACAGTTTGCGGATCTCGTCGGCGCTCATGCCGCGCTTGCCGCCGCCGGGCGCGGTTTCCTTGTCGTTGCCGACATCCAGCCGGACCAGCTTGCCGGCTTCGAACATGAAGCCGAACGCGCGCGGCTCGGTGACCCAGATCGGGCGCAGGTAATAGCAACCGCCGTCGGTCGCGGCCTGGCCCTTGAGTTCGCCGCCCCAGGCTTTCTTGGCGTCCTCGGCGGTCATGCCGAAGCGCATGTCGCCGTAACCGTCGAAGCGCGCCAGCGTGGTGTCGGCGGCGGGTGGCGGATTGGAGACCGGCGCGGTGGCCGGCGGCACGTTCTCGGCAGGCTGGTCGGTGATCGGCGCGGGATTGATCGTGGGCGCGGCGTCGGCCGCCGGCGCGCTCTGGGCCGGCGCGGCCTCGCGCTGGCAGGCGCTCAATCCCAGGCTCAACAGCAAGACGGTCAAGGCCGCGGCGCGGATCGGGGCGAACATCGTCGGCGCGTGTTTCATCGGCGGAACTCCGGCGCGCGGGGCGCGGTTCGGGTGGCTGAGGCAGCCTAGCGTTTTCGCGTGAATACGGCGAGAAGCGGCCGCCTGGGCCACCCGCTGTCGAATTGTCCGCCGACGACGCCGTTCGAGCGCACTCGCCCGGCTGATATCTTGTGTGGAGGGCCAGAGCTCCGACGCTATGCGAGCACCCGCGCCACGCCGAAGTCTTTTGTGGAAGGGGCTTCAGCCCCGACGCTGTGCGAGCACCCGCGCCACACCGAAGTCTTTTGTGGGAGGGGCTTCAGCCCCGATGCTGTGCGAGCACCCGCGCCACGCCGAAGTCTTTTGTGGGAGGGGCTTCAGCCCCGACGCTGTGCGAGCAGCGATCGCAAAGCTCGATGCGCCCGGACCGAACAGCGTCGGGGCTGAAGCCCCTCCCACAAAAGACCTCTCACAATCGCGGACGCACAAACGCGCAAACGCGCAAACGCAAACGCGCGGCCTGAGCCGCGCGTTTTGCGAGTTCCCGCGCGATTCAGTCCGCCCGGTTCGGATCGAAATGTTTGCGCAATCCCGCCCAGCACGCCTGGTAATCGCGCTGGCGATGACCGGCGTCGAAGGCCTGCGCGGCCGGGCGTATCACCGCGCGGGTCTCGAACATGAAGGCCATGGTGTCGGTGATGACGTGCGGCTTGGACAGATCCGCGTGCGAGGCTTTTTCGAAGGTCTCCGCATCCGGGCCGTGGCCGGTCATCGAGTTGTGCAACGAAGCGCCGCCCGGAGCGAAGCCGCCGGCCTTGGCATCGTACACGCCGTGCACCAGGCCCATGAACTCGCTGGCGATGTTGCGATGGAACCACGGCGGGCGGAAGGTGTGCTGCGCCACCAGCCAACGCGGCGGGAAGATCACGAAGTCGATGTTGGCGGTGCCCGGCGTGTCGCTGGGCGAGGTCAGCACAGTGAAGATCGACGGATCGGGATGGTCGAAACTGATCGAGCCGATGGTGTTGAAGCGGCGCAGATCGTATTTGTACGGCGCGTAGTTGCCGTGCCACGCCACCACGTCCAGCGGCGAGTGGCCGATGTCGGCGCGCCATAGATGGCCCTGGAACTTGCCGATCAGTTCGAACTCGCCGTCGACGTCCTCATAGGCCGCCTGCGGGGTCAGGAAGTCGCGCGGATTGGCCAGGCCGTTGGCGCCGATCGGACCCAGGTCGGGCAGGCGCAGCGCAGCGCCGAAGTTCTCGCATACGTAGCCGCGCGAAGCGCCGTCGAGCAGTTCGACCCGGAACCGCACGCCGCGCGGAATCACCGCCACTTCGAACGGCTCCAGCTCGATCGCGCCGAACTCGGTGCCGATCAACAACCGGCCCTGTTGCGGCACGATCAACAGCTCGCCGTCGGCGTCGTAGAAGAAACGCCCGTCCATCGAGCGATTGGCCGCGTACAAGTGCACGCCGCAGCCGTGCTGGCCCGCGGCGGTGCCGTTGCCGGCCATCGTGTACAGACCGTCGACGAAATCGACCGGCGCCTCCGGCATCGGCAGCGGATCCCAACGCAGTTGATCGGGCGAAACCGGGCCGTCGCCGAAGTCGTTGTGGAAACGCGGCTGATCGTAGAGCGCGAACGCGCCGTGCATCGCCGCCGGGCGGATGCGGTACAGCCAACTGCGGCGGTTTTCCTTGCGCGGCGCGGTGAACGCGGTGCCGCTGAGTTGTTCGGCGTACAGACCGAAGGCCACGCGTTGCGGCGAGTTCTGCCCTTCCGGCAGCGCGCCGACCACGGCTTCGCTGGCCAGTTCGTTGCCGAAGCCGCTCATATAGCCGCGCGGACGCTGGCGCAGGCTGTCGGTGCTGGGCATCGGGATGACGTTGTCGATGTCGTTGGCTGCGGTGCTCATACGGGCTCGCTGGGCTGTTGAGTGCCGCGGCATCGGCGGCGGCGCGACGCCGTCGGTCGACGGCGCAATCTTGAATCTTCGCGGCCACGGCGCCGACACCGGAACACCGGCGCGGCACCGTCGCCGGCCATCACATGATCGGGCGGTGCCCCAACGAGCGCTGGGTCGACGATTCGATCGAAAGCGCCAGCTCGCCCGCCAGTTCCAGCACCCGCGCGGTGTCCTTGCGCCAGACCAGCAAGGCGTTCAACTGGTCGCTGAAACTGTCGTCGAGCAAGAGCAATCGGTAACCGCCGCCGTCCTTTCCGCGTTCGGCCAGAAGCGGGTCCAGCCAGGCGAAATACTCGTCCGGCAGGTACCAGCGCCCGTTCTCATGACGCGGAAAATCCGCCAGCGGTTCGGCGAAGAAGTCGCTGATCTGCTCGTGCACCTCGTCGACCTTGTCGCCCACGGCGAGGTGGTCGACGAGTTTGAACACCAGCGCGTTCTGGATCAGCTCCTCCGGCGAGGGATCCTCCATCCAGTCCAGATCGGGATCGTCCGCCGCGCCTTCGATCACGGCCACCAGCGACGCCAGTTCCTCCGGACCGAGTTCCCGGCAGGTCAACAGATCGACGAGTTCCTTGAGCATGGCCGCGGCCTTGTGATGAGCAGCGCTTATAGTACGCCGCGCTGCATCTGGTCGCGTTCGATGCTCTCGAACAGGGCCTGGAAATTGCCCTCGCCGAAACCTTCGTTGCCCTTGCGCTGGATGATCTCGAAGAAGATCGGACCGATCGCGTTCTTGGTGAAGATCTGCAACAGCTTGCGCTGGTGGGTTTCCGGGTCGGCGTCGATCAGTATCTTGTTCTTGGCCAAGCGCGCGACGTCCTCGCCATGATTGGGCACGCGCATGTCGATCACGTCGAAATAGGTGTCCGGCGTATCCAGGAACTCGATGTTCTGCGCGCGCATCGCCTCGACGGTCTCGTAGATGTTGTCGGTGAAGCAGGCGATGTGCTGAATGCCCTCGCCCTTGTAGGCGTCCAGGTATTCGTTGATCTGGCTCTTGGGGTCGTTGGACTCGTTGAGCGGAATGCGCACCACGCCGTCCGGCGCGGTCATCGCCTTGGACACCAGGCCGGTCTTGACGCCCTTGATGTCGAAGTAGCGGATCTCGCGGAAGTTGAACAAACGCTCGTAGTAATCCGACCACTTCTGCATGTTGCCGAAGTACAGGTTGTGGGTCAGGTGGTCGATGAAGGTCAGGCCGAACCCGGCCGGGTTCTGGTCCGCGCCCGGGATCGGCTCGTAGTCGGCGTAGGCATTGCCCTTCTCGCCGTACTGGTCGACCAGATACAGCATGCAGTCGCCGATACCCTTGACCACCGGTGCGTCGATCGCGCGGGTGTCGGCGTGTTCGCTCACCGCTTCGCCGCCGTTGGCGAGCACGGCCTGGAAGACCTCCTTGGCCGGCTTCTTGAAGCGGATCGCGAAGCCCGCCGCGCAGGGGCCGTGGGCATCGGCGAAAGCCGAGGCGAAGCTGCCGGGGGTTTCGTTGACCAGGAAATTCACCCCGCCCTGGCGATAGACCGTGATCGGCCGCGACTTGTGCCGCAGCATGGCGGTGAAGCCCAGGCGGCGGAAATAATCGTGGAGCAGCTCGCCTTTGCCGGCCGGGGCGGCGAATTCGACGAACTCGAAGCCGTCGATGCCGAGCGGATTTTCGAAGGTAGTGACCTGCATGCCGAGGTTGGGCTGTGCATTCATGGCATTGTTCTCGGGTGGCGGCCGGGTCCGCTACGGACGGCCTCAGGGAAAGGGACGTTATAGTTTCACATGAAACCATAAGCAAGGCACAGTGCAGCATGAATCGACCTACCTCACAGTCCGGCCCGACCGGCGCAGACCCTTCCGATCCTGAACAGGCCGGCCGCGGCCCGGTCGCGCCCCCGCTGCGTGCCAGCGCGCCCCGGCACGCCGAACTGGGTCACGCCGAATTGGATCTGGACCACTTCCTGCCCTATCGCCTGTCGGTGCTGTCGAACCGGGTCAGCGGCGCGATCGCGCGGGTGTATTCCGAGCGTTATGCGCTCAGCGTGACCGAATGGCGGGTGATGGCCGTGCTCGGCCGCTTCCCGGGGCTGTCAGCCAACGAGGTGGCCCAGCGCACGGCGATGGACAAAGTCGCCGTCAGCCGCGCGGTCGCGCGCCTGACCGAAGCCGGCCGCCTGGAACGCGACACCCACGACGACGACCGCCGCCGCTCGGTGCTGCAGCTCTCGCCGGACGGCTACAAGATCTACGACGAAGTCGCGCCGATGGCGTTGGCCTTCGAGCAGCGTCTGCTGGTGGACATCGAGCCGGCCGAACGCGAGGCGCTGTTCCGCTTGCTCGATCGGCTCGACGAGTTGGAGATGCAGGCCGAAGCGGAGATGGCGGCGGACAAGCGCTGATCGCGGCGGCGGCGATCGCACGGCCGCCGCGCGAGATGCGCATGGACGGCTACTTTCGCCGCCCTTTCGAGATCGCCCATACGATCACGCCGACCAATGTGGCCACGCCGGCCAGCAATCCCAGCAAGATGATCCAGTGAAACACGCTGATGCTGCTCATCGCGATCGTCCTCCCGTCACCAAAACCGAAACGAAAAACGGCAGCCTGGGCTGCCGTTTTTCGTAGTGCTTGCGATCAAATCCGCGGACCGGTCACTTCACGCCGTGCATCAGCTTCTGCACCAGAGGCGCGATCAGGAACAACAGCAAGCCCGCACCGACCAGCACCAGGAAGCCGAAACCGTAACCGGTCAGCGCGGTCGAGGTGTCCATGCCCTTCTCGCCGCTGACCACGCCGGCGAAGATGCCCGACAGGTTGTTGCCGATGCCGGTGGACAAGAACCAACCGCCCATGCCGAAACCGACCAGACGCACCGGCGCCAGCTTGGTCACCATCGACAGACCGATCGGCGACAGGCACAGCTCGCCGATCGACTGGATCACGTAGACCATGAACAACGACCAGAACGGAATCTTGCCCGGCGCGGCGGCGAACGGCGAATCCGGCGACACCGCCGGCGCCCACTTCAGCCACGAAGGCAGGCTGTCCACACCGAAGGCCGGAATCACCAGCGGGGTCAGCACCACCACCAGCAGCAAGAACGCCAGGCCGTTGTAGATCAGGCCCAGGCCGAACTTGCGCGGAATCGAGGGATTGGCGTGGCGCATCCTCACCCAGATCAAGGCCACGATCGGCGCCAGGGCGATGATCGCCAGCGAGTTGACCGACTGGAACCAGGCGTTGGGGAACACGAAGCTTTCGCTGAACTGACGATCGACGATCTTGTCGGCGAGGAAGGTGAAGGAACTGCCCGCCTGCTCGAAGAACATCCAGAACAGGATGTTGAAGGTGAAGATGATCAACATCGCGATGACCATGTCGCGCTGCTTGGAACCTTCGCGGAAGCCTTCCCACAGCAACAGGCCGCACAGGCACAGGAACATCGCCAGCAAGACCCACTGCAGGGTGGTCGCGCCCAGCGCGAGCAGGAAATACACCACCGGAATCGCGACCACCGCGCCGAGGAACACGTACAGCACCTTCTGCTTGCCGGCGCTGTCGACCGGCGGACGGCCGATGCCCTCGAGTTGGCGGCGGCCGAACCAGAACCAGAACAGGCTGATCAGCATGCCCACGCCGGAGGCCAGGAACACCATCTTGTAGGCCGGCATCACCGAGGTGCCGAACACCTGTTCGGCCAGCAGGCCTGTCAGGATCGGCGAGATGAAGCCGCCGCAGTTGATGCCCATGTAGAAAATGGTGAAGCCCGAGTCGCGACGTTCGTCGCCGGCTGCGTAGAGCTTGCCGACCATGGTCGAGATGTTCGGCTTGAACAGGCCGTTGCCGACCACGATGGTGGCCAGGCCGATCTTGAAGATCTGTTCGCTGGGGATCGCGATCAGGAACAGGCCGGTGGCCATGATCGCCGCGCCGAGCAGGATCGAACGCTGATAACCGAGGATGCGGTCGGCGACATAACCGCCGAAGATCGCCGCGGCGTACACCAGCGCCAGGTACGCGCCGTAGACGCGATTGGCCGGCGCTTCGCCGGCCGAATCGCCGCCGTGGAATTGGGCGACGATATAGAGCACCAACGCCCAGCGGATGCCGTAGAACGCGAAGCGCTCCCAGAACTCGGTCATGAACAGCATCCACAACGGCCGGGGATGGCCGAGTCGCTGCTTGAAGTCCGGGATGGGCGCCTGGCCCAGGGTGGGTGTCGCGGCTCCGCTCATGCGGTGTCCCCTGTCGTGTGGAAACTGAATGAAAATCCCACGCCGACGGCACGGGTCGGGGAGATTTACCGGCACGGGCCGGTCACGTCAAACCTTTGTGAAGAATTCGGAGCCTTGCTGCATCGCAACATTTACCCCCATAAGGCCCTGAACGGGGGAGGATTTTGCGCTATCGGGCGACTGGAAGTTCGCAGTTCGTGCGGACTATTGGCGGCGAACAGGCGGCAACGGTCGGGGTTTTGGCGGGGCCGCGGCCGCTATGCCGTGGATCGAGCCAACGCGGTTATCGGAAATTCGCGGTCGCGGCTTGCGCCGCTCCTACATGGGCTGTCTGTCATGGGCTGACCGTAGGAGCGGCGCAAGCCGCGACCGCGAACCCTTAGGCGCCGACGCAACCTCCCCGCCAGCCACCGATCGCCTAGGTCCGCACCCCGCGGCTTAATCTGTATCCGCCGCGTCGGCGCCGTACTGCGTCGCCAAGCCGATCGAGGTACGCACCTCGAACAGTTCCGGAAAGAACGTCAGCTCCAGGGCCTGGCGCAGGAAACCCACGCCGCTGGAGCCGCCGGTGCCGCGCTTGAAACCGATGATGCGCATCACCGTGCGCATGTGGCGGAAACGCCAGAGCTGGAACTGCGTCTCCACATCGACCAGGTCCTCGCACAACGCGTACTCGCGCCAATACACATCGGTGTTTTCGTAGATGCGCTCGAACACCGGCTGCAGCGCCGGGTCGCTGACGTGCGGGTTGCGCCAGTCGCGTTGCAGATGCGCGGCCGGTATGTCGTGGCCGAAGCGGGCCAGATACATCAAGAACTCGTCGTACAGGCTCGGCGAAGCCAACGCGGTTTCCAGCGCGGCCTGACCCTGCGGATCGTGCGCGAACACGCGCAGCATCGCCTCGTTCTTGTTGCCGAGCATGAACTCGATGCGGCGGTATTGCAGCGACTGGAAGCCCGACGACGGCCCCAGGGTTTCGCGAAATCCCATGTACTCCGACGGCGTCAGCGTCTCCAGCACCGACCACTGTTCGGTGAGCTGACGCAGCACCTGCTTGCAGCGCGCGAGCACCTTCTGGCATTGCCAGACCTGATCCAGGCGCAGGTGTTCGATCGCCGCGGTCAGCTCGTGGATGATCAACTTCATCCACAGCTCCGAGACTTGGTGCTGGATGATGAAAAGCATCTCGTCGTGATGGCTGGGCTGCGACAGCGGCCGCTGCGCCGACAGCAGTTTGTCCAACTGCAGATAGCCGCCGTAGGTGATGCGCCCGTGCAGGTCGGTATGGATACCGCTTTCCAGTTCGCGCTGGTTCTTTTCGACGGACATCGGCGGGGCTCGCGGCAGGGGCGCAAAGGGTAGCGCATCCGGCCCGGGGCGGACCGGGCGAGCGCCGAAACGACGCGGGCGTGCTGTCGCGGTTGTTCACCGGCCATGTCCAGACGCATGCGTTCAACGTTGGATTCGTCGATCCGATCGGCGCGCTGATCGGCAAGCTCGGCGATGCGTTGCCGACGATGGCGCCGTTCGATGGCGCCGCTCGCGTCGATCCGGATCAGATCGATTTGACCGCGACGCCGCCCAAGGCCGAGCGTTACTGCTCGATCGAGCGAGGCAGGCGGCAACCACCGCAATCGGTGTTCTCCGACGAGGTACTGACGCCGTAAACCGAAACGATCCAGAACGACCCGGTTCGAGCACGCGCGCATCGATGCCGATCCGCCGGCACGGCGGCGCCTTGACCTCACTCGGCGATCGATCCCGATCCGTCCGACAACCTCGCCCAGACCGCGACCGAGATCCTGCCGGCCCTGCCGCGGCAGCCCTGAGTGTCTTGCCGCGGCGCCTTCGCGCGCCGCGGTTTCGTCCCCGGCGCAGGCCGGAGGTGCTTTGTTGCACTGCCGCAAAACGAGCGGACGACGAAGCGTGCGAGCACGCTGAATACGGCGCGGTCGCGCTCGGCAATGGCGTCGCGGCGGGCGTCAAAGCACGACCCGGCGCGCCAAGTCATGCTTCTGCAACGCCGGAAAGTGAGTATTGATGCACAATCCAAACGTCTGCGACCCGGGGAGGTCGGGCAGGCGCTCACCTCTGGGGAACAACATGGACAAGCACACGAGCCGCCTGATGGCGGCGGTGGTATTGGCCTTCGCCGCGGCCGGATCGGCCCAGGCGCAGGTCGTGATCAGCCAGGTTTACGGCGGCGGCGGCAATTCCGGCGCCACGCTGAAAAGCGATTTCATCGAACTGCACAACAACGGCGACACCGCCGTCGACCTGAGCGGCTGGAGCGTGCAGTACGCGTCCAGCGCCGGCCAGAGCTGGCAGCTCACCAGGTTGACCGGCAGTATCGCGCCGGGCGGCTATTACTTGGTCAAGCAGGCCGACGGCAGCGGCGGTTCGGTCGCCCTGCCCACGCCGGATGCGGTCGGCACTCTGGCGATGGGTGCCGGCGCCGGCAAGGTCGCCCTGGTCAATCACAACACCGCGCTCAGCGGCACCTGCCCGCTGGGCAGCGTCGATTTCGTCGGTTACGGCAGCGGCACCAACTGCGCCGAAGGCACTCAGCCCACCGCCACCATCAGCGCCCTGATCGCCGCACTGCGCAAGGACAACGGCTGCACCGACAGCAACGTCAACGGTGCCGATTTCGCCACCGGCGCGCCGACGCCGCGCAACACCGCCAGCCCGACGTTCGCCTGCAGCGGCGCCAATCTGCCGGTGCTGAACATCGCCGATGTCGAGCAGTTGGAAAGCCGCGGCACCTTCGTGTTCACCCTCAGCCTGTCCGAGCCGGCCGGCCCGGGCGGCGTCAGCGTGCGTTACGCCAGCGCCGACGGCAGCGCCGTCGCCGGCAGCGACTACACCGCCGTCAACGGCACCTTGACCCTCGCCGAGGGCGAGCGCAGCGGCACGATCACGGTCCTGGTCGACAACGACAGCGAAGTCGAGGAAGACGAGAACTTCTTCGTCCGTCTCAGCGCGCCCACCGGTGCGCAGTTGGGCGATGCGCAAGCGACAGGCCTGATCGCCAGCGACGAAGTCGACCTGACCGCAATCCACGCCATCCAGGGCAACGGCCAGTACTCGCCGCTGGTGGGTCAACGCTTGCACGTGGTGGGCGTGGTCACCGGCCGCAAGAGCAACGGCTACTTCCTGCAGATGCGCGACGATCAGGCCGACGGCGACCCGGCCACCTCCGAGGGCCTGTTCGTGTTCACCGGCAGCCCGGTTCCGGCCGTGGCCGCGGTCGGCAACACGGTGCGCGCCGACGGTCAGGTGCTCGAATTCATCCCGTCCGCCGATCCGGGCCAACTGCCGCTGACCGAACTCGGCGGCGGCGTGCGTAGCCTGCTGGTGTCCGAACCGGTGGTGATCGGTCCCGGCACCCTGCCCCAGGCGATCGTGCTCGGCGCCGGCCTGCCCAGCCCGAGCGGCGGCCTGGAACAGCTCGAACGCCTGGAAGGCATGCGCGTGGTGATGCCCAGCGCGACCGTGGTCTCGCCGACCCAGGGCTCGAAGAACGAAGTCAACGCCACCGGCAGCGGCAACGGCATCTTCAATGTCGTGGCCACCGGCGTGGCGCGTCCGTTCCGCGAACCCGGCATCCAGGCGCCGGATCCGGCGCCGGGCGGCGGCAGCGTTCCGCCGATCCCGCGTTGGGATTTCAATCCCGAGCTGATCACCGTGGACAGCGACGCCCTCGGCGGCACGCCGTTCAATCTGTCGACCGGCGCGGTCATCACCGACCTCACCGGCCCGCTGGATTACGGCTTCCGCCGCTACACCATCCTGCGCGATCCGGCGGCGCTCTCGACCATCGCCCAAGGCTTGGAACCGGTCGCGGCGAGACTGCCGGCGCATTCGGAATTCACCATCGCCTCCTACAACGTCGAACGCTTCTTCGACACGATCAACGACCCGGCGCTCAGAGACGATCCGGTGCTGACTCCGGACGCGTACGCGCGCCGTCTGGGCAAGGTGTCGCTGGGCATCGGCTATCTGCAGCGTCCCGACATTCTCGGCCTGATCGAAGTGGAGAACCTCGGCGCGCTGCAGGACATCGCCGCGCGCGTCAACGCCGATGAAGTCGCGGCGGGACGGCCGGATCCAAAGTACGTCGCTTATCTGCTGGAAGGCAACGACATCGGCGGCATCGATGTCGGCTACCTGATCAAGACCTCCGCACTGGCCGACGGCAAGGCGCAGGTGGAAGTGGTGTCGGTGACCCAGGTCGGCAAGGACGCGACCTGGACGCAGCCCGACGGCTTCAGCGGCACGCTCAACGACCGTCCGCCGCTGATGTTGCAGGCGGTGGTGCACAACGGCGAAGGCCGCGATTTCCCGATCACGGTGATCCTGGTGCACCAGCGTTCGCTGATCGACAGCGAACTCGACGACGCCGGCGGCGATCGCGTGCGCAAGAAGCGCCAGGCGCAGGCCGAGTATCTGGCCAAGTTCATCCAGGACCGCCAGGTCGCCAATCCGGCCGAACGCATCGTCACCCTCGGCGACTTCAACGCGTTCGAGTTCAACGACGGCCTGACCGACGTGATCAACACCGTGGTCGGCACGCCGACGCCGGACGATCAGACCGCGGTGCCGGGCGACGGCGCCGACCTGGTCGAACCCAATCTGGTCAAGCTCGGCGATCTGGAAACGCCGGATCAGCGCTACAGCTACACCTTCGGCGGCAGCGCGCAGACCATCGACCACGTGCTCGCCAATCAGGCGCTGGTCGCCGCCGCGACCGGTCTCAAGCTCGACCACGCGCGCATCAACGCCGACTTCCCCGAGATCAACCGCAGCCTCGGCGATTCGCCGTCGCGACTGTCCGATCACGATCCGGTGGTGGCCTACATCGACTTCCGCCGTCGCGCCGATCTGGGCGTGGTCGCCTCGACCTCGACCGCATCGGTGCGCGTCGGCCGTCCGGTGAACTTCAGCGCGACCTTGCGCAACGCCGGTCCCGAACAGGCGGACTATCCGGGCATCGGCTTCGCCATCAACGCCGAACTGCCGGCGCTGAGCGTGACTGCGCCGAGCGGTTGGAACTGCGATGCGCCGCAGGTCGGCGGCGGTTCCACCAGCGTGACCTGCACCCGCACCGCGCTGAGCAACGGCGAGTCGGCGACCTTCGCCCTGGCGGCCAACGCCACCGAAGCGATGATCGGCAAGACCACCACGCTCGCGATCGCCACCCAGGCGCAATCGTTCGATCCGGTCGCGTCCAACGACCAAGCCTCGGTCAGCGTGGAAGTCACCGCGCGCGCCGATCTGGCCATCGACGTCGACGGCCCGCGCGTTCTGCGCGGCGGCCAGAACGGCCGCTTCGCCGTCGCGGTGCGCAACCGCGGCGCCGATGTGGCGGTGCTGCCGAGCGTGACCTTGTACGGCGATGCGCCGGCCGGCAACGTGTCGATCGCCGCGCCGAACGGTTGGACCTGCACCGTGGCCGCGCACCGCCGCGGCGGTTTCGAAGCCACCTGCGACGGTGCGCGTCTGCCCGCCGGCGCCGTTCAGCGCTTCGATTTCGCCATCGTCGCGCCGCGTCCGGGCTTGTTCGACCGGCAGTTGGTGCTCACCGGTCTGGCCGCCTCGGCGGTGGAAGATCCGAATCCGTTCAACGATTTCGCCTTCCACTACGTGCAACTGACCGGTCGCTGGTGGTAATCGCGGTGCGGACGCGCGACGTCCGCACCGGTTTCATGCTCGACCCCAAAAGCGCGGCTTCGGCCGCGCTTTTTTCTTGACGACAGCGATGTCATTGCGCCGCGCGTCGCGATCCGCGTCGTCGCCGGTTAACGAAAAGCGAATCCAATCGGCGTTCGCAACGTGTCCTCCGGCCGAATCCATACTGCGCCGTTCTGACGTTTTGTGGCGTCTAGCGCGTTCCGGCCCAACTTGCATGCCGCAGCGCGCAACATCGCTTAACCCGGGTTTCGGTATCATTCGCGCCAGACGCGGCACCCTGCCAGGGCGCCGCGGCTTCTAGCCCGGCCCGCAACCTCGCGCTGTATTCGAGGTCTGCGGACCCAGCCGTCTGAAGCTGACCAGCGCGCCCGGCACTGGATCCGGGACCGGAACGATTCGGACCTCATCCCCACCCGTGAGGACCACCCGCGATGACCGTCGCCGCGACGTTCGAAATCCAATACCTGCAATACCTCGGCATCGACGGCAAGCCCGTCGCCGAGATTCCCTCCGCGTTCAAGGACCCCAATACCCTGCTGCCGCTGTTCAAGCAGATGTTGTTCGTGCGCACGTTCGACACCAAGGCGATCGCCTTGCAGCGCACCGGCAAACTCGGCACCTACGCGGCCTGTCTGGGCCACGAAGCCACCCACGTCGGCATCGGCGCGTCGATGCTGCCCGACGACGTGTTCGCGCCGAGCTATCGCGAGTACGGCGCCCAGTTCATGCGCGGCGTGCAGCCGCGCGAAGTGCTGATGTACTGGGGCGGCGACGAACGCGGCAACGACTTCGCCGGTCCGCGCAAGGACTTCGCCTGGTCGGTGCCGATCTCCACCCAGTGCCTGCATGCCGCCGGCGCCGCGCTCGCGTTCAAGCTGCGCAAAGAGACCAACCTCGCCGTGGCCTGCTGCGGCGATGGCGGTTCGTCCAAGACCGACTTCTACGCCGCGCTCAATTCGGCGGGCGCATATGAATTGCCGTTGATCCTGTGCGTGATCAACAACGGCTGGGCGATCTCGGTGCCGCGCAAGGCGCAGACTGGCGCCAAGACGCTGGCGCAGAAGGGCATCGCCGGCGGTCTGCACTGCTTGCAGGTGGACGGCAACGATCTGATCGCCGTGCTCGAAGGCATGCGCCGGGCCGCCGAACTCGCACGCAGCGGCCAGGGCGGCAGCGTGATCGAGTTCATGACCTACCGCCTGCACGATCACACCACCGCCGACGACGCGCGCCGCTACCGCGACGATGCCGAGGTCAAGGACGCGTGGACCCGCGATCCGATGCCGCGCCTGCGCACCTATCTCACCGATCAGGGCGTGTGGAACGAAGCACTGGAGAAGGCCTGGGCCGAGGAATGCGGCAAGAAGGTCGACGTCGAGATCAACGCCTATCTGGAAACCCCGGTGCAGCCGGTCGAGGCGATGTTCGATTACCTGTACGGCGACATGCCGGCCGATCTGCTCGCCCAGCGCACCGAAGTACTCGCACAGGAGGGTCGCTGATGAACGTCGCGACTAAAGCCAAAGTAGACACCAGCCAGCCGCTCGCCACGCCCGCCGCGATCACCCTGATCGAGGCGATCACCCAGGCGCTCGCTTACGAGATGCGCCACGACGACACCGTGCTGGTGCTCGGCGAGGACGTCGGCGTCAACGGCGGCGTGTTCCGCGCCACCGCCGGTCTGCAGCAGATCTTCGGCAGCGAGCGCGTGCTCGACACGCCGCTGGACGAAACCACCATCGCCGGCCTCACCGTCGGCCTGGCCGCGCAGGGCATGAAGCCGGTGGCCGAAGCGCAGTTCGACGGCTTCGTCTATCCGATGCTCGATCACATCATCTGCCACGCCGCGCGCTTCCGTCACCGCACCCGCGGCCGATTGACCTGTCCGATGGTGCTGCGCGTGCCGTGGGGCGGCGGTATCCGCGCGCCGGAACACCACAGCGAAGCCAACGAGTCGTTGTTCACCAACGTGCCCGGCCTGCGCGTGGTCCTGCCGTCTTCGCCCGCGCGCGCCTACGGCCTGCTGCTGGCGGCGATCCGCGATCCCGATCCGGTGATCTTCTACGAACCCAAGCGCATCTACCGCCAGTACAAGGAAGTGGTCGCCGACGACGGCGAGGCGCTGCCGCTGGACGTGTGCTTCGTGCTGCGCGACGGCAGCGACATCACCCTGGTCAGCTGGGGCGCGCAGGTCAAGGAAACGCTGGAAGCGGCGGACAAACTCGCCGGCGAAGGCATCAGCGCGGAAGTGATCGACGTGGCCACGCTCAAGCCGCTGGATTTCGCCACCATCGCCGAATCGGTGGCCAAGACCGGCCGCTGCGTGATCGTGCACGAGGCGCCCAAGACCGCCGGTTTCGGCGCCGAGATCGCCGCGCGCCTGGCCGAGGAGTCGATGTACGACCTGCTCGCGCCGGTCGAACGGGTCACCGGTTACGACACCCACATCCCGCTGTTCCGCCTGGAGATGAAGTACCTGCCCAGCGTCGACAAGATCGTCGCCGCGGCCAAGCGCGCGCTCGGCCACGGCTGACATGCGCGCGCTCGTCGTCGCCGACTATCGCACCCGGTATCACGATCCGATCCGCCTGGACGCGGGTCAGATCGTGCGCCTGGGCGAACGCGACAGCGAGTGGCCGGCGTTCGTCTGGACGCAGACCGACGACGGCCGCGCCGGTTGGGCGCCGTGCGATTGGCTGCGTCCGCTGGACGCACAGCACGCCGAGGCCTTGCGCGCGTACGACGCGCGCGAACTCGACGTCGAAGCGGGCCAGTGGTTGCGCCTGATCGACGAACTCGGCGGCTGGTGGTGGGCGCAGCGCGAACACGATGGCGCGCAGGGCTGGGTGCCCGCGCGTCATCTGGGCGCGATCGAAACCCAGGAACGATGATGCGTCCGGGCCCGATGTTCAGACACGAACTCGGACGCGACTCCGGACACGAACCAAGGTAAGACGCGAACCGGCCGGTGCCGCGTCCACATTCCCTCTTGCAGAGAACAATCCGTTTATGAGCGATACCAAGACCTTTCTGCTTCCCGACCTCGGCGAAGGCCTGCCCGACGCGACCATCGTCGAATGGGCGGTCAAGGTCGGCGATACGATCCGCCTCGACGACACCCTGGTGTCGATGGAAACCGCCAAGGCGGTGGTGGAAGTGCCCTCGCCCGTGTCGGGCACGGTGCTCAAGCTCGCCGGCGCCGCCGGCGACATCGTGGTCACCGGCACCATGCTGGCCGAGTTCGAACTCGATCTGAGCCAGCCGCAGCGCGCCGATGGTCAAGATACGGGGCATCATCACGGCGGCGGCCATGCGCCGGCGGCTCAGACGCCTGCCGCTTCCGCCGAACCCACCAAATCCGCCGAAACCAAACCGGCCGAGCGCGCCGACAGCGGCACCGTGGTCGGCGCGATGCAATCCTCCGACGCCGTGCGCAGCGAACAGGCCGTCGCCGTCGGCGGGGTCAAGGCGATGCCGGCGGTACGCGCACTGGCGCGCAAGCTCGGCGTCGATCTGAGCCGCGTGCGCGCCACCGGCAACGACGGCGTGGTCACCAACGACGACGTCAAGCGCGCCGCCGCCGACGGCTCGGCCAAGATCGGCGCGGCGCCCGCCGCGACCGCGCAGAACCGCGCTCCGGTCGCCGAAGCGCCGGCCGCCGCGCCTTCGCGCAGCACCCTGTCGCAATCGGGCCGCCCGATGCGCACCCAGCCGCCCGGCGTGGTCGCGACCGGCCAGCCCGAACAGCTCAAGGGCGTGCGCCGCAACATGGCCCGGGTGATGGCCGACGCGCACAGCAAGGTCGTGCCGACCACGCTCGCCGACGACGCCGACATCCACGCCTGGGCGCCGGGCAACGACATCACCGGCCGCCTGGTGCGCGCGATCGTCGTCGCCTGCAAGACCGTGCCCGCGCTCAATGCCTGGTTCGACGGCGACAAGCTCACCCGCACCCTGCATCCGCACGTCGACATCGGCATCGCGGTGGACACCGACGACGGCCTGTTCGTGCCGGCGCTGCGCAACGCCGACGTGCTCGACACGCGCGGCGTGCGCGAGGCGATCAACCGCCTGCGCGTGCAGGTCGAAGACCGCAGCATTCCCGCCTCCGAACTCACCGGCTATACCATCTCGCTGTCGAACTTCGGCATGTTCGCCGGCCGCTACGCCACGCCGGTGGTGGTGCCGCCGACGGTGGCGATCATCGCCGCCGGCAAGGGCCGTCATCAGATGACCCCGGTGATGGGCGGCTTCGAATCGCACAAAGTGATTCCGCTGTCGCTGACTTTCGATCACCGCGCCTGTACCGGCGGCGAAGCGGCGCGTTTCCTCAAGGCGATGATCGACGATCTGGCCCGAGCGAACTGATCGCACTGATCTGGTTCCACCGCCCCTCTCCCGCCGTGGACAGGGGCCACGCGCGCCTCGCAACGAGGCGCCGCGTTTCGCGCAAACAGCGCTTTTTCCCGCCATGCGTGCCCTCCAAGCGCGACAGCTGAGCGACAGGTTGAAAAAACGTCATCGTCGATCGCGACTTCGATCACGATCGCGGTTTCGCGCGCGTCCAGGAATAAAAAATCTCCGCAACAAACCGGCGACGAATACCGCTAGCGTCGCCCTGCGACTCCGGCGCCCGGGCAGGGACTGCGGCGTCGGAGCGCAACCGTCCGGCAGCGCCGGATCGTCTTCATCCATCTAGCGAGGAAATACCATGAAGCATTTCCCGCGCCGCGCACTCGCGCTGGCGTCCTTGGCCTGCTGTCTGCTGGCCGCCAATGCGGCTCAGGCCGCGCCGAATTTCCAGATGCCCTTCGCCTGCAACGACGTCTGGGTGACCAATACCTGGGACGGTCATAAGCCGGCCAACTCGGTCGACATGAACCGGCCGGCCGGCGGCGGTTCCACCGCCGGCTCTACTATCGTCGCCTCGGCCGCCGGCAAGGTCGTGACCTCGGTGTATTCCACCAACACCGGTTACGGCCACTACGTCGTGATCGATCACGGCGGCGGCTGGAAAACCCTGCACGCGCATCTGCAGTCGCGCGCCGTGTCGGTCGGCGACAACGTCCGCCAGGGCCAGAAGATCGGCCTGGTCGGCTCCAGCAGCGCGATCTACAACCTCGCCCCGCACCTGCATTACGAACAGATCTACAACGGCGCGACCCAGAAGGCGAAGTGGAACGGCGTCGCGCTGAGGTACTTCGAGAAGCGCAACTACACCAGCAAGAACAGCTGCGGCACCAGCGGCGGCGTCACCGGCACCGTCAAGACCAGCGGCACGGCGTTGAACGTTCGCTCCGGCCCGGGCACCAGCTACAGCGTGGTCGGCACCCAGGCCAACGGCAGCACCGTCACCATCCGTTGCCAGAAGGCCGGCGAGTCGATCAGCGGCACCTACGGCACCAGCAACATCTGGAACAACATCGGCGCCAGCGGCAGCAACAAGTTCATCCCCGACGCATACACCCACACCGGTTCGGACGGCCGCGTCGCGCCGGATTGCTGATTCGCCCCGGCGGCCGCGACATCGACAAGACGCGCAGCGATCAACGCGCCGATGCCCGCAGCGACGCCACACCCAAGCACGCCGCATGCACTACCGCCTCGGCACCCACGTAACCGGGGCCTCTACGAGTCACCCAACCCAATGCTCAAGAGGTTTCCGACATGAATCGTCTCAGCACTTCGCGCACGACGCGCCGTTCGCGCACCGCGCTCGCCTGCCTCGCCACCGCCGCGTTCGGCCTGATGACCAGCGCCGCGCACGCGGCGCGCCCGGACTTCCAGATGCCGTTCGCCTGCAACCAGACCTGGTATGGCGACACCTACGAGGGCCACGGCCTGCGCTACGCGGTCGATCTCAATCACAAGCCGCGCCCGCTCAGCAACGCCGACCTGGGCTCGCCCGTGGTGGCCTCGGCCAAGGGCAAGGCGACCACCTACAACCCGCACCCGGGCACCGGATACGGCAAGCTGGTGGTGATCGATCACGGCGGCGGCTGGACCAGCTGGTACGCACACTTGGACAGCATCTCCGTCGCCAACGGCGCCAACGTCGCCCAAGGCCAGAAGATCGGCACGCTCGGCAAGACCACGCGTCCGGGCAACGAAGGCATGTCCGCGCACCTGCACTTCGAACAGCGCCTCAACAACGCCAGCCAGAAGATCGTCTGGAACGGCTCGACCATCGTCTACGACAAGTACGAAGTCGCCTACAAGAGCCGCAACAGCTGCGGCACCACCCCGCCCGGCGGCGCCCCCGGCACCGTGCGCACCAGCGGCTCGTCGTTGAACGTGCGCGCAGGCCCCGGCACCAGTTACAGCGCGGTAGGCTCGCTCGCCAACGGAGCCAGCGTCAACATCCGTTGCCAGAAGGTCGGCGAAACCGTCAGCGGCACTTACGGCACCAGCAATCTGTGGAACAACATCGCTCCGGCCGGCAGCAACAAATACATCCCGGACGTCTACACCTTCACCGGCTCCGACGGCCGCGTCGCGCCGGACTGCTGATCCGCCGCCGCACGACGATCCCACTCGGGGCGGCGATCGCGCCGCCCCGAAACCGGCCGCCGCCGATCCGTCGGCCGGCCCGATCCGAAGCTACGAAACACAACACGGAACCGCGCGCATGAACCGACTTCAGTTGACCCTGGCCCTGCTCGCCTCCGCCCTCGCCGGAGGCGCGATCGGCCATTCGATCACCCGCGCCTCCGCCGCGCCCGCGCTCGCCTCGCACAGCGCCGCGGCCGCCGCCGGCGAACGCCGCAAACCCGCCGTGCCGTTCGCGCAAACCACGGCGCAAGGCGCGTTGTCCGCCTACGCGCATTCCTCGCGCGCCGGCGACAGCCTGGATCGCATGACCCAACGCGCGCGCCGCGACCCGGCCTACCTGCGCGAATTGCTGCGCGACTACAGTTTCGAAACCGAACTCGACAAACGCGGCGCGCTGCTGGCGGTGCTGCAGGGCGTGGCCAATCAGGAAGTGTTGCGGCTGGGCCAGCAAATGGCCGAAAGCGGCGACCCGGAACAGCGCCGCAGCGGTCTGGAGCTACTCAAATCGTTCTCGCTGGACGTGCCGGAAGTACGCGACCTGCTGTCGCGACAAATCCAGGACGAACGCGACCCGGCCATGCTCAAGCAGTTGGTCGACATGCTCACTCCCGCCGTGATCGCCAGCGAAGACGCCGCGCCCTTGCTCAATCGCCTGGAATCCCTGCGCGGCCATACCGACCCGGCGGTGCGCGCCAGCAGCGTGCTGCAGTCGGTGCAATGGAACAAGAGCGGCAACAACGAAGAAATCCTGCACCGGGCGATTCTCGACGGCGACCTCGCGGTGCGCCAGGCCGCGATCGCCGGCATCAGCGCCTCGGGCACGCGTTCGGACCGTCTCAAGGACTCGCTGCTGGCGATCGCCGCCGATTCGCGCAGCGATCCGGAGACACGCAACTCGGCGGTATTCGCTCTGCAGAATTTCGCGATGAACCGCGGCGAATACGCGCTTTATCGCAAGGCCGCCGAATTGGTGATCGACGGCGACGGCCACGAGCGCGAGTACCCGCAACGCTGATCGCATGCCGCGCCGAACTGCGGGACCGCCGCGCGCTGTACCGACGGCAGGCGAATCAGAGCGGTAGCATGCACGCGGCAAAAAAATACCGAGGCGTCCGACGCCCTGAGCCGTACACGCACACCAGCGATCCGACATCTCCGCACATTTCCATGTTGCTGTTGCTGTTGCTGTTGCTGTTGCTGAGATTTTGCTCTGGCTGGGCGGCGCACAGGGCGTGCGCCGGGTCCCGGCACTTCCATCGCCCCCGCCAAGCCGGCACCCTTCCCCAACCTCACGCAGGAACTACGCCATGGCCCACCGCAGCCGCCTGGCCGGCTTCATCATCGATTGCGAAACCGGCGAAATCGACGCCGCCGCCGACTTCTGGAGCGGTGCACTCGGCCTGGCCCGGGTCGAAACCTACGACGACGACGGCGCCCAGTACGCGCAACTCGCCAATGCCGCCGGCGTGCTGCACGTGGAAGTGCAGAAAGTCGACCATCCCTCGCGCGTCCACCTGGACATCGAAAGCGACGACCTCGACGCCGAAGCCGCGCGGCTGGAGAAACTCGGCGCGACCCGGATCAAGTTCGTCAAACGCTGGTGGGTGATGCAAGCGCCGACCGGCCACCGCTTCTGCATCGTGCGCATGAAGCATCCCGAACTCGGCCCGCCGCCCAACGTGTGGGAGTGAAGGCACGGCGCGCATCGCGCCGCCATCGGTCCGTGCGCCTCGATCGGCGCCGCGTTGCCGACATCGACTTCAACTGTCGTCGACCACCAGGCGATCGCGTCCGGCCGCCTTGGCCCGATACAAAGCCTGATCGGCCCGGTCGAACACCTGCTCGGGCGCATCGCGGCCCGGTTCGCCGCCGGCTACGCCGATCGACACGGTCAACGCGAACGGCAACGCCGAACGGGCGACGCGTTGGCGGATGCGCTCGCCGACTTCGGCCGCGGTCGCCAGACGCGTGCCGGGCAACACGACCAGGAACTCTTCGCCGCCGTATCGCACCGCCATATCGCCTTCGCGTATCGAAGCGGCCACCGAATCGGCGACCGCGCGCAAGGCGCGATCGCCCAGCAAATGCCCATGCCGGTCGTTGACCCGCTTGAAGTGATCCACGTCGATCAACATCAAGGTATAGGCGCCTCGACCCAGGCGCAGCAAAGCCTCCGGGCCGTCCTGCAGCTGCGTCAACGCGGCGCGGTTGAGCAAGCCGGTCAGCGCGTCGTGACTGGCGCTGTGCTGGAGCTGCTCGTGCCGGCGCTGCAGGTCGGCCTGCGCGCTTTCGAGTTGACGCGCGAATGCCTCGCGCTCGCTCAGCAGACGCCGCTGCTCCAAGGCATAACGGCGCAATTCGAACAAATGCTGGATCTGCCGCGCCAGCGCCGCCAGACCGTCGCGCTGCGCAGCGCGCAACACCCGCGGCGCCGTGTCGAGCACGCAGATCGTTCCCAGCCGATGACCGTCCGGACTCAGCAGCGGCGCGCCGGCGTAGAAACGCAACGGCTTGCCGCCTTCCAGCGTCAGATCGAGCGCGGCGAAACGCGGGTCGTCGGCGATGTCGTCGATCAGCAGCAAGCGATCGGCCTGCGCTTGCCCGATCAGTTGGCTGCAGATCGAAAGCGAACGCGGCAGCTCCGCAGGTTCGATACCCAGGCGCGCCTTGAACCAGACCCGATCGCGATCGAGCAAGGCGATCGCCGCGGCCGGCGTGTCGCACACGGTCGCCGCGAGCCGAACCATGTCCTCGTAGGCGGACTCGGCGACGCTGTCGAGCAGGCCGTAGGCATGCAACGCGGACAGGCGCTCGGGTTCGTCGCCGGGCGGGGACCCAACCGGATCGGGCACAGCCTGCAACGGACGGGAACGTAACGGAACGACGGTCATCGGTGATCGGGGGAGGGGCGCGTTACGAAGGCCGATTCAGGCTACCGCAGCCACATTCAGCAGCCGTGACGGTGCGCGCCGATCCATGCATCCGATCGACGGGCAATTGGCCCAGCTGCGGTCGCCCCGACTCGGCGGCCGGGCTTGCGGACGACCTACGTCGCCCGATCCAGCCAAACTTCCAGGCCCTGCGCATTGAGCTCGACGTCGACCGCGAGCACGGCGCGCGCCTGCGCGTCGCTGAGCGGGCTGCCATGGGCGTGTGCGCGAGCAGCGAAGTAATCCGCCAGCGCCGCGGTCAGATGCGCATGCCGGTCGCCGTCGGCCGCATGCGCCTGTCGCGCCATGCGCACCATCGCGTCGATCTGTTCGATCAGGTCCGCGCCCATGCGCTGGACGTCGCCGACCCGACCGTAGTGGGTCAGGAACATCGATACCGGATCGCGCGCCAGCAAGGTGCGGATCGAGGCCTTCAGCGGTTCGGGTTCGAACTGCACCGGCGAGCTGGTCGGCACCGCGAACGGGCCGCGCGGCGAATCGAACTCGCGATACGACAGACCGAAGGTGTCGCCGGTGAACCAGCCGCGGCTGCGCTGATCCCACACGCACAGGTGATGGCGCGCATGCCCGGGCGTGTCCACGCACAGCAACGGGCGTCCGGCCACGTCGACGATGTGTCCGTCGTCGGCGACGACCACGCGCTCGGCCGGCACCGGCACGATCTCGCCGTAGCTGCGCGCCATTTCTTCCTCGCCGTAGACCGCGGTCGCGCCGGCGACCAGACGCGAGGGATCGATCATGTGCGGCGCCCCACGCGGGTGCACCGCCAGGCGCGCGTTGGGCAGGCACCGCATCAATGCGCCGGCGCCGCCGGCGTGATCGAGGTGGACATGGGTCAGGATCAGCCAATCCACTTCGGCCGGCGTCAGCCCTTGCGCATCCAGCGCGGCCAGCAGGGCTGGAATCGAATGCTGAGTGCCGCAATCGATGAAGGCGGCGCGGCCGTTCTCGACCAGCAGATACGCCGCATCGAAGACCGGCCGGTGAAAACCGGTATCGACGGCGATGATGCCGTGTTCGGCGGGATCGTAGGCAAGGGTCATGGCGGCAGCATCGGGCTTTGACTTACCCGCAGTCTATGCCCTGCCAGGTCATGGCCACGATGCGGCTTTGGTCGGATCGAGGCCGCGCTCGATCGAGGGACTTCAGCTGCTGTGGGAGTGGCTTCAGCTCCGACGCTGTTCGATCGGCCGCCATGAAGTCTCGCCGCGACCGGAACCAAAAGCGTCGGGGCTGAAGCCCCTCCCGCAAAAGCCGACCTGTCCCGCAAAAGCCGGCGCATGCGCCGAGCTCAATCGCGATAGTCCTTCACCCCGCGCAGCCACCGCCAGCGAAGGCCGACCGCCAGCGCCAACACCGCGAGGAACACCCCGTAGCCCAGCGAGGTCGCCAGGACCTGCGGCCACATCGCGCCGTAGCCGCGCCCGGCATGCACATGCGCCCAATGCACCGCGAGCACGAACGCGCACACCGATACCGCCAGCGCCACCGCATCGAACAACTTGCGCGCCGGCGTGCGCGGCCGGCGCGGATACAGCCAGAACAGCGCGCCGAGGATCGCGAACCACGGCAGGAACAGAATCAATGCCAGATTGAGTTCGACGAAACGGCTCACTGCCCGGCGGCTCCCGAGACGGCTCCCTGCTTGGCCGCGCGCGCTTCGTTCTCGGCTTGCGCGATCGCCGTCAACGCCGCGGCGATCAGCGAACGCCGCGCCTCGTCGACTGGTTCGGCCGCGGCCAGCAACCGCTCCAGTTCCAACTGGCCGGCCTTGGCCGCGCCGATCAGCTGGCCGATGTCCTTGGGCGCGGCGAAGCCGCGGCTCTGCAGCAGCACCTCATCGCCGTCGGCGAGCTTGAAGTAGAACTGGCCGTCGTTCTCGCGATATTGCTTGAATGCCGGCACCGACGCGGACTTCGCCTCGGCCTTGGCCGGCGCGGAAGCCGTGGCGGCCTGCGACAGATTGCGTAGCCCCACCGCTTCGCGCAGTTGCTTCATCCGGCCCACGACATAACGCTCGCGCACGCGGCGCGCGCCGTCGACCAAGGTCGCCTCGATGTGCTGCGGACGCGACATCAGATCCTCGTACTTCTCGCGCAGCGGGGCGATCTCCGCGTCGATGCGTTCGAACAGCGCCTGCTTGGCCTCGCCCCAGCCGATGCCGTCGGCGAAGGCGCGGCGCATGCTCTGGGTTTCTTCCTCGCTGGCGAAGGCCTGATAGATCTGGAACAACGCCGAGCCCTCGGTCTGCTTGGGTTCGCCCGGCGCGCGCGAGTCGGTGACGATCGAATAGATCAGCTTCTTGAGCTGATCGCGCGGCGAGAACAGCGGGATGGTGTTGTCGTAGCTCTTGCTCATCTTGCGGCCGTCCAGGCCCGGCAAGGTCGCCACGCTCTCCTCGATCAGCGCCTCGGGCAGCACGAAGTGCTCGCCGTAGATGTGATTGAAACGTTGGCCGAAATCGCGCGCCATCTCGATGTGCTGGATCTGGTCGCGGCCCACCGGCACCTTGTGCGCGTTGAACGCCAGGATGTCGGCCGACATCAGCACCGGGTACATGAAAAGGCCCGCGTTGATGCCCGCGTCGTCGTCTTCGCCCTCGTCCCGGTTCTTGTCGACCGCGGCCTTGTAAGCGTGCGCGCGGTTAAGCACGCCCTTGCCGGCGACACAGGTCAGGAACCAGGCCAGTTCGGGAATCTCGACGATTTCGCTCTGCCGGTAGAACCAGACCTTGGACGGATCCAGGCCGCAGGCCAGCCAGGCGGCGGCGATTTCCAGGGTCGAACGCTGCACGCGCTCGGGCTCGGTCACCTTGATCAGCGAGTGCAGATCGGCCAGGAAGTAGTAGCTCTCCACGTCGGGAGCGCGGCTGGCGGCGATGGCCGGGCGGATCGCGCCGACGTAGTTGCCCAGGTGCGGGGTGCCCGAGGTGGTGATGCCGGTGAGAACGCGGGTCAAGGTCATGGGGATCTCTGGGTGGAACGTGATCGGCCAGTTTAAAGGCAAAGCCCGAGACAGCGGGCGCCGCCGGCGGCGTCCGTGGCCGGGCCGTTCCAGCGCGGTTCCGGCACGCCCCGGTCTTCGTCCGCACCGGTTAACCCCATCCGCGGCGGGGCGACGTTTGCATGTTCCGAGCCCCCAGGAGATCGCACCATGTTCCGCTCGCTAGTCCTGCTCGCCGGCGCCGCGCTGACCGCCGCCGCCTGCACCCCGAGCTACGCCCGCCCGCTGGTCGACGTGGCGGTGATCGACCGCGACAACGGCGACTGGCTGACGAACTGGCCGCATCGCGGTCAGCAGTGGATCGCCGGCACCCCCGGTCATCGCTACTCGGTGCGCCTGACCAACACCACCGGCCAGCGTGTGCTGGTGGTGCTGTCGGTCGACGGCGTCAACGCCGTCAGCGGCCAGACCGCCAATCCCTCGCAGGCCGGCTACGTACTCGATGCCTGGCAATCGACCGAAATCAACGGCTGGCGCAAATCGCTCGACGACGTCGCCCAGTTCGTCTTCACCGATCTGCCCGACAGCTACGCCGCGCGCACCGGCCGGCCCGACAACGTCGGCGTGATCGGCGTGGCGGTATTCGAGGAACGTCAGGTGTATCGCCCGGTCTATCCGGAACCGCGCCCGTATCCGCCGCCCTATCCCTACCCGCCGTACGCCCGTGCCGAAGGCGAGCGCGACACGGCGGCCAAGGCCGAGCGCCGGGTCGGCAACGCCGCCCCGGCGCCAACGGGCAGCGTGCGCGAGCAGGCCGCCGCGGACTCGATGGCGGCGCAGTCGATCGGCACCGGCCACGGTTCGCGCGAATGGTCGCCGGTATCGCAGACGCAGTTCACCCGCGCCTCGCGTTCGCCCGCGCAGGTGATCCAGTTGCGCTACGACGACTACCGCAGCCTGGTCGCGCGCGGCGTGGTGCCGCGCTATCGCGATCCGTACTACCCCAACCGTGGGGAACCGCGCGCCTTCCCCAGCGGCTTCGTCGCCGATCCGCCGGGTCGCGGTTGGTAAGCCGCTGGCAGGCATCGCGGTACACGCAAACGGGCCGGATTCGCATCCGGCCCGTTTGCTTTTCGCTCGATCGGTTTCGGCTCGTTGTTTCGGCTCGATCGATCTTAGTCGGATGGCCACGCACGCGGCGGTCCACAACGCCGCGCGGAGGATTCCATCCACGCCCGAGCGCGTGCTGCACCGCGCTCGGACGCTGACTGCCTGATCCGACTAGCGGATCCGTTCCAGGTCCTGGATCAGTTCAAGGTCTTGCTGAATTCCTTGACTTCCTTCTCGGCGCGGTCGCGTTCCCAACCGTAGCGCTCCTGCAACTTGCCCGCGAGGTACTCGGAATTGCCCTCGGCGACATCGAACACGTCGTCGGTCAGATCGCCCCACTTGGCCTTGGCCTGGCCTTTGATCTGGGTCCACTTGCCGGCAATGATGTCTTTGTTCATTGTAGAACTCCTTACGTTGGGGGATGCGAATCTTCGACGGCGCATCGCGACGATGCGTTCCGAAAGAAACGTGATGAAGAAGGAACTGCTTCGAAATCCGGAGCTGTAAAGCGCGAAATTCTCGAACACGATTCTCTTGAGCACGGCCCCTCTTGAGCACGGATCCCCTTGAACACGGATCCTCTCAAGCACGGACCCTCTCAAGCACGGACCCTCTCAAGCACGGATCCGGCCTGCTGCCTGCCGATATCGCGAAGCCATCCTCGCACCGCCCGCATTCGCATCCGATCACGATTGCGTTAGCCGCGACTTGATCTCGATGAACACGTTGAATGCTTCAGCTTGACTTGTGCGCCGGTTCGCATTGCGCGACGGCGCGGCGTGGCCGAGGAACGAAAAAAGAAAAGGCCGGATCGCTCCGGCCTTTTCTTCATACGTCGAATTTCGCCGCGGCTTACTTGCCGTCGCGGACCTCTTCGGCCTTTTGTTCGACTTTCTCACCGGCCTTCTTCACGTCCTTGCCGGCGCCAGCCACGGTGTTGCACGCGGTCAAGGTGCCGATCGAGAACAGGGCCAGCAGCAACAGGGCAGTCAAACGCTTCATGGGATCTCCTCAGGTCGGTTGCAGGTACCAGACGGGCCGCGCCATGCGTCGCGTCCTGGCTACGGATCAGACGCGAGCGAATGTGAAGCCGGTGTGCAGCGAGGGCCGGAAATCTGCGAAAACAAAGGCTTGCGCGGCAAATCTGCGAGCCGGGCGTCAGCGGCGATTCATCGCCGCCGCGCCGTGGGCGGGATCGGTTTCAGTCGCGCATCAGGGTCGATTTGCCGAACAGACTCTCCACCAGGTCTACCGACAGCTTGGCGGTGCGATTGCGCTTGTCGAGAATCGGGTTGAGTTCGACGATGTCCAACGAAGCCAGGCGTCCGTTGTCGGCGATCATCTCCATCACCAACTGCGCTTCGCGATAGTTCGGTCCGCCCGGCACGGTGGTGCCCACGCCCGGCGCGATGCTCGGATCGAGGAAATCGACGTCGAAGCTCACGTGCAGATGGGTGTTCTCGTCCACGCCTTCCAGCGCTTCCTCCATCACCCGCTTCATGCCGATCTCATCGATGTAGCGCATGTCGTACACGTCCAGTCCATGTTGCTGGATGAGTTGCTTCTCGCCCGGATCGACCGAACGGATGCCGATCTGGCGGATGTCCTGCGCGCGCATCGCCGGCGCCGGCCCGCCGAGCGTGGTCAGTTCTTCCGGACCGATGCCGCACAAGCACGACACCGGCATGCCGTGGATGTTGCCCGATGGCGTCACCTGGCTGGTGTTGAAGTCGGCATGCGCATCGAGCCAGAGCACGCGCAGTTGCTTGCCGGTTTCGCGGCAATGGCGCGCCACCGCGGTGATCGAGCCCAGGCCCAGGCAGTGGTCGCCGCCGAGCAGGATCGGCATGCGGCCTTCGCGCAACTCGGCGCCGACCGCGTCCATCACCATGCGGTTCCAGGTCACCACTTCGGGCAGATGCCGATAGCCCTGGACCGGCTTCTGCCAGGGATTGCGCGGGCCGTCGAGATTACCGCGGTCGATCACCTCGACCCCGCGCGCGCTCAGCGCTTCGCCCAAACCGGCGATGCGCAAGGCTTCCGGCCCGAGGCGCGCGCCGCGATGGCCGGCGCCGACGTCGGTCGGCGCGCCGATGAGCGAAACCGGGGGATATGTACGATTCATAGAAATCCTTTGGCCGCGCTGGCTGACGGACGAGCGCGCGGCATGTAGTGAACGCGATCGATGCCCGCGGCATCGCGCGATCGCCGCAACAGGGCCGTTGCGGCCGCCGACGATGCAGGCATTTTAGTGCTCTATGGCAATAGCGGCCATCGGCGCGGGAATTGCAGCTGAACGCACGGTTTTTCGGCTATGGATCGAGCGAAAGCGACCGTTCGGCCGTTTTTCCCGCGGTTTCGTTGCGTGCGGCGAAGGGTTTTGCTAGTTATGGCGGCAAAGCAGTATCCATGGAGGGTCTCGTGCGACTTGCCAATCGTCCCGGCGCCGCGCTGTTCATCGCCTTATGCGCAAGCGCCTTGAGCGCCTGCGCGAGCGCACCGCCACCCTCGACACCGACGCCGGCCAAGGAGAGCGCCGCCATGTCCCAGTCGTCCGCCGTAAATTCCGTCCCCGCACCCGATGCCGAACAGATCGGCCGGCGCTTCCTGCGCCTGCTCGCCGATCTGGAAGATCGCGACGAACTCAACCTCGCCCGGATCGAGCAAGCCACCGGGGTCAAGCTCAAGCCCGGCCAGGCCGGTCCGTTCTATACCCACGACCTGGGCGCGGGCTGGTACTACCTGTTGCATTACGTCGACGGGTCGGCCGCGCTCAAACGCGGCGTGGGCCTGGAGTTCGGCCATCGCGGCGAAACCGCCGGCGATGCGCGGGCGATCTGCGTGCTGGGATTCCAGGACTATCACCAGCAACTGCGCGCCATGGGCTTCCGCGATACGCCGACCTACGGCGAGATCGGCCAATTGCTCGACTGGCGCTACCAAAAAGGCGATATCACCCTGGCGGTGTCGCTGTGGCCGCAAGCGGACGAGAATGCACGCGCCTGCGTGAAATCGATCGCGACCCTCAACTGAGCACGGAGGCTCGACCATGATCACGCCCAACCGCGAACTGTCCGCGGCGATCGTACGGTTCGAACAGCAACCCGGGGTCAGCGCGCAACAAGTCGCGCAACTGCGCGCGGCGCTGAGTTCCGATGAAGGCATGCTGCGCGATCTCAATCAGGAAGCGCTGTCGGGACAATTGCGCGGCTTCGCGGTGCAACCGGCGACCGCGACGCCGCCGAGCCTGATCGGAAGCTACGACCTCGCCAGCGGCGTGGTCACGCTGCCGGCGGCAAGCTTTCAAGCCACCGGCACCGCCGCCAGCCCGGATCTGCGCGCGGCGATCCAGGTGCAGGAAATGTCCGTGCGTTTCGGCAACAGCCGTTACGCCGACCCGAGCAATCCGGCGGCCACGCTGCCGGTGACCCAGGACATGCTCAACAATCTGCAAGGCACCATCAACGGCTCGCCGGCATTGGCGGCGGAAGTGAAACGCGCCGCGACCATGCGCGATCCCGGCGACGTCACCACGCCGACTCGCAACCATCTGGAGAACTTCGGTTTCATCTCGGGCATCAGCGCAGGCGGTACCTACGACGGTCCCGACAAGACCATGCGCTTGCCGGCCGCGCGTCTGCAATCGCCGCCTGCCGGCCAGTACGACGCGACGGATATGAGCTTCGTGCTCGGCCATGAGATCGAACACGGCTTCAACTATCCCCGCAGCCGCCAGGCCAACAACGCGCTGCACACCGGCGCACAAGCGGTCGCCGCGCAACCCGGCGTGGTGCACGATTACACCGGCACCATTCGCACATTCATACAGGACAGCCGCAACGACGAAGCCGAGGCCGAGATCGCCGGCTGGAACGCGGCGCTGAGCCGGCTCAAGCAGACCAATCCCTCGGCCAATCTGGCCGACATGCTCAACACCGGCAATCCGCGCATGCTCGATTTCGTCGAGCGCGATCCAGCCACCAACACGGTGCGGGCGCTGGTCGCGCCGCCTGGGCAACCCCAGTTGACCTTCAACGCCGACGGCACGATTACGGCGACCGCCGACAACGTCGCGGCGATGGGGCGGCAGTATTTCGATCGCCCGCCGGTGACGCCGGGACCGGCGGTGCCGGGCCAGCGCCCGTTGGCGGTGGGCGAACGCGGCTCCTCGGACTATCCCAACTACTACGGCGCGCACGCGATCGAAGTCGCGATCCAGGCCGAGCGCACACACGCCGCGGCGCATCCGGGCGTGACCCATCGCATGACCGTCAACATGGCCGGCCTGAACTTGAGCGAGAACCTGCTCGAGCGCGAAGGCATCAATATCCGCACCAACCCCGCCACGCCGCAGCCTTACTACGACAGCGGCCAGACGCCACCGGCGCTGCACCACTTCAATCACACCCAGAACGGCAGCGTGAATCCGGCGCACGATCACCAACATGTGCCGATCATGCCCGCGCCCGACGCGGCCCATTCGCCGACGACGAGTTCGTCGCTGGACGCGCTGTCGCCGAACGACCGGGCGATGCATGCGCGCATCCGCGAAGGCATCGCCGCATCGGTGCCCGACGAAGCGGTCACGCGGGCGGTGCAGGCCGCCAAGCTGCAGGGCATCGAACGGCCCGAGCAGATCGCCTCGTCGGCCTTGGTCAACGACCGGTTGTGGGTATCGAGTACCGTGCCCGGCTTCGTCGCCAGCGTGGACGTGAACGCGAGAACGACGGGGCAGGAAGCGAGCGCGCAAACGCCCGCGCAGAACGATCAACGCGAGCGCGCGGCCGCGCAGCAACCCGCGGAAACACAGGAAGCGGCGCGCAGCGGACCGCGCATGTGAACCCGCGGCGATACGCCGCGGCGGGCATCGATTCGACTTCCGCGCGGCGCGACGACCGCGCCTCGACGCGCGCTAGCGCGATCGGCGGCTCAGTCCACCCGGCAATCCAGATTCAAGTCGGCCCGCTCACCGTTGCTCTGATCGGAGAAGATGAAGCGCAAGGAGTTTTTTGCGTCGCTCGCGGCAGCGTGTAAATCGCACCGATCGCGTGAAGCGCACGGTAGCGGCGATCGTGCCGACTTCGCTTGTGGGCAAACGCTCGCTGACAACGGGCCGGCGCCGCAGTGAAGTATTCGAGCGATGGATGTGCTTTAAGCGCTCGTTATGCGGACACACGCACGTCGACGACGTGGCGCTCATATCGTCGAGCGATTGATTCCGGGAGGCGCAACGCGCGCGAGTCGCGGCATCGCGTGCGCGAATGCGTTCGGTCGAAGGCGATTGGGAGTGTGTCCGGAACCCGCTCGGCCTTCGGATGATCGGCCGGGCGGATGCTTTTCTCGGGTTCACGTGGTGCCGCTTGTCCGAATCGAACGGACGACCGCTCGCTTACAAGGCGAGTGCTCTACCAACTGAGCTAAAGCGGCAAGGATGCGATGAAGCTGTCGCGTCGGCGATCCGGTCCCGGATCGGCTACGACCGGCGCATTCTATCGCGCCGGCGTCTCAAGGCGACAGCGCGACGATACCGCGGCACGATCCGCGCCCGAATGGCCCAGGTTCAGCCCAGTCCCGCGCAAGAACGTCCGCGCCAGCGCGAAGCGCCCGCGGCGCGGCGCAGGTCGTCGCCGTTGGAGGTGGTGGTGGCGACGTCGATCCAGGTCGCGCCGCCGGCGGTCTCGCCCAGCGCTTCCACCCGCACCGCGAAACCGGCGGCGCTGAGTTCGGCGCCGCGCTTGCGTGCCGATCCTTCGCCGCGGAAACGGCCCAGGGCGATGGCATTGGCCTCGGCGCCGCTCATCACGAACAGATCGTTGAAGCCCGCCGCGCGGATGCGCTGCGCGGTGGCTTGCGCCGCGTCGGCATTGGCGGTCGGCAGATACACCCGCCAGCCGCGCGCGCTCTTGCTGCCGCCGCCTTCGCTGCGGCTGGCCAGTTTTTGCGCCAACGGCTGCAGTTTCGCCCGCGCCGCGTCGGCGGCCGCGGCGTCGGCGAACGGCCCGACGCTGAAGCATTGCGCCTTGGCGGGCGGTTCGGGCACGGGCAACGGCGGGGCCGCGGCGGCGGTCGCGGCCGGCGGTGTCGGTTTGGCGGGTTCGGGTGGCGGCGGCGCCACCGGCGCATCCGCCGTGGGTTTGGCCGCCGAGACGGGCGCGGTTTCCGGCGTGGACGGCGTCGCGGCGGGCGCGTTCGATACGACGGAAGCCGGTGCGGCGTTGGGCAATGCCACGACACTGCCCGCGGCCGGGCTGGCCGCGCCGCGCGTCTCGTCGACCAGCTTGAGCCGGGCCACGCCGAGCGGCGGCGCCGGCTCGACCACCGGCGCCGGCGCGGGACGCGCGATCCACCACGCGGCGACGCCGAGGTTGAGCACGATCAGCAGAACGATGAGGGCACGAACGAGCATGCGGGGATTCTAGCCTGCCCGATCGGCGCACCGCTCAGGACGAAGTTTCGATTCCGGCCCAGATCGCGAGACCTTCCAGCACCAGTGTCGGCGCCGCGATCGGCGCGGGCAACGCGGCGGCCAGCGCATCGCTGCCGCCGCCGTGCAACAGCAACTGCGGCACGGTGCCGAGTTTGAGCTTGGCCGTGGTCAGGCTGCGTTCGATCAGCGCCAAGGCGGCACCGTCGCAGCCCGAGGCCAGCGCGTCCTCGGTGTCGGAGGCGAACGACAGGCGCTGACCGCCGTGTTCGGGCAGTTGCGGCGCGCGGCCGTGCAGGGCCTCGCGCATCAGCGTCGGCGACGGCGCGATCAGGCCGCCGTGGTGCAGGCCGTCGGCATCGATCAGATCGATGGTCAGCGCGGTGCCGACGCCGCAGATCAACGCCGCCCCGTCGCCGCGCGCATGCGCTCCGAGCAGGGCGAGAAAACGGTCGACGCCGAGCTTGCGCGGTTCGGCATAGGCGATGCGCACGCGGCCGAAACCACTGAGTTCGAAACGCGGCTGGGTGCGCGCGATCGCGATCCGTCCGCAGCGCGCACTCAAGGCCTGCAACACCGCCATGCGCTGGGCCGGATGGGCGACGCTGGCCAGATAGGCCACCTCGATCCGCTCCGGCGGCAAGGCCTGGGCCAATGCCGCGGCGATGTCCTCCTCGCGATGCGGCAGCGCCAGCGCCGCGCCTGGACGGCCGTCGGCGCGCAATGGCGCGCACTTGAGCCGGGTATTGCCCAGATCGAACAGCCACGCGCTCATCGCGGCGCTCCCGCGGCGCGCCGCACGCTGATTTCGCCGGCGTGAAAGCGGCGTTCCTCACCCGATTCCAGGCGCACCCGCAGCGCGCCGTCGTCGGCCAGACCGACCGCGGTGCCGCAGTGCTCGGCATCGGCGCCGTGCACGGTCACCGCCTGCCCGGCCAGCACGTCGAAGGCGGCATAGCGTTCGATGAAAGGCGCCAGGCCGGCAGCGTCGAATTCGTCCAGCGCCGGCAGCAGTCGATCCAACAGCGCCGCGGCCACCGTGTTGCGCGACAGCGGTCGTTCGCCCAACAGCGCGGCCAGGTCGCACCAAGGCTGATCGATCTGCGCCGCGGCGGCCTCCGGCATGCGCACGTTGAGGCCCAGGCCGATCACCGCGCGCGCCGGGCCGGCGTATTCGCCGCCGCCTTCGATCAACAGGCCGCCGAGTTTGCGCAGGCCGGTGCCGTCGGGCACGACCAGATCGTTCGGCCATTTCAATCGCACATCGGCGAAGCCCAGGCCGTGCAAGGTCTGCGCCGCGGCGATACCGGCGACCAGGCTCAAACCACCGAGCCGGGCCAGACCGCCGCCGAAGGAGCGCGCCAGCGACAGATACAGATGCGCGGCCAACGGCGAAGCCCAGACCCGTCCGCGCCGGCCGCGGCCGCCGGTCTGGCGTTCGGCCAGCAACGCGGCGGCGCCATGCGCGGGAGTCGGTCGGCGCAGCAGTTCGCTGTTGGTGGAATCGATACTCCAGGCCACGTCGAGTTCGGCCAGACGGCCGCGCGTGTCCGCGGCCAGGGCCGTGGCGATCGCCTCGGCATCGAGCAGATCCAACGGCTGCGACAAGGCATAGCCGCGACCGGGCTTGGCTTCGATCGCCACCCCGGCTTCGCGCAGGGCCTGGATCCGCTTCCATACCGCTGCGCGAGTCTGGCCGGCGGCGCCGGCCAGCGCGTCGCCGGTGGCCGGACCCGCGATCAGGTGTTGCAGCAAAGCGCGATCGTCCATCAGCTCCGGCGCCAACGATGCAGCAGACGCGCCCGAGCGAAGCGCGATTCGGTCCTGGCGCGCAGACGCGCCAGATTGCCGCGATGGGTGAACACGATCAGCGCGGCCGCGGTCAGCGCGAACCACAGCCGCGGCGCGCCGGCATCGCTCAACCACGCCAACAGCGGCAGGCTCAGCGCGGCGATCACCGTCGCCAGACCGACGTAACCGCTGGCCAGCAGCACCACGCCCCAGATCAGCACCAGCACCGGGACCGCGAACGGCCACAGCACCAGCAACGCGCCGACCAGGGTCGCCGCGCCCTTGCCGCCGCGGAAGCCGTGCCAGATCGGCCAGACATGCCCGAGCACCGCCGCGAACGCGGCCAGATAACCATGCGCGGTCACCGACCAATCGGCGCCGACCGGCGCATAACGCAGCGCCAGCCACGCCGCCAGCGCGCCCTTGCCGATGTCGATGACCACCACGCCGAACGCGAAGCGCAGGCCCTGAGTGCGAAAGGCATTGGTGCCGCCGGCGTTGCCGCTGCCCTGCTGGCGGATGTCGACGCCGCGCAGTTTGCCCAGCAGCAGACTGCCCGAGAGCGAGCCGATCGCATACGCGGCGACCAGCAACAGCACCGACAACGGCGCCACGGCGGTGGCGACGGACAACGGCGGAATCAGGGCGGCGAACGGCATGCGCGGATTATGCGGGAGGACGGGCGGATTCGAACCTGGCGCGCCCGCAACGGGATGGTGCACGGGCGGCGGCTGGAGTCGGGGCTGAAAGCCCCTCCCACAAAAGACTTCGCGGCATTCGAATCTGGCGCGTCATGCGACCCAAAAGCGTGGGGCAGCCTGTATCTCCGCGCAGGCCATGAGGTCTTTTGTGGGAGGGGCTTTCAGCCCCGACTCGATCCACCCGCAGCGACGCCCCCGCCGAGCGCCCGTCCCGATCTAAGCCGCGCCATCCGCCACCGGCTGCAACGACACCAACAAGGCGCCCCGCCCCGCGTGCGCGCCCAGCGCCGGGCCGGTCTCGACCAGCCAGGCCTGTTCCAGGTCCAGGCGCCGGCGCAGCGCTTCGAGCAAGCGCTCGCCGTCGACGCGGGCATCGCAATGCCCGGCGATCACCCGCCAGCGCTGGCCGCGCGGCGTGCGCTTGGCGATGTAGCGGGCGAAAGCTTCCGGCGCACCGGCCTTGGCGAACACGCCGCCGCTGACGCCCAACCGCCCTTCGGGCTTGACCTTCGCGATCGGGGTCAGCCCGGTGAATTTCACCAGCGGCCCGGCCCAGGGCGGTATGCGGCCGCCGCGCACGGCATGCGAAATATCCCGCGCCATCGCCCAGGTCGTGGTCAGCGGCCGCAATCGCTCCAACTCGGCGACGATCGCCGCCATCTCGATCCCGTCCGAGGCCAATTCGGCCGCGCGCCACGCCAGCAAGGCCTGCCCACCGGCCGCATTGAAGGTGTCGAACACCCGCACCCGCGCCGCGTCGGAGCGCGCCGCGGCCTGCTCGCCGGCCTGCAAGGTGCCCGACACCGCACGCGACAAGCCCACGTACAGCACCTGGCTGCGATGCCCCAGCAAGAACTCGAAGGCGCGGCGGAAATCGCCGGGCGGCGGCTGGCTGGTGCGCGGCAGATCGGCGGCGACGGCCATGCGCCGATAGAACTCGGCCGTGGCCAGGCCGATCTTGTCGAGATAATCGCGTCCGTCCACCGACACCCGCACCGGCACCACGTGCAGGCCATAACGTTCGGCCAACTCATCGGGCAGGTCGGCCGCGCTGTCGGTGACCACCGCGACCCGCTGCACCCGTTCGACCGTGCGCTGCTGGGCCAGCATGTCGTCGGCCTTCATCGCATCCACCGCGCCGTAGCGCGCGCAGACGTCGAACAAAGCCTGGGGCGAGGCGACATGGCCGTGCACGCGCAGACGCGCGCCGCCACCGGCCAGCACCAGCGAGTCGGCGCCGATCGCTTCCAGCGCGTCGCGCAGCGCATCGCGCGGCAGGTCGCTGCCGATCAGCAGGCATTCGCTGCACCAACGCCGGTGCGGATCGACCGCGTCGTGCAGCATCGGAATCTGCGCATCGCCCGCGCCGTGCGCATGGTCGGCACAGGCCTCGTTCGCCGCCGCGTCGGCGCCATGCACGCGCAGCGCGCGCGGGCCGCCATCGACGAATTCGGCGATGCCTTCGAGCAGATCGACGAAGCCCTGTGCGCCGGCATCGACCACGCCGGCCCTCTGCAACAAAGCCATCTGTTGCGGCGTGCGCGCCAGCGCATGGCGCGCGCGGCTCAGTGCGGCGGCGAAGCCGGGCCTGGGATCGCCGTCGGCGCTCGCGCGGGCGGCTTCGTCCAAGGCGTCGGCGAAGGCATTGATGACGCTCAGGATGGTCCCCTCAACCGGATGCGCCAGCGCCGCGCGCGCATTGGCCGCGCCGTGGCGCACCGAGGCCGCCAGCGTCGTGGCGTCCAGTTCGGGCTGGGCGCGGGCATGCTCGGCCACGCCGTACAGGAACTGGGCCAGGATCGCCCCGGAATTGCCGCGCGCGCCGTCGATGGCGTCGTCGCCGATGCGCTTGAGCAACTCGCCGATGTGTCGGCTGCGCCGGCTCAGTGCCCCGTTCAGCAGACTGGCGAAGGTATGGGCGAGGTTGTTGCCGGTGTCGCCGTCGGCGACCGGGAACACGTTGATCCGATTGAGCACGTCGCGGTCGGCGATGACCCGCCGGGCACCCGCGATCAGGGCCCGGCGCAACGCCGGGGCGGTCAGGGGCAGTCGGGCGGTCGGCATGGGCCGAGTCTGGCGCAAACCTGAGCGGGCGCTTGTTGCGACGCAACACGGCCGACCGGCCCGAGACGCCGGATTCGGTATGACTTTCGCGTTATAGTCGGCAATCGTTCACGGCCTTCCGGTCGCGCCGACCCCCAAGGATTCCGCCATGTTACGGATCTGTCTGTGCCTGCTGTTCGCGTTCGCCAGCTTGGCCGTCGCGGAGGTCAGCGCACGCGAGGTCAACAAGCTCAGCCCGAACGACGCGTGCTCCAACAGCGCCGAACCGCGCAAGGACACCGCCGCTCGCGGCAACGGCCGCGGCGCCCCGCCGCCGACGGCGCGCGACACCAAGGCCAAGCCGAGCATGCACAGCGACTCGGAAAGCAACAACCGCATGCAGTCGCCGCGCTGGCACAATTTCCTGCCGGGCATGTTCCGCTGATTCGATCGGCCTGATTCGATCGGCCTGATTCGATCGGCTTGATTCGATCGGCTTGATTCAACCGATCCGGCTCCACTCGCTTCGCAGTAAGACCGTCTTGTTCGAATTTCTGCACCGCTTGCGGCGCCCGCCCGCCGCTATCGCCGATCCTGTCTGGCGCGACACCGTCGCAGCCTTGCCGTGGGCGCAGGCGCTCGACCCCGAACGTCGCGAACGCCTGCGCGGACTGGCCGCGCGCTTCCTGCACGAGAAGACCATCAGCCCGATCGGTGAACTCGAGTTGAGCCAGGTCCAGCGCGCGCAACTGGCGACGCTGTGCTGCCTGCCGCTGCTGGAGTTCGGCGCCGAGGGCCTGCGTGGCTGGTCGCAGTTGATCGTCTATCCCGATGCGTTCCGGGTAAACCGCAGCCACACCGACGCGGCCGGCGTGCTGCACGAATGGCAGGACGAATTGATCGGCGAGTCCTGGGACGCCGGCCCGCTGATCCTGTCCTGGGCCGACGTGCTCGCCGATTGCGAGGATCCGCGCGCCGGCTTCTGCGTGGCCACCCACGAGATGGCGCATAAGCTCGACACGCTCGACGGCCTGCTCGACGGCACCCCGCCGTTGCCGCGTCCTTGGCAACGCCAATGGGCGCGCGATTTCCAGCGCGCTTACGACGGTTTCATCGAGGAAGTCGACAGCGGCCGCGAGACCTTGATCGATCCCTACGCAGCCGAAGCACCGGAAGAATTCTTCGCGGTGGCCACCGAATACCACTTCAGCGATCCGCGGCTGTTGCGCGAAGCGATGCCCGAGGTCGCCGAGCATCTGCAGCGCTTCTACGGTCCCTCGCCGTTCGCTTGAACTTCGCCGTTCGCGCAGGCCCCGAGTCTTTTGCAGGCCACGAAGTCTTTTGTGGGAGGGGCTTTCAGCCCCGACGCTTTTCGCCACGTCAGACGAATCGAAATTCCTGATCGAAAACCGTCGGGGCTTTCAGCCCCTCCCACAAAAGACTTCGGAACCACGCCGCATCGTGCGATGACGGCGTCAGCGAGCGGCGCGCCTACGACAACGCCGCTTACAATCCCGGCGGCAACTTCACTTCGAAACGGGTACCGCCCAGTTCCTGCGAAGGCGTGACGTCCAAGGTGCCGCGATATCCGCGCACCAGATCCAGCACGATCGCCAGGCCGATGCCGTGGCCTTGCACGCGTTCGTCGCCGCGCACGCCGCGCTGCAGGATGGTGGCGACCTTCTCCGGCGCGATGCCCGGGCCGTCGTCGTCGACCGCCAGCAGCAGTCCCGGACGCCGGTTGGCCGCGACTTCGCCGGGCTTGACCGTCAACAACACACGCGAGCTGGCCCACTTGAACGCGTTTTCCAGCAGATTGCCGAGCAGTTCCTGCAAGTCGCCGGGCTCGCCGTGGAATTGCACGCCGTCGGCCAGATCGAACTCGCACAAAATGCCCTTGGACGAGTAGACCTTCTCCAGCCCGCGCACGATTTCCTCGGCGTGCGATTCGATCGCGATCGGCGCGGCAAACAAGGCGTGCCCGCCCGAAGCCGCGCGCGCCAGCTGGTAGGAGACCAGATCGTTCATGCGCCGCAACTGGATATCGACGTCCTCGCGCAATTCCGGATCGATCGGCACCTGGCCGTTCTGATCGTCCAGGCGCGCGCGCAACACCGCCAGCGGCGTTTTCAGGCTGTGGGCGAGATCGGCCAGGGTGTTGCGCTGGCGGTCCAGATTCTCGCGCTCGCTTTCGATGAAGGCGTTGATGCTTTCGGTCAGCGGCTCCAGCTCGCGCGGATGGCGCTCGCTCATGCGCGAGGCCAGGCCGCGCTGCACGCGCTTGAGCTCCTCGATCACGCGTTTGAGCGGACGCAGGCTCCACTGCATGATCAGCGCCTGCAGCAGCAGCAAGATCACGCCCGCGCCGCCCAGATAACGCCACAACGCCTGACGGAACACCGCGACCTGATGGCGCAGCGCGCTGGTGTCTTCGAGGATGTAGATCGTGTACTGGAACTCGGACTTGGAATCGCCGTCGACGCTCCAGATCAGGCCGCGACCGTAGCGGTAGGCCTCACCGGAGCGGCCGCTGATCTCGGTCAGCGGCAACGGGCCTTCGAAGGTTTCCTCGGTCGGCTTGAGCATGCCGCCGTCGGGCAGCACCGGACCCTGGGCCGACATCGAGTCCCAATGGCCGTTGGGCAGAATCACCTCGGCGTACAGGCCGCTGCCGGGCCGGTCGAAACGCGGATCGGGCGGGTCGTAGGGCGGAATGATCTCGCCGCCGCGGCCGAAATCGGTGTCGGCGGCATAGGCCAGCGCGTAGCTGGTCAGGCGTTGGCGCAGGTTGGTTTCGGCGGTTTCCAGGAACGCCCGGTCCAGCGCTACGCCGGCCAGGGCCAGGAAAGCGAGCAGGCCGAGGCTGGCGGCCAGCAGCTGGCGCGCGCGCAACGACCGGGGCTGTCCCCAGCTCATGGCGTCGGGCGGGCCATCCGGCCCGCATCGGTGGGAGGCGCGGGCCTCATGGATCGGAAAAACTCCTGGGTAACGCTCGCCGCAAGCGTTGCGGCCTAGTAGATCGCCGCCGCGCGCGGGCTGTCAACGAACGGTCGGGCGAAGATCGGCGGCGACGGGCTCGCGGCTCAGTCGCCGCTGCGCGGGATGGCGAAACGGTAGCCGCGGCCGCGCACGGTCTCGATCGGCTTGAGCGCGCCGTCCGGGTCGAGCTTCTTGCGCAGACGGCCGATGAAGACTTCCAGCACGTTGGAATCGCGGTCGAAGTCCTGCTGATAGATGTGCTCGGTAAGGTCGGCCTTGGACACCAATTCGCCGGCATGCATCATCAAATATTCCAGCACCTTGTACTCATAGCTGGTCAGATCGACGTTGCCGCCGTTGACGCTGACCGTCTGCGCGGCCAGATCCAGCATCACCGGGCCGCATTCCAGGGTCGGCTTGCTCCAGCCCGCGGCGCGGCGCACCAGCGCATTGAGGCGCGCCAGCAGTTCTTCGACGTGGAAGGGCTTGACCAGATAGTCGTCGGCGCCCTGCTTGAGGCCCTCGACCTTGTCCTGCCAGCTCGAACGCGCGGTGAGGATCAGCACCGGAAACTTCTTGCCCTCATCGCGCAGGGCCTTGATCAGCTCCATGCCCGACATCTTGGGCAGGCCCAGATCGATGATGCCCAGGTCGAACGGCACCTCGCGGCCCATGTACAGGCCCTCCTCGCCGTCTTGCGCGGCATCGACCGCGAAGCCCTCGCGCTTCAGACGCGCAGCCAGGGTCTCGCGCAACGGCGCTTCGTCTTCGACCAGCAGAATTCGCATGGGCACTCCCTTGATGATTTGCAGCCCGACAGGACGTTTTTGTGGACCGTCGGTGCGAAGGTTAGTCGTTGTCGTTGTCTTCGCGGCGTGTAGGGCGGTCGTCGTCGCGGTCGCGACGCCCCCGCTGCTGCGGGTCGTCCATGAAAACCCGGACCCGGCCGCTGGAATCGACCACCTTGACCCGGTTTACGTCGCGCCCGTCGAAAGGGATGCGCTCGGCGCTGAGCACCTGGCCGCCGCCGCTTTCGCGCGCGGTACGGCGAATCGACTCGGGCAGCGAACCGCCCTCACGGCGATCGTGGCCACGCCAAGGCTGGCCGCCGTCCTCGCGCTGCGCCCACACGGTACCGGCCGCCGCCAGCGAGGCGGCGAACAGGAGCGAGGACAGGACGCGGGCGGACCGGATGCTCATGGCGTTCGAGGATGACCTCAGCGGAACAATAATGTGGCGAACGTACAACGTGCAGGCATTTTCGGAACGTAGCGGTGAATCCGATCTGAACTTTTCCGCCGCATCCCAGCCGCCATTCAGTCCGGGCGGACCCCGATCACACGTTGGCACCGCCGCCGCCGGGTCGCCAGCGGTCAAAAGATCTCGCCCACGCAGCAGCGCAGCGAGCCGCCGCCGGCCTCGATCGCGTCCAGCTCGACCGTGGACACGGCGAAGCCGGCCGAGGCCAGCGCGGCCTGGGTGGACGGGCTCAGCGAGCGGCCGGCCGCCGCGCTCATCCACAGCCCATAGGTCGACAGGGCGATCGAATTGGCGGCGAAAGCCGCATGTTCGGCCGCCGACAGGACGATCCCGTTGGGCGCGTAGAAGCCGGCGATGGCCGTGGCCACGGCCGGATCGGCGAAACCGCCCGGGCAGACCAGCGCGGCTCGCCCGGCCAGCACCGCCAGAACCACGTTGGTGTGGTACTCGCCGGGGGCCAGATCGAACATCAGGGTCGCGCGCAGGCCCAGGGCCCGGTGCATCAGCCGCGCGCCCTGCTCGTCGCAGCGCTCGGACAGGCCGGCGAAGCCGAGCCCGCGGGCGCGGTCGATCACCAGCGCGCCGGTGAGCTCGCACGGATGCGGCTGATGCGACAGGTCGGCTTCCTCGTAGCCCAGCACCTGGCCGAAAAAGCCGCGGATGTCCTCGCGCTCGGCTTCGCGCTGGCGCACCGGATGGCGCATGCGCCCGACCAGATAGCGCGGACCGGTGGACTGGCTGCTCGTGGTGGCGAAAACATTGTTGGGGAACAGTGCGTCCGGAGTGTCCGGATCTCCGGCGAAGCAGACCGTGGGCAGGGTCGCCGACAGCTGCCGGTGCAGTTCGCGGTGCTGAGCGCTGGCGCGGTCCGGGTCGAACGCGGCCGCCTGCGCCATATACCGGTTGTCGCCGGCCGACTGCTCGGCCCGGGCGAAGCCGTCGGGCGCGACCAGAAACGCGGCGCGCGCGATGGCGGCGCCGAAATCCGCAGCCATGCCGCGGGCGTGATCGAAGAAAGCGTGCAGATCGCGGGTGATCATCGCAGTCGGCTCAGGCCATCGAGAGATGAGGAAGCGTGCCCCGCCCGGTTGCGGACCGGCACGGCGGCTTCAGGCGGCATCGCGCGCGGCGAAGGATTCGGTGACCGCCAGCGCCTGCTCGATCAGCGACCAATCCGCGCCGGGCTTGTGCGAACCCTCGCTGAGAATCTGCCGGAACGCGCGCCCGCCGCGCTCGCCGTGGAACAGGCCGAGCATGTGCCGGGTCATGTGCTTGAGAAACACGCCGCGCTCAAGCTGTCCTTCGACATAAGGGCGCAGCGAGCGCAGCAATTCGGCGCGACCGCGCAGTTCGCCGCCGAACCAGGCGGTGTCCAGGCGATGCAGCACATACGGCTCGTGGTACGCCGCCCGGCCGAGCATCGCGCCGTCGGTGTGGTCCAGATGCGCGGTCGCCTCTTCGGGCGTGGCGATGCCGCCGTTGACGATCACCTGCAGTCGCGGCCGCTCCTGCTTGAGCCGGTACGCCCAGTCGTAGCGCAGCGGCGGCACTTCGCGGTTTTCCTTCGGCGACAGGCCCTTGAGCCAGGCGTTACGGGCGTGCACGACGAACATCGCGCAACCGGCCGCCGCGACCTGGTCGATGAAGGCGAGAAACACCTCGAAGCGGTGATCGTCGTCGACGCCGAGCCGGCACTTGACCGTCACTGGCACATCGCAGGCCTCGACCATCGCCGCGACCGACTCAGCCACCAGCGTCGGCTCGCGCATCAGACAGGCGCCGAAACGCCCGGCCTGGACCCGATCGGAGGGACAGCCGCAATTGAGATTGATCTCGTCGAACCCGCGCTCGGCGCCGATCCGCGCCGCCTGCGCCAGCAGCGCCGGCTCGCTGCCGCCCAGCTGCAAGGCCACCGGATGCTCGACCGGCTCCATCGCCAGCAAACGCGCGCGGTCGCCATGGATCACTGCGTTGGCATGGACCATTTCGGTGTAGAGCCGGGCGTGTGGGGCCAGGGTACGGTGGAAGACGCGGCAATGGGAGTCGGTCCAATCCATCATCGGGGCCACCGAAAGCCGGATCGCTTGTGAACTCAAGGTTTTTGCTATTTTTTCAATCACTTACAAAACCCGTCCTACCCCGTTGAGTCCCGCGAAATCCTGCTGAATCCGCCCCGCGATGTACCATTAGTGTACCAAGCACAGGGGTGGTACACCGGATGGCGACACTGCAAGCACGCGGCACCAAATGGCGAGCCATTGTCCGTCGAAAGGGCTTCAAGGCGGTAACCCGCACGTTCCCGACCAAGACCGCCGCCAAGGAGTGGGCCGAGCGCATGGAGCGGGATCTAGGCGCGCAAGAGGCCCGAGGGGGCGTCCGCGAATTCGACACGTGGACCGTCGCGGAGGTGGTTGATTGGTATAAACGCTACGTCAAGCCGCTGAAGAAGGTCAGCAAGACTCAGACCGGAAACCTGACCCGCGTAACCGAAGGGCTTGGACACCTCACGGCTAGCAAGCTGTCACCGGGCGACGTCGTGGAATACACGCGGAAACGCCGCCAGGGTGAGCACGTTTCGAAAGGTCAGGTGATACCCGCCGTTACCGGAGCAACGATGAACGTTGAACTCGGGTTCCTGGCTGAAATGCTTCGCCTTGCTTCGAGTCTTGGAAAGCTGAGCCTGTACCGAGATCATGACCCAGTCGCTGATGCACGCCCCACGCTGAAGCTGTTGAAACTGGTAGCCAAGTCGCGCAAGCGTGACAGACGCCCGACAGAAGACGAACTGAAGGCGATTAAGCAGCGCTTCGCCCAAAACGCGTGGCGCATGAAAATCCCGATGAACGACATCATCGATTTCGCAATTGGGACCGGCAAACGAGAGTCCGAAATAGTTCGACTAATGCGCAGCGACTTAGATGCCGAGACGCGAACCGCATTGTTGCGCGATGCGAAGCACCCACGAGATAAGGAAGGAAATCACCAACGGTTCCCATTACTCGGCAACATGTGGGAGCTGGTGCAGCGACAACCGAAGGGCAGCCCCGAAGTTTTCCCTTACGATGCAAACTCTGTCGGCACCGCATTCACCCGCTGCTGCGCGGCACTAGGAATCAAGAACCTGAAGTTTCATGACCTGCGCCACGAAGCCACGTCGCGCTTGTTCGAACAGGGCTATTCCATCGAGCAGGTCGCAGCCGTGACGTTGCACAAGAGTTGGAACGAGTTGAAGCGGTACACACAGCTACGCCCTGAAACACTCCACCGCGATGAAGTGGCTGATCTCCGGCGCAAGAAGGCTGCCTGAGGACGTTTTATTAGGATCGAAAGACACCAACACGGAGGGCACCAAATGTCTGCACGGCGGCCTGCAATGTTCCCTACTGCGGTTCGAATTGTTCTATTACTGATCGCCGGGCTATTTATTGCCTTCGGCGTACTTTCGTTGTTTGGCGTTCTGGATCGTGCGTGGTGGCTGAGTAATGCGGCCGCAATCGGAGGCCACTTGCTTACCGTGGCGGGGATCGTTGTAGGCGCACAGATGATCTTGCACCAAGTTAACCGGGGACACGAGGCGTCCTTGGCAGTTCAGCGCGAAGGCAAGCGAAACGAACTTCAACTAATCATCTACGAATCATTGAGCAGCCACGCTACCGCTGTTAACGAGGCGATTTTGGATGTTAACTCCTACCTAAGGCGTGGCGGATGGAGTATCGACACTCACCTCAGAAGCAGGGGCCGCGCCGGCCCGTTGACAGAGATTTCGCAAAGCGCCGAGGTACTAGTTGATCTACACGGCGACGCCGGGAAAGCCATAAGCGCGCTAATACGCGAAGTGGAAAAATGGGAGATATCGATTCCTAGGCTTGATGTGTTTCGATTCGCGCTGATTTCCGCCTCGCACGACACGAGAGAGGACTTCAACAGTTTGGTCCCCATAGCAGTCAGGCTGCTCCCTCGCCACGACATTGGCGACAACGTTAAGCAGATTTTTTATCCGGCGATAAACGAAGAACTGTTCCAACAGTACGAGCAGCACCGACTAAGCTTTGAAGAACACGCGAACGATCTGGTGTCGTATGTAATGGACCTTCGCGTCGAGGCGCAGAATCAACTCGTTTCCGGATTGTTTGAAGGGCGCCGCGCACCACACCGACAGCCTGAAGACCCATCAAAGATCGTAGTCACCACGAACGAGGCCGATTACGAGAGATTGACTCGTTTTTTTACGATTGAATCCGCGCACGGCAAACTCAGCCAAGAAGCAATCGCTAGCGTGCGCGAAATGCTAGCAAGCAGAAAGAATTAAGAAGGCATCGCCATGCCAGGAAATTCGAATATGAAAGCGATTTTTTGCCCTAACGAGGCCGCCTGGGGCGACATAGGTACCTGGGTGTCGGGAGTTGGCACGTGGGCCGCAATCGTAGTCGCAATGCTAGTCCCTCTATGGCTGCATTCACGGGAGCGGGAACGGGAGCGCAAAAAGTCCATATTCCGTGCCGAACTCGCGGCGATTGCCGCGGCGCCATCGATCCAAGAAGCTCATATGACCCTGAAGCTTCTTCGAGAGGTTGTTCCACGCATGCAACGTTTTCTAGAAGAAAGCGGCGTCCAAGCAGTTGCGAACGTACTCCTCATCAAGTGCGACCTTCCAACTGAGGACGACGTATTGAACTTCGAGAAACCGCTTGCTGTCGCGATAACAAATCTCAGGGCATCACTGAAACTGTATAACGGATGGGTAGAGGGCGCTGCCGAGACATTTCCGACAGCCGAATTTGGCCACTCATTCTTGAAGACAGAAAAAATAGACAACTTCCATTTGGTCATTGATCGAGAATTGCGCCAACTTGCTGAATTGCTTAACAGATACCTAAGCAAGCCCGTGGAGCTTCCGGAGACGTACAAATGGGAACATCCACTTGACATGACCGACTCAACGAAGCCGCAACAACCTTAAGAACATGACAAGTCATCACTACGTCCCGCAGTGGTATCAGCGCCGATTCCTCTCGGCGAATGAGACAAACCTGCACTACTTGAACCTCGATCCATGGAGAGAGGTCAATGGACGCCGCGTCCGCATGAGGGATTGCGAGCAATGGGGGACAAAGAAATGCTTTTGCTCCCCAAATCTCTATTCGGTCGACGTACCTGGTCGAAATCGCGACCTGTACGAAACGCTGTTCTTTGGCGAGGTCGATCGTCTTGGCGCTTTAGCGCTAGATGTGGTTGCAAGCAACCCCGCGCGAACTCCGATCAACCAAGATCACTTTGAGAATTTTTTCTCATATATGTCGGCGCAAACTCTACGCACGCCGAAGGGCCTAGCTTGGCTGAAGTCTTGGATGCCGGGAGCAGCGAATCACTTTCAAATCATGCGCGGACTAGAACAGTTTCGTGATCTGCGCTGCTTGGCTTGGTCCGAGGGGTTTCAAGACATTGTGTACACCAATGACCCCGACGCCGGATTCATCATTACAGATCACCCCGTCACGTCCTACAACAAGGCGTCATACTCCGGAGCAGCCGAATGCCGCCCCCCTAATGACCCTGGTGCGTTCTGGAAAGGGACTCAAACTATTTTCCCTCTCGATGCAAAAAGATGCTTAGTTCTTACTCATTCGGAGTACGCGCATAAGCCTGACATGCGCGCACAGTTAAAGCGGCCTCGCACTAATCCGCGTATGTATGGATTTTCTTTAGTTGCGACGCATCAAATAGAACATCGCGAGATCAATGCAGCCCAAGTTGCTGCGATCAACCTGATACTCAAAAAGCGCGCAACCCGCTACGTGGCAGCATCCCGCGAGGAGTGGCTGTTTCCTGAAACGGTCCACCCTCGAACACAATGGCCGGACCTCGGACGAACGCTCCTTCCAACAACCGCGTTATGGCGGAATACGGGGGAGACATATGCGCAGATGAATGACGGCAGGGTCATCAAAGCCGATGCTTTCGGACGTATGCCCAAGACACTTGAGGAGCAGCGACGAGCCGCCGAAGAGATCAAGAGAATGCGCGCCCAAGTAGAGCGGGCACTCTCGAACCATCGTGCCCGAGATGATGATTAATAAATAACTCGCCCCGCGACAGCACACGAATACAGTACCGACCCGGCCCGTATCCGCTATGCCCTAGAGTTCGAGGGTATCCCGGAACCGCCGTCATCTCCACGCAGTTCAATCAGAGCACGACGCCGTACCCAGCGACCTGGGTCTCCCCGTTCCTCGGGCTGCCATTACTCATCGTCCAGGACCTTGCCGGCGATGCCGAGCGCAAGATCGGCGCTAAGGGGGACGCGCGGCGCGATCACGACCCGGTTCGAACAAGGCTGGAAGGCATGGCGCCCGTCGAAGTCGCCCGCTCACAGCTCGAAATTGTGCAGACTTTGGCCGGAGCTATTGGGGTCCGGAACATTTGGGGGGGCATCGGAAATCGGTAACATGGGTAACGTGGACTCAGAGGCGCCACTTTCCCTAATATTGACAATGACTTACAGCGATGGGCGGCGGTAACCATTAGGGTAACTAGAAGGTAATTAATTACCTCTATATATAGGTAATGTCTTGACCTTAGCTCCCCCTTAAAAATCAACCACTTACTCACTGGTTACCGGCTGGGTTACCGAAAATTACCGCTCTGCGGTAACCTGAGAACCCGTTCTATATCAGTTGCTTAAGAGCTAAAAACGCGCCTTTCGGATGAGGTTACCGTTTTCCGATGCCCCCTCCCCATACCTGGGGAAGCGCCGCGATTTCCGCTCATCTCATCGACTGATCGAGCGTGCGGAATCGGCACCCGCCGCAGCCCCGAAGAACCGTCTTGCGTGCGTCTATTCGCGTCGAAAAAGTGCTCCCGCCGAGCGTAGCTATCGCCATTGCGGGCGGGACTCCCGGCCGCCTCTACGATTTGAGTCGAATGCCGCACAAGTAGCGGGAAGGCGTGGCGGGGTCTCGACCGCGCGCCAGCGCCTCTAGCTGCCCCGCACGCCCTCAGACGCAGTTCCGTGCGACTTGCGACACATAACTAGTCCCGTGAGGGGGGGCCTTACTCTCGCGTAGGAAAAATCCTATGCCAGCGGTACAGCCCATAGGCGATACTCGCTGCAATCCAGGACGGACACCGTAATGACGAGCGCAGCCGCCATGCAAACCAACACGCAGCGTGTTCCCAAGCAGGGGAAGTTCTTCATCATCGACACGGACATACGTGGCGAGGGTCCAGGACATGGCGTCGTGATCGCCAATGAACACAAGTTGCTGAGCCCACCCCGCTTAATTATTCGGCCGGAGAGCGGTGGGTTCCCGGCGATGCCAGAAAAACCTCATCTGGTTTATGACCCGGACGCAGGCGACATGCCTCGCGATCTTGAGGCTAGTCTGAGTGGATATTGGCTTGTCTCGGAGCCATTGAAGAACGTGCTAGAGACGGTCGATCCACAAGGCTTCGCATTCGTTGCATGCGACTTCACGCTCCCTGACGGGACACCTGGGCCTCAACGTTTCTTATGCGATGTCGTTCGCGAACTGGATGCCGTGGACGAAGAGCGCTCGCGACTCCGGGTCGTTATGAGTGATGAATACGACAACGGCAAATATTACCGCCTGGGAGGGAACGTCAATTTGGTGTTCAAGAGTGACGTGCTGGACGCCGCACACGTCTTCAGAACGCCATATTCAGGGGACTTCGTATTCTGCGACTGGGTGACGCGAAATTCACTTGGCGGACATGGATTTACTGGCATCCGCTTTATTGACATGACCAAGGATTGATTGGTCCTCGTCGCAAGTCCAGGCATCACATTTAGGCAGGGATACGCCGCATGAATTCGCCAGAGCGCCACGTCTTCGAGTGGCATCACTGTATCGAGCAGAACAAGGCTTTCGACCGAAGCCCGCTCTTACAAAAGCTTAAGGCAATGGGGCTGCACGATCTCGACAGTCCCCGCAATACGATTTATCTACCCGATGACAAAGTGCTAGCCGGCACGTTAGGAGTCAGCCCTCACACGGGAGGCCACTTCAAGGCGTACTCGGACGGCGTTCTATTTCAGCTAAACGAGATCTCCGCAACCAAGGATGGAAAGGCCTCGCTCAACGGCGATCGCGCCGCTGCGGAGCGCGTGGTTGAACGTGTGCATCACTTGCAGGACACACTCAAGGTCGCATTGGTAAACGGCGACGTCTATACGAACACGCCGGCCGGAATGACTTCCGCGCAGTCCAGACTGAAAACACAAGATTTTTTCGATGATGTCGAGGGATACGCCCGGTCCCACGCCACACAAATCAGCCAGGTCCACAAGCTGCCTATGCCTGAGTCGGAGTGGGCTGCGGTTGTCCACTCCGAGAAAAATGTTCTCGCGACAGTAAGGGCGGTAAATCAACCAAGCCTCAAACCTACGAAAGGCGAAGGCGTCGATGGTCACCTCACGCTGCGCGATGCGATCAATCAAGCTCATGGCGGAGGGCGATTGACGGTTTCGGAGTCCAGCGTCACCGAACTTCGCGCGACGTTTGCGCCCCACATCGAAGCTGACTTAGCCACCACGGAGCGCTCGACCGCGCGAGCCATAGGGCGCGGCGCGGCGATTAAGGCAGTTGTCGGCGCTGGCTTGGTCGCTGGGGTCGTTGAGGCCGCCGAGGCCGGCGAGCGAACTGCGAGGTCTCTTGCGCAAGATAATCCGCTCGCCGCGCAATCGCAGATGGCGCACTACGCTGGTCGGGGTGTCGGCGGTTTTGTTGGTGGCGCAGCTTCCGGCCTCGCCGTTGGCGGCTGGACTGGCGTCGGTGCACTCGGCTTTATCGCGGTCGGCGGGGTGTCTGGTAGCTACGTTGGCGAGAAGATCGCCAAACTGTGGGATGACCACAAAGTCTTTAATCAGACCGACCGTGAGCAGGTAGATTGGAGTTTCAACGGGCGGCAATGGGTCCGCGACCAACCGGCGAACCTAAACAGCGACAGCTTGAGTAAACCCGTTGAGCAGGAGTTTTCTGCATTGCCGGAAAAGGCCCGCGAATTGAGCTACAAGGCGAGCAATGCCGCGACCGCGTTAGCGCTGGGGAACGTGGAGCCGCCGCGCGATCCGTACACACTCCGCGCCGTGCGGAGCGATACGGCAAGCCTGCAAAGAGCCGATTGGGAACACAACCCCCAAACCGGCGAATGGAATCGAAACGTCGTCGTCGGCTTTGAACAGCGCGGCGTGCCTATGACTCACGCCGAATCCGCCACCCCGGAGCGCGCAGCCGAGCTAAATGCCGCGTCGGAGCAAATCATCCGCGACAACATCGCCAGCGGGCCGGCTCCGATTGCCGCACGCTACGAACTGGCCTATCGCGCCGCTGGCTGGCAATCGTTCGGCGAGAAGCTACCCGCCGTAGATGCGGCATTGAGCGCTGGCACCCTAACAGCGTCTGACGGCAAGCAATACCGCCACAACGAAAACGGTCAATGGCAGCGCGAAGGCGCACCGGGCACGATTGCACAAGGCAACTTGCAGCAAGAGCTAGACAACACGCGCAACGCATTGGAACCGCAGATTGCGCAGCATAAAGAACAAACGGCGACCATTCCGCAATGGCAACCGCCAACGCGAGAGGAACAAGACCGGGACAATCTGCTTACGACCTATAGGGCGTATGGCGTCCAGCCGGACCCGGAGCATTTTGCCGCCGCGATGGAAGCCGTGGAGCGAACACGCGACGCACAGGGCATCGACCGCGCAACATCGTCGCTGTCACTTGAGCGTAGTGCGCAAGGCAAGTACGACGTAAACAGCCCCATCAATCATCTGCGCACCGACAGCGCAGGCGTCGTCCGCGTGGCGGCGGTGACGAGTCCAGATGAAATAGCATTAGCGATGGTGGACTTACGAGCGCCACCCCCGCTCATACCGGACACGCCGGAATTGCGAATCGCCGCGCTATCACCGCAGCAACGCGAAGCACACGAACAAGCCTTGCGCGAAGCCAATCGGGAAGGTCTGTCGCACGATCAAGTGCAGCAGGTCGCACAACAGACAACCGTGCAGGCCGCTTCGCCCGATGCGCCTCGCGCGGAATCGATAGCGATCGACAGGCCGCCCGCTCGCACCGAAGCCCCTTCGGTCACCCTGTCGGATAGCGGCCCGGAACGTGAGCGTTCATTCACCCCCGCGCCTGCGGTAGTCGCCGCAGCGTCTGCGGTGGAAGTGGTACCCGAGCCAACACCGCCCAAACCGGAGCCGCCCACGCAAGCGGAAACGCCGCCCGTTGCGCAACCTCAAGCGGTGGCGCCCGAAGACGCGCCGCCGCTAACGCGATCACAACCGGCCGCCCCTGCACCGGATGCAGCAATCACGCCACCGAGCACCGCCGCGCCCCCGCAGGACGATACGCTGCGTCCAGGCAGCCAAGGGCAGGATGTGGAACTGTTGCAGTTCAAGCTGCAACGAGTCGGCTATCGCGGTCCAGACGGCGAGCCCTTGCCGCTAACGGGACAGTACGACGCCGCGACGGAACAAGCCGTGCGCCAGTTCCAGCGCGATCAAGGGATGACCGATACCGGCATGACCGACCCGACGACGCAACAAGCTTTGTCGGCGGCACAACATGCGCGTATCGAGTCATCCAAGGTCGGCGGCCCGGACGCGCCTGCATCGTCACAGGAGCCGGCCCGCAGCGCGCCCCGGCCCGACCCCGTGGCGACCGCGGAACCCGTCGCCGTTGTCGCTCCTGCGCCCTACGAGACGCATGCGCGGCCCGTACACGAACACCGACCGCCTACAGCAGCCAGCGACGACACGCCGCAGGTCGTACGGTCTCCCGACCGCACGGCACCGGACACGCCGCCCCACACTCCGACGCGAGAGACAGCCCCGACCGTCGAGGCGGAAAAGCGCAACCAATCCACAGTGACCGCGCAAACCCGCGAGCCGGCACCGCTCGCCGAAGCGGTCGCCTATGCACCGGGGCGCGCGGCACCGTCGCGCGCAGACGGTAGGGACGACGAGGACCAGACGCATGAGCCTTCGCGAACTGCGCCGAACCCTACGCCCGAGCCATCGTTCGATCTGTCGCAACTAAGTCCGAAAGATCAAGCGATGTTCGCCAAGATTCGCGGGAGTGCGCCGAATGTGTCCGATGAAACCGTCGCGCTCGCGATGGTTGAGGCCAAGCGCAACGGCATACCGGATGTTGACCGGCTTGGACAGGTTGGCGTTGCAGACGGCACGCTATGGCTCGGCAGTGTGACGCCGGGATATCGTGCGGGCGTTGAGGCGAACGGGCCGGCGCCGCCGATGCAAGACTCGTTGCGCGAGGCGCAGGCACTTACCCAGCATTACGAGCTGCAACAGGCCAAAGAACGAGAGCTGGCGCAGCAAGAGCAGAGCCAAAAGCAAACGGACGCGATGCGCCCGGAACTCTGAACACTTTCCCGCTCTTTTAGAGAACTACGCGCCCCGTCTCGTCCCTAGCGATGGGGCTAGGTAATGATAGAAAGGATTCACGAGAAAGTGCGCTAACGGCACCGGTATCGTGATTGCAAGCCAACGCTAAGCGGCCACGACGTTGAATCTGGTGGTGACAGCGAGGGGATTGGATATCAGGTAACACACCTCACATGGAGAAAAGTGAAAATGTGGCGAGCCTTACTATTTGCAACCGTGGCAGTCGGAATTGGCGCATCCAGCCCGACATACGCGCAAGTCAAGAACGTGGTGCCTGTAACTAAGCAGCAGCAGGCACAGAAAGATCAGCAAGAGCGCCTTCAAGCCGTCACGCGACGCGGCCGGCTGGCCAACTATCAGCAGTTGCTTGGAACGGGCAACGTGCGTGTTGCTTCATCCGCGAGTGCTTCCGACGCAGCATCGCGTGACACCGCAATCGATTTAGCAGCATTGGGCTTTACGGCTGCGGACGTTCAAACTTACAAGAAGCTCAACATCGATCTCTTTGATATCGCCCATAGGTTTTTTGGGGGAACAACATCGTCATCTGAAGCGATGTTGATGGCCGACACCATCGTGATCGCAACAGCCGGAGATGCGCAACAGGAGCGGAGTCGTATTGACGGGTTTCTCGCCGAAATCCCCTTCACGGTCGGGAAGACGTTGAAAGGATCGCGAGTGCCCGGCGATGTAGTTCGCATCCCTAGGAATTCTGGGCCTTTACCGAACGGAAATTATCAGAAGGATTTTACCGATATCGACTTCGTGCCGGGCAAGAAATATCTACTCGTTCTATCCAAGAACTGGTACGAACAGTTCGTTACTCTGACTAACAAGCAGTCCGAAAGCAGCTTCACCGCGCTGCCGCACGATGCGTATGAGATTGCTGACGATGGCCTATTGCTTCGTCGTTCTCACTCAATGCAGGTTGGCGTCAATCCGAAAGACATCAAATCTGTTGAGGCCGATCTAAAGAGTCTTTCCAAACGTAAGAACAAGGTCGGAGGGTTGCAATGAAAACCTTTACCCTACGTGCCTTGTTAACTACCGGAGCAATGATCTGTGCAGGGATGGCTCATGCTGCGCTTCCTACCGCTTTAGCAAAACATGGCCCAGCTTCCATCATCGTAGGCATGCACATTTCGATTCCTACGGACTGCGTCCAGCCCACCACGAACGCCATTAATACTTGGAACGCCGTGGGCGCAAATTTCATCCTGGTTCCGGACTTTTTTATTAGCACGCCTCGTATCGAAGATCAAACGGACGCATACGATAGAGCGAACGTGACTATTGACGACGGAATCCTGCAGGATGCGCGAGCCACAATGGGCACGAGGCTAAAATGGAATCTCACGACCAAAATCATTGACTACGCGGATATTCGGGTAGACAAGCGACGCCTCCGGAATCTCGATCCGACGCAGGTGCAGTTTTCTTGCTTAGAGCCCATTCCTCTCGAATCACTTGATTGGCAATCCGTAATACTCCACGAGTTTGGACATGTTGTCGGGTTTGATCACGATGCAACCGATAGAGCCTGTGCGATGTTCCCGGAGTTCGGGCCAGGGGATAGTCAGCGGACGTTATGCCAAGCCGAAAAGCAAGCCTACATTGACAATTACAAGGCCCTTCGAATCACAAGCATTCCGGATGTATCAGGGCCGCAGCAAGTGAACATTCCCGCCAAAATCTACTACGCCGGCACTCCCGTATTTCCGGTACAACGGAAGACGAAGAACATTCAGTGTGCGAGCGGATGGTCATGCAGTAGTTACGACGGAAGCTACCCCAACAGCGCCCCGTCTCCGCTGACGTTCAATTTCAAATGCACCCCCGGCGACCCGTTGCCTACAGCTGTATTTAAGTGGCGCACCACTTTGGTCGACGCCAATGGCGTCGTAACAAATGCGGTCGATCATACGAGCACATGCACTAGACCAGCCGGGTCGCTGAAGGAACGTCCGAGCGGCGAACCAAAGCGAATCAATCGAGTCATTATCACCGACTGACCCACGTTCCATAGTGCAATCTGATCAGCATCAACAGTCGCGCCATGCTCTTCGCATGGCGCGACACTCGCCGGCCAAGCGAACTACCCCGCCGTATCAAGCGAATACGGCAGGAAGCGCACCACCTCATCTCCTATCCACTCATTGATGCGCAGGAATCGGGTTTGCAGCGGCAGCAATTCGTTTCGTGCGAACACTCGGGCCGCCTTCTCCACGTCACCAAAGCCGCCCGTATTGTTCGGCACGATCCCCAACAACTGCGGCGGCACCCGATGCGCGGCGAGCACGTCATCCCGTGTCGCGCCCTTGATCCCTAGAAACTCATCCTTCGCCGCGACTTCGCTAATCGGGATGACCTGCACGCCGTCTTTCTTTCCGTTCGGCGAGTACAGGAACAGATTGCGGAAGTTGCCGACGCCCTTCGCATCGCGCAGCGCATTGCGCATTGCATCAATGTCAGCCTGATCCTGCGCCGCATCGTTGACGTACATGATGAAACCGGCATGGCTGCCGTTGAGGTAATACTTGCGCCGGAACAACGTCGCCGACTCATTCAACAGCGCCGATTGCAACGCGCTCATGTACTGCGGAACGCCGTAAATCTCTTGATTGATATCCGGCTCCATGACGTGAAAAACGCTGTCGGTCGCGAATTCATGTTCGTCTTCCCAACCGCGAACGAAGAAGTATTGACCATCATCCACTCCGCGCCGAACGAACTTCGCCAGTGCATGTTTCAGCGCCAACGGCTTGCGGCTCCGCGCGTCCCGCCGCTCAAGGTATCCATTGCCGAGGGCAATCGTGTCTAGCGCCAGCTTTTCGAACTGATCGCCACTGAGCAAGCGATGCGGCACGAACGTGGACACCAAAATATTGCACTTCGTATACATCGCGGATGCATGATGCGGGCTCGACCGAAACGCCCGCGCTAGACCATCCAACGACACCGGGGGTTCGTACCACTTGCCAGCGCGCACGCATTCCAGATGCTCCAGCAAGCCGCGCTTGTCCAGCACGGGCACCGGCTCGCCGAAGCTGAAGGCTTGCGCCTTGGCTTTCGTATGGGTCGCCGCTTCCGCAGGCGCAACAGAACTCATCAAATTATCTCCACAATGGAACGATGGCGGGCGGTCATGCCCTCTAAGGGCTCGTTGTCCAACGCGTGCATCACGGCCCAAGCCAAATCGGCATGGCCTATGTCATCGCTGCGGCTGGCTTCGTAAGTGGCTTGTCGGCCGGTCGCGGTCAGAGCCTTGCGGATCGACATAAACGCCTGCGCGATATCGGTCCACGCCGCATCGAACTCCAAACGCCCGCTGGCGATCACGTCCTTTGCTTTCAACACCATTCGGGTTTTGGTTTCCACCGAATACGTGATGTTGCGAACGCTCGGGAAGAAGTCGCGCACCAACGGAAAGACGCCCGCACCGACGCCGGTTGCGTCCACGCCGATATAGGTCACGTTGTATTGCTGCGTGATTTTCCGGATGCGCTCGGCTTGGGTCTTGAAGTCCATTCCGCGCCATTGGTGCTTTTCCAACAGACGGAACTTCCCGCCCGGCACCAGCGGCGGCGCGACCACGACCAGCCCGGCACTGTCGCCGGTCAAGGCGGGGTCATAGCCGACCCACACCTCACGATGGCCGAGCGGTCGCAGCGCAAACGGCTTGAAGTCATCCCACACGCTCCACGAATCGACAAAACACCGCTGCATCTCCGCAAGCGGGAATACCGATAGCGTGTCGTCCACGAACTCGCACATAAGCAAGTTCGCCCATTCGTCCGGGCTGTACTCCAAGCGCAGTTGATCGAGGTCGAACAGGTTGCAGCCCTGGCGTAGCGCGTCCTCAATGGTGACGATCTGGCGCCACTGACCATCCGCGCACATGCGACCGTCGCGCAGGGCTTCGTGCGACACATCAACCTTGACCCGATCCTCTTTCCTGCGTCCCTTGTTGAACGCCGAACCCGTCCAGAACGCATAGGCTTGATGCGTGACGCTCGACGGCGTAGAGAAGTAGGTTTGCCGCCAGTGCTTGTGCAACGCCATGCCGGCCGCGACCTTGCGCAATTCTTCGAACTGATGGGTCCAAAAATATTCGTCAAAGTACAGATTGCCGTGATAGCTCTGCGCCGTCCGCACATTGGTGCCGAGGAAGTACAGCGTCGCGCCGTTCGGCAAGATGATCGGATCGCCGGTCAGGTCCACATCGACGGACTGCGCGAACTGCGCAATGTACTGTTTGAACACGTGCGCCTGCGCCTTGCTAGCCGACAGGAAGATTTGATTCCGGCCGGTTTCCAGCGCGTCGACCAATGCCTCACGCGCGAAATAGAACGTCGCACCGATCTGGCGCGATTTCAGAATGTTGCGGATGCGCTCGCCGAATGCGTTCTTGCGCCAGTACCGTTGATAGCCGAATAGCTGATCGTCAAACGACGAAATCAGTTTTGCTTGCTGTTCCTCGCTGAACGCGTTGCGCACTGGCTTACGCTTTGGCTTTGCGTTGCGGTTCGCGATGTTCGGATTCAAGTCACCTTCGTGGCCGCCCGGCTCGCTGTAGCGGCGCACCCGCGCCGTGCGTTCGATCTGGCGACATAACAGGTCGATTTCTTTGTAATCGGCGCCGGTCTTCGGGTCTTTGTGGACGAGCTGCACCACCCGCGCTTCAATCGAGGATTCCAAGCGCTCAATCGGCGATGCGTCATCCCATTTGTCACGCTGTTTCCAGCTTTCGACCGTGGTTCGCGCAAGCGCGTAGAACTTCGCGATATCGGTAATGCGCCAGCCCTGCCAGTACAGAGCGCGGGCACTGCGGCGGTGATCGATGTTGGGCGCAGGCGTGAATGAAAGCATGCACGCAAGCTAGTTCGCGCGCGCACGAAGCTTGCAACGTTACGCCGCGTGTATGCGCTTTACACGCGTGTGTTGCGTTGCTGCGAGCCATTGCCGGCATCGACCATAACCCCATCGAAACAACATTCGTCCGGGGTTCTCTGGTGGCAAAGCAAGTCAAGTTCTACCGCGTCGCTGTCGAGGGCAACACGTGCGACCGACGTGTAATCGAACGTTCGTGGCTGCTCGACGCGGCCGCCACCTACAACCGCGAGACCTATGCCGCGCGTGTGTGGATGGAACACATTCGCTCGGTCAGTCCCGAATCCCCCTTCGGTGCGTATGGCGACGTGCTGGCGCTCAAAACCGAAATGGTCGAGATCAACGGCGAACGCAAACTCGCGCTGTTCGCCCAGATTCAGCCCACGACTTCGTTGGTCGCGCTCAACAAGAAGAAACAGAAGCTCTATTCGTCTATCGAGATCGAGCCCGATTTCGCCAGCACCGGCCGCGCCTATCTCACGGGACTAGCCGTCACCGACAGCCCCGCGAGCCTGGGGACTGAAATGCTGACCTTCGCCGCCACCAACCCCGGCGGCCATCCCTACGCCTCGCGCAAGTTCAGCGCCAACTCTGTGTTTACCGTCGCCGAACCCATCGAGTTTTCATTCGATGACGAGGCCGAAGAACCCGCAACGCCGGGCGAAACGCTGTTCAACAAAGTCCGCTCGCTGCTCGGCATCAAGAGCCGCACCGACGATGCCCGGTTCGCCGACGTGCATAGCGCGGTTGAACAAATCGCCAAGGTGGCCGGCGATACGTCAACCGCCATCGGCGAGCGCAACCGCGAGGCGCAGGCAATCCGCGAAGAATTCGACCGCTATCGCTCGGACACCGAACGCGAACTCAAAGCGTTTCGGGAACTGCTCGACGTGACGCCCAACGGCGAGCCGAACCGGCCGACCGCGACCGGTGCCGACGCCGACGCCTTCACCGACTGCTAATCCGCCTCGCGCTGCCCTCCCCTTTTTCGAGTCCTATCGAATGCTCAAGAACACCCGCAAGAAGTTCAACGATTACACCGCCCAAGTCGCGACCGTCAACGATGCGGAGAGCGCCACCGAACAATTCGCGGTCGCGCCGAGCGTCCAACAGACGATGGAAAACCGGATGCAAGAAAGTTCGGTCTTCCTTCAGGCCGTGAACATTCAGCCGGTCGATGAGATCAAGGGCGAAAAGCTCGGGCTCGGCATCGGCGAGCCGGTCGCCAGCACGACCAATACCGATGAGAAGGACCGCGAGACCGCCGACCCGACCGGCATCGACGTCACCGGCTACGAATGCACCAAGACCAACAGCGATACCCACATTAAGTATTCCAAGCTGGACGCCTGGGCGAAGTTCAAGGACTTCCAAGCCCGCGTGCGCAATAGCTTGCTCCAGCGGCAGGCGTTGGACCGCATGATTATCGGCTTCAATGGCGTTGATCGCGTCGCGAACTCGGATCGTATTAAGAACCCGCTCTTGCAGGACGTGAACAAGGGCTGGTTGCAGAAGTACCGCGAAAACGCTTCCGCTCGCGTGTTGAACAAGGGCAAGGCGGGCGGCGCGATCCTGATCGGCGGCGACAACGCCGATTACGGCAACCTTGACGCATTGGTGTTCGATGCCGTCAACAACCTCATCGCGCCGTGGTGGCAGGAAGACGCGGGGCTGGTCGCGATCTGCGGCCGTCGCCTGCTGGCCGACAAGTATTTTCCGCTGCTCAACCAGAACGTACCGACCGAGAAGCTGGCCGCTGACATGATCGTGAGTCAGAAGCGCATCGGCGACCACGGCGCGGTGCGAGTGCCCTACTTCCCGGCGAATTCGATCTTCATCACCCGCTTGGACAATCTGTCGATCTACTGGCAGGAAGGTTCACGCCGCCGAACCATCACCGACAACGCTAAGCGTGACCGTATCGAGAACTACGAATCGTCCAACGATGCGTATGTGGTCGAGGACTACGCGGCCGGTTGCCTGATCGAGAACATACAGATTGTCCCGGCGAAGTAAGCGATGACACTCGCACGTCATCATTTCGAACGGGTGTCCGCCGCCGAGGCTTCGGCGGCGGCCGATCCGGGCGAGCCGATCAACGCTAACGCTTACGAACTCATGTTGATGAAGCTCGCCGAGGATCGGCGGCGCCTCAAGCTGGTGCAGTCGATCGAACGAAAAATTGAAGTCAAACGCAAGCTGTTGCCCGAGTATGCGGCGTGGGTCGATGGCGTGCTGAGTAGCGGGCGCGGCGGTCAAGACGCGGTGTTGATGTTCGTCATGGTGTGGCACATCGACGCCGGCAACTACGCCGACGCGCTGCGCATCGCCGACTATGCGTTGCGCTTCGATCTGGCGATGCCCGACGCATACCAACGCACGCCCGCGACCTTGATCGCCGAGCAAATCGCCGTAGCTGCGTTCATTGCGCAGGACACCGGCGAACCGTTCTCGCTCGGCGTGCTGTCGCACACCGAGGAACTGACCCGCGATAAGGACATGCCCGACGAAGTGCGCGCCAAGCTGCAAAAGGCGCTTGGGGTCGCGTACATGGCGAAGGCCGGCGAGGCGCCCTATTCCGGTGCCCCGCGTGGCTGGGCGGAAATTGCCCGCGACCATCTGCGCCGCGCCTTGCAGTTGCACGACCGCGTAGGCGTCAAAAAGGAACTCGAACGTCTCGACCGCGCTTTGAACAAGAGCGTCCCCGCTTTGCGCCAAGCCGAAGACGGCGGGCCGGAATCCGCACCCGCGTAATCCGCCCGCCGTCTCGGCTCTCTCCTGGCTCTACCGAGTCGCCCACCCGCGCGCACGGCGGCGGGGCGAGCGTGCGGACCTCTCTCCCCAATCGCTCGCCCCCCACCGCCGTTTTACTTGGACACCGCATGAGCGCTTTTATCGCCGTCGCACCGGACACCACCGCACCCGAACGCGACACCCTGACCAACGAAGAATGGTTTCCCGACTTGTCGCTGTCGAACCTGCGCGAGATCGGCCGCATTGATGGCACCGTGACCGGCGAACGCCTGCGCGAACTGGCGCTCTACGCTGCCATGTCGATTAATGCGCGCCTGCGCGAGTTTCGCGCCGGCAACGAGGGCGCCGGCTATCCCTCGCTCGCTGCGGTGCCATCTAGACGCATTAACGGCGAATCGGGTCTGTTGGTGCTGTACCGCCGCGCCGTCGCGTGCCTGCTCAAAGCGGACGTGATGGAACGCTATCCCGACTTCGACAGCACCGGCAGCGGCGAGCGTCGCACCGAGGACGCACACGACCACGCGGGCAACTGGCGCCGCAACGCGTCGTGGGCTGTGAGCGATATCACGGGCGCGACGCGTTCGGTCGTGGAACTCATCTGATGCGCGTCTACGCCGCGCAGGGCGAAACCCTGGATGCGCTGTGCTGGCGCGTCCTGGGACGCACGGCGGGCGTTGTAGAGGCCGCGCTCATCGCCAATCCCGGCCTAGCCGACCTGGGGCCGATCCTGCCGCACGGCACGGCCGTGGATCTGTTGCCGCCCGTCGCCACCGCGCCGGCCCACCAAACCCTCATCCAACTTTGGGACTGATCGACCGCATGACGCCACCGACCGAACCCCTGTTGTCCATTCCCGCACTGACCGGCACGGCCGCCGCGTCCTCATCGCTGGGCGTGATCGCCTGGACTTCGCCGCTCGCCCACGTCGGCGTGCCGGCTGCGGTGCTGTGCATGGCGTTTACCGGCGTGGCCTGCGGCTTGCTCGCCAGCCGTCCCGGAGGCACCCGTAAACGGCTGTACGGCCTGGCACTCGCCTATGCCGCCGTATCGGCCTGCATTGCCATCGTTGTGCCGACGTTCCCCGGCCTGGACTTCCTGCAATCCGTCGCGCCCGCGCTCGCGCTGCTGATCGCGTTTTTTTCGCAATCCCTGATCCCGGTCATTGGCGAGGCATTGGCCGAGCGGTTGAAACGCGTTATCGGAGGCAAGCGGGAATGATCCTGTTCGATTGGCTGTGCGCCCTGGTCGCTCTGTTGACCGCCCTGGCGATGCTCAAGGACACCCCGACCGGCGCCGATCTGCGCGACGAACTGCGAATGATCTTCGCCCAGAACCTCGCCGCCTACGGCGCGGGCGGTTGGCGCTCGATCGATCGCGCCGACCTGGGCGCGGTCCTTCGCTTCGCCCTGCGCCTGCTCGCCCTGGTCGCGGTCGTGTCCTGCGCGGGCGCCGCGGTCATGTGGCCGCCGTGGCTGGCGATTGCCTTTCCGTCTGAGCGCGTACTGCGCTGCGCCCTGTGCATCTTCCTGGCGCTGCAAGCGCCGTGCCCGTGGTGGCGCTACATCGCCCACGGCCACCCCCGCGCGTCCCGTCTGTCGATTCGGAGCCCCCGCCGTCATGTTCACTGAAACCCAATTGGCCGCCGCCGTTCAATGCCCGCCCGCCCGCGCCGTGCGCTGGTTGTCGCCGCTGCTGCGCGCCATGCACCGCCAAGGCATCACCACGCCGCGCCGGGCCGCGCACTTCCTGGCCCAGCTCGGGCATGAAAGCGCCGGCCTGTCGCGTCTGGAAGAAAACTTGAATTACTCGGCCTCGCGCTTGCTGGAAGTCTTCGAAGACCATTTCAGCCCGACCACGGCCGCACAGTACGCCGGCCAGCCCGAGCGCATCGGCAATCGCGTGTATGCGTCGAGCAACGGCAACGGCAACGAGTCCAGCGGCGACGGCTACCGTTTCCGGGGCCGTAGCCCGGTGCATCTGACCGGGCGCGCAAATTACCGCTGGATCGGCGACCTGCTCGGCCTGCCGCTGGAAGCGCAACCCGACCTTGCAACGGGCGTGGAAGTCGGCGCCGACATTGCGGCGGCGTACTGGCGCGGTCGCGGGCTCAATGCCCTGGCCGATGAAAACGACACGCTGGGCGTGAGCCGCAAACTCAACCTGGGCCGCACCGACACGCGCCGCCTGCCGAACGGCTGGGTAGACCGCGCGGCGCGCACCAAACGCGCCCTGGCCGCGTTCGGGCTGGCCGCATGAGCCGAGCGCTCGCCCTGCTGCTGATCCTAGTCGCCCTGGTCGGCGGCTTCGTCCTGATCGAGACCGGTCGCCGCCATACGGCCGAGGAACGCGCCAGCCGGGCCGACGACGCCCGCCGCGAGGCCGAGGCCGCCCGCGATCTGGCGTTGGCGTCAGAGCGCGTTGTGGTGCGTTACGTGGACCGCGTGCAAGTCGTGCGCGCCAACGCCCAAATCATCACCAAGGAAATCCCGATCTATGTCACTCCGAATGCCGACGCTGCTTGCACTGTGCCTGTTGGGTTTGTGCGCCTGCATGACGCCGCCGCAGCGAACGAACCCGCCGGCCCTAGCCCCGGAAATCCTGATGCGCCCGCCGCTGGCGTTGCGCTCTCTGACGTTGCCGGCGCCGTCGCCGACAACTACGCTGCCTGTCACGCCAACGCCGAACAAGTGATCGGCTTGCAAGACTACGTGCGCGAACTGCTACGCCTGCGCGATCCATGAACAAACCGGCCAGTCTGCGCGCTCATCTTGCGAAAGCGATTCCCGAACTGCAACGCAATCCCGAAAGCCTGCTGGTGTTCGTAGAGGAAGGCAGCCTAATCAGCACCGCGCAACCAAACGAATCGTTCGAACTACGCTATCGGCTGTCGCTGGTGCTGGTGGATTTCGTGGGCGATGCCAATCGCTTGTTTCTGGCGGTCCTGCGCTGGGCGGCATTGCATCAAAACGAATTGCTCGCCAATCCCGACCGGCGCGGCGATATCGCGTTTGAGGTGGACGTGATCGACCACGAACGGGCCGACGTGGAAATTCGGCTCCCGCTAACCGAGCGCATTGGCGTAACCGTTCTGCAGGACGGCGAAGACCGCATTACGCCCTGGCCCGAGCCGAAGTTCGACGCTGAGTCGTGGACGAACTTCGGCATGGTCCCGTGAGCGATCTAGAGCAATTGGAAACGTGGGCGGCGCCGTTGATTGCGGCGCTGTCCCCGTCTGCGCGCCGAACGCTGCTGCAAGCGATGGCCGTCGATCTGCGGCGGTCGCAACAGCGCCGTATCGCCCAACAGTGCAACCCGGACGGCAGCGCCTACGCGCCGCGCAAGCCGCAGCGCGAGGACCGCGTCGGCCGCATCCGACGCGGCGTTATGTTCCGTCGTATTCGACAGGCCCGGCATTTGCGCGCGACCAGCGACGCGGACGGCTTGCGCGTCGGCTATGCCGGTCGCGTGGCGAGGATCGCCCGCGTACATCAAGACGGTGGCACGGACGGCGCCACGCGCGGCGGCCCCCTAATCCGATACGCCCGCCGGCAACTGCTGGGATTTAGCGGGGCCGAACGTGGGCGGATTCGCGACCTGCTGCTTACGCATCTAACAACTGCTCTCTAGGGCCACAAACGGACACTCCCAGCAGGACGCCGCACAACAAAATATTAAGCGATGATATATTTGATTCTACGCGCTGTTGAATTCAGGGAGAGAAAACATGGTGGCTGTATTTCTTGACGGATTGTCGCTGGAAAATTTTCGCGCAATCGGCGAACGAAAGTTCATTGGCCCGTTCCAACAAATGAACTTCTTCATCGGGCCAAATAATTCTGGCAAGTCCACCGTCCTTCAATTCATCGCCAACTATCTTCACGGAAGCGACCGAAATGACACTTGGAAAAGAAAGTTCACGCCGGATGATGTCCGGATCGGGAAGAGCGATGCCGCAGTGCGCTTTGCGTTTGGCGTCTCGAGCAAGGATTTCGTAACCCACACTCTTAGCCTGACACGCAATAATTACAAGGATGAGGTAGAAAAACTCCATGCCTCATTAGTAAAAAATAACGATTTATTGTGGCTTGAGCCGGACCAACAAGGGAGGATGCCAAAATTCCTCTATGACCCGAGTGACCTGGACGTTTTGAGCGCGGATCAATGGCAGAACTTATGGCAAGTCGTTACAGGTGGCAGAGGGGGCAACATGCCCAACTGGACTATTGGCGTCTTCCAGCAGATCATTCAATCAATTGTTCAGTCCTATCCTAAAGTTCAGCTCATACCAGCGATTCGAGAGGTGTCCGAAAAAGGTTTGGAGTTCAAGGATTACAGTGGGAAGGGACTTATAGACAAGCTTGCGGAACTTCAGAACCCTCCTCACAACGAACGACATCTTCGGCAACAGTTCGATAGCATTAATGGTTTTCTGAGCGCGGTTACCGAGTCTGCAGACGCCACTATCGAAATTCCGCATGATCGACGCTATGTTCTCGTGCATATGGACGGAAAAATCCTTCCATTATCGTCCCTAGGGACCGGCATTCATGAAGTCATCATGATTGCTTCATTCTGCACGATGTTAGAGCGTCAAATTGTATGTATAGAAGAACCCGAAATTCACTTGCATCCACTTCTTCAGCGCAAGCTAGTCCGCTATCTTAAACATAACACTAGCAATCAATATTTTATTGCAACACACTCAGCGAGCGTTATTGACTCAGTTCCAGCTTCGATCTTTAGCGTCGAGAATTTGCATGGCGATGCGAGCATCAAGTTAAGCGTCACACCTGGCGAAAGACATGAAATATGCAAATCCCTGGGTTACAGGGCTTCAGACTTGCTTCAATCGAATGCTGTTGTTTGGGTGGAAGGCCCATCGGATCGAATCTATATCAACCACTGGCTGAAGGCGATTGATTCCAGCCTGATCGAGGGCGTTGACTATTCAATCATGTTCTATGGCGGACGATTGCTGGCACATCTTTCGGCAAACGATCCAGAGATCGATGATTTCATTTCACTGCGTAAACTTAACCGAAATGTTGCAGTGGTGATGGACAGTGACAAGACGAGCGCGCATGCCCGGCTCAACGCCACGAAAGAGCGAGTAGCGAAAGAGCTAGGCAATTCATTTGCATGGATTACATCCGGGCGTGAAATTGAAAACTATGTACCCGCCACAATCATGCAAAGGGCATTGGCGACCCAGCATCCTAAATTTGATCGCCCAGTAGGAATTGGTCGGTTTGACCACCGGCTGCACTTCGTTGAGATAAAGACGGGCGATACAGTCACGAAGGTGGATAAGGTCAAGATTGCCAAGAGGATCGTAGACGAAGCCGCGGATCTGACTGAACTAGATCTCAGCAAGCGAATTGCCGATCTAGCGAAATTTATCCGTAATGCAGGCCATGCAACTTAGGTACTGCAAATTGTGAGCTGAGAAGTCTCGTCAGTATTGGATGGAGGCTGGCGAGAATCTCGCGATTGAAATCTCCACCCGCTACTTAGCCCGACGTCGATAGCCCCAGCGGGGAAGCTTCGCCAGTCCCTCTAGAACAGCACACAGCCCTTCATCGTCTTCCGCAGCGAGCGCATCCGGCTTTTTGCCGCCGATGAGTACATCAGCGCGGCACGCTTCGCGGTTCTTCCCCGCCGCAAGGTCTAACGCTCGCAGGTAAGTCCGATAACGCGAGTTATGGACATGGCGCAAATGCCACTGCATGAATTCGCCTGCCGAAATTCGACCCTCGCCCTTCGCCGCGTACTCGGGATTACCGGGCACGTACTCGCTCGAATCCAGCGCGGAACCCGCAGCGGTCAACAAATAAGCCGTATCCAGTGCAAGCGCGCCGCGCTGCTCGGGCGTTCGCTGAACGCCGCGCTCGCTCAGCTCACGCGCGCGCCTTATGCACTGCTCGGCAAGCTCGATCAAATCATGGTCGAGGTAGGGATTTCTCGGCGCGTTGCGCATGGTGGCACCCTCAAGACTCGACGCCCGCCCGTCGTACCCGGTGAGACGGTAAATCCCGCATACACAAAGGCACTTCGTAGGGCCAGCGGCATGCGCGCGCGAATCTGATCCGAGTTTCTACCGGGTCCGCCATGTCCACTTTTACCGCCGTCGATCTGTCGCGTCTGCCGCCGCCCGCGCTGGTGGAACCGCTGGATTACGAAACGATCCTGGCGAAGCGCATCGCGAAATTCCGCGAACTGTTTCCGGGCTTCGACGCGCTCACCGAATCCGATCCGTCGATCATCCATTTGCAGGAAAGCGCTTATCGCGAATTGGTGTTCCGCCAGCGCGTCAACGACGCCGCGAAAGGCGGAATGCTCGCCTATGCAACAGGGACCGATCTTGACCACATCGGCGCACGCGACAACATCACGCGTTACATGCTCGATCCCGGCGACCCATCGCGCGGCATCCCGCCCACCTTCGAAAGCGATGCGGACTTTCGCCGCCGCATTCAGCTGGCGCCGGAAGGTTTCTCGGTCGCCGGCCCGGAAGGCGCCTACATCTTCCATACGCTCAGCGCGGACCCGGACGTATTGGACGCAAGCGCCACCAGCCCGGCGCCCGGCGAGGTATTGGTGACCGTCCTGGCGCGTCGCGGCGATGGCACCGCTTCGCCCGCCCTGGTGAGCGCGGTTGAACGCGTATTGACCGATGACCGCATTCGACCGTTGACCGATTACGTAAAGGTGCAGTCGGCCCGCATCGTGCCGTTCGAAGTGCGGGCCACGGTCTACACCTACGCCGGCCCAGATTCGTCGTTGGTCATTGACGAATCCGTCAAACGGCTGCGGCGCTACATCGAAGAGTCGCACCGACTTGGCCGCGACGTTCCGCGCTCGGGCCTGTTCTCTGTCCTGCACTCCGAAGGCGTGCAGCGCGTCGAACTGCACACGCCTGCGACCGATATCGTGATCGATCGGACCCAAGCCACGAATTGCACCGCCGTGGATATCGCCGTGGGCGGCGTCGATGAATAGCCTGCTACCGCCGAACGCGACCGCGTTGCAATGCGCCCTGGAAGCGACCAACGCGGCGTTAGCAGAGGTTCCGATTCCGCTGCGCAAGATACGCGACCCTGACCGGTGCCCGCTCGCATTTCTGCCCTGGCTGGCCTGGGATCGGTCTATCGATTCTTGGAAGCCGTATTGGTCCGAACACGTGAAGCGCGCCCGTGTTCGCACCGCGACAGAGATTCAGCGCCGCAAGGGCACGGCGCAGAGCGTGCGCGACGTAGTATCCGCATTCGGCGGCGCGGTGGTGTTGCGCGAGTGGTGGCAGATGGAGCCCAAGGGGCCGCCGCACACCTTCGACGTGCAATTGACCGTCTCCGGCGAAGCCGGACAGGTCGCCACCAAAGAGTTTGTTGCGGACGTGATCGCGGAAATCGCGCGAACGAAACCCGTGCGGTCGCACTTCACTTTCACTCAAGGCGCCTACGCGGTGGGCGGCGTTGGCATCGCCGCTGCGGCCCGCGTCGCCGTGCATCGCCGCTTGCAGTTCCAAGCCATCGAACCCAAGGACAACGTAACCCCGTGAGCGGACTTTTCATCACTGTCACCAACGCCGGCTATCGCGCGTTGGTCAATCGCACGAACACCGGCACCAATCCGGTTACCGTGACGCATATCGGACTGAGCGCGGCGACTTTCACCAGCACCGAGGACCTAACCGCGCTTCCTGGCGAGTTCATGCGCCTGACCAGCTTCGGCGGTGTCGCAGTCGCCAAGGACACGTTGCACCTGTCCATCCGCGACGACGGGCCGGGCCAGTACGCTTACCGCGCCTTCGGCCTGTACCTGGGCGACGGCACGCTGTTTGCGATCTACAGTCAACCCGACGTGCTCCTAGACAAGAGCGCGGCTGCGTCCATGCTGTTGACCGCCGACGTGCGCTTTCAAAAGATCGACGCGACGACGCTGGTGTTTGGTGACACCTATTGGTTGAACCCGCCCGCGACCGAGACCGTGCAAGGTGTCGTAGAGATCGCCGACCGTGCCGAGGCCATCGCCGGCAGCGACCACACACGCGCCCTAACGCCGTTCGGCGGCAAAGCATTGGTAGATGCGCGTCTGGGCGAGAACGCCCCGACCGCGTTCGTAAAAACGCTGCTGGCGGCGGCAACCGCGGTGGCCCTGCGCGGATCGCTGGGCCTGGGTTCCGCGTCGGTGCGTAACGAGGGCCACGGCAATAACTTGGACGCCGACAAGCTCGACGGCGAACACGGCGCGTTCTACCGCGATTTCGGCAATCTGACCAACGTCCCGAGTGACTTCACCCCGAAGACGCATCGCCATGCCTGGGCCGAGTTGGACGGCGTGCCCGATACCGCGCGGCGCTGGCCGACATACGACGAAGTCACCGGCAAACCCGACGCCTATAAGCCGTTGACACACACGCACGCCATCGCCGACGTAAACGGCCTGCAACCCGCGCTGGACAACCGCGCCAACAAGACCCACCAGCACGACGGCGCGGATATCTCCGGACGCCTTGGAAGCATTGGCAAATCTATCGGCGATTGGAACACCGCGACGGAGAACGGCTGGTACATGGCATCCGGCGCGGCGAACGCGCCTATCGCGGGTGATTGGTTTATCGGCGAGGTCGTTCAGCACAACAGCGATTGGCAGACACAAACCGTGTGGACGTTCGCGTCCAACTTCCGCAACATCTGGCGGCGACAAAGGTCCAGTGGCACGTGGACGGCATGGGAGCGATGCCACTTGCATGAAAGCACCTTGGACGGACGCTACGCGGTGCGCCGATCCGACGTGAGCTTTCGTGACGTCACCGCAGACCGTGGTGACGGAACCGGTGTGATCTTCCTCAACACCAGCTTGAACCGCTATCTGTTTTGGGACGGGACCAACTACAGCTTTAACGAGGCGCCGGTTTCCATGCCGGGCGGTCTGAACACGGGCTCATCGCGTCACCTGAAAACCGACTTGCAGGCCATGCCCTACGGCCTGGCCGAAATCGAGCGTATCCGGGTCAAGGTCGGCCAGTACAAAAACGACTTCCAAAGCGATGGCCGGCGCCGTTGCTTCGTGATCGCCGAACAGTTGGCGCCGATCATCCCCGAGGCGGTGCGTAAAGAGTCGGTACTGTTCCGGGGCAAGCGGTACGCCGCCGTCGAATACATCCAATTGATTCCCGTTCTGATTCGTGCGGTGCAACAGGTATCCGCGTTGATCCGTCAACTGACGCGGCGGGTCGACCGCGTACACCAACGCCTCGCGAAGCTGGAACGGGATTCGTAAGCGTGGCGACACTCATCAAACATCAAGGCGTCTTGTTCGAAGACCTGTTCGACCCGGACATCATCGGCGACGGCCCTATCGCCCCCGGATGCTTCCACAACGGCCAACCGCTGCGGTTCGCGCACATTCAATATGGCGCTAAGCGTGCAGACGTGAACTTTCGGATCAATGGCGTGGACGCGTCGCGGCTTTGAGCCGCGAAAGGCACGGCGTCCTATGTCAGCAGCGGCGGGGTTCCCGGCAAGGTCATGGGGTCGGACGTGGGCTATCCATCCGCCAAAGCCTCTGCAAGCGTCACCTACCACAACAACGGCACGGCAGCATGGGAAGGAACCGCGCACGGCGGCGGTAGCGGCACCTGGGCGCGATCCAATCCCGCCGATTACGACATTCTGTTTACGGAGCAATCCGGCGGCACCACGGCCGGCTATTTGGCCGGCACCTTCAATCAATGGCTCGCGCTCAGTTCCAGTTGGACGATATCAACCAGCGCATCGGCTTCGAACGGTCGGCAGCAAACCGTATCGAAGTTCGTCCGCGTGCAGATTCGGCGTCGCGCCGATGGCCGCATCTGGGTCGATTACGTCGTGCAACTGTGGTGTACGGTCGCGGCGGATGGTTGATAGACCGCGCAATACGTTGCCGCTGATCGCAGCGAAATAGAGAACCCGAAGCGCGCACGTGTAACGCCGTTACACGTGCGCGTTGTCGTGCGCGCGATTAGCCCGGCGCCGATCCTGGGTGCATGCAAACCAACGCCGACATTCTGCGCAAGCTCGCGAACATCGTTCGCGTCGGCACCATTGCTGAAGTCGATTACGCGGCGCAGACCGCCCGCGTGTCATCGGGCGATCTGACGACCGATTTCCTGCCGTGGTGCGCGGGGCGCGCGGGCAAGCGCTCCAATTGGTCCCCGCGCAGCGTCGGCGAACAAGTCATCCTCGTTTGTCCGCAGGGCGAGACGACGCGCGCTTTCATTCTCGGCGCGCTCTACAGCAAGGCGAACCCGCCGCCCGATACCGGCGAGAACCGCCACGTAAGCCGCTACGGCGACGGCGCGGTTATCAGCTACGACGAAGACTCGCACGCCTTGCACGCGACCTTGCCGAGGGGTGGCACCGCCACGCTATCGGCTGATGGCGGCATCACGCTTAACGGCCCCGTCACCATCAACGGCGCGACCACGATCAACGGCAATGCGTCGATCAAGGGCAAGGCCGAAGCGACCGTGGACGTGATCGGCGGCGGCGTAAGCCTTGTGACCCATCCGCACAAACTCGTCATGCCCGGCACCGGCCTGTCGGGGCCGCCCGGATGATCGGCACCGACCGCCACACAGGCAAGCGGATCGACGGAGAGGCGCATTTGCGCCAGTCCATCACCGACATTCTGACCACGCCCATCGGCTCGCGCGTCATGCGCCGTGATTACGGCTCGCTGCTGTTCGAACTGATCGACCAGCCCATGAACGAAGCCACCCGCGTGCGCCTGTTCGGCGCGACCGCAACGGCGCTGCAACGGTTTGAGCCGCGCTTTCGATTGACCCGCGTCGGCCTGTCGCCGGGCGACAGGCCGGGCTCGGCTCGCCTGGAACTTCAGGGACAGCGGATCGACGGCGCCGGCCGCCGCGTGCCCGCCTCTCTTTCGCTCCCTCTGCCCATTCGTCTGTAACCCACCCCGGAGTTTTCCTTTGGCCGACTATCACCACGGCGTTCGCATTACCGAAGTAAAGGATGGTGCGCGCTCCGTTCGCACCGTCTCCACGTCCGTCATTGGCATGGTTTGCACGTCCAACGACGCCGACGCGTCCGCGTTTCCGCTCAACCGTCCCGTGCTCTTGACCGACGTTCGCAAGGCCATTGCCAAGGCCGGCGTTAACGGCACCTTGCGCCCGGCACTGCAAGCCATCGCCGACCAATGCAGTCCCCTGGTCGTCGTCGTGCGCGTGCCGACCGGCACGGATGATGCGACCACGACCAGCAACGTCATCGGCGGCACCGAGACCGGCAGCTATACCGGCTTGTCCGCACTGCTTGCGGCGCAAGTGCAACTCGGCGTGCGTCCGCGCATTCTCGGCGCGCCCGGCGTGGATACCCAGCCGGTCGCGGTGGCGTTGGCGACCATCGCGCAGAAGCTGCGCGGCATGGCCTACGTGAGCGCGGGCACCAGCGCGACCAAAGAAGATGCGGTGTTGTACCGTAAATCGTTCGCGCAGCGCGAAGTGATGATTGTGTGGCCTGACTTTGTCGCGTTCGACACGGTCACCAGCACCGCAAAGCCTGCGTATGCGGTCGCCCGCGCGCTCGGCCTGCGTGCCCGCATCGACCAAGAACAGGGCTGGCACAAAACCCTGTCGAACGTCGCCGTTAACGGCGTCACCGGCCTGTCGCGTGACGTGCATTGGGACTTGCAAGACCCGAACACGGACGCCGGCTACCTCAACGCGGGCGACGTGACGACGCTCATCAACAACAAAGGTCCGCGATTCTGGGGCTCACGCACGTGCAGCGATGATCCGCGATTCGCGTTTGAGTCGGCGGTTCGCACCAGCCAAGTCATCGCCGACACCTTCGCCGAACATTGCTTCCCCGACGTTGATAGCCCGCTCACGCCGCAGCGCGTCAAAGACATCATCGAATCGCTGAACGCTCAGTTCCGAGCGTGGAAAAACGGCGGCTACATTCTCGGCGGCAAATGCTGGTTCGATCCCGACGCGAACCCGAAGGAATCCATCGCCGCAGGCCGCTTGCGCCTTGCCTACGACTACACGCCCGTGCCACCGATGGAAGACCTGACGTTGGCCGCAACGATCACCGACGAATACATCAACGACTTCGCCAGTCGTTTGAGCGCCTAACCCCTTTTCGCCTTGGAGACCACATGGCACTTCCCGCCAAACTGAAAAATTTCGGCGCTTTCATCGACGGTCAAAGCTATCTGGGTGTGGTCAACGAACTGACCCCGCCGCCGCTCAATCGAAAGATGGAGCCCTATCGCGGCGGCGGCATGAACGGCGAGGTCGAAATCGATCTCGGCCCCGATGGCCCGATGATCTTCGAATGGAAGTGCGGCGGCTTCGTTCGCGACGCGTTGCGCCAGTACGGCGCGACCCGTCACGACGCGGTGCCGCTGCGCATTGCCGGCGCCTACCAGCGCGACGACACGTCGGAAATTATGGCGGTCGAGTTCGTCTTGCGTGGTCGGCACAAGGAAATCACGTTCGGCACCGTCAAGGCCGGCGACGACACCGAAACCACGTTCAAGACCACGTGCAGCTATTACAAGATCATCGTTAACGGCGTGACCGATATCGAAATCGATTTCATGAACATGATCGAGATCGTCGGCGGCGTGGATCGCCTCGCGCAGCAGCGCGCCGCCATCGGCTACTAACCCCGGGCCCGGCGCAACGCCGGGCGTTGCTTCTCTCTACTGCAAGGAATTCCCATGTCCAAGACCACCCCGGCCGAGATTCAGGCCGCGCAAGCCGATCCTGTCACCAGCGTGGATATCACGCTCGAACAGCCGTTCAAGCGCGGCGACACCCTCGTATCCACTGTGACCGTTCGCCGCCCCGTCTCGGGCGAACTGCGCGGCCTGTCCATGCTCGACCTCATGCGCATGGAAATCGACGCCGTTCATAAGGTGCTGCCGCGCATCACGCAGCCGATGTTGAACAGCTTCGAAGTCGCAAAGCTCGATCCGGCCGACACCGCGCAATTCGGTTTGGCGATTGGCGATTTTTTCGTGACGAAAGCGCAGCGGTCGGGCTCCCTGCCTGCGTAGATGACGCGATGGCCGATATAGCGGTCATCTTCGGTTGGACCCCCGCCGACATGGCGGATTTCTCCCTTTCTGAGTTAGCACGGTGGCGCGAGCGCGCCCGCGTGCGGAGTGGCGTGGACGAATGAGCAACGGCGGCGATCTGGCTTTAAAGGTGCGACTGGATGCGCTCGACCGTGCCAGCGCACCCATGAAGCGGATCGCCGCCGCGAGCGAGGCGACCGCCCGCGCCTTGCGTGAGACGCAAGGCCGGCTCAAGGAACTGGACCGCGCACAACAGCAGATTGCCAGGTTTCGTCGGCTCAAGAACGAAGCCGATGCAAGCGGCCAAGCGCTCAAGGCGCAGCAGCAGCGACTGGCGGATGTGCGCGCGCAGATGGAACGCTGCGGCGTCGCGAGCAAGACGCTATCGCAGAACTATGCGCGGGCCGAGCGGCAAACCGAAAAGCTCCGGCTCGCGCACATCAACAAACTGCGCGCCCTCAAGGGCGCAAAGGAAGGGCTCGCCGCTGCGGGCATCGAAACCAAACGACTCGGCGACCACGAACGCCGGTTGGCGGCGGAGATGGCGCAGACCAATCAACGCATCGCGCAGCAGCGGCAACAACTTGGAAGACTCGCCCAACAGTCGCGGCAGGCGCAGGCGGCACAGCAGCGCATGGCGAAGACGCAGCAGCAGGCCGGCGCGCTGGCCGCTGCGGGCGCGGGCCTGGGCGCGGCGGCCGGCACCGTGGCCGCGCCACTGGCGTTCGCCATCAAATCCTATGCGTCCTTCGAAGACGCGATGACCGGCGTTGCGCGGCAGGTTAAGGGGGCGCGCGACGAACACGGCAAGTTGACGCCGCTCTATTACGAGATGGGGCGCGAACTGCAAGCCATGTCAGAGCGCTTGCCAGGCACGGCCGAAGACCTCGCCGCGATCACGGAAGCATCGGCGCGCATGGGCGTTCAGGGTAAAGCGAACCTGATCAAGTTCACTGAGTCGGTCGCGATCATGGCCGACGCCTTCACCATGCCGACCGATGAAATCGGCGAGAGCATGGGCAAGGTCGCCAACCTCTACAAAGTGCCGTTCGACCGCATCAATGAACTCGGTGATGCGCTCAATTACCTGGACGACAACGCGCAGTCGAACGGCCGCGACATTATCGACGTACTGCAACGCCTGGGCGGCGTCGCCGACAAACTGAACTTCCGGCAGGCCGCTGCGCTGGGCACTACGTTTCTGTCGCTTGGCAGCGCGCCCGAGGTAGCGGCCAGCGCGGCGAATGCGATGGTGCGCGAACTGTCCATCGCCACGATGCAAGGGAAGCGTTTTCAAGCCGGCTTGCAGGCGCTGGGACTCGACGCCACACGTTTGCAGCAAGGCATGGTGACCGACTCGCAGGGAACGATTCAGGCCGTTCTAGAAGCCGTCAAGCGGTTACCGGCCGAAGATCAACTGACCGTTACGACGCAGTTGTTCGGTAAGGAATTCGGCGACGACGCGTCCAAGCTGGCGAACAACCTTGTTGAGTACAGGCGGCAAATCGCGTTGACCACGGCCGCCGAGCAAAAGGGTTCAGCGCTGCGGGAGGCGCAGGCCCGCGCCGGCAACGTGTCCGCGATCTGGGCCAACGCCAAGGATGCCGGCCGCAACCTGGGCGCGGATGCCGGCGCGGTGCTCGCGCCCGATCTGCGCGAGTTGGGAGACCGGTTCAAGAGCCTGACCCAAAGCGCCCGCGTCTGGATCAAGGAAAACCCCGCCTTGGCCGGGGGCCTGGTCAAAGCGGCTGCGGCCGGCGCGGTGCTGCTCGCCGCGCTGGCGGGGCTCGCCCTGGTCCTGGCCGGCATCCTGGCGCCGCTGGCCGTGATCCGCTACGGCTTCACTGCGCTAGGTCCGGCGCTCACGCAGGCGCAAACGACGCTGGGCGGCCTGGGCGCACGCGTGTTGCCGATGCTCGCGAATGGCGCCCGCATGTTGCTCCCGATCCTGGGCGGCTTGTCTGCGCCGATTCTGGCCGTCATTGCGGTGGTGGCTGTGGCCGCGTTGCTGATCTGGAAGTTCTGGGCGCCGATCAAGGCGTTTTTTATCGGGCTATGGGAAGGCTTCGCCGCCGCGGTTCGCCCCGCCCTGGCCGAACTGGCGCCGCTGGGCGCGGTGTTGGTTGATGCACTGGCGCCGCTACTCCCGTTGTGGGACGGGATCACGGCGGCGTTGTCGGCCGTGTGGGGCGTGGTGCGGGATCTGTTCTCCCCCTTCGAAGCCACGGCTGCGCAACTGGCGGGCGCCACCGAGAACGGCCGTTCGTTCGGGCAAGTCCTGGGCGGCGTGGTCGCCGGGCACATACGCGCCGTCGTTGCCCTGGTGACGATGCTGGCGGGCGTGTTGAAAACTGTGGTCGCCTATTCGCCGCTGGCGATGATCGTTTCGAACTGGGGCGCGATCAAAACCTATTTCGCGACGCTCATCGATTCGGTGTTCGGCATCGTGCGCGGCGGCTGGAATGCCGTCGTCAGCATCTTCACGGGCGACGGCCCGCGCTTGCGTGGCGCGCTGGCGTTGCTATGGGAGTCCATCAATTCCGCGCTCATGGGCTGGCCCGCGCGTTTCCTGGGCTTCGGCCGCGACATGGTGCAAGGATTGATTAATGGCGTGCTGGGGAAGCTCGACGCGCTCAAATCGACGGTAACCAATGTCGCCGGCAACGTCGCGGGCTGGTTCGCTAAGCGGCTCGACATACGCAGCCCGTCGCGCGTGTTCGCCAGCTTCGGCGATCACACCATGACCGGACTCGCGGTCGGCTTGGATCGCAGCCAGTCCGCGCCGCTCGACGTGCTGTCGCGCCTAACCAACGGAATGCGCAGCGTAGGCGCCGCGCTCGCGATAGGCGCCGCGTCGGCTCCGGCCGTGGCGATCGATCAACGCCCGCCGCTGGCGGCGCGCTCCGCCCCTCAGCCCGCCGCAGCATCCGCGCCCATCGTCATCAACATCCACGCCGACAGCAGCACCCGCGCCGAGGACATTGCGGCGGCCGTGCGCGTCGAGCTGGCAAAGATCGAGCGCGAGAAATCCGCTCGCCAACGTTCCACCTTCACGGACTACGACTGACACATGATGATGGCATTGGGTACGTTCGTGTTCTCGCTTTCGACACTGGCCTATGACCAGTTCCAGCGCAGCACGTCATGGCGTCATCCGGGCTCGGATCGCGTCGGCGCCCGTGCGGCGCGTCAGTACGTCGGGCCGGGCGATGACACCATCCGTCTTTCGGGCCTGATCGCGCCCGACCTGACCGGCACGCCGATATCGCTCGACGTGCTGCGCGGCATGGCGAACACGGGCGAGGTGTTCGCCCTGGTCGAAGGCACCGGCATGGTTTACGGCGGCTTCGTGATTGGCGATCTGAACGAGACGCGCACACTTCTATTTGCCGATGGCGCCGCCCGCCGCATCGAATTCGATATGACGCTGGTTCGGGCCGACGACGACAGCGAACTTGACCAGCGGGGGCGCGCATGAGCCCCGCGCACGCGATCCCCGATTGGCGAGTGACGCTCGACGGTAAAGACCTGACCGACCGGCTACGGCCGCGATTGCTCGACCTGTCGCTTACTGAGGCGCGAGGCGGCGAGGCCGACCAACTCGATTTGCGGATTCACGACCACGACGGCGCAATGGCCTTGCCGCGCCGTGGCGTGGTGCTGTCGATTGCGCTGGGCTGGCGCGGTAGCGGTCTGGTGGACAAAGGCACGTTTACCGTTGATGAGGTGGAGCATTCCGGCTCGCCCGACGTGATTACAATCCGCGCACGCAGCGCCGATCTGACGCGCCCGCTGCGGACTCGACAGGAACGGTCATGGCACGGGGTCACGCTCGGCGCGGTGTTGCGCCAGTTGGCCGGCGAGCATCGCTTGCAGCCACGCATTGCGCCCGCCCTGGCGGCGGTGCCGCTGGCGCATCTGGACCAAAGCGAAAGCGACCTCGCTCTATTGACACGCCTGGGCCAACGATATGACGCCGTGGCAACCATCAAGGGCGGCAGTCTGCTATTCGCGTCGATTGGCAGCGGCACCACGCCGACCGGCGCGGCCCTGCCGCGCGTCGTCATCGCTCGCGAAAGCGGCGACAGTCACCGCTTCGGCTATGCCGACCGAGACAAGTACAGCGGCGTGCGCGCGTATTGGTCGGATCATGCGGGGGCGAATCGAAAATCGGTATTGGTGGGCGAGAGCGGCGACGCCAAACGACTGCGAGAGACCTACGCCAGCGAGGCCGAGGCGCGCGAACAAGCGAACGCGGAATGGGCGCGTGTGCAGCGCGGCGCGGCCACGTTGTCGTACACGCTGGCGATGGGACGCCCGGAGCTATACCCCGAACAGCGCGTGCGCGTGCGCGGGTTCAAACCGGAAATGGACAGCACATCGTGGCTGATCGCGAAGACCACGCACACGATAACCGGCGACAACGGATTTTCGACCGCACTTGATCTTGAGGCGGTTTCGGACTGAACAATTCAGTCCGAGGGAAATTCCTACACCCGCGTAGGCGACAAGTCCGATTGCGCGATGACGACCTTCGCGGGAAACTACGCGCGGATGCCTAGGCCATTTCGTGTTGCGAAGGATCGCGACGCATCGACCGCATGGACCTCAAGCGCCGGCGCCCTCTTTCGCTTTCGCATACGCCCCGTGTGTTGCACCGGGGCGGCCTTGCCGTGTTTGCTCATCCGGTTTTTCTGAGTAGGATTTTTCCTACACCACAACTCGCAGATACCCGACGCACCGTCGCGGCAATCCTTACTCCGTGTCTCGCGCAATGCGCCGCGATCTGCGCGAGCCTGCCGGGCCTTGCCGCCCCGACATTTGAGAAGGTTGATGCGGTGTTGGCGCGCGGGTTGATCGCTTGTTCGCGTCTCGCTGCGCTGTTCGCTGTCCTGCGCACGCAAACCCCATTGTTTCCATTCGGGTGCGCCCAACAGGTCATTGCGAACCAACCAACTCGCGTCACCGCGCTGATTCGGCAAACCCCAATAAATCGTGACTGACTGCGCACGTACATCATTGACCGTAAGCGATCCGATGTTGACCTCTGGCGTCAGTCGGTCGAGCCCCTTTTTTTGCGCCCGCTCTTGCCGCCGACGTTGTAGGTATTCGCCCCGGTCATGGGACCGTGACTCACGTGCGTGACATCACCCGCGATATGAACGCCAGTTCGAGCCGATCCCGACACGCCTAACACGGCTAGTGCGCCCGCCCGCAGGTCGTCGGTGGCGCCCCGAAACCGACGAAGCAATTCCTGTTCCTCTGTCGCCAATGACGCCGCAGGAACGCCGAGAACCACGTAACTGATATCGAAGCCGAGGTGAGCGGCACGCGCTAGATAGCCCGCCGTGGGTTCGCTTCGTCCGGCCTCATAGTTCGCCTGCGTTTTTCTTTCCACGCCTGTAGCGGCTGCTAGATCGATCTGCGACAGGCTGAGCCGTTCACGTTCTTCCTTGAGCCTAGTTCCAATGTCCAAAATATTCACCATAATTCGTTGACATGAGGAATATTTTTCCTCAAGATGAAGCCTCATCTACAAGAACCTATCGGCATCTTTCGCAATGTCAAATCGATCACGGATTCGGACCCCGGAACAGGCAAAGGCGGCGCTGCATCGCCAGGGAATCAGCATGGCTCAGTTCGCCCGCGACAACGACCTAACCACGGCGGCGGTTTACCACGCGCTGTATGGCACAACCAAAGGAAACCGAGGCGAATCGCATCGTGCGGCTGTTGCCCTGGGTCTGAAGCGGAGCGCGGTCGCAGGGAAGCGGTAAGCATGAGTCGCCAACTCACCATGCAATGCGGCCACTGCCGCCACGTCGCGAACGTGCGTTCAAGTCGGGAAATGACCGCGACGTATCGCGAGGTCACGTTTCGATGCACGAACGACATGTGCGGTCATAGCTGGGTTGCCGACTTGATCGCTGTCCGCACTACCTCACCTTCGGCATGTCCGAATCCCGACGTGCAATTGCCCTTCGCCCGCAATGTCTTGATCCGCACCATTGTTCACCAAATGGAACTTGCGCTCATGGATGCAGCCAATGACTGAGCCTAGCGCCCGCTAGCTGTCTGCGTCGCTCGCGACGCCTCGCCACCTACTGCCATCCCGCACGGCCATTTGGCCGGGCACGGCTTCCTATTGCCCGAAGTAACCCATGCGCAAAGAACTGCAGCACGAAATCGTCAAGCGCCTTGAACGGGATTACCAGTTCAAGCGCAAGAGTGACCAGGGTTGGTATCAAAAGGGCAAGTGTCCCGAATGCGGCGAACGTGAGCTATACGCCAACGCATCGGAGCCTGTCGCGCTCAAGTGCGGTCGCGAAAACAATTGCGGTGTCGTCATCTACATCCGCGATATCTATCGCGACTTGTTCGAAAGCTACTCCGACCGCATCAAGACGACCGATGCCGAACCACATGCCGCCGCCGATGCCTATCTGAGAGAGGCGCGGGGCTTCGCGCTTACCCGCCTGCGCGGCCTTTACACGCAGGAACGGCATTACGACCACGAACTGAGGATCGGCACCGCGACGGTCCGCTTTGCGCTGCCCAATGGCAGTTGGTGGGAGCGCTTCATTGATCGCCCTGAACGCTTCGGAAAGCAAAAGGCCAAGTTCGCACCCGGCAAGGATCGGGCCGGCGAGTGGTGGCAACTGCCCGACAGCGCGAAGGCGCCTAAGCAACTGTGGTTGTCCGAGGGCATTTTTGACGCCTACGCGCTGGAGCTAAACGGCGTCGCGGCCCGAGCGCTTATGTCGTGCAACAACTATCCCGAAATCTCTCTCAAGCGACTGCGTGCCGAATGCGAGGCATCCGGCACCAGTCCGCCGCAGTTGGTGTTTGCACTTGACGACGACAAAGCCGGCCGCGGCTACGCTCTTCGATGGGTTCGCCGTGCGCGGACCGAGGGTTGGGCTGCAACCGCAGCCATCATCCCGAGACAGGGACGCGACAAGGTCGATTGGAACGACGCCCACCAACGCGGAACGCTCACCCCAAAGGATCGCGAAGCGTATTTGTACGAAGGCGCGTTGTTATGCGCGGAAACGCCGACCGAGAAAGCCCGACTCATCTACAAACGCACCGAACGTGCCTCGTTTCATTTCGAGCACGGCAACAGCATGTTTTGGGCCGCCTTCAATGACGCCGCGTACAAAGAGGCCAAAGACAAGCTCGGCGAAGGCGATTCCGACCTATCAGACGAAGAGAAACGCGACGAAGCACTGAAGCGTTCGTTTTCTGTGTCGGAGTTCGCGAACTTCAACCCGACCGCGCTCTATTTCCAGTCAAACCGGCTCACCAACGAGAGTTGGTATTACTTCCGAATCGCCTTCCCTCATGGCGGCCAGCCCGTCAAAGACACATTCACCGCGACGCAGATCGCGACGGCGAGCGAGTTCAAAAAACGCGCCTACGGGGTGGCCCGTGGCGCGCAATTCAGCGGCTCCACGCCCCAACTGGATCGCGTAATGAAAGAAATGCTGTTCAACATCAAGGAAGTCGAGACGATCAATTTCATCGGCTACACCCGCGAACACGGCTGCTACGTGTTCGGCGACGTAGCCGTGAAAGATGGCGTGATCTACAAGCGCAACGACGAAGACTATTTCGACATTGGCAAGCTGTCGATTAAGAGCCTCAACGAGAGCATGGGACTTGCGCTCAACCTCAAGCGCGAGGACTACCGCAGCGACTGGCTGAACATGATTTGGGCCTGTTACGGCGTCAAAGGCATGGTGTCGCTCGCCTTCTGGTTCGGAACCCTGTTCGCCGAGCAAATTCGAGCAAAACAGCAGAGCCTGCCGTTCCTTGAAATGTCGGGCGAGCCCGGCACCGGCAAATCAACGCTGATTGATTTCCTTTGGAAGCTGGTCGGGCGCACCGGTCATGAAGGCACCGACCCGACCAAATCGACTTTGGCCGGTCGAATGCGGACCTTCACGCAAGGCGCGAATCTTCCCGTTGTGTTGATCGAGTCGGATCGCGGCAAGGAAGATGACAACAAACAAAAGCGCTTCGATTGGGACGAAATCAAGCCGCTGTATAACGGCCACGTCGGCCGCGCCATCGGCTTAAAAAACTCGGGCACCGATACTTACGACCCGCCGTTTCGCGGCTCGATCCTGATCGAACAGAACGCGGCGGTGAGCGCGAGCAATGCGGTTATGGAACGCATTGTGCATATGACGTTCGATAAGAAGCTGCACAGCGCCGCGAACAAGGCCATCGCAGAACAACTATCGGGCATCGACGTTGCTGCGGTGTCCGGGTTTGCGCTCATGGCGGTGCAGCGCGAACGCGACGTAATGAAGATCATCACCGAGAACACCAACGACTATTCAAATCAATTGATGGCCTTGGCCGATATGAAGAACAACCGACTCGCGAAGAATCACGCGCAGATCATGGCGTTTGTGGATGCGCTGCGATTGGTTGTACCGATGACCGACACGCAGTATAGCGAAACGCACAGCGCGCTTATCGGCATGGCATTGGAACGCCAAGTGGCGATCAATGCCGATCACCCGCACGTGCAAACGTTCTGGGAACTGTTCGACTACGTGCATGGGGATAGCGAAGGCTCCACGCTCAATCATCATCGCGACCAAAAACTTATCGCAGTCAGCCTAGTGGAACTTGAGGCCCGGCTCTCCAAAGCTGGTAGCCGGCTGCCGTGCGACATGACGGAACTGAAACGGCTACTGCGAACCTCGCAGGTCCGCAAGTTCGTAGACAACGCCGCCGTTAACTCCCGAATCAACAACGCCACAAAAAAGTGCTGGATTTTCCGGCGCGAAGCATAAGAGCGGCCCCGGCGGGAGAGTTAGCGCTCTCCCCAAGGCCATCACCACGCAGTAAATGGAGAGAACCATGCACCACAGCACCGACACGAAGCCGGCAGCGGCAGCACCCCACGCGGATCGCGGCACCGGGACCACTGGAAAGGCTAGCACGCTCGCCCGCGACGAATCGCGATTGGCCGGCAACCTGCGCCGTTCCATCGCCTATTTCGACGCCGCCGAGGCGCGTCACCGCGCAGAAGCCGACGAGAATCGGGCGATGGCGGAAGTTCACCGCGGCAACCCCCTCGCCCCGAGTGCTGATCGCGTTCTTCTGGCTCAAGGCGCCGAAGACCTCGCCAAGCTTTCGGACCGCCGCGCGATTTCGTGCGCAAAACTGGCGGCCGAGTTCCGCGAAAAACTGCCGCAGCCTGATCCGGTCAATATCGAAATCGTATTGGTCATAGGCCATGACTCGATCCGGCAAACGGCGCGTGTCGCCGGCCACGGTGCCGCAGTCGCGCGGACCTGGGCGCGCATCGGCACCGGCACTTGGCGATGCCGCGATCCGCGTTGGGACGATTCCGAAACCGTCCTGGGCGAGGAACTTTGCGAGTACCTCAATTTCATTCCGCTGCCTGAGGACGTGGCGACGGCAATCGCTGCACTAGCTTCTGCCCGCGCGTCGGCCAAGGGTGGCGCGCATGACTAAGCCAATCCAACGTTTCATTGTTCGGCTTGCATTGGCCGGTCGCTTCGGCAACACCGCGCGGCAGTACGCGCAACGCCGCGAGTTCCGCCGCGCCCTGCTGGCGTGCGGCGTTACAGCCACCGGGCTATGTCGTCTGCAAGGGCCGCAGGCGGTGCGCCGCACTTGGGGGGACGTATGACCCAACGGCAGATTTCGCATCAAGTCACTTTGCCTACGTGCATCAACGGACACACAGCCCGCCATATGCACGACCAGCGCGCCGCGGCTGCGGGCGGCGGTCATTTGCTGGAATGCGAGTGTCGCCAAACCGTCAAGCGCGCGAGCGTGGGCGACGCATTGCAGGAATGGCTATGGATCAACGCCACGCCACGCCCTCGCGTTCGTCGGGCCGAGCCTTTGACAGTAGAACCGCAGTACGACATGGCGGGCGTTGTGCAGTACCCTCTAGCGTTTGCGCGAGGGGGCTAACGATGGGTCGAACAATCAATCGCTTCGGCGGCCGGCGCGCTCCTTTGGAGAGCGCGCCGGCCGCGCCCTGGCCCGTCGTCGCCTGTCGCTCCCCGTTGACCGTCTATGCGCGTCGCTGCCATCGCTGCAACCTCGCGCGCGCAATCGGCGGTGGTCGTATTCGGATCGTTCAACAGGCAGGCCGACAGATCAACCGATTTACCTGCGCGAGATGCCTGCGATGAGTAGGACACCCGAGATCGCAATCGGACAAATATGGGTCTCGCGTCGTCGCCGTACACGGACGCCCACACGCCGGGTTGTTGCATGTATTGACGGACGTATCTGTTACAGCGCCGGAGGCGACCTAAATCGGTGGTGCCGGGTACGAGCGTTCCTCTTCTGGCTGCGACGTTACAACGCAGTCCGTACAATTCCGAGGCGGCTCCGCCAGCTGAAACTATCGGAGGCAACTTGAGCGCCACTGACCTGTCTACGTTCTGGATTCTTTACGGCAAGCATGGTGCGACGATAACGTTAGGTGAGCTGCGAGATGAATTTTTCCCTAGCGCAACAATCAAAACGATGCGTAATAAATTGTGCGCCCGCCTTCTACCAGATCGCGTCGGAGAGGTCTTCGATACTCGTGACGTAGCGGAATGGTGGGATCATCAACGCAAACGGAACGTCGCTTTATAACGAAAAAGCCCGGGAAACCCGGGCTTTTTTTGTCTATCTGGCAACGTCAAGAACTTGGAATCTCAGCGAAGATAAAACCGAGGCGAACGTTTACCTCGGAGAGCAGACGGTCTCGCAGCTCGATATGATTGGCGAGAGTCTGATACTTATAGGCCGATAAGAATGCGAACATGCTTGCCGTGCGGAGCATTGCGACTTGAAGTTGTTCTGGATATCGAGGCTGGATGTCTTGTTTGGAGTAGCGCCACTGAAGTTGAGCCATATTACCGTGAGTAAATCCGTTCATCTCATCAATCAACTTCTCCAAGTCCTGAGTCAATTCCAACGTGAAAACAGAGTTGTCTCTGAGCTTGGGAAGTATCTTCTTAAGACTGAAGGTAAATTTGTCATTGACAAAATCAACGAGCAGCTCGGGTGTTGCAATGTCCGCTATCCAAAGCCCCAGCACGTAACTATCGAGTATGGAACGGCTGAGTGCTAAACCCGCACCAACCTTTCCCATTCCGATCAGTTCAACCAAACCTTCGTGATGCTCCAATGCGAGCAACAAAGATGAGCAAGCCAATTTTGCTCGCTTTGTCGTGTTGAACGACAGTGTCTTGGTATTAGCGGCCAGCCATTGGCATACGCGCTTCGACGTCTCTACCTGCTCAGGGAGAGTGACTTGTACGGCTGCTGAGGTCATCGGACGCTACTTTTGAATCGTGCGCTGTCCATTTGGGAGCTTGACGGCGATCGTGTGAGGGGGACCGAGATTGCTATCGCAGCGTACCAATAGTGCACCAGCCACCCGCAACCAATTGTTTTTAATGGCTTTCGATCCAATCCATCATTGGGGCGCAGGTATCGCGCAGGTCTGGCCGGGTGCGGATATCGGCATCGCCACCGCTCCGGCCACGCCAGGCAGCGGAAAAACGACCCGCCTTCGGATCTGCTGCGATCCAGGAACAGCGCCAGCACGATTTCGCGCGAGCGGAAACGACGATGGGCCCGCGCGTCCGAGCGGTCATCGGCCACGACCGCATGAAGACGCGGGTTTTCATCGATCCGCCCGGTTCGCTTCGCCGATCGCGGTCAGGACTTCGTCGGGAAAGTCGTTTTCCCGCAGGATCGAGAGAAGAAAGCCGGACTTTCCGTCGGTGTATCGATCCACGTCCGTCGGAAACATCTTGGCGAGTCGCATCTTGAGCAAGCCATAGGTTCTCGCGGCGGCTTGATTCCTTCGAAGATAGTCGCGGATCGTCAGATGATTCGCCAGCGCGATGGCATCGTGGACGCAGACATACAGATGATGCACGGGCAATTCGGGCGGGCTGTAAAAAGCGTCTCGCCCCTCGATCCCCAGGTCGCCGCGATGCGCGTATCCAAGCGTCGCCAATCGCTCGATCGCCCGTGGCACCTCAGCCGCCGACGCTACGACGACATCCATATCGATGATCGGCTTGGCCGCGAGCCCGGGAACCGAGGTACTGCCGACATGCTCGACCGACAGGGTGATATCTCCGAGAACGCGCAGGACCGCGGATTTCAGTTCGTCGAATGTCCGCGGCCAGGACGGATCGTAGTCGACGATCGTGATGATGCGTTGCTGATTCATCGTTCACACCGAACAAGCCGAACGCCGCAGGAAGGTTGAGGCGCTCCGAACGGCTGCCGCGGGAGGTTGCGGCGCCACAAGCTCGCCCTGCGGCCCGGTCATGGCGAGGACGGCGCTGGCCACGCTGCGGTCGCCAAAGTCCCGCCGGCCGCTAGAGCTGCCACAGGCCGTGATCGTTTCCGCCTTGGAGATAGATCGCGAAAGTGCCGTGGCCGGGGATCGGCGTGGGCTCGACGGCGAGATACCCGCCGGCCTGCACCACCGCGGCGACGGCCGCTTCGATGTCCTTCACCAACCAGTAAGGCCGAACCACCGGCGCCTCGGTATCGCGCAAGGGTGCGCGCACTCCAACCCGTCCGCCGCCCGCCAACACGGCGGTTCGCGCGTTGCCTAGGCTGGCGTCGGGTTCGCCGAACTGCACGTCGTGCGCCGCGGCGTACGCGGTGCACACGGCGTCGACTTGTTCGGTCACGATCTCGAGGTACTGGATCTGCATGGCTTTCGACCCTCCGCGCCCGCCCTGGGCATCGCTGGCCGTGACCATAAGCCTTGCGCGGCGCGGGCGCCACAGCAAGAATCCACCCCTGGTTCGCGCGGGTTTCCCCAAGGCACGACAGGGCGCATGCGTCCGATCGCCGGCCGCCGGGGCCGCCGCGATCTGCGACGAAGCACCAGAATTGCAGTTTCCACGTCACAGAAAAACACTCTTTTTACCCAAACTTCATCCAAACATGCCGATGCTGGCCAAGTGCCGGGCGCGTCCAACGGGGCGCCGGTTTGTTTTGGGGAACGACATGTCCAGATCGAGTCATCGCCGGTGCGCCGGCGTGGCGGTATGCCTGAGCCTGACGGCGGCAGCGCTGTGCATGTCCAATGCGCAGGCGCAGTTCAAGGTCACCTCGTCGTTCCGCAACAGCACCGAGACGGGCTGGACCGTCACCGGCACCAACAACGCCGGCACCAACGACAGCGGCATCCTCACCGGCGGCTATGGCGCGATCCCCAATAACGTCAACGATGCCAACGGCAGCGGCTGGCTGCGCCTGACCACCAACAGCAACAGTCAGCAGGGCCTGGCCCTCTACACCGGCGGCTCGTTCTCGTCTACGCAAGGCGTGATCGTCGAATTCGACTACGTCAATTGGGGCGGCACCGGCGCCGACGGCACCGCGTTCTTTCTCTACGACTCGGGCACGACCATGGCCGGCGCCCAGCCCGGCGCCAGCCTGGGTTACTGCAACGGCGTCGGCGGGTATCTGGGCATCGGGCTGGACGAGTTCGGCAATTTCTCCTCCGAGGGCGCGGCCGGTTTTTGCCCGGCCGGTGGCATGAGTCCGGGCTCGGTAGCTGATCGTCTGGTCCTGCGAGGGCCGCAGACCGATCAGAACCGCTACATCGCCGGCGCGGCGGTCGGCGGCGGCGGCATCGACACCCCCAACGCCACCGCGCGCCCGGCCAACGAACGCCTGCGCGTGGCGCTGATCCCCAATGGCACCGGTTATCTGGTTACCGTCTCGCTGGGCGTCAACGGCGGCACGATCACCCCGCTGTTGACCAACCAATCGTTCCCCTTCACCGCGCCGGCGACGTTGCGCATGGGCTTTTCCGGCTCGACCGGCGGCTCGAACAATGTCCACGAAGTCCGCAACGTATTGGCCGCAGTGCCGGCCAACATCGGTTTGACCAAAACCGTCTCCGCTCCGCGCATCCGACGCGGCCAGCCGGTGACTTATCAAATCGTGATGACCAATCTGGACATCAACGCCACCGCCGCTGGCAATCAGGCGCCGAATATTCCCGGCACGGACGCGCCGGATCTGGTCGACACCTTGCCGGCACAGATCGCCGGCGCGACCTGGACCTGTACCGCGAGCGCGGGTTCGACCTGCCCGGCTCCGAGCGGCACCGGCAGCTTGAGTTTCACCGGCGGCTATTCGCTGGCCCCGGGCGGCACCCTGACCTTCAACATCAGCGGCACCGTCGCCAACAACGCGACCTGCAACGCGACCGTGCCCAACACCGTCACCGCCGATTTCTCGGCCACCGACGGCTTCGGCGACATCGACACGACCAACAACAGCGCCAGCGTCAATTTCGCGGTCGACTGTGTGAATCTGGCCGTCGACAAGACCACGCCGCAGACCCAGTTCACCGCCGGCAGCACCGGCACCTACAACATCGCGGTCAGCAACAGCGGCAACATCGCCACCGTCGGCGCATTGACCGTCACCGATACGTTGCCCACCGGGCTCAGCGTGCCCGACGGCGCGGTGGCGCTGAGCGGCGCCAACGCCGCCAACTGGGCCTGCACGGCCGCATCGAACACGCTCACCTGCACCAGCAACACCGCGATCGCCGCAGCCGCCAGTTCGACCTTCGGCTTTACCGTCAACGTGGCCTTCGCCGCCAGCGGCAATATGGTCAACACCGCGCGCGTGGGCGGCGGCGGCGACGCCAATTGCCCGCTCGCCACGCCCTGCGCCGATCCCACGCCGCCGAGCACCCCGGTGGTGCGCCCGTCGGTCAGCCTGCGCATCAGCAAGAGCGACTTCCCCGCCACCACCACCTACACGCCAGGCGGCAGCAGCACCTACCGGATCGTCGCGTGCAACCAAAGCGGTCCGGACGCGGCCAACGGCGCGACCATCAGCGACAACCTGCCAGCCGGCGTTACCTTGAGCGGCCCATGGAACTGCGCGGGCAGCGGCGCCACCCTCGGCTCCTGCCCGGCCAGCGGCGGAGCGATCGGCAACACCTCGATCTCGGTAACCGGCGTGGTGTTGCCGGTCGGCGGTTGCGTGACCGTCAACGTGCCGGTGAGTTTCAGTTCGAATCCGGCCGACTACTGAGCGCCGCGGCGAGCGGGCCGCGAAAGCCGCGGGCCGCCGTTCGCGCGCTTGACGAACAGCGCGGTCAAGCCGATCAGGGCTGCGACTTGTCCAGCCGCTCTTGTTCCTGCCGGCAATTCGGCGATACGTAATGGGTGTAGACCGCGCCGCGCTGTTCCTGGGCATGCTCGCCGCCGCCCTGCACCCGTTCGCTGGCTTGCTGATACTCCTGCGCGCACAGCGGCGACAAGCCGGCCACGCCCGCGCCTTCGCCGGTGACGCAGGCGGACAGGGCCAGGCAGGCGGACAGCAGCAGCGCGGTGGGGATGATTCGGTTCATGGCCGTTCTCGATCGATAGGAAGTCAGGCGCGGCAGCGACTTCCCGCCGCGCGGTCCGTCGCGACCGCGCTGTTGTCGTCGCTCGCGCACGGCTGGCGTTGATGCAGTGCGCGCCGCCTCGGGGTACGAGCACGGTGTACCCCGATTCGGCGCCGCGCACAACACCGTTTCCACACGCCGGACAAGCCATCGCAAGCCCGGCCATCGCGCGCTCAGGAACTCACCACAACCCGCCAGCAGTGCTTGTCCACCTGCACCCAGTCGATCTCGACCGGCAGGAACTTCTCGATCAGCCGCGCATTGCTCGACAAGTGATCGCTGATGAAAGCGGTGGTGAACTCGCCGCCGCCGGCCAAGGCCATCGGCAACAGCAACTGGTCGGACAGGTGTTCGCCCACCGCCGCGCTGGAGGCGAGATAAGCCGATACCTTCTTGACCAGGCCGATGGCGACCTGCTCGGCGCTGAGTCCGCGCTCGCCCAAGGCGTCGAACAACTCGCTGTGCTGGGTCTCGCCCTGCACGCGCAACATCAGCACGTTGCCCGGGCTTTGCGCATTCTGCGCGCGACGCAGATGCAGCGCGTCCGGGCCCAGGCCCAGCCGCTCGCTGACCACGTTGAGTTCGCGTTGACCGATCTGATCGGCCAGCGCCGACAACAGCACGGTCGCGTCCAGGCGCGGCGCCGCATCGCGCTGGTCGAACACGCAACGGCTCAGGCGCGCACCCGGCGCCACCCGCAGTTGCACGCTGCCGCCGCCGGCCGGGAAGAAGCCGTGACGCTGCAGGACGAACTGCGTGTCCACGCCCATGCGTCGCAGTGCCGGCAGATACGCCCCGGCGATGAAGTCCGCGCTCGGCGCCAGCGGATTGTGGGTGCCGCCCTCGATGGTCACCTCGGACGCACCCTCGCACGACCACAGCGCCGGCAATACGGTCTGCATCACCAGGGTCGCCGAACCGGCGGTGCCGATCGAGAAACGGTAACGTCCGGCGTTGACCGCGCCGGGAATGAAGCGCAGCGTGGTCGCGCCCAGTTGCGCGCCGTCGACATGCGCGCAGCCGACCTGCGCCGCCGCGCCGACCGCGGTCAAATGCTGGCGCATCAGGCCCGGGCGCGAACGCTTGGCGCGGATGTGCTGCATCTCGAATGCGGTGCCGGTGCACAGGCTCAAGCTCAATGCGGTGCGCAGCAGCTGTCCGCCGCCTTCCTGCCCGCTGATTTCGATCAGTTCCATCTTGCGATCCATGACAATGAGCGGCCTTACGGCCGCCGTACTCCTATTGCTCTTGCGAACGGACTGGGCCGTTCGTGTGTTCAATCGTCGCGCGAGCTTCCATCGATGCGCGAACGTTGCGCGGATGCTATCGGCATCCGCGCCCCGCTCCGGCCCATTTCAGCCAATTTCAGCCCTTCACGCAGACCACCTGACGCAAGGTATGCACGATCTCGACCAGGTCGCTCTGCGCAGCCATGACCGCATCGATCGACTTGTATGCGGCCGGCGATTCGTCGACCACCTCGGCGTCCTTGCGGCATTCCACGTGCGCGGTGGCGCGGGCGTGATCCTCCAGGCTGATCCGCTTCTTGGCCTCGGTGCGGCTCATCACGCGGCCGGCGCCGTGGCTGCAGCTATGGAAGCTGTCGGCATTGCCCAGGCCGCGCACGATGAAGCTCTTGGCGCCCATGCTGCCCGGGATGATGCCCAACTCGCCCTTGCGCGCGCTCACCGCGCCCTTGCGGGTCACCAACACGTCCTTGCCGAAATGATGCTCGCGGTTGACGTAGTTGTGATGGCAATTCACCGCTTCGGCCTGGGCCTGGAACGGCTTGGCGATCACCTTGCGCACCGCCTCGACCACGTTCTGCATCATGATCTCGCGATTACTGCGCGCGAACTGCTGCGCCCACTCGACCGCGAACACATAGTCGTCGTAGTGATCGCTGCCTTCGGGCAAGTACGCCAGATCCTGGTCGGGCAGATTGATCATCCAACGGCGCATGTCCTGCTTGGCCAGTTCGATGAAGTGGCTGCCGATCGCGTTGCCGACGCCGCGCGAACCGGAGTGCAGCATGAACCACACGCGATTCTCCTCGTCCAGGCAGACCTCTACGAAGTGGTTGCCGGTCCCCAGGGTCCCCAGGTGATTCAAGTGATTGCTGCGCTCGAGCTTGGGATGCTTGGCGATGATGCGGTCGAACCCTTCATGCAGCCCCGCCCAACGCTGCAACGAGGCGTCCGGCGGATTCGCCCACGCGCCCTTGTCGCGCAGCCCGCGGCCGACGGTGCGGCCGTGCGGCACGGCTTTCTCGATCGCCGCGCGCACCCCGCCCAACTGGTCCGGCAGGTCCTCGGCGGCCAGGGTGGTGCGCACCGCGATCATGCCGCAGCCGATATCCACGCCGACCGCGGCGGGCACGATCGCGCCCACGGTCGGCACCACCGAGCCCACGGTCGCGCCCTTGCCCAGATGGACGTCGGGCATCACCGCCACCCAGCGATGGATGAACGGCAGTTTGGCGATGTTCTGCAACTGACGGCGCGCCTCGTCTTCCAGCGGCACGCCGCGGGTCCAGTGCTTGATCGGCACGGCGCCCGGCTCGTTGATGACATCGTAGTTGGCGGTATTGGCGTTCATGGGTAGTGCTCTCAGTGTTGCGGGCTCTTGGCCCTGGCCCTCGCGGACCGATAAAGGATGAAGCCTTGCGGCACGCAGGGCCAGCGCAAGCGCCTTGGCCGTTGCGGCCGCGCGACAGGTGCGGCGACCAGAATGACGGAACGTAAACAACGAGCCGCGAACGGCCCGCAGCAGGGGTTCGAACCCTGTCGCCCCCGAAGGGCTTACCGATGTAGTTCCGCCGGCATTCGCCGCGGTGAAACGATTGGACGGGCGCGCCACGATGCGACCAGTAAAGACGGAACATTGAACGTGGAAGGTTGTAGTTCCGTCCGCATTCGCATGCGTGACGCGTTTTAAGCAAACCGATGCATCGCGACGAGGGTGGATGTGGAACGTCTTGTGCTCTGCCACTGAGCTACCGTCTCGCGACGGGCAGGAGTCGAACCTGCGACACCAGGATGCATGTAGTTCCACAAGCATTCGCGATACAGCGGCAAAACGATGGCGCGCTGTTCTTGCGAACGGCGCCGGGACCGGCGTGTTGCGACTAACGGAGCGAACCGACCGTCCCCGTTCTACCCGACTGAACTACCGCCTCGCGGCGGGCGGGATTCGAACCCGCGTTTGGGAGTGCCGATGTGGTTGCTCGAGCATTCGCAGCACGGCGGGTGGAACTTGTTTACGTCAGGTCCGCTCGAACATCCGAGCCGGAATCCTTCACTCCATCATTCCCGCGAACGCGGGAATAGCGAACCTGGAGAATCGATGCATTGCGACTAAAGACGACGAAACGTTTCCTGCTCTAACCGACTGAGCTACCGCCTCGCAGCGGGCGGGACTCGAACCCGCGACCAAGGAACTGGCTGCCAATCCAATGCCCAACGCACACAAGCAAAAGCGGCCGATGCAGCCGCAGCTGTCATTTGCCCTCCGTAGCCGGCCGACGAACCCCATTGTCCGCCGGCCGCATCCTCTCGCCGCCTCACACCTCCCTGGCGCGTGCGGCGGACGAGCCTCCTGCCCGTCCACGCGAACCCAGTCCCTGCGTTCGCGTCCGGCGCGTCCTTGCGCCGCTTTGCGGCGGTCCGTGGATCGCCTCAGAGCGGGATCGAATCGATCCGCTCCACCCATCGCGCCGCGTCGCCGCCCTGGGCGGCATACACCGCCAACAGGTCGAACACCGCGTCGCTGAAACCGCCGATGTGCAGCACAGCGGCCGACTCGATCGTCTGGCCGGTCGCGGTCGGCTGCAGGTCGATGCAGACCAGCCGCGCATTCGGACAGCGCGCCTTGATCTGCGCCCACTCGCGCATCGTCGCGGTGGCGCCGCCGCTGCGGGTGTCGCGCCAGCTTTCGTTGTCGGACACCATCACCAACAGATCAACCTTCGCCTTCTGCGCATTCAACCGCGCCAACGGCGCGCTCACCGCGGTACCGCCGCCGCACAAGGCCGCCAACTGCGCCGCCTGGGTGGTCACGCTGTCGCGCGGGTTCAATCGCAGCGGGCGTACCTGGGTATCGAACGGCAGCACCCGCGCGCCCGGATGGTTGCGCTGGATGCACGCGGCGATCAGCGCCGCCACGTCCACGCAACGCACCTTGGTGGTCGAGCCCTGGCGATAACCGGTGATCGGCGAGGCCATCGACCCCGACACGTCCACCGCCACCACCACCTCGCCCTCCAGCGCCGGCACCTGCCGGGTCGCGATCTCCATCGCATCCTGCAAGGCCGCCACGATCGGCGCCGGCAGACCGGCTCCGGCGTGATACGCGCTCAGCAGCTGATACGGAAACACACGGGCGTTGCGGATCTCATCGGCATCGGTCAAACGCGCGACCGTCTCATGCACCATCGCCTGATCCTCGAACACGCCATGACGCTGGAACGTGTTGAGATTCATGCGCAGCGTCTGCCACGACACCGTGCGCGCCAGCTGGGTCCAGTGCGCCACGCTCAACGGCAGCGCGGTGTAGTACTGGAACGGCAGCTTCGGCATCGGCGCGTCGGGCGAGCGCTTGAAGGCCTCGTACGCACGCACCTTGGCCGGCAGCGCCGCCTCGTCGCACGGCTTGCCGATCAGCCACGCGTACAGCGCGGCGCGCTCGGCGTCGGCGGGCTTGGGGTGAACCATCTTGATCACGTCCGCAAGCGAGGGCTGATTGCCGATCGCCGCGGCCATGATCTGCTCGACCGACGCGTTCTCCAGCCACTGCCGCACCAGCCGCTTGGGACGCGAACCCAGCGACTTGCGGCCGATCCGCCCGCTGCGCACGATCTGAACGAAGTTGCGCAGCATCCGGCCGTTATCGATCACCCGCGCGAAGGCGCGCTCGAACGCCTCGCCGTCGCGCACCGTCAGGCTGGCCAGCAACAGCGCCGGCATGTCCTTCATGTGGCCGCGCTGACGCGCATAGATCGCGGTCTTGGCGACGAAGGCCGGCTCCACCTGCGCGCACAGCGCGAGTGTGTGATCGAGCTGTTCCTCGGCGCTGGCGTAGAAGGTGTTGTTCAAGCAACCGGTCGCCGCGTACAGCGCCAGGGCCGATTGCGGACGGCGTGCGTACGCCAGGCCGCCGGCTTCATTGCGCATGGTCGCCGCCGGCGCCAAGGCGCCGCGTACGGAAGCGAAGAGATTGAGGTTGGCCATCGGAGCATTCCTTGTTCGGGACTTGCCTGTACTAGAGCAAGCGCCGTGCCAACCCCGGCCGCTAATCCATATCCTTTTGATTTTTAAGTAAATACGGCAGAACCCGGTAGCAATTGAGCTTGCCGATAACTGGAAATATTTATATTTTAAGATAGATATCTATCCAAACGGATCGCCATGAAACGCCAAGTCGTGATCGGCATGCTCGGCACCCAGCTCGACGCCGCCTCCGGGCCCGGCCGCTGGGAGAAATGGCGCCCGACCGTCTCGCTGGGCATGCACGAGGACTTCCTGGTCCACCGCATGGAGCTGCTGATCGACGAGCGCCGCTTCGGCAAGCTCGGCCAGTTGGTCAGCGAAGACCTGACCCAGGTCTCGCCGGAAACCCAGATCCGCCGCCACGACACCTTCCTCGCCGATCCCTGGGATTTCGAATCGGTGTACGGCGTGCTCGACGACTTCGTACGCCATTACGAGTTCCGCCCGGACGAAGAGGACTACTACGTCCACATCACCACCGGCACCCACGTCAGCCAGATCTGTTGGTTCCTGCTGGCCGAAAGCCGGCTGTTCCCCGGCCGTCTGCTGCAGACCGCGCCGCCGCGCAAGCAGAAAGGCGGCGATCCGGGCGCGTTCGCGATCATCGATCTGGACCTGTCGCGCTACGACCGCATCGCCCAACGCTTCGCCGAACAGCGCCTGCACGATCGCGACCTGCTCAAGAGCGGCATCGCCACGCGCAATCCCGCGTTCAACCGCATGATCGAACAGATCGAGACGGTGGCCACCCGTTCCAAGTCGCCGATGCTGCTGATGGGACCGACCGGCGCGGGCAAGAGCCAGCTCGCCCGGCGCGTGTTCGATCTGAAGAAGCAAAAGCACCAGTTGCCCGGACGTTTCGTCGAGGTCAACTGCGCCACGCTGCGCGGCGACGGCGCGATGAGCACCTTGTTCGGCCATATCAAGGGCGCCTACACCGGCGCGTCGGCCGATCGCGCCGGCCTGCTGCGCTCGGCGCACCAGGGCCTGTTGTTCCTCGACGAAATCGGCGAGCTGGGCCTGGACGAGCAGGCCATGCTGCTGCGCGCGTTGGAAGAGAAGCGTTTTCTGCCGGTGGGCGGCGACAAGGAAGTGGAAAGCGACTTCCAGCTGATCGCCGGCACCAACCGCGATCTGCAGGTATCGGTGCTGGAAGGCCGCTTCCGCGAGGATCTGCTGGCGCGCCTGAACCTGTGGACCTATCGTCTGCCCGGCCTGGCCGAACGCGCCGAGGACATCGAGCCGAACCTGGATTTCGAACTCGAACGCCATTCGCGCGAGAACCACCAGCGCGTGACCTTCAACAAGGAAGCGCGCGAACGTTATCTGGCGTTCGCGCGTGGCAATGATGCGAGCTGGAGCGGCAATTTCCGCGACCTGGGCGCGTCGGTGATGCGGCTGGCGACCCTGGCCGAGGGCGGGCGCATCCGCACCGATCTGGTCGAGGAGGAAATCGAGCGGCTGCGCCGGCAATGGCATGGCGCCGGCGCGCAGGCATCGGCGCTGGACGCGGTGCTCGGCGAAGCCGCCGCGCGGCTGGACCGTTTCGATCGCGTGCAATTGGAAGACGTGCTGCGGGTCTGCCGCCAGGCCAAGAACCTCTCGCAGGCCGGACGCGAATTGTTCGCGGTTTCGCGCGCGAGCAAGGCCAGCAGCAACGACGCCGACCGACTGCGCAAATACCTGGCGCGGTTCGGCCTGGATTGGGAACAGGCGCGGCAGACCGGATGATCGGGCGCGCGGCCCAATGCCGGCCTCCCGCCGCGCTCAGGCTTCCTGCGCCAGCAACGGCTCGCGCTCGGCCGCCACGGTGGCGCGCCGACGGGCGAGGAACTGGCTGCCACGCCGGCCCGGCGCCATCAAGATGCCCGTGGTCACCAGGAAGAAGCGTTCGAGTTCCGGCGACAGACTGCTGACCACGCAGAAATCCTCGCCTTCGCGGTGATTGATCGCGTGGTACAGGCTGATGCCGCGCGCTTCCAGTTCCTGCACCAGCAGCGGCAGCAAGCGCTTGGGCGCCACCCTCGGCTTGTCGGGGTGCGGCCATTCGCCGCGTTCCATCCGGTCAGGGTCGATCTGGAACATGGCGCAATCGTGCAGCTTGGGATAATCCACCAGCATGTCCAGCGCCAATTGATCCAGTTCGGCCAGATGCTCGGAGCTCTCCTTGATGTCCACGCATTGGGTCAATTCGCTCAAGGCGCGGATCGCCGCGTACTGCGGATACGGCGAGGCGCCGCAGCCGTGCGGGAACACCACCTCAAAGGGCAACCGCTCCTCGGTCACCGCGATGAACACCGGCAGGTCCAGATCGGAGGTGATGTCGAGCAGCAGCACGCGCCGGTCCAGACGGCGCTCGGCCAGACGGTGGACGCGCGCGACCTCCTCGGGCAGCGAGGACGGTTCGATCAGCCGCCCGTAACGCCGGGCGCCGTCGAGGTAATGCGCGATCAGGAACAACGACCAGGCATCGCGTTCGACGATTTCGGCGATGCCGTGCAAGGCCGCCTCCTCGAAACTGGCGCCGATCGCGGTGCCGCTGTTGGAACTGAAGCGGGTGATGCTGCCGTAGTCGAAATCGTCGCGCGCATCGCGCGCGCTCACGCCGACCGGATACTCGGGAAAGGTCAGGAACAACGGCACCGTCAGCTCCGGTCCGCCGGAGTAGGAGCTATAGCGCCGACAGGCGATGCGGCGGCCGGCGTTCTGCGCGAACGCGGACACGAACGGCAAGCCTGCGTTGCGCGGGTCTTCGGCGATCGATTCGGCGGGCGGATACTCGACCGGCGTGGCCGCATGCGCGGATTTGCAGTAGTGATGCTCGACCGCCTCGTACAACGCGCCGGTCAGCGACGTCGCTGCTTCGCCCTTGCCGAAACCGCGGCTGAGCAACTCGCCGTCGGCATCGCGCAGCGTGCATTTGACCGTGATCAGATGCCCGCCCATGTCCTGCGTTTCCACGGTCCAGCCGCGTCGCCGGATGCATTCGCGGATCACCCGGTTGGCGTCGTCGAGACTGCGCTCGCGTTCGTATGGAATCATTCCCTTGTCCTCCGGCGTGCGGGGCCGAACGCATGGCGCGCGAGTTCTCGCGCGCCATGCGCGAACGGCTTATCGAATCGATGAATCGCCGGTCAGCGGGCGAACTGATCCAGGAACGCTTGCTCCTGCTCGGTCGGAGCGTTGAACTCGGCCAGCGCGTCCTTGAAGTCCTCACCCGAAGCGACGGCGTGTGCGCGCATGGCTTCGGTGGCGGGGATGAACTTCGGCTTGACGACGGCAGTCTTGTCGAAATCAGCGCGAGTGGAACCCATGACTGAACCTCCTGTTGTCGAATGGAGGCACTGGACGAACGCCGAGCGTCCTGTCGGCTGGCTGCGGGCCCGTCCTTGTGCCGCAGCCGCGGGGCTGCCGTTACACACTTACCGGCAAGCGCGCAGGCACTTCCTTGAAGGCCGTCACCAAATTGTGTGAACAGGCCACCCGAAGCGACCAACGGCGGCATCACCAGCATCGACGGTTGTCACATATCCTGTGACTAGACAGGTGCAGTGGCCGGTCGCCGGCCGGTCACCGGAATCAGAGCACGCCGCTCTTGCGCAGTTCGTTCGCGGTCAACACTGCTGCCGCGTTCTCGGGCAGGTTGGCCGGCCCGGTCACGCAGGTGACGTACACGTACTCGCGCGCGCCGCGATCGATATGGCCTATCTGCCAGCGCACCGCCTCCTTGCCGCCGACCACCACCGAGCCGCTCTTGCCGGCCATCGAACTGTCGTTGTAGCGCGGAAGCGGCCGGATCGGCAGCCCGCCGTACGAGCCCGTCAACAGGCCCGGCGGGAGCACCAGCGGCTCGCGCACCTGGGCTGCGGCCTGGCGGCTGACGCCGAGTTCGTCGCGGAACAAGCGGCTCAAGAACCGTACCTGTTCCTCGGGCGAGATCTCCAGCGAGCCGCCGTTCCAGAATTCTCCGCCGCTGCTGGTGTCGGCGTTGCCGTAATTGAAACGGCCCAGGTACTCGCCGATGCGCGTGCCGCCCAGTTGCTGCGACAGCGTGCGGAAATAATCGGGCGAGGAATACGCCAGCGCCGTTTCCAGACTCTGGCCGCCGGAGATGTCGTTGGCGCGCGCGGTTCCCGTTTCCAGGCCGATCAGCGCGGCGGCGATTTCGAAGGTCGCCGCCGGCGAGACCCGGCGCGAGCAGCCTTCTTGGGTGGCAAAGCGCCGGACTTCACCGGCGTCCACGTCGTAGAGCAGAAAACAACCGCGCAGCAGCGGCGGCTGGTCCTGCGGGGGAGGCCGCACGCCGAAACCCGGCCCGAAGGTCTGCGCGGCGGCCACGGCCGCGACGGCCCACAATGCGGTCGCGCACACGACGAGGGCTGATCTGCGTTTGAAGGCTTTCATGCCTGCATAGCTCCTTGCTTGGATGAAGGGCGTGGCGGCCCGCCGTCATCGACCGTCGCGGCTGCGGGGTCGGTACCTGGGCCTGGGCTCGCGCCCGCCCGTCGCACTGGCGATCGCCCGAGCTTCTTGCTGCCGCGCCCGAGTGGCCAAAGAATGCCACGTCGCGCCCCTGCATTTCGAGCGCGATCACCCCGGCCACGCCAGGCTCGGCTTGACCCCAAGCGCGCTTGAGGTTCTATGCTCAGCCCCCCTCACCCTGCCCACGGACCGCATGCCCCCCCTTCCGCCTCCCACGCCGCCGACCGCCGCCGACAATCCCCAGGACGGGGCCGCACCGGTCGCGCGCGCCGCCGAGCGCCGCGGCGAATGGTCGGTGATCACCTCATTGCTGCCGTACCTGCGGCCTTATCTGGGCCGCATCGCGATCGCGCTGGCGATGGTGGTCGCGGCCAAGCTGCTCAACCTGTACGTGCCGCTGGCGCTCAAGCAGCTCATCGACCGGCTCAACGTGCCGGTCACCCCATTGCTGCTGCCGGTCGCGCTGCTGTTGTCGTATGGCGCCGCGCGCATCGGCGTGACGATATTCACCGAGCTGCGCCAGGTGGTATTCGCGCGGGTCATGGCGCGCACCTCGCGGCAGGTGACCTTGCAGGTGTTCCGCCATCTGCACGGACTGAGCCTGAAGTTCCATCTCGCCCGCCGCACCGGCGGGGTCGCGCGCGACGTCGAGCGCGGCGGCAGCGCGATCGCCGACCTGCTGGACTGGACCATCTACACCATCATCCCGGTACTGCTGGAAGTGGCGATGGTGACCGCGGTGCTGGTGTGGATCTACGACTGGCGCTTCGCCGCGGTGGTGCTGGGCACCCTGCTGCTCTACGGAGTGTGGACGTTCTCGGTGACCGAGTGGCGCACCCGTTATTACCGCGCCTCGGTCGAGGCCGACACCCGCGCCAACGAACGCGCGGTCGATTCGCTGCTCAACTACGAGACGGTCAAGTACTTCAACAACGAAGAACACGAAGCGCGCCGCTACGACGACAACCTGCGCCATCTGGAAAACGCCCAGGTGATGTCGATCAAGACCCTGGCCGTGCTCAATCTGGGCCAGAGCCTGGTGGTCGCCCTCGGCGTGACCGCGATGATGTGGCTGGCCGCCGACGGCGTGGTCAAGGGCACGATGACCGTCGGCGATCTGGTGCTGGTCAACGCCTATCTGCTGCAGCTGTCGGCGCCGTTGTTCATGCTCGGCATGATGTATCGCGAAGTGAAGCAGGCGCTGACCAACATGGAGCGGCTGTTCGGCCTGCTCGATGAGCGCCAGGACGTGCGCGACGCGGCCGATGCGCAGGCGCTGATCGCGGCGCGGCCTCGGGTGGCGTTCCGCGACGTGCGCTTCGGCTACGACCCGCGCCGCGAAATCCTGCGCGGCATCGACTTCGACATACCCTCCGGCGCCACCGTCGCGGTGGTCGGCCATTCGGGCTCGGGCAAATCCACCCTGGCGCGCTTGCTGTACCGGTTCTACGACATCGACAGCGGCGCGATCGAGGTCGAAGGCGTGGATCTGCGCGCGCTGACCCAGTCCTCGTTGCGCGGAGCGATCGGCATCGTCCCGCAGGACACGGTGCTGTTCAACGACACCATCGGCTACAACATCCGCTACGGCCGGCCCGAAGCCGACGATACGGACGTCGAAGCCGCCGCGCGCGCGGCGCACATCCACGAGTTCATCGTCGGCCTGCCCGACGGTTACGACACCCCGGTCGGCGAGCGCGGCCTGAAGCTGTCCGGCGGCGAGAAGCAACGCGTGGCGATCGCGCGCGCCCTGCTCAAGAATCCGTCGATCCTGATCTTCGACGAAGCGACCTCGGCCCTGGATTCCAAATCAGAACGCGCGATCCAGGACGAACTGGACCGGCTCGCGGTCGGCCGGACCACGCTGGTCATCGCGCACCGCCTGTCCACGGTGATGGATGCGGACCAGATTCTGGTGATGGACGCCGGCCGCATCATCGAACGCGGCACGCATGCGCAGTTGCTGTCGATGAATCGCGTCTATGCGCAGATGTGGGACCTGCAGCGGCAGCAGGCCGACGAGGCGACAGTGTGAAGCAAAAGTACCCATCGCCCCTTGTAGGAGCGGCGCGAGCTGCGACCGCGACATCGCGCTTACGGCGTATCCGAAATGTCGCGGTCGCGGCTTGCGCCGCTCCTACAGGGAGGGCTTCGACGCTTGCACGTACGGCTCCCAAATCATGTACACATCCGCGCGCTGATAATGCGATCCCGGACGCGGCGCCGGGTGATGGCGGAAACCGACGCTCTCGTAAAGCTTGAGCGCGGGCCCGAGCTTGGTGCTCGACTCCAGGAACAACTCGCGCCCGCCCATCTGCGCGAATGCCTCGATCGCGCCGTGCATCAGTTTGCGTCCGATGCCGCCGCCGCGCAGCGCCGGCTCGACCGCCATCTTGGTCAGTTCGACCAGACCGTCTGCATAGCGCAGCAACGCGACGGTACCGAGCGCGCGATCGCTGTCGTCGACCGCGAACAGCACCCGGCCGCCGCCGGCGAGCAAATGGGTTTCCGGATCGCCGAGCACTTCGCGATCGACCGGTTCGACCGCGAACCAGCGCTCCAGCCACTCGATGTTGAGCCGGGCGAAGTCCGCGCGCCAGCGCGGATCGAAATCGACGATACGCACGGCACCAACGATATCGATGGCCGGCGGACTGGAGAAGGTGGAGGGATCGCTCATCGGCCGATCATAGCCGGCGATCGCGAGCGATGGAGCGGTCGCAAAGCCGCAGAGATTGCGTGGCGGACCGAGCGCGATCGATACACACAGGAACCGCGCCGCCCGTCGCTTGCGCTCAATCCTTCGTGCTGCCCTTGCCCTGCCCCTTGGCTGGCTTTGCCGAATCCTTGCCGCCACGCCCCGGGCCCGGCTTTTTCTCGTTCGCCTTCGCCTTGCCGCTTTTTTCCTTCGCGCCCTTGCCCGAGCCCTTGGCCGCCGTCGCGTACTCGCGATACGGCCGGTTGGGGAAATCGCGGCGCAGTTCGCCGTCGATGACGATCGGGCGACCCCAGCGGTCGTAGGTCGGCACGAAGCCGCGCTTGAGCTTGTGGAACTCGGCCGAACCGGGTTTCACCCCGAGCCGTTGCGCGACCGCGCCCCAGCCCTCGGCGGGATCGCGATCCCATTCATCGACCACGTAGCGACACGGACGGCCCAGCACCTGAGCCAGCGCGCAAGCGTAGTAGACATCGCCCGGCGTCCAGCGGCGGCGATCGAGCAGATCGCCGACCAACTCGCGCGGCGCGCCGTAGTAACGCACCATTTCGTCCACGAACGGTTCGCGATAACGCGAGCCGTAGCGGCTGATGTCGCCCAGCCACGCATCCACCCAACCGTCGCCGCTGCGCGGATCCCAGCCGGCCGGCAGGTCCTGCGCGTGCGCGGGCGCGCCCAGCAAGGTCGCAATGGACGCAGTCAGGGCGAAGAAGCGTGTCTTGAAAAACGGTGTCTTGAGCTTGTCGGACATGGCGGGCTCCTTCGGACTTGCGGTCCTATGGCGTCTGCGTTCGCGCAGCGGCTTACTGCTAGATCGGGGAGCCGGCGCGCGGATCAAAGCCCGCGGCGTCGTTGCGTTTAACCGGCAGCCACCCGATCCGGCGGATGCGGCTTCAGCGTGAGATCGTGAATTTGCCGAAGGCCACGCCCAGATCCCAGCCCTGGCCGGTGCCGGCCAACGCCAGCGAGACATCGCCCTTGGTCATCACCTGGGCCTTGCTCGACTTGGCCGCCCCGGCGTGAGCCTCGGCGGTGGCGTAGCTGCCGAGCGTATCGCCGATGCGGTGCACGCCGGCGAACTCGCCGGTGCCGTGGTCGATGCGCGACTTGCCCACGGTCAGCCCGCCGCCCTTGGCGCTGATCTTCACCGACAGGCTCTGGCCGTTGCTGCAATGGATGGTGCCGCGGCCAGAGGAGGTCTTGTAGAACACCGACCAGCCGGACATGTTGAATTTGAGCTTGCAGGTGATGGTGTCGCGCGCCGACGCCGCGCCGGGCACGGCGATCGCGGCCAGCAGCAAGGCCGCCAGCACCGCGCCTGACGGGTGGCGGGAAGCGGCGGGGACGGAGGATCTGCGGAAATCGGTACGCATGCTGTGCCTCGCGGGTTCGAAACGCGGCCGCCGGATGCGGCGGCGAAGGAAGGGCAGGCTACCACCGCGCGCGAACCTTCCGACGGGTACGCCTCCGACGGTCGCGGGCGACGGGCCGAAACGACGACGGCGCCCGAGGCGCCGTCGCAGTGGACACGGTGAGAATCGCTTCGGGGCGGCGGCTGAAGAACCGCGACTGGATCGGGCGCACGGCCGCCCGACCGCCGACTCAATCGTCGTCGTGCCAACGTCCACGGCCGTTACCGCGGCCGCGGTCATGACGGTCGTAGTAGCGATTGTCGTAACGGCGGTCGTAACGGGCGTCGTAACGACCGTCGTAGTACGTGGTCCGGCACTTGCCATGGCGATTGCAATCGCGGTCGTAGTGGCGACGGTCGTCGTAACGGTTGTAGCCGTAATAGCGCGGCGGCGCCGGCTGGTAACGGTAATCGACGTGACGCGGAACGTTGCGGTAATAGGTCGGGCGGCCCCAGCGGTCGCGCACCACCACCAGGCGATCGGAATAGCCGTAGTTGCCGTAACGGTAGTACGGGGTGTTGTTGCGCACGATCACGTCGGCGATGTCGACGAGCACGCGCGCCAACTGGTCGTCGGCGCGGGCCGGCGTCGGCACGGCCATCATCGCCGCGCCGAGGCCTGCGGCGAGTACGACGGGTGCAAGCCAGCGGGACAGAGCGGTCATGGGGGATCTCCTGGGACGCCTGCATCGTCGGCAGGCACGTTGCGACTTTGAGCCCGCGACGGTGAACCGGTTTTTAATGATTCCCGCCAGCGCGGCCCCGTCCCTCCGCGGTGAGGCCGCCGTTCAGTCGGCCGCGGCGCGGGCCAGTTCGCGCACCGCCTGCGGCAGCGCGGCGGCGTGCTCGACCCGGCGCAGGCGCGGCGCGTCGGCGGCGATCTCCGCCTCGTTCTCGTGCGCCCAGGTGGTGTGGTACGGCACGTGGATGCCCCAGCCTCCCAGCGCCAGCACCGGCGCGATGTCCGAGCGCAGCGAATTGCCGACCATCACGAACTGCGAGGCCGGCAGTTCGAACTCGCGCAGCAGCCGCGCATAGGTCTCGATGTCCTTCTCGCTGACGATCTCGATGCGCCGGAACAGATCGGCCAGACCGCATTGCTTGACCTTGGCCTCCTGGTGGAACAGATCGCCCTTGGTGATCAGCACCACTTCGTATTCGGCGGCGATCTGCGCCACCGCCTCGGGGATGCCGGGCAGAATCTCGACCGGATGCCGCAGCAGGTCCTTGCCGAGCTCGACGATGCGATGCAGATCGGCGGCGCTGATGCGCTGGCCGGTGATCTCCACGGCGGCCTCGATCATCGACAAGGTCATGCCTTTGACGCCGTAGCCGAACACGCCGATGTTGTTCTTCTCGATCGCGTACAGGCGCTCGTGCAGGCGCGCGTCGTGCAAGTCGACGTAGGCGCCGACGATGGCTTCGAACTCCAACTGGGCCTGATCGAAATAATCCTGGCTGCGCCAGAGCGTGTCGTCGGCGTCGAAACCGACCATGCGGAGGGAGGAGGTGCTCATGGCCGGCATTATCCCGCATCGCGGCGCCGATCCGGCGGTCGGTGGAACGTGCTTGCCGCCCTACTCACCCCGGGCGCGCTCGCTGGTCCTGTTCCGGCAGTCGAAGCAAAAAAGAAGGGCGGCCGAGGCCGCCCTTCGCACAACGCAGGAATACCTGCACCCCAAGGATGCGGCCGGAATCAGCCGCCCTTCTTGCCGCCGCCGTTGGATTGCACCTTGGCGACGTAATTCTTGTATTCGTCCGGCGTCAGCGAGCCATTGGCGTCGGCGTCGGCCTGATCGAATACCTGACCCAGCGCAGGTACCGCGGCGGCTTCGTTCTTGCTCAGATTGCCGTCCTTGTCGCCGTCGACATCGGCCCAGCTCTTCTTCTGCGGGGCGGCGGCCGGCTGCGCCGCGGTGGCCGCGCCTGCGTCCTGGGCGGCGCTGGTCGGGGTCGCGGCGTCGCTGGCCGGCGGCGCCTGGTCGGCGGTGGATTGGGCGAAGGCGAGCGGCGTCGCCAGAGTGGCGGCCAGAGCCAGAGCAGCGATCAGGGGCTTGCGGGACTTGATGTTGTTCATGAGTCGGTCTCCTGGAATGAGTGTGCTGGGCTGCGCGGTTGCATCGTCTGGTCGGACTGGTGTGGAGCCGGCCAGTAGGTCGCGCAGTGGCGCTTACCGCACGGCCCCAACCTTGCCGATGCGCGTCTGAACGAAACGGCGCGCGCGGGTGTTAAAGCTACGTTCGCTTAACCACAGGCCGGCGCGTGCGCGTTAGGCCGTCGGCGAAAGTCGTGGACGGAACACGGCAAAACGTGACCTGGGGCGGCAAATCGTTAGCGCTTCGTTGCCGCGGATTCGCTGAACAAAACACAACGTTTACGAATGGACGTGTCAACGCGGTTGCCGCGGCGATGCGGGCTGGCTCGATTGGGCCGCGAATGGCTGTGAGGCGATGGGGCGATGGCCTGGGCTGAGGCCGCCACCAGACGGTGTTGCGATCGGACCGAAAAGCGTCGGGGCTGAAGCCCCTCCCACAAAAGACTTCACGCAGTGCTTGAGCTTGAAGCCCTGTCGCGGGGGTCTTTCGACATTGAACCTAAGGCTTATCGCTCCATCGAGGATGCGATGGCCGGCTTCGGGTCAGCGGCGCTTTTGTGACAGGGCCTTCAGGCCCGACGCGTTTCGAGCCGTTGCGGTCGAATCGCAGCCCGCGAGCCTGTCACGTCCCCGCCGCGGCGAGGCGCAGCTCATGGCGCGTCTGCCCCGACGCGGCCACGCGCAGGCAGTCTTGCGCTTCGCACTCCAGCGCCGCGCGATCGGCGGCCTTCAAGCGTTTGAACGGCTGGATCGTCAGCGTCGCCGTGTCGGCCTGGCGTTGCAGCTTCCACACGCCGGCGACGAAACCGTCGATCAGCACGGTGGCCGCGACCAGCCCGTTGCGGGTGAAGATCGCCCCGCGCACCGACTCGTCGAAGATCCGTGCACGCTGCGCATGCGAGAGCAGCACGTTATCGAACTCCGGCAACAGCCGCGCCGGCGCCGGGCTGTCGGCGTCGGGACGCGGCGCATCGGCCAGATCGAACAATTCGCTGCCGTTTTCGTCGCGAAATACCCGCAGACGCGGCCGCAAGCGCTGCAAGTGCTCGCGGGTCGCGGTCAGTCCGGACCACACGCCCGCATCGCGCGCGCTGGCCGGGCCGAACGCGCCCAGATAACGCAGCAGCATCGCATCGATCTGCGCGGTTTCAGGTTCATCGGCGATCTGTGCGCCGAGCCAGTCGTGCGCGGTGGCGAAGCTGGCCGCCTTGTGCGAATCCCACAGCCCGGCCGGCGGTACGTGCACCAGCGCCTCGACGCTGCGCACCAGCAAGGCCAGTCCGGCGGTGTCGTGGTTAGGCCAATGCGCGCGCAGCGCCTCGCCCAGCGCGGTCGCGCTGAGCGGTTGCGCACGCAAAGCGGCGACACCGGCTTGGCGCACCTGGGCCAGGTCCAGGTCCTCGAGCGCCTTGGCATGTCCGCTTTGCAGCGTCAGACGTTTCAGCACCGGCTGCAACACCGGGCGCAAGGCGCGGTAATCGCGTGCGCTGACCAGATGCAAGGTGCCGCGCATCATCGTCGCGCGCACGATCTCGCGCGCCTGCATCGCCTGGCTGAGCTGGTCGAGGGAAAACTCGCGCAGCCGCGTCCACAGCCCCAGATACGGCGGATTGGGCGCCTGCGCCTGCAATCCGATCAGTCGCTCGATCATCTCCAGCGGCGACAGCGCGCTGCGCTCAAGCAGCAACTGGCGCGCCAGCAAGGCGCGATTGAGTGCGCGCACATTCAGCGTCTCGGACGAGGCACTCGAAGCCGCGGCGGAAGGCGATTTACCTGCCATGCGACGGCCTCAGCGCGACCGGGGACAACACCGCGGCCGGTTCGCGTCGCCGCGACCGTCGCGCCGCGGGAACAATTCGCAGGACCGCGAGTTGTTCAGATCGTGCGCGGACAACACCGAATGCCCGCCAGGCGCCGACCTCGCGCACCCGCCGATGGCCGGCCGGCGCGGACCGGCGTGGCTCATGCTTCGTCCTCGCCGAACACGTCCACCTGCGGCTCGCCGTCTTCGTCCAGGCTCACCGACACCACGATCGGCCGGCAGCAGACCTGGCAATCCTCGATGTAACGCTGATCGCCGGCGGAGTCGTCGACAATCAACTCGATCGGCTCGCCGCAGTACGGGCATAGAACTTCGACGCTGGGCAGCATGGCGGGCTCCATGGGTGGGGACGGCGACCGAGGCAGGATGCGACGCGACCGCATCGGCGTCCAGTGACGTTTCTCATTGGGTACGCCTCGGTCGCGGCCTCGTTCGGCGACGCCCGCATCGGCGGCGCCGCTGCGTTCAGCGCCGCGATATTCGCGATCACCTCGCGCTAACCCGCACAGGCGGAGCCTGATGTCCACACGGCCCGGGCTGGCACCAGCCGCCGTGCCGGCCCGGTGCGAACGGCGTTCCCGGCGAACGCCCACGGCGGCCGCGCGCGGAGAGCGACCATGAAAAACCCGCCATGTATTGAGCACGCCCGATCTGGCCACCGCGCAAGCGGCGATGGACGCCGCACGCGAAGCCGGCGTGCACGACGACGACATCTTGCTGATCGCGCGTTCGGACATCGAACTCGAATCGATTCCGAACGAGCGCAAGGAAGCCGACACCGACTTGATGCCCGCGGCGCTGCGCGGCGCCGGTTACGGCGGCGCGGCCGGTCTGTTGGCCGGACTGGTGGCGGTGGTGGTCACGCCGATCGGGCTGACCTTGGCCGGCGCCGCAGCAGCCACCGCGGCCGGCGCGATGATCGGCTGCTGGGCGTCGGCGCTGATGGGCTCGGCCCTGCCCGATCCGATCCGGCGCAAGTTCGACGCGCACATCCGCGCGGGTCGGATCCTGGTAGTGATCGACGGCGACCGCGACCTGCTTGGCCAGGCCGAAGCACGGATGCTGGCCAATACCGTCGGCGCGGAGATTCTGCCGTTCGATGCGCCCAAGGCGTTCGCTTAGCGCAATCTCACGCGCGGCGTGACCTCAGTGCAGCATCGATGTAGCCGTGTTCACGGCGCGATCTCGCCTGCTTACGATTTCCTAGCGCGCAAGCCTCATTGCGCGCGTGATCGCGGTTGAAAATCGCGGGCGGTGCGCGCGGGCGCGCCGCGAACTGCCGAGCCGGTCGCAAGAACGCCCCGGCTTCGATGGCACTCTCGGCCGGCCTCAACAACCCCCATGCCCAGCCGGAGAACCGCAATGAAACGTTCGACGCTCTCCCTGCTCTGCTGCACCGTCCTGCTGGCCGCGTCCGCCGCGCCGGCGATGGCGGCGCAGGACGATTCGCAAGGCGCCTTGTCCGCTGCCCAGACCGATGCTCAGGCCGTCAAGGCCAATCCCTTCAACGCGGCCGAAGTGGCGCGCTTCAACGAACCCTGGGCGATGACCTTTCTGCCCAACGGCCGGTTGCTGGTCACCGAAAAACGCGGCGTGCTCAAGGTGCTGACCATCGGCGGCACCGCGCAGACCATCACCGGCGTGCCGGCGGTGGCCTACGGCGGCCAGGGCGGATTCGGCGACGTGATCCTGCATCCCTCCTACGCCACCAACGGCCTGATCTATATCAGCTACGCCGAGAAAGGCAGCGCCAGCGGCACCGCCGGCGCCACCGTCGCGCGCGCCAAGCTCAATCTCACCAGCACCGGCGGTTCGCTGAGCAATCTGCAGATCATCTGGCGCCAGCCCAAGCTCAGCGGCAGTAATCACTACGGCCATCGTCTGGCATTCGGACCCGACCGCAAGCTGTGGATCACCTCCAGCGAGCGGCAGAAGTTCGATCCGGCGCAGGATCTCAACTCGCCGCTGGGCAAAGTGATCCGGCTCAACGACGACGGCAGCGTGCCCACCGACAATCCCTTCTACAGCCGCGGCGGCGTGGCCGCGACGGTGTGGTCCTACGGCCATCGCAATCTGCTCGGCATCGCCTTCGATGCGCAGAACAAGCTGTGGATCCACGAGATGGGGCCCAAGGGCGGCGACGAACTGAACCTGATCGAACGCGGATCCAACTACGGTTGGCCGCTGGTTTCGCAGGGCGACCATTACGACGGCACGCCGATCCCGCGCCACAGCACGCGCCCGGATCTCAACGCGCCGGAGGCGTGGTGGAACCCGGTGATCGCGCCGGCCGGCTTCGTGATCTATTCGGGCACGCGCTTTCCGAACTGGAGCGGCAGCGGCCTGATCGGCGGCCTGGCTTCGCAGGCGCTGGTACGGGTGAAGTTCAACGGCAATACCGCGGCCGAAGCCGAACGTTATCCGATGGGCAAGCGTATCCGCGAAGTCGAGCAAGGGCCGAACGGCGATGTGTGGCTGCTGGAAGACGGCACCAATGCGCGCTTGCTGCGGTTGACGCCTCTCTGAGATTGCCGCCCTCACCCAACCCCTCTCCCGCAAGCGGGAGAGGGGCTTGAGAGATTCGGTAATCGGCGAGCGTTCTTCCCTTCTCCCGCTTGTGGGAGAAGGTGGCCCGAAGAGCGGGATGAGGGCGCGGTTACTGCGCGGCCCGCAACACCGGCTTACGCGTTCCCATCGCCAACTGATAGCGCTGATGCAGCGCCTGCACCTTGGCGATGTACTCCTGGGTTTCGCGATACGGCGGCACGCCGCCGTAACGGGTCACCGTGCCGATGCCGGCGTTGTACGCCGCCGCGACCAGGGTCAGATCGTTGTTGTAACGGCGCATCAAGGCCTTGAGGTGGCGCGCGCCGGCATTGATCGATTCGATCGACGAAAACGGATCGGCCACGCCGTATTCCTTCGCGGTTTCCGGCATCAACTGCATCACGCCCTGCGCGCCCTTGCTCGACACCGCCTTGGCGTCGAAACCGCTTTCGGCGTGGGCGATCGCGCGCAACCACGCATCGTCCAGGCCGTTGGCCTTGGCCGCGCTGCGGAACTGCACCGGAAACTTGTCCAGCTGCGGCTTGCCGACTTTGCCCAGGCCCGGATGCGCGGGCTCGCCGGGCGGAGTTTCCACGGTGAAACCCATCACCCGCACCGAACCGGGCAACTTGCGCGTGCTGTAAACGGTCTTGCCGTCCTGTTGGCGCTCGTAGAGGCTGCCGTTGATCACGCCCATCTCGCCCCACAGGTTGGGCAGCTTGACCGCGTTGTCGTCGATCTGTTTCGGCGTGCAGCGAGAGCCCGGCTCCGGCGCGGTCGCCAGGCTGACGGTGCCGTCGCGCACGCAGCGATAGACCGTGCGCGCCTGCGCGCCGGCAGCCATCGCCAGCAGCACCAGGGCCGCGGCCAAGCGCAGGTCCGAACGGGGTGAACGGGGGCTCATGGAGCGCAATTTTAGGGCCGCGCGGGCCCGGCGCCAGCACTGGATGTCAGCTGGACGGCGCTGCGTTCACGAATGCGCAGAACGCGTTCAGCCAACCGGTCGTAACGACTGCTCCCTGTAGGAGCGGCGCAAGCCGCGACCGCGACATCCGGCTTAGGTCGAATCTGAGGTGTCGCGGTCGCGGCTTGCGCCGCTCCTACATAGGGTATCGGCCGAAAACGCCACCGGCCGCCGTCCAGGAATGCGGCGACCGGTGGCGTGGACTCAGCCGCCGTCGCCGCTGGTGGGCGGCGGCGCGCTGGCGTCGGCCGGCGCGGCCGGCGTCGGAGCGCTGGACGTGGCCGGCGCATCGGTGGTTTCGCCGGGGCTCTTGCACGCGGCGAGCGACAATGCGCTCAGGGCGACCAATGCATACAGCGCGTTACGGATTTCGATCTTCATGGATACGGTTACCTCCGGAGGATGGGCCGGGTTCGCGGGGCGCAACGCCGGTCGGACTTCGATCGCGGCCGCGCGGGACGTGGTGCGGGGGAACACCGTAGTCGTCCGCACATCAGCCGATGGCGCGTGCCGCGGGAAGCGAGCGGCACGCGCTGCACGTTGCCGTCACCGGCATGAACAAAAACGGACAGGGCGCGCGCCGGGCTACGTTTGTTTAACCGCGCGCCTGTGCGCATGCGTTAGCGATGCGCCCGCGAACGCGGCAAAGCGTGAGCGCGACCTCGTTTGCACGCGTCGTCGCGCCTTGCGCGCGGCTGAACGCAACGAAACGTTTACTTACAACGCTGCCAAGGCGAGTTCTGCGTGTCGGCGCGCGCCGACTTCGCTTGCTTGGCGACGCGACTCGACGCGTGTCGTCCGCTTTCGACGACACGCGCATCGACTGGATGCCGCAACTTCGCCGCGATTCTGCCGGTACACGGCGCTGCATCGTCGGCGAGCATCGCCGCTGCCCGAGCAGCCTCGCGCCAGCGCGGATCCGTCACGCTCGCGCAAGTCGGCGCGACCAGCCCCCTGCCGATCGCGACTCCCCAACGCCGAGCATTGCCAGCGCTGGCTTATATCGCCATGCCGCAGTGCGGATTGAAACCCGCCGCCGACTCGGCCTAAGGTGCGGGAGATCGGCGCCGTGCGCCGCACGCCACCGAGCGAGGGGAACACCTTTTGAGCCAGCCGCCGAGCCAGCCGACGCCGTCGCGCGCGTCCGATCCGTCTTCCAGTACCGGATCGGACGCTCACTCGCCCGGCACCGTCCGCGCCGTCAGTCGCTGGCAGATCGTCGGCCTGTCGATCAACGACGTGATCGGCAGCGGTATCTACCTGCTGCCGGCCACCGCGGCGCTGCTGTTGGGCCCGGCCAGCCTGTGGGCGGTGCTGCTGGCCGGATTCGCGGTCGCGCTGCTGGTGCTGTGCTACGCGCAGGCGGCCAGTTACTTCGATCAACCCGGCGGCGGCTATCTGTATGCGCGCGAGGCTTTCGGCCCGTTCGCCGGTTTCGAGGTCGGCTGGATGCTGTTGGTCACCCGCATTTCCACCGCGGCTTCGCTGAGCAACGGCCTGGCCGAGGCGGTGGCGCTGTTCTGGCCGGCGGCCAAGGGCGGCCCGGCGCGGGTATTCGTGGTCGCCGGCTCGCTCGGCCTGCTGGTGCTGATCAACGTGCTGGGCGTGCGCACGGCCGCGCGCGCGGGCGTGGCGCTGGCTGTCGGCAAGCTGGTGCCGCTGGTGTTGTTCGTGGCGATCGGCGCGTTCTATTTCGACCCCTCGCTGCTGCATTCGGACGCGCCGCTGAAGATGGAAAACCTCGGCGAAGCGGCGTTGTTGCTGTTGTTCGCCTACGCCGGTTTCGAGAACCTGCCGGCCGCGGCCGGCGAATACCGCAATCCGCGCCGCGACGTGCCGTTCGCGTTGCTGACGATGATCACGCTGGTCACGATCATTTACTTCACCGTGCAGCTCGTCGCGCTGGGGACGCTGCCTGACATCGCGACGTCGTCCAGTCCCTTGGCCGAAGCCGCCGCGCACTTCAGCGGTACCGGCCTGGCGCTGGTGCTGACCATCGGCGCGGCGATCTCGATCCTGGGCACCAACAGCAACACGGTGATGATGGGGCCGCGCTATCTGCTGGCCTTGTCGCAGGACGGCTACGGCCCGCGCGGGCTCGGCGCGATCCATCCGCGCTTCCACACGCCGGCGCGGGCGGTGCTGTTCATCGGCGTGATCGCGCTGATGCTGGCGCTGACCGGTTCGTTCCAGCAACTGGCGCTGCTGTCGGTGGTCGCGCGCCTGTGCACCTACATCGGCACAGCGGTGTCGGTGCTGGTGCTGCAAAAGCGCCACCACGGCCGCGAGGGCGCGCTGCACCTGCCGGGCGGGCCGCTGATTCCGATCGCCGCGATCGTGCTGTCGCTGGGCCTGCTGGCCAGCGCCAGCACGAAGAATCTGATCGCCGGCGCAGTCGCGCTGCTGGTAGGCGCGGCGATCTACAAGCTGCGGCGCAAGCCCGAGGCGGCCTGAGCGCGCGGCGCGCTCAGAACTTCCACTGTACGCTGGCCACCACCGTCCTCGGCTCGCCGAAGGCGGTGCGCGTGCTGCTCGCGCCGCCCGGTATGTAGCGCTTGTCGAACAGATTCCTGAAATTCAGCCGCGCATTCCAGCGCAAGGCGTCGTACGACAGCGCGGCGTCGAAGGTGGTGTAGCTCTTGAGCCGGAACGGGCGCTGGTACGCCGGGTCGAGCGGTTCGTAGTTGTTGGCCAGCCGTTCGCTCTCGGCGTGCGCGCCCACGGCGATGCCCAGGCCGCTGAGGCGTCCTTCGGGCACGGTATAGCGTGCCCACAGATTGGCGCTGTGGCGCGGCACGCCGGCCAGACGCGCGCCCGCCGGCAAGGTGTGATCGCGGACGATCTCGGCCTGGGTCCAGGCGTAGGCGAAGCTCAGCTCCCAGTCGGCGTCGGGCCGCCATTGCCCTTCCAGCTCCAGCCCGCGGCTGCGTTGCTCGCCGCGAGTAACGTAGAAGTTGGGATGCTGCGGATCCTCGCTGGCCATGTCCTGGCGAGTCAGTTCGAACACCGACAGCATCGCGTCGACGCGCCCGTCGTGCGGCGCGTATTTGAGTCCGATCTCGTTGTTGACGCCGCGCTCGGGCGGCAAGGGGTTGCCGTCGAAACTGCGGTAGCTGCCTTGCGGCGCGAACGAACGCGAATGATTCAGATACACCGCCAGCTCCGGCCGCAAGGCATAGGTCAGCCCGGCGCGCGGACTGAACTGGCGGTCTTCCACGCGTCCGGCGCCCACGCCGCTGGCGGCGACGTCCCAACGTCCGCCGAGGGTCGCGCTGACGCGCGCGCCGAGTTTGAGGTGATCCTGCAGATAGATGCCGCGCTGGCGCGTGGCCTGATCGATGCGCTTGCCGTCGATGAAGGCCGGGCGCAAGCCGCTGCGTCCGTACACCGGCGCGAATATGTCCAGATCGTACGGGCCCGGATCGAACGTATTGACGTAGCTGGAACCGCGCTTGCTGTAGTCGTAGCCCAGCAGCCAGCGATGCTCGATCGCGCCGGTGTTCATGCGCCACGACACGCTGGTGTCCGAGCGCAGATCGTGGCCGCGTTCGTCGTAAGGCCCGTAGTAGAGTCGCCCGACCGTGCGCAGATCCGGGGCAACATCGCCGACGAACAGCCAATGGTCCCAGCTGTCGTGGAACTCGGAATAACGCACCGATTGACGCAACACCAGGTCTTCGCTGAAGCGATGCTCGAAGCTGTAACCGATCGCGTCGTAGTCGCGGTTCTGCACCGCCGGCGCGTCGCGCTCGTTGATCGCGCGGTGGCGCGGCAGACGTCCGTTCGGGTTCGGCAACGCGCTACCGTAAGCGGTGGTCGGCGACCACGGATTGAGTCGATCGCGCTGCCAGGTGCCCAGCACAGTGAGCGAAGTCGCCTCGCCGATGCTCCAGGTCAGCGACGGCGCGAGGTACTTGCGCTGCGCGCCGGAGAAATCGACGAAGAAATCCTGATCGCGCCAGGTCGCGTTCAACCGCGCGAGCACGCGTCCTTCGCGGTCCAGCGGGCTGTTGGCGTCGATGCGTACCTCGCGCAGATCGTAGGAACCCGCGGCCAGGTCCACGGTGACGAAACGCTGCTCCTGCGGGCGTTTGCTGACCAGGTTGACCAGACCCGACAACGGCCCCTGCCCGTACAAACCCGAGGCCGGCCCCTTCACCACCTCCAGCCGGTCCAGGCCGCTGAGTTCGGTCGTCGCCATCGCGTTCGACCACAGCAGGCCGTCGAGATAAGTCGCGCCGGCCGAGGCATCGAAGCCGCGGATGTTGAAACCGTCGAAGAAGCCGTAGACATCGTTGCTGGTCACGCCGGCGACGTTGCGCAAGGCTTCGCCGAGTCGGCGCACGCCTTGCTCGTCGAGGGTTTCGCGGGTCACCGTCGACACCGCCTGCGGCGTTTCCAGCGACGGGGCATCGAGCTTGAGCGCCGCGCCGGTTTCACGGTGGCGCTGCCCCCGCACGACCACGTCGCCCAAGGTCACTGCGGCGCCGCCGTTCGCGCGATCCGCGGGCGTTTCATCGCCCGCTGCGCGTGCGCGCAGCGCCGGCACCAGCGCGGTCGCGACGGCGAGCGCAAGCACCGGGCCGCGGCGCGCGGTGGCGGACAAACGCGGGGAATCGGACGGGGAAAGGCGCATGACGGGCTCCGGACAAGGAAAGCGCCGTCTGCCGCTCGGGCCTGAGGCCACCGGGCACGTGTGCGTGAAAGTGCGCCGCGCAGGGTCACGCGGCGCGCGAATCATAGGCCACTTGCCGAATCGGTCGCAAATCTTCGCGGCCGCGGCGACGGCCTGAAACGAGGATCGCCTGCCGGTCCAGAGCCGCGCGGCCGGCCTGGGTCATTGCGTTTGCGCCTGGGATCGATCGTTTCACTGGATCGCACACTGTGTTGCGCCGCGAGCGCAGGGGAGCGCGGATGGGAGATCGCCAGCGGGCCGAACCCTTGGCCGACAAGGCATCGCGCTGCACGGGCGCGCCGTCGCCGATCGCTTGCGATGCGCCTGTCGCGAACGGGCGATGCCGTGGCGGCTTGACCTCAATCGGACTTGAGGTCTTAGCCTGCGGCCCTTCTCACTAAGAGTTTCAGCCATGACCTCTCCCCTGCGACTCGCGCTGATCTATGGCAGCGCGCGCGAAGGCCGCTTCTGCGACGTGGTCGCCGAATGGGCGCAGCGACGCGTCGTGCGCCACGGCGGTTTCGAGATCGACCGCATCGACCCGCTCGACTGGCCGCTGTCGGGCCGCATCAACCGCGCCGACGAAGCGCAACTGCAGCAGTTGCGCCAACGCCTGCACGCCGCCGACGCGTTCTTGGTGGTCACGCCCGAGTACAACCACGGCTATCCGGCGGCGCTGAAAGCCTTGATCGACGCGTGCTACGAGCCATGGAGGGCCAAGCCGGTGGCCTTCGTCAGTTACGGCGCCAGTTCCGGCGGGCTGCGCGCGATCGAACAATTGCGCCAGGTCTACGGCGAATTGCACGCGGTCACGCTGCGCGACTGCGTCAACCTGGTCCATGCCTGGCGTCAGTTCGGCAGCGACGGCGAACTACGCGAACCGCAGGCGGCGCATCAGGCGATGACCACCGTGCTCTCGCGCTTGAGCTGGTGGGGCTGGGCCTTGCGCGATGCGCGCAACGCCATGCCGTACGAGGCCGCGGCATGAACGCCCGCTCGCCGACGCGCGGCGCGCGCGACGACGTGCGCCGCCATGGCTTCGACGAAGGCTCACATGCGCAAGGCCCGCAAGCGGGCGACCGCCTGCTGGGCTCGGGCGGCACGCTGCCCTTCCTGGCCGGCGTCACCGTGCCGGCGGGGCGCGATCTGCTCCTGCTCAGCGGCCACACCCCGCCGGTGATCGATGCCGATGCACCGGCCGACAGCATCGCCGCCTTCGGCGATACCTATGCGCAAACCGATGGAGCCTTGCGCGAGTTGCAGCGGACCTTGCACCGGCTGGGTTTGACGATGGGCGATCTGGTGCAGTTGCGCGTGTATCTGGTCGGCGATCCCGCGCTTGGCGGGCGCATGGACAGCGAAGGATTCTCGCGTGCGTATGCGCGCTGGTTCGCGACGGCGGAGCAGCCGCAAACCGTGGCGCGCACGCGGGTGCAGGTGGTCGGCCTGGTCAATCCGGGGTGGCTGGTGGAGATCGAGGCGGTGGCCGCGGCTTGAAGCGGGCGATGGCGGCGATGCGGGTGATGCGGGCGATCGAAGAGCGTCGGGCCTGAAGGCCCTCCCACAAAATGCTTCGCTGCTGCGAGAAGGCCGTGGTAGTGAGTCGATCGTGGTCCCGACGGGGCTGATCGGAAAGCGTCGGGCCTTCAGGCCCGACTCGATCCGATCTCCGGCAACCGCCCAGGCACTCAGCGCAGCGGCGGCGCCGGCAACGGTTGCGGCGCGCCTTCGGGCAAGGCCATCAGCTGGCGCTGCAGGTCGTACAGGATCTCCGCATCGCCCGGCTGCCACTCGCGCGCTTCGTTGCCGCGAAAACGGCGATGGAACGCGGCCAGCGCGGCGGCAGGTTCGCGCAGGTCGTAACCGACCAGTCGCAGCGCCGCCCAGGCGTCGAAGCCGGGCGGCGGCGGCGCGGGGTTCTCGCGCGGCCACAGGCCGAAACCGGCTTCGGCCAGACGCCGCCACGGGAACAACACGCTGGGATCGGTCTTGCGCGTGGGCGCGATATCGCCATGGGCGACGATCATGTAACCCGGAATGCCCAAGCGTTCGGTGATGTCGGCCAACAGGCGCAACAGGCTCTGGATCTGCGCTTGCGCGAACGGCTCGCTGCCGTCGTTGTCGATCTCGATGCCGATCGACGCCGAATTCAGATCCCAAATATCGCCCCAACGCCCGGCGCCGGCGTGCCAGGCGCGCCGATCCTCGGCGACCAGTTGATAGATGCGCCCGTCTTCGCCGATCAAGTAGTGCGCACTGACCTGCCCCTGTGAATTGCGCGTGCTCAAGGTCCGCAGCGATTCTTCGACGCTGTCTTGTTGCGTGTGGTGCAGCACGATCAGCTGCGCGCGACGTTCGTTGTGGTTCGGCGAGCCGCGCCATTGCGCCAGCGGATTATGCGGCGGCACGCTCGCGCACGCGGCCAGCGCCAGGACGAGGGATCCGGCGAGAAGGACGGGCAATGGAAATTTCATGCGGCCACGCTCGTGCTGCGGACGAAAACCGAGTGTAGAGGATGCGGCGTTGCGCGATGCGCTCGCGGCCACGCCGCGCCCGTACCGGTGCGGCGGTTACAACTGTCATCCGGCTCGGCTTTGGTGACGCGCTGGACAGTTCGCGCCGGGCGCCGGGCCTACAGTGCCGCCGACGCGGGCCCCGCCCGCGCCGCGGTGGCCGCGACGGATCGAACCTCGTCGATCGCGCGGCATCCGCACTCGTCGCCACGACAGGAGGATCGCGCATGAAACGCAAGACCTACGGCTATCTGGCCGCGTTCGCGTTGGCCGCTTTCGGATTCGGATTCGGCGTGCAGGCCACCGATTCGGCGCCGCCGGACAAGGCGCTGTGCAGCATCAAGATCTGCCAGGACCGCTGCGGCGGCATGCCGGGCTGGAGCCCGGGCAACGGCCAGCCCTGTCGCTGTTGCGACTGAACGCGATCGTTTCGCCAAGCCGCGCGGGCGTGGCCCGCGCGGCTTGAACGGCTGCGCTCAGTTGCGCACACCCGGAGTGTCGAGCTTGGGATCGACGCGGTTCTTCTGCTCGTCGCGCCGTTGCGAGGCGGTCTTGCAGACGCGCTCGACCCGGTTGCTGCCGATCGCGCGGACCCGCTCGCAGATCAGCCGCTCCTCGGCCTTCGCGCTGCCGGCTTGCTGGATCCAGGCCAGATCCTGATGGGCCTGATCGCGATCGGCGTCGCTGAGTTCTTGGTAACGCCGCCCGTCGAGCAACTTGCCCAAGCGGTCCTGGCGCGAGCGCAGTTCCTGCCGGGTGGCCGCATTCAACTCGCCATAAGCGCCGCGGCCGGCTTCGGCGTCGCTGCGGATCTGCTTCTGCTGCTCCAGCACCGCCGCCGCATCGAACGGCGCGGGCTCGGTCGCGGCGACGGCGGTGGCGCAGGTGGTGGCCAGAAACAAACCCGCCAGGATCAGGCCGGCCTGAGTCTTGCCCAACCAGAACCGCTTCAATTCGTTGTTACGCATGGTTCCATATGCCTCGTCGGTGCGGCTGCCAACGCCGCGGAGTGCGGACCGTGCGGGTCCGTTCGCCTTCCATAGGGGTGCCGCCGGTACGTCTTGGGCTGCGTCGCAGCCGATGCCCCACCGTACCGGCGTCCCGATCCTAATCGAGACACAGCCCGCAAATCCATGGACTTTCGACCTATTCGGCCAAGCCCGACCTTGCCGAATCTGCCGGCAAGCCACCGCCGCCCGGACCGGACCGCGGCATCGCCGCGGACCGGCCGTCACCGATCGGTAAGGATCAGGGTTTGATCCAGTTGTTGGACACCGCGAGCATCGTCAGCAGCTTGACGCTGTCGCCGTAGTAATCGCCGGGGCTGCCGTTGGCCATGTAGCTCCACAGCTTGTCCAACCAGGCCTGATCGGTGTCGACCGCTGCGGCGGCCGCGAACGGCGCGGTGAAGAACACGCTGTTGTAATTTCCCATCGCCGTGCCATCGAGCTTGTAGACGCTGCGCAGGTTACTGGGGTTGTTGCCGGACTTGGACTTGGCCCATTGGTTGAGCTTGCGCGCCGCGGTGCGCGAACGGCTGTCGCCGCTGACCGCCGCGTCGATGCCCAGGCGCCACGGCACCCGGCCGGCGTTCCATCCGTACCAGCCGTCGTTTTCGCCCTCCAGGAAATCGGGGTTCGCCGGTCTGGCCGTGGTGTTGGTATTGACGATGAAGTCCGGCAACAGCCCGGTGTTGGGCGCGTAGGTGCTTTGCATCCGCGACAGCAGGTTCTGGTGCGCGTCGAGCACGCCGGTCCAGTAGCTGTCGCCGAGCTTGGCGCCGAACGCGCGGAAATGGCCGAGCATCCAGTCCGAGCTGCGGGTGGAGTTGTAGTGCGTCGCCGAGCCCGGGCTGACCCAGTCGCCCAAGTGCACCAGCTTGTTGTTGGGATGGATGGTGCTGGCGCGGATAGCCGCGATCACCTTGCGCGCTTCGCTGAGGTAGTTGATCGAACCGCCCGAGCCCCACTGCGCATCGGCCAACAGCAATGCGTAGGCGATGTCGAGATCGCCGTCGCTGGCCGAACTGTTGCCGGCCACGTTGTTGCAGTTGATGTCCTGCGCCCACGACAGCAGATCGCGGTTGCCGCCGCTGGGATGGCCGCGGTTGTAGCGGTGCAGACCGTCGAACAAGGTCTGCGCTTCAGGATCGTTGCCGGCCATCATCACCGTGACCAGCATGCCGTAGCCCTGACCTTCGGAGACCACGTAGGCGGTGTCGGTCTGGGCCGCGACCCGATACTCGCCGGCCTTGCACGCGGGCTTGAGGTAGCGCTGCTTCCAACTGCGATAGAACGAAGCGGTGGACTGATCGGCCGCGGCGCGGCCGACGCTGGGACTGAGGGTGCCGCTGACATAGGCCTGGCGATGGCTGCCGAAGGGATAGTTGGGCGCCGCGCTCGCGCTGCCGATGGCGGCCGAGGTGGCGGCCACCAGGGCCAGCGTCTGCAAACAGCGCCGCAAGGTCGGGCGCGAAGCGATTGTTTGGAAATTCATGAGCGTCTCCGGAAAGAACAGCGAAGGGACCTCGTCGCGCGCGCGCCATGGTTCGCATGCGCACGGCGCACACGGCCAGGACGGCATTGATGGCGACACAGGACGACGCACTGGCGCCAAGGCACAGTGCGGGCGGACTAATACGCAACGCGCGCCGCGCATGCCACGGCGCCCGATGCAGGTTCAGGCTAGCGCGCGGCGACCGCGCACATACGTAACGGCCGTGACGGCACGCGTGAAATCGCTATGCGCCGCTTCGCAGATAGACCAAGGTCTTACGCGCTTACAGGTAGCTCAGCCACCAATCGCGGCGGCGGCGCTTGAACGCGGCGAAGGCGCGCGACAGCGGATACAGCGCCACCAGCACCAGCAGCCATAGCGCGTACACCCACGCCAGTCCGAGGCCCCAGCCGGCATCGAGCAAGGCCTTGCCGTTGCCGACGAAACCGATGAAATCGCTCGCCGGCACGCCGAACATCGTGCCGATCAGCAAGGCCAGGCCGTGCACCAGGTAGATGTGCAGCAGATAGGTGAACAGCGGCGTGCGACCGTAGGCGAGCAAGGCGCCGAGCACGCCGTCGGCGCAGCGCGCGATCGCGCCGCCCCCGCCTTCGTCGCGGCGGCGATCGCCTCCGCGCAGCGCTCGCTCCAGCAGCAACATCACCGACAGCGATATGCCCAGGGTGATCAACACGTACGCCGGCGACGGCGAATACTTGGTGACGTTGATAAACGACATCGCATCCAACAGCGGATCGTCCATGCGCCGCCACGGCGACGGATCGCCCCAACCGATCGCGCCGCGCAGCAGCGCGAACGCCGTCAGCATCGCCACCGCCAAGGCCGCGATGGCGCGGCGGCGCGCGGCCGGATCGAGCGCGAACAAGGGGCCGAGCCCATAGCCGATCAGCAGAATGCCGACCCATGGCAGCGCCGGATACGCGACGAAGCCGTCGATGCCGGGCACGACGCCGCGTTGCATGGCCAACGTCCATAACGGCGCGAATGCGCCCAACGCCTTGCTGTCGATGTGATCGAACAGGCCGTGGCTGGCCACGATCGCCACGCCCAAGGCCAGCACCGCGATGCGCGGCAGCCACACCAATGCGGCCATCGCGATCATGCCCATGCCGATCGCCCAGATCACCTGCAGAAACAGGAACGGCCACCGGAAATGAAAGCCGAACACCACCACGGTCAGCTCCAGCAGCACCAGCCACGCGCCGCGGCTCAACGCCAGTCGCGCCACCTGCGCGCGCGACCGGCCGTTGGCGCCCTGCAGGAAAATCGAAACCCCGGCCAGAAACACGAAACTCGGCGCGCACAGATGGGTGATCCAGCGCGTGGCGAACACCAGCGGCGTGGTCTTGTCCAGGTCGGTCGGGTTGAACGCGAACGACGGCCCGTGGAAGTAACCGCGCACGTGGTCGAGCACCATCAGCGCGATCACCAGGCCGCGCAGCGCATCGATCATGTCCAGACGCGGCGCGCCGCCGCGGGTCAGCGCGCTGGCGCGGGGATCGGGCGATGGCCGCGCCGGCGAGGACGGCGCCGACGACGCGGGCGGGTAAGGCGAAGTGGACATGCGCGGCCCCGATGCGCCGTCCCGACGGCGACCGGGGGCAGGATAACGCGGCCGGGCTCAAGCGCGGGACGCAGCCGCGGCCCGTCGCCCGGACGCGTCGCGGTTCACTCCTTGCGGATCGCGTGTCCGCCGAACTCGTTGCGCATCGCCGCGAGCAGCTTGTCGGCGAAGGAGTCCTTCTCGCGCGAACGCAGGCGCTCCAACAGCGAGGCGGTGATCACCGGCGCCGAAACATTCAGATCGATCGCCTCGGCGACGGTCCAGCGGCCTTCGCCGGAATCCTCCACATAAGGCGCGATGCCTTCCAGGCCGGGGTTCTTGCCCAGCGCGTCGGAGGTCAGATCCAGCAGCCACGAACGCACCACGCTGCCATGGCGCCAGATCTCGGCGATCTGGTGCAGATCCAGGCCGAAATCGGCCTTGCGCCCCATGATCGCGAAGCCTTCGGCATAGGCCTGCATCAGGCCGTATTCGATGCCGTTATGGACCATCTTGGTGAAATGGCCGGCGCCGCTGGGCCCGACCCGGCCCCAACCGCGATCGGCCGCCGGCGCCAGGGTTTCGAAGATCGGCCGCAGCCGTTCGACCGCGCTTTCCTCGCCGCCGATCATCAGGCTGTAGCCTTCCTGCAAGCCCCAGACACCGCCGCTGGTGCCCGAATCGACGTAGTGCAAGCCATGCTCGGCCAACTGCGCCGCGCGGCGCACGGTGTCCTTGTAGTTGGAATTGCCACCATCGACGATCGTGTCGCCGGCGCTCAGCAGCGGCAACAATTCGGCGATAGTCGCATCGACCACCTTGCCGGCCGGCACCATCAGCCACACTGCGCGCGGCGCGGGCAGCGCGGCGATCAATTCGGCCAACGAAACCGCCGCGCCGATGCCGCGCGATGCGGCTTGCTCGCGTGCGGCATCGCCCGGGTCGTAACCGACCACGCGATGCCCGCCGCGTACCAACCGTTCGGCCATGTTGGCGCCCATGCGCCCGAGGCCGACCATGCCCAGTTCCATGCTGTCTCCTTGGTTTGAATGCGTTCGGATGCGCGGCGGCGGCGGCCTGAGCGCGCGTCGCCGCGAAGTCGCCGATGTTCCGGCTTGTCGCGGTAAAGAAGTGTGAGCGCATTTGGCAAAACAAAGCCCGCGCGGGCCGTAACGCTCTATTCCAATGCGATCAGCCCTCGCCGAAACCCGGCGGGTCGGCGATACCGGCGGCGGCGCGGCGTTCGGCGCGGCGGCGGTGGATGGCGTGCAGGCCCAGCGGCAGAAACGCCAGCGCCAGCAGCACGATGTCCAGCCCGGCCAAGGCCGCGGTAAGCGCCGGCTCGCGATGATCGATCAGCAAGGCGATCAGACCGAGCGCCGGGCCGGCAGCGGCGATCCAGACATGGCGCACCGCGGCGCGTTCGGAACGGTAAACATCGAACAAGGCGATCACGGCGATCACGGCGATCACGGCGATCACGGCGAAGGCTAGCAGGTTCAAACCCGCCCAGATCATGACCGGGCCGTGCGCCAGCGCGCTCCACATGCCGCGCATGTCCGAGGCCCACGCCGGCGCGGCGGCGAGAACGAGGGCGATGCCGCAAGCGGCAGCGATGGGTTTGCAGGCCATGATCCGCGTTCCTTGCTATCGCCCGAGCTTGGCAACCGCCGCGGGGCTTGGCAAGCCTCGCCGGAAAAGCCTGTCTGCGTTCTAGCGCTCGGCCGCGCGCTTGCGCATTTCCATCGCCTCGAACACCGCGATCGCCGGCGCCGCCGGCTGGTCGCCGGGGATGTCGTGCGAGCTGTTGGCGATGGTTACCCGCTTGGCCAGGCGCGAGGTCGCGATCAAGGCCAGATGGGTCTGTTCGCGCGCGGCGGTCAAGGCTTGCAGATCCGTCGGCGGCGCGCCGGTGTAGGGCTGGTCGGCGCTGAGCACGATCACCGGCTTGCCGTCGTGGCGCTCGGTCTTGGGCACCGCGCTGCCGTACATCGACAGACGATCCTGCGAGCCGGAGATCATCGTTTCCCAGAACGCCGGCTTGGAACGCCAGGCGCGGATGGCGGCGTTCAACTTGTCGCTGTAATCGGGATTGGGACCGCGCAGGCAGTTCCTCAGGCTCGCCGGCAGCTTGGCCGCACCCAGACGTCCGTCCTTGGCGCCTCGCTCGCAGGCGCGGTACAGCGCGAGCATCTTCGGCGCGATCTGGGCCTCGGCCTTGGCGTATGACGGCGAGAACTCGCCGACGTTCTGCTCCGGCGGGTCGACCAGCACCAGCGCGGCCACCTGCTTGGGATACAGCTCGTCGAAACGGCGCGCGATCTGGCTGCCGTAGGAATGGCCGACCAGCACCAGCGGCGTTCTCAGGTCGGCCGCGTCGATCAGGGCGTGCAAATCGGCGACGTCGGCCGCCAGATCGCGCGGCAGCGGACCGGCATCGCTATAGCCCAAGCCGGCGCGGTCGTAGGAACACACCCGGTATTGCACCGCGATCTGCGGCTGCGACTTGGCCCAGGCCAGCGAATCGGCGCCGAAACCGGCCTCCAGCAGCACGGTCGGCTCGCCCCGGCCGGTGCAGCGCAGATTGAGGCGACGGCCTTCGCCGATGTCGACCCGCTGGTCGGCCGCGGCATAGATGTCCAGATCGGTATCGGGCGCGGGCCGGGCGGCGGCCTTGCTCGCGGCCGCGGCCGCCTTGGCGGGCGCCGGTTCGGCCCGGACCGACGCCAGGCTCAGCCACAGGCCGGCCAGCGCGCAGGCCGCCACGGTGCGCATCGCGAACGTGTCGATCATTACCGCCCTCGGCTTCGGCCAATGAAGGCGCGATGGTAAGCAAGTCTCTCGCCTTGTCCGCGCTGTCGGCACACATGCAAGACAGATTCGATTCAGTTCCGCGACGCCCGCGGCCGGCTCCGGAACGCTTGTGCGACGCCGATGAAAAAATTATCGGCCGTGTCGATCCGCCGCCTGATCGTTCGTCGTCCTTACAAGAACACGGCGATGCGACAGGCTTCGGCACCCGCCGCGCCGCATCGCCCGAACCGGCCCGCCACCCAGAACAGGACAAACCCCATGCGTTTCATGATGCTGATGATTCCCCAAGGCTACGAATCCGCCGAACCCGGCGCCCTGCCCAGCGCCGAGCAGGTCGGCGCGATGATGGCCTACAACCAGGCCCTGCAGGAGGCCGGCGTGCTGATCGCGCTCGACGGCCTGCACCCGCCGTCGATGGGCGCGCGGGTGAGTTTCCGCGGCGGCAAGCCGACCGTGACCGACGGCCCCTTTCCGGAGGCCAAGGAAGTGCTCGGCGGCTATTGGATGATCCAGGTCGCTTCGCGCGAGGAAGCCATCGAATGGGCCCGTCGCTGCCCGGGCTCAGACAGCGAAACCATCGAAATCCGCCAGGTGCAGGAGATGGAGGATTTCCCCGCCGACGTACAAAAAGCCGCCGCCGACTTCGAAGACATGCAGCGCCGCTGAGCGCTGCCGATCCTTTCCGACGAAAACCCATCAGGACCATCCGACCATGCTCACCATCGTTCTTGCCGTACTCGCCGCACTGATCGCGCTGTTCGTCGTCGTGGTGGCGATGCAGCCCGCGCAGTTCCGGGTCGCGCGCAGCATCCTCATCGACGCCCCGGCCGCGGCCGCTTTCGCCCAGGTGCAGGATTTGCGCCGGTGGCCGGCATGGTCGCCGTTCGAAAAAATCGATCCGAATCTGCAACGTCGCTACGACGGCGCGGCCGACGGCGAAGGCGCGATTTACGACTGGGTCGGCGACAAGAACGCCGGCGAAGGCCGCGCGACCATCGTCCAGACCCGCCAGGATGCCCGCGTGGCGGTCCGGCTGGATTTCCGCAAGCCATTCCAGGCCAGCAATCTGGCCGAGTTCGACTTCAAGCCGCGCGGCGATCAAACCGAAGTGACCTGGGCGATGAGCGGCCGACGCAATTTCATGTTCAAGGCCATGGGCTTGTTCATGAGCATGGACAAGATGGTCGGCGGCATGTTCGAGCAGGGCTTGAAAGAGCTCAAGACGCTCAGCGAAACCAACGCGCGGGCCTGAGATCGCGCATACGCCGGGCCGCCGTCGCCACGACAGCGGCCTTGCGCGGCCAAGCGCTCTGTGGACGGCGGTTATGCGAGCGCGTTGTTGCGAGCGAACGCTGTTACGAGGGCGCGCTGCTACAAGCGCCCGCTGTCACAAAAAGCCGACCGCCACGCCGGCAAGCTCAAGCCACTTCGCGCTGCGCCGCGGCCTGCCAGATTTCGTACCAATCCTGCGCGCTGAGCCGGATCGCCAATGCCGCCACCGCATCGCGCAGGCCCTGCACGCGGCCGCTGCCGGTGATCGGCCACGGCCGCGAGGGATGCCGCAGCAACCAGGCATAGGCCATGGTCGCCACCGATGCTTCGCCATGGCGCGCGCCGACCGCGGTCAGCGCCGCGCGCATCTGCGAGGCATGCGCGTCGCCCTCGTCGAACAACCGGCCGCCGCCCAGCGGCGACCAGATCATCGGCCGCATCGCCAAGTCCTGGCATTGATCCAGGCTGCCGTCGTCCAGCGGCGCCAGATGCAGCGGCGACAGCTCGATCTGATGCGTGGCCAGCCGGTGCCGCGCGTTCAACAGGGCCAACTGCGACGGTGTGTGGTTGGACACGCCCACGTGCAGCACCTTGCCCTCGGCCTTGAGTTGCTCGAAGCAATGCGCCAACGCGTCGGCGTCCATCAGCAGATCGGGACGGTGGATCAACAGCAGGTCCAGTCGGTCGGTGCGCAGCGCGCGCAGCGAGTTCTCGACCGATGCCCGCACATGCGCGGCCGAACTGTCGTAGGACTTGATGCGGTGTTCGGGACGTTGCGCCGAGGTCAGCTTGATCCCGCACTTGCTGACGATCCGGATCCGCTCGCGCAGCCCGGGCGCGGCCGCCAGCGCCTCGCCGAACAGCGACTCGACCCGGTAATCGCCGTAGATATCGGCATGATCGAAACTGTCGATGCCCAGCTCCAGCGCCTGTTCGATCCAGTGCAGCCGCTGGCCGACATCGAAGTTCCAGTCGGCCATGCGCCAGGCGCCGGCGACGATGGGGGACAATTGCAGGGCGGGCGCGGCGGTTTGGGTATGAGCGGACATGGCGAGCAGGCGGATCGGGGGAACCCAGTCTATCCTGCGGCGCTCGCGCTGCTCCTACATGGCCTGATCGCTGCCGCGTTTGCGCCGGTACATCAGCCGGTCGGTGCGCGCGATCCATTGCGGCCAATCTTCGTCGGGCTCGCGCCGGCTCATACCGATGGTCGCGCCGACCGACCACTCCCGCCCGTCGATCGCGACCGGCGCATCGAACAGCGCCAGCAAGCGCTCAAGCAACGCCGGCTCGCCGTGCGGCGCCGGCAACCACAGCACGAATTCGTCGCCGCCCATGCGCACGGCCAACCCGTCGTTCTCCACCGCGCCGCGCAGCCGCCGCGCGATCGCCCGCAGCACTTCATCGCCGACGGTGTGGCCGCCGCGGTCGTTGATGGTCTTGAATCCGTCCAGGTCGACGCAGGCCAGCAGCCGATCGGCCGGCTGCTGCTCGATCGGCAGGGCCGAGAACACCCGCCGGTTCGGCAGGCCGGTCAACGCGTCGTGGGTGGCCAGCCGATGCAGGTCGTCGGTGGCGCTGCGCAGTTCCAGCAGACGCATCACCAGCGCCGCCAGATCGGTCAACCCGGCGCGTTCGCGCTCGCCCAGCTCGCGCACCACCTCGTCGTAGACGCGGATGGTCCCGATCGGCAGGCCGTCGCGGGTGGTCAGCGGCGCGGCGACGAACATCCGGATCGGCGGTTGGATCAGCTTGAGCACCGGCATGTCGGCGAAACGAGGATCGACCTGCACATCGGCGCTGTGCACCAGTGCGCCGTCGAGGATCGCGCGGGCGCACAGCGACACGCTGCGCGGCGCATCCATCGGCGGCGAACCGAACGAGGCGATGGTGCGGTGCATGTCGCGGTCGATCACGCTGACCGAACCGTAGGGCGCGCCGCACAGTCGCGCGGCCATGCGCGCGACCGCATCGAGTTCCTGGATCGGCGCGGCGTCGAGCACGCGCAGCGAGTACAGCGCCGCCAGCCGGTCGGCCTCGCGCGCGTGCAGGAGCGAATCGGCGCCCATCGCCACCTCGTAATGCCCTTACCTCGGCATCCTATACCCGCGGCGCGGATCGCGGTCCAGCGCCGCGGGCACGAAGGGGCGGGAAAATCCGGCGCGATATCACTGTACGCCGACGCGCCCGGTTCAAGTCGCCCTGTCGGTCAGTCCGCCAGCGCGGCCATCGCTTCGATTTCGAACAGCATCCCGTCCAGCGCCAATCGCGGCACCGGGATCAGAGTGCAGGCCGGACGGTGATCGGCGCCGAACGCGGCCGCCAGTTCCTCGCCGAACACGTGCAGCCGCTGGTGGGAGTGATCGACCACCAACGCGGTGAGCTTGACCACGTCGCGCGGGCCCGCATCGCCCGCGGCCAAAGCCGCGACGAGATTGCGCAAGGCCTGGCGCACCTGCGCACGGAAGTCCGGATCCAGCGCGCCGTCAGCGGTTTCGCCGCCCTGCCCGGCGACCAGCAGCCAGCGCGCGCCCGCTTCGACCTGGGCCAGATGCGAGTAGCCGTTGGGCGCCGGGTCGTACAGGCCGGCGGGATTGGACAGGGCGAACACCGGCTTGGGATTTGCAACGTTCATGAAGGTTCCTTGCGATGGAGAATCGGAATGCGAACGGCCGCCGCGGCGTTCAACACGCGCGTCGCGATCGCTCACATCGGTACGACGATCCGTCGCCCGCCGTCGTGACGCGCGCGGCCGGCGACGATGGAACACAGCATTGCGGCGTTGCTGCGCGCTCCAGCCTGTATTGGGCCGTGTTCGCAACCAGCGACTTATCCGAATGCAATTTCGAAGGCGCCGATCTGGGTGGTGCGAATCTGATCCGCGTACGGACGACCTGCGCCAATCTGCGCGATGCCGATCCGGGTCTGGACGCACTCGGCCGTGCGACTCAGTTGCAGGGCGCGCATTTCAGCGGCGCGCCGTTGCACGGCTGTCGCTTGCAGGGCGAGCAATACGACGAGCGCACGCGTTTTCCCGCCGGCTTCAATCCGCAGGCCGCCGGCATGGTCGAGACCGAGCCGCGCGAATGATCGCGCGGCGACATCGACGGCCTCAGTGCGCCGCGTGCTTGCGCCTGCGGATCTGCTGCTCCAACTCGCGCTCGAACGCCTCGCCCTGCGCCAGTTTGCGGTCGATCTCGGCCATCGGCAGCCAACGCCCTTGCGCGAACACTCCGGCGATCTTGGACACGTTCTGGATATCGGCCAGCGGATCGGCTTCGAGCAAGACCAGATTGGCGTTCTGACCTTCGCGCACCGCGCCGCTGCCGGCCTGGGGATCGAACAAACGATGCGCGTTGATCGACGCCGCGCGCAGCACCTCCACCGGCTTGAGTCCGATCTCGCCCAGTTCGATCATTTCCTGCTGCACCGACACGCCGAACGCCAAGCCCGGCAGCGCCGCGTCGGTACCGACGGTCAGCGGCACGCCGCGCTTCCACAACGCGCGAGTCAGTACGCGGGCGAAGTCGTAACCGGCGGAAAAGGTGTCGGCGCCGTCCTGCTCGCGGAACGCCCGGCTCAGGTAGCGATTGGCCGGCGGCACCCAGTCAAGACGGGTCACCGGATCGACCGAAGCGGCCCAATCGCCCGGCACCGCGGGCACTTGGCGATGCACGTACATGTCGACGATGGTCTTGAGCGTAACCAAGGTCGGCGTCACCGACATGCCGCTGGCCGATACCGCATCGGCCAGGCGCTCGACATCGTCGGGCGACAGATCGTGTTCGACCCGGGCGAAGCGCGCCAGCTCTTCGCTGTGGGCGATATTGGTCATGGGATGGGCGAACACGAAAGCGCGGTCGGCGCAGCTCGCGCAACCCAGTTCCGGCAGGTGCCCGGTAGTGATCAAGCCCCGGCGCGCGGATTCCTCGACGATGGCCCGGTAGGTCTCGCGATTGAGGAACTGATAGGGCTTGATGAAGTCGTAGCCGCGTTCGCGCGCGCGCCGCACCGCGGCGATGCCGTCGGCAGCGGTGCTCGGCGATTCAGGTTTGGATGCCGGCGCGGGTTGAGTGGGCTTGATCGCGACCGCCGCGCGCGGGCCGTTGATGCGCTTGCCTACGTAGAGCTTGGGGCCGTCGATGCGGCCGGCGTCGATCTCGCCGCGCAGCCGCAGCAGGTCCTCATCGCTGCCGGCACTGCCGCCGAGGTTCGCCGCGCCGGTCACTCCGGCCTTGAGGAAGCGCAGCATGATCTGGCGGTCGTAACGGTGTTCCTGGCCCAGGTCCAGGCCGGCAATCGCCGCATCCTTGCTGTCGCGGATCGCGCCTTCGGTGGCGATGTGCAGATGCGCGTCGACGAAACCGGGCACCAAAAACTTGCCGCGCCCATCCACCACCGTCGCGTTGTTGACCTTGGCCTTCGTCCCCTGCGGAAAAATGCGCGCGATCTTGCCGTCGCGGATCACCACCGTGCGATGCATCCACACTTCGTCGGTATCGGCCGGGATTACGGTGACGTCGCTGACCACCCACGTGCCGGCCGGCGGCGCGGTCGTGGCCGCAGTTTGCGCGGCGGCCGTTGCCGGCGCTGCACCCAGGGCCAAACCCAACAGATAAGCGAACATTCCCGTCTCCTGACTCGTTGCATGTCGATGATAAACAATGGTCCGCGGCGGGCACCGGCCGAACGTCGCAGGCTCCGGGCGGAACACGCCTCCGGCCAGCCGCCCTAACCAGATGCGCCGAACGCGGGTATGGTTGAAAGTCCATGCCACGGTCGCCGCGCCGGCCCGATATCGAGTCGTTCGCCATGAAAGAGAAAATCGTCGTCTTCACCGGTGCCGGCGTCAGCGCCGAAAGCGGCCTGAAGACCTTCCGCGACATGGGCGGTCTGTGGCACGAGTACCGTCTGGAAGACGTGGCCTCGCCGCAGGCGTTCAAGCGCGATCCGGCCACGGTGCTGCGCTTCTACAACGAGCGCCGCAAGGACGTACTGGCGGCGTACCCGAACGCCGCGCACGAGGCGATCGCGCGGCTGGAGGAAAAATACTGGGTCGTGGTCATCACCCAGAACATCGACGACCTGCACGAACGTGCCGGCTCGAGCGACGTAATCCACCTGCACGGCGAACTCCTCAAGGCGCGCAGCAGCGCCGACGAATCGCGTATCTACACGCTCAAGGGTCCGCTGATCGAGATCGGCGATCTGTGCGAACTCGGCAGCCAGTTGCGCCCGGACGTGGTCTGGTTCGGCGAAAACGTGCTGCATCTGGACAAAGCCGCGCAGCACTTCTCCGAGGCCGACAAGGTGCTGGCGATCGGCACCTCGCTGACCGTGTTCCCAGCTGCGGGTTTGGTCGATTATGCGCCGCCCAGCGCCGAGCGCGTATTCGTCTCGCCGGAACTGCAGGAAGTGCCGCGCCATTACCGCTTCCTGCAAGGCACGGCGGTGGAGACGGTGCCTGCGTTGGTGGAGCAGTGGTTGTCGGGTTGAGCACCGCACCCGCCCCAGCGCGTGTTCGAAGCCCGCGAACGACGCACACGACGCTGGATTTTCCTGATACACCAAGCCGTGCCAATGAACCGACACTTGCCTTCAAATAGCAAGTTGCTCTTGGCGGATCGGAGATACTTATTGCGCCTGTGGCGGTAAATCCACCAATTCCGGCGCATCCGGGATCGGCACCGGCGGCTCATTTGCAATTATCACATCGTTGCAACGGTCGATCTTCATCAACGTAATCGGTTCACGCGGAAAGGCAGCACAAGTCTCCTTACTCCCGTAAGAGCCGTAATAGAAGTGCGTAGCCGATTGCAACGCGGCTTTGTCGCCAGCCTTCGGCGCAACGATTTTCTCAGCGAGTGAGCAAGCCACAGGACGCGCGGCAATCGCTCGGGCCTGGATCCTCATCCAGTGACCGCCCTTGGGCATCGGCGCGACCGAACATTGCGTTGGGGTGAAGGTAACCGCCCAGCAAGTGGTCGCTATGCAGATGGCCGACGCCGGCGCACAGAAGCCGAACAACGCGAACGCCAGCCCAGCTTTCATCACATTCATTTGTCCTCCCGCTCCGATCGAAGATTTCGGCGAACCTAGCAAGCCGTGGCAGCATCAGCAATTCGGCAACCATGACCCAAAACATACGCAAGCGTGTGGACAGCCCCCAGCCCGGCTTCTAGACTCGCCCCATGCGCCTGACCCTCACCGCCGAACGCCGCATCGCCGCCGCGCCCGAGGCGGTGTTCGCGCTGGCGCTGGACAGCGAACGCTTCCCGGCCTTGTTCGACGGCTACGGCCCGATCCCCGGCCTCAAGCGCATCACCCCGCTGGCGCCGGCCGCGGTCGGCAGCCTGCGTGCGTTGGAGAACCGCGACGGCTCCAAACTGATGGAGCGGATCACCGCGCTCGAACCGCCGCACCGCCATGCCTACGTGCTCAGCGGTATGCGCCCGCCGCTGGCGTGGTTGGCGCGCGAGGGCCATGCGCAGTGGAGCTTCGAAAGCGAGCGCGACGGCAGCGGCGAATCGACCCGGGTGGTGTGGCGTTATGAATTCGAATTGACCAGCGCGCTGGCCTGGCCATTGGCCGCGCCGCTGTTGCACGGCTTCATGCGCAAGGCGATGCAACGCTGCCTGGACCGCATGGCGCACACCCTGGAAGCGGCTTGGCGGCGGGAGCGCGGCTGATGGAAGAATGGATTTTGCTCGCGCTGGCGCCGGTGTTCTTGCTGCTGATCGCGCTGGAAGCATGGTACTGGCGCAAGCGCAGGCCGGCGCAGTACAGCCTGCGCGATACCCTGTCCAACGCCGCGCTGGCGTTGATGCATCAGGCCAGCGATGCGGTCGCCTGGCTGGTGGTGATCGGCGTTTATTACCTGGTGTACGCCCATCGCCTGTTCGAGTTGCCGGCGGCGTCGGCATGGACGATCGCGGCGTTGTTCGTGGCGCAGGATTTCTTCTACTACTGGTTCCACCGCGCCAGCCACCGCGTCCGCTGGATGTGGGCCTCGCACGTCACCCATCACTCCTCCGAGCGCCTGAATCTGTCGACCGCGTTCCGCCAGAGCCTGACCTACCCGATCTCGGGCATGTGGCTGTTCTGGTTGCCTCTGGCCTGGATCGGCTTCGAACCCAAGCACATCGTCGCGGTGGTGGCGATCAATCTGGCCTTCCAGTTCTTCGTCCACACCCAGGCGGTCGGCAAGTTGGGCTGGCTGGAGAAAGTGTTCAACACCCCCTCGCACCATCGCGTGCACCACGCGCGCAACGCCAAGTACATCGACCGCAACTACGCCGGCGTCCTGATTATCTGGGACAAGCTGTTCGGCACCTATGTCGAAGAGGACGAGGCCGTGCCGTGCGAGTACGGCATCATCGGTCAGATACACAGCCACAATCCGATCAAGCTGACCTTTCACGAATGGATCGCGATGTTCGGCGACGCGTGGCGCGCGCACGGCCTGCGCGCTGCGCTAGGCCAATTGTTCGGGCCGCCGGAGCGGTCTTTGTCGCATCTCTCGCCTCGGCCGGAATCCGCGATTCCGCCCGCCACGGTCGCTGCGCAGGAGTGAAGATGAGCCGCTACCCCGGCGCGAACCGATGAGCCCCGTGCGCAAGCGATTTATCGCCGAATTCTTCGCCTTCGAAGGCGGCCGACACACGCGCCATTACGCCGCGGCCAGGCGCGAAGTCGTCGATTGGCTCGGCATCGACGGGCCGCGTTCGTTGTATCCACGGCTGCAGCGACTGCGCGACGGCGCTGCGCTGGACGCACAAGACATCCAAGCCGCCAGACCAACCGACTAGCCGCAGCGCGAACGGATGCTCACTTGTTGCCGGGCTGCAGACCGAAATACGCATAGGCCGCCGACACCGCCAGCCCCAGCCATGCCTGTCCGTGGGTGGTAAGCACCGGCAGCACGCCCGGGTGATACAGCCCGACCAGGAACGCGGTCAAGCCGGCGCCGATCCACACCAGCACGAAGGCGATCGACACCGCCGCCACCGTCCGCGTCGCGCCCACCGAGGCATCCTGGGCCAGCGCCCGCACGGCCGGCGCTTCACCGGGCTTGGCCAGGGCCAGTTCGGCGATCACCAAGGCCGATACCAGACCGCCGATCACCGACAGCGCCTGGGCCATGCCGTCGTTGAAGAACGAGACCGGATACTCCGTGGCGCAGGCCGCGCCGGCGCAGTTCACCACCTGCACCGCGACCATGATCAGATGCACGTACACGCCGAGCAGGATCACCGATATCAGGCCGCCGAAGATTTTGTTCATGTCCTGCTCCCCGGTTGCGCAGCGCCGCCCCCCACGCCGCCCGCGATCCAGCGGGCGGCGGCCGCGTCGCGGCCCGACGATCACCGTGGTCGCCGGGCCGACTGCTCATATCTGAATCAACGCAACCGAGGCGGACGGCAGGACAGCACCGCGAGCCGCACCGACGCTCATCGCCGCCATTACACGCCGGGGCGATGGCCGGAATATTGCACCGCCATGTCGATGCGCCGCAGCAGCGATCAGTCCTGGGTTTCGCCCGACAGCGGCGTGGCGCGCATCGACGGGCGCTGCTCGAACGCGTCGAGCCACGCGCTCAGCCGCGGACGCCCGTCGCGAAAATCGGGCAGTTCGCGGAATTCCAGCCAGCTCAGCGCAGTCGCCACGGCGATATGGCCCACGTGCAAGGGTTCTTCGGTGCTCAGATCGCGTTCGAGCCAGTCGTAGCTGTCGATCAGCTTGAGCGTGTAGCCATCGCGCAAGGCCTCATAACGCAGCGACTCGGGGCGGCGCACGGTTTCCCAGCGCACCTTGATGCCGAAATCGGCGAGGCCCTGCGCCACCGCCTGCCACTGCAACGCGCGCCACCGCGCCTCGCCTTCGCCCGGGATCAGCGGCGCGCCGCCGTGCAGAGTGTCCAGATAAGCGCAGATGATGTCCGAGTCGAAGATCGGCGCCAGACCGGGACGGATCAGCACCGGCACCTTGCCCAACGGGTTCTGCGCGTACACCTCCTCGTTGCGCAAGGTGGGGCTGGTTTCGTGATGGACCACATCGATGCGATCGGCCAGTCCGACCTCATGGGCGAACACCAGGGCCTTGCGGGCGAACGGGGAATGGGTCTGATAGAGCAGTTGCATGGCGGACCTGTGGGATGTGGGAATCAGAAGACGGGCGTGGCGGCGCTCATCGTATCGGCGGTTCCGCCGGCGTCGGCGTGCGTATCGGGCGCGCGGCCAGTTTCGCCGCGCACCGCATCGTGCAACACCTGCGCCAGCGCCGCGGTGAGCCGGCGCACGGTCGGCAGATGCAGGAACTCGTTCGGACCGTGCGCGTTGGATTGCGGCCCCAGCACGCCGGTGACCAGAAACTGCGCGCGCGGATAACGCTCGCCGAGCATGGCCAGGAACGGAATGCCGCCGCCCCCGCCGATCACCGCGCTGCCGCGGCCGAAGGCGAGCCGCGAAGCGCGCTCCAGACTCGCCGCGAGCCACGGCGCGGCCGGCGGCGCGTGCCAGCCGCGGCTGGCGAAATCCAGTTCGAACGAAACCGCGCTGCAGTACGGCGGATCGGCCTCCAGCAAAGCGCGCACGCGCCGCGCCGCCGCTTCGGGGTCCAGCGTCGGCGGCAGGCGCAGGCCGAGCTTGAGCGCGGTGTACGGCTGCATCACCGCGGCCGCGTCGGCGACGCGCGGCGCGCCATCGATGCCGGTGATCGCCAGTTGCGGCCGCCACGCGCGATTGAGCGCGAGTTCGCCCGGATCGTCGGCGACCGCGCGGGTGTCGCCGTGGAACGGGAAACCCTCGCGCAGCTCCTGCCCCAACGCCGCGCCCGCGGCCGCGGCTTGTTCGCGGCGCTGCTGCGGAATCTCGACATGAAAGTCGGCGACGATCTCGCCGCTGTGCGGATCCTCCAGCCGCGACAACAATTGTCGCGCGATGCGGAAACTCGACGGCACGATGCCGGACGCATCGCCCGAATGCACGCCCTCATCGAGCACGCGCACGGTCAAGGTGCCGGCGACCTGGCCGCGTAATGAAGTCGTCGTCCACAGCTGATCGTAGTTGCCGCAACCGGCATCCAGGGCGACGATCAGCACCGGTTCGCCCAGCCGCGGCGCCAGCGCCTCGATGTATGCGGGCAGATCGATGCTGCTCGATTCCTCGCTGGCCTCGATCAGGATCTGGCAGCGCGGATGCGCGCCCCCGTGCTCACGCAGCGCCCGCAGCGCGGCGATCGCGGCGAAGATCGCATAGCCGTCGTCGGCGCCGCCGCGGCCGTACAAGCGGTCGCCTTCGAACACCGGTGTGAAGGCATCGCGGCCCGGCGCCCAGCCCGGCATCGGCGGTTGCTTGTCCAGATGGCCGTAGATCAGCACCGGCGCATCGGGGTTCGCATCGCCGCCCGACGCGGGAATCTCGATGAAGATCAGCGGAGTGCGGCCCGGCAATCGCAGCACGTCGATGCATGCGCCGGCGACCGCGCTCAGCTGCTCGCGCGCCCAGTCGGTCATCAATCCGACCGCGCGCTCCATATGACCGTTCTCGGCCCAATCGGGATCGAACGCCGGCGATTGGCAAGCGATGGCGATGTAGTCGCACAGCGCCGGCAGGATGTCGTCCCGCCAGACGCGGTCGATCGTCCGCTGCAATGCGGGGAAATCCAGTTCGGAAGCGTGCATGGGTGTGCCTTGGGGTAAGGCGGAAAGGCTAGCGGCGAGCGGGCGCGTTTCGGCGGCGTAGCGAGGGGGCCGGATGCGGTTTTCCGGCGGATATGGGCGCACGACGGGCTGTTTTCGCCGTCGGGCCGGGGGCGGAGTTCGGCCTGTTTGTTGGGTTGTGCGCTGTTCGGGTTGTTCGCTTGAATCTAAGATGCAGACCATGAAACTCGACCGCTTCGACCGCCAATTACTCAACCTGGTGCAGCACGACGCCGGCCAGACCGCCGATCGCCTGGCCGAACAAGTCGCGCTGTCGCCCTCGGCGATCCAGCGCCGGCTGCGGCGCATGCGCGAAGACGGAGTGATCCTGCGCGAGACCGCAGTGCTCGACCCCAGGCAGGTCGGCAAACCGACCTTCTTCATCGTGTCCTTGCAGGTCGAGCGAGAACGGCCCGAACTGTTGGCGCAACTGCGACGCTGGCTGTCGGCGCACGATCAGGTGCAGCAAGTGTTCTACGTCACCGGCGAGGCCGACTTCGTGCTGGTGGTGACCGCGCCGGACACCGAGAACTTCGACGCGCTGATGGTCGGCATGGTCGAAGAAAATCCCAACATCAGGCGTTTCACCACCAATGTCGCGCTGAGTCTGGTCAAGCGCGGACTGAGCATTCCGGTCGCCGAAGACGAACCCGACTGACCCCGCCGACCGCGCGCGTTTTTTCGGCGCGCGGCACCGCCACAACGCCGCCGGCGCGCGCGACCGGCGTTCTAGACTGGGGTCATGAACGTATTGTGGCCTTCCGACCCGGCCGAGTTGTGGCCGGACCAAGTTCCCACCGATCTGCTCGAACTGCCCGTACTGGCGCAGCGCTGCGGCGTGCGGCAGGTGCTGGCGAAAGCCGAGAATCAACGCGCGCTGGGCAGCTTCAAATCGCTGGGTGGCATGTACGCCGGCCTGCGCGCGCTGAGCCGGCGCACCGGTGCCGCGTCGCTGACGCAATTGCGCGCGGCCTGCGCCGCGTCGTCCGCACCGCTGCGCCTGGTCTGCGCCAGCGACGGCAATCACGGCCTGGCGGTGGCCGCCGCCGCGCATCATGTCGGCATCGCCGCGCGGGTCTTTCTGCCGGCGGCGGTGGCGGAGGCGCGCGCCGCGCGCATTCGCGCGCTCGGTGCCGAAATCGCGCGCGTGCAAGGCGATTACGAAGACGCTGTGCTGCAGGCCGAAGCGTTCGCGGCGCGCGGCGAGGGATTGCTGATCGCCGACACCGGCAGCGACCCTCACGACCCGGTGATCGCCGACGTGCTCGCCGGCTACGGCCTGCTGGCGCGCGAGCTGCGCGCGCAATGCGCGCAGGCGCCGACCCACGTCTATGTCCAGGCCGGTGTCGGCGTACTCGCCACGGCGCTGGCCGAAGGACTGCACGATTGGCTGCGCGCGCCGGCGCGCCTGGTGGTGGTGGAACCGGACAACGCAGCCTGCGTCGGCCACGGCCTGCGCGTGGGGCATCCGCAGCGCATCGCCGGCGATCTGGCCACCGTGGCCGGCATGCTCTCGTGCGGGCAAGCCGCGGGCGTGGCCCTGGCGAGCTTGCAGCGCCATGGCGCGCGCGCGATGCGCGTGGACGAAACCGGCTTGAGCCAGGCCCCGGCGGCGGTGAACGCGGCCGGCGGTCCCGACAGCACGCCTTCCGGCGCCGCCGGCGTGGCCGGCCTGCTGCACGCCGCCGTAGATCCCGAATTGCGGCGCGCGCACGGACTCAACAACGACAGCGTGGTGCTGGTGGTGATTACCGAGGCCGCTTTGGTCGAATCCGCCGAGACCTGCTGAAGTGGCAGCGCTGTTGTGGGAGGGGCTTCAGGCCCGACGCTTCAAGCTGGAAGCCGACCCGGCGGTGATCTTCGCCCACTCCATCGAGCAACAGCTGCCGGCGATCAGCAGCGGGAAATTCGAGGGCGAGGTGAGCATCGAAGAGGCGTTGGGGTTCAAGCGCGCGGCGTGATCGTTTTGCGGCACGTCAAGAGCAAATCCCCCCTAGCCCCCTTTTTCAAAGGGGGGAATGCTTCGGGAGGTGGCGGGGGGTGGACGTGGCGTCGACTCTGATCGAGACCACTGTGCGATGCACGCGCCGCCCGAAACCGATGTTGCCGTTGCCCCCTTAGAAAAGGGGGCGGCGTTCGCGCAGCGAACGCGGGGGATTTGAGCTGTTGCTGTTGCTCTTACCCCTGAACCTCCACCACTTCCGCCGCCCGCGTCAGCGGACGCCGCTTGCCCGGCCGGCTCGGGAAGGCGTGGCGAACGATCCGCCAGATCACCTGGCCGAACTGCTTGGGCATCGAACCGGTGTCGTAGTGCTGGCCGTAACGCTCGCAGATCTCGCGCACTTCCACCGCCAACGCCGAGTAACGGCGCGCGGGAATGTCCGGGTAGAAGTGATGCTCGATCTGATGGCTCAAATTGCCGGTCATCAGGTTCATCCACTTGCCGCCGGTCAGATTGGCCGAACCGCGCAGCTGGCGCAGATACCAGTGACCGCGCGACTCGTTGCGCACCGACTCTTTCGGGAACACTTCGGTATCGGTGGTGAAGTGACCGCAGAAGATCACCGCGTAGGTCCACACGTTGCGCATCAGGTTGGCGACCAGGTTGCCCAGCAGCACCGGCAGGAAGAACGGGCCGGCCAGCAGCGGGAACAACACATAATCCTTGAGCAACTGCTTGCTCATCTTGCGGCCGACCGGCGCGAACTTGCGCCACATCTGCCGATGGGTGGTCTTGCCGGCGAGCCAGCGGCCCACGCGCAGTTCCTGGATCGCCACGCCCCATTGGAACAACAGCGCGAACACCACCGCGATGAACGGCTGCAGCAGGTAGAACGCGCGCCAGCGCTGCTCCGGAAACAGACGCAACAGGCCGTAGCCGATGTCGTCGTCCATGCCGCGCACGTTGGTCCAGGTGTGGTGCTGATAGTTGTGCGAGCGGCGCCAGTTGTCGCCGGTGGCGACGATGTCCCACTCGTAGGTCTTGCCGTCCAGATGCGGATCGCGCATCCAGTCGTACTGGCCGTGCATGACGTTATGGCCGACTTCCATGTTCTCCACGATCTTCGACAGCCCCAACAACACGGTGCCGAGGATCAGCGCCGGCCAGAACAGCCAGGACACGAACGCGCCGCCGACGGCGCCGACGAACAGCAGCAACCGGGCGAGCAGGCCGGTGTAGCGCACCGCGGCGACTACGCGGCGGATGTAGTCGGCGTCCACGCGGCCCAGTTGAGCCACGGTGCGCGCACGCAGCGCGTCGAGTTCTTCGCCGAAACGATCGAGTTCGGGCGGGGTCAGCGGACGATTGCGGGCAGTGGTCATGGACGGATCACAGATCGAGGACGAGGTGGCTGGTCGCGCTGTTCACGCACAGACGCAGCGAAGACACCGGTTCGGTTTGTTCCGCGCCGGTGTGCAGATGACGGGTGCTGCCGGAAGACTTGCCGCAGGAGCAGGTATTGCACAGCCCCATCCGGCAGCCCGAAGGCAGGTTCAGACCGTGCGCTTCCAGCGCGGTCAGCAAGGATTGGCCACGCGGCAGCGCCAAGGTGCGGCCGCTGCGCGCGAGCACGACTTCGACCAAGCCGCCTTCTTCCACCGCGCGCGGCGGCGGGGTGAAGGCTTCGGCCTCGAACGCGCGCACCTGCACCGAGGCGGACTCGCGCGCCTGAGCGACGAAACCGCCCGGACCGCAGGCGTAGACCCGATGCGCGGACAGATCGTCCACATGCTGGGCCAACAACTGCGCATCGATGCGGCCGGCGTCTTCGTCGCCGTGCTGCGGCGCCTGCCGGGTCAGCAGGAAACGCACGCGGAAATTCGGATGCTGCGCGGCGAGCGCGCGCAGTTCGTCGACGAAACACAATTCTTCGCGACGACGCGCCCAGTACAGCAGCGTCAGCGGCGCAGGCATACCTTGCGCGGCCAGCTCGCGGGTCATCGCCATCAACGGAGTGATGCCGCTGCCGGCAGCGAGGAACAACCACGCGCTGTCGCTGCGTTCGGGCAACACCATCTCGCCGAAGGCTTCGCCGATCTCGAGCACGTCGCCGATTTGGGCGTGATCGTGCAAATGGCGGCTGAGCTTGCCGCCCTCGATCGCCTTGACCGTGATCGCGATGCGGCCGTCGCCGCGCGGGGCGTCGGACAGGCTGTAGCTGCGCGAGACCAGGGCACCGTCGATACGCGCGCCGATCATCAGATGCTGGCCGGCGCGGGCACCGGCCCAGTGCCGGTTCGGGGCCAACAGCAGGGTCACCGCATCCGCCGAGGCCGGGCTGCGCTCGACGATGCGCGCCAACGGGCGCTCCCAGGTCCAGGTCGGATGGAGCCTGGATGCCCAGAAATCAAAGACTTGCGGGACGACCAACGGCGCGATCAGGCGTCGAAGACGGCTCTGGGGGCGGCGGGTGGAAGGGCGGACGGCAGCGTTCATGACGGCACTATACACATATCCGCACAGATGTGTGCACAACCGTATATTAATACCCTGACCGGAGTATCATGTGTTTTGCCCGACCGAGCGCCAGCCACCCGTGAGCCAACGCTTTCCCAGCGACATCGACGTCGATACGCACCCGGGCCGCAAGGCGACGATCTCCCGTGAGGACCTGATCGCCGCCGCGCTGAAACTCATCGGTCCGCATCGCAGCGTCTCCAGCCTGAGCCTGCGCGAGGTCGCGCGCGAAGCGGGCATCGCGCCCAACAGTTTTTATCGCCAGTTCCGCGACACCGACGAGTTGGCGGTCGCATTGATCGATCTGGCCGGCCAATCGCTGCGCAAGATCGTCGGCCAGGCGCGCCAACGCGTGGCCGCGCGGCGCAGCATCGTGCGCAGCTCGCTGGAAACCTTCATGGAACAGCTGCGCGCCGACGACAAACTGCTGCACGTGCTGCTGCGCGAAGGCACGGTCGGCTCGGACGCGTTCAAGCGCGCGGTCGACCGCGAGCTGTCGTTCTTCGAGGAAGAGTTGCGGGTCGATCTGATCCGCCTGGCCGCGATCGACAAAGTGACCTTGTACGAACCGGCCTTGGTCTCGCGCTCCATCACCCGCCTGGTGTTCGCGATGGGCGCCACCGCGATGGACATGCCGCGCGAGAAAGATCCCGAGCTGATCGAACAGATGAGCGTGATGGTGCGGATGATACTGGCCGGTTCACGGGCGATGGCCAAGATGGGAAAGATCCCGTACTAAAGCCCGGCGCGGCGCGCGGCCGGCGCCGCTAACGCAGGTCTTTCACCTCGATCCCGCGTTTGCGCAAGCGCTCGATGATCTGCGCGCGATGGTGCTTCCACAAATCGCCGGCCACCACTTCTTCGCGGCTGCCGTCGGTGTAGATCGCCGTCCACACCTCATCGGTCACCCGACGTCCGCGTCTCGCGGTGCGTTGTTGTTCGCCGATGACGATCTCGCGCACCCGCGGCAGATCGAAACCCTTGACGCCGTAGTCGGGCATGAACCAGATCCCGTGCGAGCGCTCCAGGCGTTGCTCGTCGATGGTCACCCGATCCAGGAACATCCCCGGCGCCATCACCCCGCCCACCACCGCGGCCATCAGAAAACACACGAACGCAAAACGCAGCGCCAGTTTCTGCCGATGCCGGCGCCTGACGAAGAACCAGCCCAGCCCCGCCAAGCCCAGGGCCACCGCGGTCACCGCCAGCGGGATGTAGAGCGCAAGCGTGTAGGTCATCGCGTGTGGTTCCTCCGATGCGTTCGCCGGGCGAGGCGCGAACCGGCGCGGATGGTCGCACGCGCGCACCGCGCGGCGCTGCTGGGGCCAACCCGTGGTTGAAGCCGCGATGTCCGACTGTGTAGGAGCGGCGCAAGCCGCGACCGCGAAACCACGCTTGCATCGCTGCTGAGAGGTCCCGGTCGCGGCTTGCGCCGCTCCCACAGTCGGGCTGCGCGGCCCCATCGCCCATCGACCGCCCGTCGGAATACTAAGCCAATCAAGAAACTGTTCTTGCGCCCCCGCGGTCGGCATGGCAATACTTAGCCAACAGGGAAACCGACAATCCGACGAGCCCGCCATGTCCTTGCATCTCTACTCCCACCCCTTGGCGTCGTTCTGCCACAAGGTGCTGATTGCTCTGTACGAACAAGGCACCCCGTTTGAGAACCACTTGGTCGACCTCGGCGATCCCGACGCCAAGGCCGATTTCCTGGAGCTGTGGCCGGTCGGCAAGATGCCGGTGCTGCGCGACCAAGCGCGCGACCGCACGGTGCCGGAGACCACGGTGATCGTCGAATATCTGCAGCAGCACTACCCCGGCGCGCGGCCGCTGTTGCCGGCCGACGAGGACGCGCGCTTGCACGTGCGGCTGTGGGATCGGTTCTTCGATCTGTACGTGCAAACGCCGATGCAGAAGATCGTCGCCGACCGCAGGCGGGCGGACGACGAAAAAGATCCACGCGGCGTCGCCGAGGCGCGCGCCACGCTGGCCACCGCTTACGGCATGATCGAACGCCAGGCCGGCGAGCACGGCTGGATCTGCGGCGAAGACTTCAGTCTGGCCGATTGCGCCGCCGCGCCGGCGCTGTTTTACGCCGGCATCGTCGAGCCGTTCGCGCGCGAGCACACACGGCTGGCCGGGTATCACGATCGCCTGATGGATCGCCCCTCGGTCCGCCGCACCTACTCCGAGGCCCGGCCCTACTTCCATTTCTTTCCGTTTCAACACCTGATTCCCGCGCGCTTCCTGAAGGACGACACGCCATGAATCCCGCGCAGATAACCGATGCGGTGCGCCTGGACCGGATGTTCCAGGCCTTGGCCGACAGCAGTCGACGCAGCATGATCGAGCGGCTCAGCGAAGGCCCGGCCTCGGTGTCCGAACTCGCCCGCCCGTTGGCGATGGCCTTGCCGTCGGTGGTCAAGCACCTGGCGGTGCTCGAATCGGGCGGGATCGTGATGTCGGAAAAAGCCGGGCGCGTGCGCACCTATCGCATCGCGCCCGACGCCTTGTCGCTGGTCGAAGGTTGGCTGGCCGAGCGCAAAGCCAGATGGCACCGCCAGTTCGACGAACTCGGACGTTATCTGTTGTCGCAGGCCGGCGATGCGGCCGACGGAGATCCCTCGTGAGCGAAACGTTTACCGTCCATGCCAGTTTCACTATCGAGCGCGAGTTCGCCGTGCCGCCGCGCAAGGTGTTCCGCGCCTGGGCCGATCCGCAAGCCAAGCGCCAATGGATGACCTGCGAGCCGGGCATGGTGGTGGTCGATCACCGCGTGGATTTCCGCCCGGGCGGCGACGAGATCATCGACGTGCGCGGAACCGACGGCGCATTGCATCGGTTCCAGGGCCGCTACTACGACATCGTCGAAGACCGGCGCATCGTCTACAGCTTCGGCATGCACGTGGATGCCGCGCATCTGTCGGCGTCGTTGGCGACCGTGCAGTTCGCGGCGTCGGTAGCGGGCACGAAGATGACGTTTACCGAGCAGATCGTGTTTCTGGACGGGCAACAGCAGCTCGACGAACGCCGGCTCGGGACCGAGGCGGGGTTCGACCATCTTGCTTTGTATCTGCACGAATCCACGCGGCAGTAGAGTTCTGCGGGCGCGGCGATCGAACGGAAAGCGTCGCGCTTGAAGACCCTCCACAAGATCGCGCCGCAACCGCCGCCGCTCACAGGGAGAACGGCGACGGCCGCGACGCGACCTGACTCATACCGCGCGCTACCGACTCATTCGACCTTGGACAAGCCGCGCCAGGTGTTGCCGCCGCCGAACATCACGTCGTCCGGCCAACCGATCCAGAAGTTCAGGTTGAACCAGTCTTCGTCGTCCTGATGCACCCAGCCGTTGCTCAGCGCCCAGGGCCTGGGGAATGCGGAGGGCGCGTGGACGCCGTGGGCGAAGCCCAGCTTCGGGAAGCTCGACATGTGCCCGAGCCAGGACGAGGCGGCGCCGTCGAAGTGGCAGTACCAGGTCAGGGTGAACGGACGCAGCGACAGGCTCGGCATGGTCGAGGGGAGGCCCGAGCTGGAGTTCTGGTTGTTCCAGATCTCGTTTTCCTGGAAACGCATCACCCGGCGCGCGCCTGAAGGACAAAAGACGCCGAGGTTCAACACCGAATAGTCGTAGCGATTGCCCGCGTACGGCAGCGGCCGGTACGACAGCGACTTGTACGAATCCACGCGGCAATAGCGCCAGGTCGTATTGTTGTTGGAGGTGGTCCCGCCGATCCAGCCGCCGCGCGAATTCGCATTCCGACGGTCTTCGTCGTCGTGGTAGAACCAGGTCAACGGATACTGGCTGGGGCAGTAGGTGCGCTCGGGAATGACGCCGATGGCGAACAAGCGCGGATCCAGCCAGCTCCACCAGCGCGCGATCGCCGCTTTGTTGGCTCGCGCGGCCGGCGCATGGGGCACGAAGGTCTCGACTCCGTCCTTGACCTCGATCACGCAGGGGCCATCGAAGCCAGCGGCCTTGCAGTACGAAGTCGCGAACGCTTCGCCTTCCTCGGTGAGGAATTTTTCCGGATCGACCTGGGCGCTGTCGGGATAACGCTTGTCCAGATCGGCGACGTAATCGACGAACTGTTTGATCCGCTCCGGCATCGGCTCCAGCTTCTCGGCCGCGTCGCGTTCTTCCTGCGGCGTCTCCTCCTGCGAATCCTCGGCGAACGCCGCCGGCGAAACCGTCGCAGCCAGCGCGCACAGTGCGAACGGCAGGGCGTGGGACAACAGTGACTTCTTCATAGGATTTCCTTTGCTCCATGGGTATCGATCTGCGGCCGCATCCGACGGCCCGCGGTCCCACTCGGCATCCGTTGCGACTCCGATCGCCGGCCTGCGCCGGCACGCATGTCTCGCGCGTCGATCGGTCCGAATCGCCGAACCGGCGCAAGCGCGCCGGCACCTTCACGCTAGGCGGGCGATCTGCGCTTTACGAGGAAGATTCCGGGAACGAATCGGGCCGTATCGGGACAGCGCACGGCGAGATGCGCCGTGCGCCGAATTGGAACTGCGATCGGCATCGCGTTCGTTCATGCGAGGTCTCTGTTGGAGAGGCTTCAGCCCCGACGCCTTCGAGGTCTTTTGTGGGAGGACTTCAACCCCGACGCTTTCGAGGTCTTTTGTGAGAGGGCTTCAGCCCCGACGCCTTCGAGGTCTTTTGTGGGAGGGGCTTCAGCCCCGACGCTTTTCGGGCAGATCACCAAGCAGGAACCAAAAGCGTCGGGGCTGAAGCCCCTCCCACAGAGACCTCGGCACTCAGGTGTTCAGGCGTTCACGCACTCGCGGAGGGAACACGCTCGAGCGCGACTTCGCCGAACCTCCAATGGGCGCTGACATAAGCGAAGTACTTGTCGGGATCGATGGACGCTCCCCAGTTCCAGTAGCGCGGGTTCTCCGCCAGCTCCCCGGCCGACGGAAAGTAGCGGTCGAAACTTCGCGACCAGCGCCGGAACTCGCACATCACCCGCAGCCGGTACGGCGGCGGGCGGTGTTTCTTGTTGCGCAGGCGCGCATGGGCTCGGCGACGCATCGCGGGATCCTGAACCGTGCGGCCTGGCAGCCTAGCCGCGACGCGGCCGCCGCAACAAGCCTGTTGCCGGCCGGCCTGGTGCCGGCCTGTCCGCCGGCGCCGCATCCGCGTCCCGGCCGTCGGCCAAGCCCCACCGCGATCGCGTTTTCGCAAACACAGTCCCAGTCAGTCATGCGACTGAAACGCGGGTCAAGCAAAGTGACGCTCCCTCGATCCCCCCGAGCCACATTCCATGCGCCAGACTCCGTCTTCCACCGCCGCAACCGTCCTGGGCTGCGCCATCTTCACCGCTCTGATCGCCGTGCCCCTGCTGTCGGCCGATGCATTCGCCGCGCCCAAGCAGACCGCGCCCAAGTCACCGGTGCGCCAGGAAAGCGCCCAGCGCTGGTTCGAAGAAGGCGCGCAGACCGCGCGCGACGGCGCCAACCTGCGCCCGAGCCCGTTCAAGGCCAAGAACGTCATCCTGTTCGTCGGCGACGGCATGGGCATCTCCACCATCGCCGCCGCGCGCATCCGCGAAGGCCAGCTCAAGGGCGCCAGCGGCGAAGAGAACGCGCTCTCGTTCGAACGCCTGCCCTACGTGAGCCTGTCCAAGACCTATTCGGTCGACGGCCAGACCCCGGACTCGGCGCCGACCATGACCGCCATGGTCACCGGCATCAAGACCAACCAGGGCGTGCTCAGCGTCACCCAGAAAGCCAAGTACGGCGACTGCGCCTCCGCGCGCGGCCAGGGCGTGGTCAGCATGCTGGAACTGTCCGAGGCCCTGGGCCTGGCCACCGGCATCGTCAGCACCGCCCGCATCACCCACGCCACCCCGGCGGCGACCTACGCGCACACCCCCAACCGCGATTGGGAAAGCGACGCCGAACTCTCCGCCGAAGCCCAGACCAACGGCTGCAAGGACATCGCGCGCCAGCTGATCGAATTCCCCTACGGCGACGGCCTGGAAGTCGCCCTCGGCGGCGGCCGCAGCTACTTCCTGCCGGCCACCGTGAGCGATCCGGAAGACGCCGGCGCCGCCGGCCGCCGCAAGGACGGCCGCAACCTGCCGCAGGAATGGTCCGCGCGCCCGGGTTCGCAGTACGTGTGGAACAAGGCCCAGTTCGACGCGATCGACCCGCGCCGCACCCAGCACCTGCTCGGCCTGTTCGAACGCTCGCACATGGAATACGAACAGGACCGCCCGAAGGACGCCGGCAAGGAGCCGAGCCTGGCCGACATGACCGCCAAGGCCATCGACGTGCTGGAAAACAACAGCCGCAAGGGCTACTTCCTGATGGTCGAAGGCGGCCGCGTCGATCACGCTCACCACGCCGGCAACGCCAGCCGCGCGCTGACCGACGCCATCGCCCTGTCCGACGCAGTGCGCAAGGCGCTGGAGAAGACCTCCGAACGCGACACGCTGATCATCGTCACCGCCGACCACAGCCACACCTTCACCGTCGCCGGCTACCCCGACCGCGGCAACGACATCCTCGGCAAGGTGGTCACCAACGGCCAATTGGCGCTGGACAAGAACGGCAAGCCCTACACCACGCTGGGCTACATCAACGGCCCCGGCTACCGCGGCCCGAACGCGCGCCCGGACCTGACCGGCGTCGACACCGCCAACCCGGACTTCCTGCAGGAAGCCGCCGTGCCGCTGGGCGATGAAACCCACGCCGCCGAAGACGTCGCCATCTACGCCCGCGGTCCCGGCGCGCACGCGTTCCAGGGCGTGGTCGAACAGAACACGATCTTCCACGTGATGGCGCAGTCGCAGCGCAACACCAGCATCTTCCTGTGCACCCTGCTGGGCCAGTGCGGCCACGGCCGCAACCGCTCGGTGATCGCAGCGCCGCTGATGGAAGAAGACCTGCGCGCCGGCATGGCGCGCCAGTCGGCCAAGCTGTAATGCAGGAAAGCGTCACCTTGCGCACGCTGGCGTTGTCCGTAGTTGCATCACTCGCGTTCGCCGGCCCCGTGTGGGCCGGCGACGCGGCGGACGCGCCGCAAACCGCCATCGCGCCCAATACGCAGGCCGTCGTCGCGCATTACCAGATCCGCGACCGCAAGGGCGAACGCACGCTGGTGCTGGTGCGTTCGGACGATCGCATCGAATACCGCATGCAAGGCGAACCGGTCGAAATCTGGCGCAAGACGCCCGACGGCATCAGTCGCCTGGAACTGTTCGCCAAGGAACAACGCAGCGTCGCCTGGTCGCCCGGCGACCTGCGCACCACCGGACAGATGCCGGACTGGAACCAACTGGCCAGCGTCATCAATCCCGAACTGCGCACCGTCTTGAAGAGCAACGGCCAGACCAAGGCACTCGATACCCGCGCCGCGCGTTACTCCGGCGAAAGCGCCGAAGGCCAACCGATCGCGCTGGAGTGGATCGAAGCCGACGGTTTGCCGTCGTACTACCGAACCGGCAAGCGCAAGGCCAAGGCGGGTGAGGTCGGCGCGTATGAGATTCGCCTGAGCAAGCTCGAACGCGTCGCCGCGGCGACGGCGTTCACCGCCACCGCGGAGTATCGCGAGACCGATTACGCGGATCTGGGCGATATGGAGTTGGATCCGTTTGCGGCGGCTTATCTCAAGCATCGCAGCGACCGCCACCAGCACTGAGAACCGGCGGGAAATCGCCGGGCTCATCCCCATCGTTCCGGCAAGCGCCGGAACCCATCGGGCCGCTGGCAATAGCGGCAACGCGTCGCCCGGTACCGACGCGGCCCTCCCCGAGCGCGTTTAAACCTTAAGCCCCGTCCGCGCATCCGTTACCGGCAGCGACCTCGTCCGACGCCGCCGCCTGGAGCGCCCCATGAACCGCTTAGTCGCCCAATTATGTCGATGGACCTTGATCGCTCTGGTCGCAGTAAGCTCAGCACCCGCGGTCTGCGCTGAATCGCCGCAGGTCATATCCGACGATATCGAGCGCTTCTGGTCGGCCTACGATCGCATCGCCGCGATCACCGACCGGGCACAGCAAAAACAGACGTTGGAACGCGAGTATCTTCTGCGCGGAACCTCGGGGCTTGAGGCATTCGTCGCGAAAAGGAAATGCACGGCCGATCGCTATCTCGACGCGATCAACCGATACCCACGTTTCTGGGCCAGCATCCGCCCGCACACGTTGGCGATCAAAGCCGATCTGCCGGCGATCGATGCGCATCTGCACAAGTTTCGTTCGATCTATCCGCAGATAAAACCGGCCCGCCTGTACGCCGTCATCGGCTGCCTGACGTCGGTCGGCACGGCCGAAGGCGACAAAGTCCTGATCGGCGCGGAGATCGCAACCGGCGATCCCGACGTCGATCTATCCGAATTACCGCCCGATCTGCGCGCGCGTCTGTCGACGTATTTCGCCACGCATCCGGCGAAGAACCTGACGTTGTTGAGCATGCACGAGTACGTGCACACGCAACAGGTCGCAGGATACCCGGAGCACCTGCTCGGCCAGGTATTGGCCGAAGGCGCGGCCGACTTCGTCGCCGAACTGATCACCGGACAGCTCCCGCCGCTGGAGTACATGCGCTATGGGCCGGCGCACAGCGATGAGATCAAGCACAAGTTCGCGCAGGACATGGATAAGGATTCGTACCGGGACTGGCTCTACAACGGCACGGACAATGCCTTCGGCGTCGCCGACTTGGGCTATTACGTTGGTTACGCGATCTGCGCGGCCTACTACCGGCGCGCGACGGACAAAGGCAGAGCACTGCGCGACATCCTTCGTTTGAACTATCTCGATGCCGCTGCCGCGCACGCATTTATGGATGCATCAGGATTCATGCCGCAGAACGATCGCGACTCCACAGCCCCTTGATCAGGGATAGGCTCCTGAGCGAGCCGCTGTCGCCGCGGGCCGCCGGGACGTGCCATCTGTGGCGAGCACGGCGAAGGCGCAACCTATCAATACAAAACATAGCGCGAGCAGCTTGACTCCGCTCCATGGAGACTCTTCGTCAATCGAATGTCGGACGACTAGAGACCGTAAGTCTCATCGAATGGCAACGGCATCCGATGTTCGTCCAACACTGCTTTGTAGTGGCTCAGATAGCTCCGCAGCCAATTTCGCAGGTCATCGATCTCCTCAAACTCTTCATCGGCCAGCTTCCCCCTTGCGAGGTCGCAAACACGGTCGGCCTGCATGCAGAGCGAGTGGAGCGTATCGCCTTGAATCAGCATCCCGGGGAATCGACGCCCGGGATGGCGCATGATGGCTGCGTTGGTCTGATCCGAGTAAATCTCGACTTCCTGAATATGCACGGCCTGCTCCCTGATGCCCGAATGGATCTTTGTCGTCAGGCGTGATTCGACGCCAACCGACGCTCCAGCGCCAGCATGGCCCGCCGCAAATCGCTTTCGAGTCAGTCTGAGGTACTGCGATGCCTCGTCGATCGTACTGAAGACGTCCGCGACGACAGCACCGCATTGCGATGATATCGATCCCGAGCACACCCTCCGTACAAACTGGCACGCGGCTCAACCGCGAGCGATACCCGCAGGCAGCACGAACTCGATCGGCACCCGCGCCACCGCTTGCACCGCCTCGCCGTCGCGCACCTGCGGCTGGAAACGCCAACCGCCCAGCACCGCGGCCAAGGCCGCATCGTCGAGCGCGCGGTGGCCGCTGCTGCGCACGATCCTGGCCGACAACGGCTTGCCGTCGGCGCCGACCACCACTTCGATTTCGACCGAACCGCTTTGCCGCGCGTACAGCGCTTGGCGCGGGTACGCCGGCGCGGGCGAAACCATCGCTTGCAGCGGCACATCGAACCGCGCCCGGCCGACATCGGCGGAGGCCAGATCCAGACCGTCGAGCACGCTCGGTACAGACAGCGCCATCGCGGGTACGGGACGGATCGACACGCGCAGATCCTTGCCGATGGCGGCCGCATCCGCTGGGCGCTCCGGACGCCGGAACCCGCAACCCGTGGGAGGCGGGAAAGGCACATGCATGGGGATCAAGAACAGATCGTCGTCGCGCACCGTCCGATCGCGTTCGAACGGATTGACCGGCAACGTCAACGCGAACAGCAATGCCGCATGCACCGCCACCACCCCGCCGATCGCCGAGGCGCGCAACACACTGGGCCGCTCGCCGTGTCGCGATGCCGACCGCCCGTTCAACTTCCCGCCTTCGCCTGCCCTGTCCATGAGCCCCCAAATATCTGTGTGATTCTGGTCACAAGAATATGCGCATCTGACGGGCAGACCGCAAGCTCGGAGAACGCTATCCAGAACGGGTTCCGACGGGTGGCCACCATCCCTGTTTACCTGTCGAACGCGCCGTGCGTCGAATCGGTGCCAAACGCTTGTTCGCCACAGCCGGTAGCGACATTGCGACCGGACATGCGGACTACGGCTTCGAGAATTCGGAAGTGCGGATCGCACCTTACCGGCGAGTACGGTGGGAGCGAATGCTCGAGGGCCATAGATATCTACAAGCAATCCGCCGCTAACCCGGCCGCGCGACCGGCGGGCGTTTCACGCCACGCCACTGCGCAACGTACTGGCCGGCAACACCGCATCCAATGCTTCCACCGCCCGCTCGAACGCCGCCTCCAACGGCCTCCAGGATTCGCCTGGATCGCACCACCAATGAAACTGCGCGCCGAACCAGGGGTTGCCCAGCGCAACGCCGTACCTCACCCCGTCCAGACCAAAGTCCTGCTGAATCCGCGTCGGCAGCGTGAGCGATTCGAACTCTCGAAGCAGCTCATCGGCCCTTGTTCGATCAATCCGCGCCTCGGCCCCATAAACATCCGGCTCCGCGATAGCCAGGGGCTGGCGAGTACGGTCGTACTCCAGGCGCCGGATCCAGCACGCCTCACGTTCGATGAAGATCGACCATGCGCTGTAAGGCTGGAAGGACGGAAAGCGCCACAGCAGCAATCGACGGTCGAGACCGGAGCGTGGAGGCAAACTGGCGAAGCGCTCGGGGTGACGCAGTGAGCTCTCGGCGTCCTTGTCGTAATCCACTGGGTTCGACATCCTTGATCCCGACGGTAATGTGGGTGGACCGACAGCTTGCCACCCGGACGGTCCGCCGTAACCTGTTCAATCCGGGCATCGCTCAAAGCGACTCCGCTCTCAAGGCGGCAATCGTGATTCCTCCCACTCCGCTAAGCCCGGATTACTGGCCCCTTCTCTTGCTCCTGGGCCTGCGGCGCATGCGTCAGCGCGGACGGCGATACCTGCAAAGCCTCCAGCTTGCGCAGCGACTCATCGACCGGAACCTGAGCTGCTGCTTGCCCAGCCACATCCACACGGTGGCTTGCCGGATCACGCACCTCACCCACGACCGCGAAAACGTGACGTCCCGACCCGTCGGCCGCTGGATTACCGACGACTACATGATCGGGGCGTTCGATGCCTTGTAGGCGGCACTCGACAGCCAGGCAAGTCGCGATGCGATCCAGATCCGCCTCGGGCGGCACTGCCCCGTGACTTGCGAAAGCCTGCGGCAGACGCTCTCTTACAGCGCTCACCAAAAATTCTGCGCCCGTCGATGAAGGCGCCGCCGAGAAGACGGGGTCTATCGGTCTGCGACGCTCGGTTGCTTCCTCGATTTGCTGCGGCGTGAGCGGCGCGCAGGGCTGATTCTCCGACCCACTCCCGAACGGATGCGGTAACGGCGCGTAAGGCAGCCCCGGCGACGGGACGCCTTGGATCGCAGGGTCGAACGGTTGCGGCGTGCGGGCCGGCACGGCCTGCAGCATGTCCCGATCGATGTCCCCGGTTGGCGACAGGCACTGTTCGCGTTGGTAATCCAACACCGCGCGTTGCATGTTCAAGCGATAGACGCCATCGGCCACCAGCGGATTCCCGTCGGCGCCGATGTAGCCCAGGCCGTTCAGATGTTCTTGAACATCGCGGATGCGCAAACTAGATTCGCCCAGCCTGAGAACACCGTCATCAACAACCGGGCGAGGTTGAACGCCCACGCGCTTGTCGTCTTGCACCGGAAGGCGACCATCCGCTAAGTCGGCCACATAGTTCTCGAACTGTCGGTAGTACCGCGTGTCCATTTCAATATGGACATGGACGCCGCCTGTCTGAGCGTTGCCTTGGGTGCCTAGCCTTTGGCCATATACCACTGTCTCAGTCTCCGCTACGGAGACGGGTTCCATGTGACGCACTCTGGCGATCAGGTCACCACCTTCCCGATCGTAAATGTCGACAAGTCCCTGAGCATGATTGATGCGCCCGACATAGCCTGACACGGGAGAAGGCACGGAGACCTGGCGAGCCCGGGGGTGGTTTTCCGGATGCCTAGGATCCTCAAGCATGAAATCTTTCTTCAACAGGATCTGGTCGGGCTTCAGACCACGATAGTCATTGCCGTGCCTGGCCACTTCAATTTCCTGAATCTCCGCACCGATCACCGCATGCGCGCGCCCACCCTGCCCATCCACTACCAAGCCTCTCTCCAGCTTGGCGTGCCGATTGTCTTTGGGGTGGTGGGTTACGAGTCCGTCGAAATCCGAAACGGCCTCGTTGGTCTGAACATTACTAGCTCCCTTAGGAGCACCAAGCTGTTTTACCCGATAGGTGATACCCGCCTCATCGCTCATCGTGATTCCTTTCCGATTTGAGTGCCACAATCAAGCTAGTAGAAAGCCAGTCAATCTTCCGTAGGCTCTGCTTCGTACTCGCGCAAGCGCCGACATTCGTCAGGCCACTTGCAGTTGACGATTTCCTCACGCTCCCACTGTTCTTCAAGGTGCCAACAGCCAGCCTTCATGACATAGGAATCGGTTCCGCTACGGATGTAGTCCACTTCGTATCGGGCGGATGAGACACGACGCACCTTGAAGTACGGCAGCGGCGAAACCCGCCGCTTGCCTCTATCGCCGTCCTGGATGCTCCAGACCTCGCCGACCTTCAGCTCCTTGTCGTCCCAGACGTATTTCTTCGACAGTTCGTCGTAGCGGTAGTTGATGCTCGGCATGACCACCTTCGACTCCTGCGTGATCCATTTGGGATAACGCGGGTCCCCGGGCTCGGTGTTGTGCTTCCAGTAGTAAGGAGACTTGACCTTGATAGGCCTCAGCGTGAACGCGTCTTGTACGTCCAATCGATTGGCGAACACCTTAAGGAAGCCGCTGAAATTCTTGGATGGGCAGACCGCCATGGAGAGCTTCTGAGCGGGCGCTGGAACAGGGGCCAGGGGCGATGGCTGAGCATTCGACAGCGCCACAGCCGGAGGCGCCGCTTTGCGCTCGCCGTTTCCCTGCCCCTGCGATCCCGCCCGGCCACAAGCCAGCGACGAAACAACCAGCACCAATCCGGTTCCGGCCAACAATTGCCGTGCCAGCTGCGAAGCAGCGCTCCTTGATTTCCGCCAAAAGAACATGCACCGCCTCCAATCACGCTCGCAACTGAGTCTTGAGACTACATCTGCCGGACGCAAGGCCGTTTCGGCTTTCCGTCATTCCTGACCCGCAGATCGTTTTATGCCCGACTGGCGGTGAAAAGAGAAGACAGCACTTTAGATAGCGGTAGTGCAGTCCAGGCCACGGCGCGGCGCGGCGATGTGCCACCCTGCTGCCTTCTGAACGCATTTTCGCATCGAGGCGCGACCCGGCTTAGCGTTTGCACGACGCGGTCCGCGCTTCACGCTCTGGGCGGACATCACTAGCCCGTGAACTCACCCGCACCTTCAACTCCACCGCAAGGCGGCGCTGCTCGGCCTCGGGCAGCAGGCCGAAGGCGAGGATCACTTCAGCCAAGTCGGCGTTGTCGGCGTACAGATAGGCGAGCGGAACGCCGAGAGTGTCGGCCCAATTACGAGCAATGGCGAGGTTGGCTTCGGCTACGACGAACTCGAAGCGCTGAAGCGGCGTGACAGCTGATGCGGGTGACGCGGGAACTGACATGTGCGGCTCCTTCCGATAGTTGCTGTGGCTGTTTGCGGCGACCAAAGCAGAGGGCACCGCAATCCTTATATCCTGTTTTGGGGTATTTTTAACCCATTTTGGGATATTTGTAGCAACAAAAAATGGAAGTCCACAAGAAGCGTGGAACGCGAACATGCAGATGGTTACTTGCGGGACTTAGCGACCTGTCGGATGACGTCGCCGGGATCGACACCGAGACAGGCGCACACGTGCATGAAGTCGATGACATCGAGCCGGCGCTCGCCTAGTTCGTACTTGGAGACGAACGACTGAGCGCGTTGCAGCTTCTCGGCTACTTGGCTCTGCGTAAGCCCGGCGCGCTCGCGAGCCTCTACCAGCAACTGGCGTAGGCGGAAGTACTCGGGCTTGTTGAGGACTGTAGGCACCTGGAAAGCCTAAAGCCCAGATCGGAATAACCCATTTTGGGGTAATTGACTCCCTCCAAATGGCAGATATGCTTTTATATCGGCCAGTTTTAAAGAGACCTCCCCATATGCCCCCCATGCCAATTCGAACAGGGCAGCTTTCGGAGTTCCACTCAGAAGCGGATTTCGTGGATCAATTTGTGCACGTTCTGAGCGCAAAACGGTCGAAATTTGGACGCCTTGAAGTAACCAGGGAATGGGATCACGCTGCTGGCGTAGTAGATGTACTAGCCCTTGACCGTTCTAAAGCACTTATCGCGTTTGAGGCTAAGCTGACTCATTGGAAGCGGGCCTACTATCAGGCCTATCGAAATACTGCCTACGCAAATCGGGCGTATGTACTTTTGCCTCACAGTGTTTCTCATCGCGCATTTCGGAACAAGGAAGATTTTGAGAACAGGGGGATTGGCCTATGCAGCTTCGACGGGAAGCGCATTTGCATACTTATCGAAGCTACGGAGCACGAGCCATTGCTGGGCTGGGTCCGCAACAGGGCGCTCAAGCATTTCAATGGGCTAAACGATGAGCAGCGCGATCGACCTCAGGTCCGTGGCTGCGGAGATTTGTCGCCAGTACTCGCTTGAATTTCTGGGCGATCTGGGTCAAGGGGCGTTCAAAAGCGCTTTCCTCGTACGACAGAGCATGGAAAAGGTTGCTCTAAAGTTATCAATTATTTCCGACGATACGGAACGACTTGAGCGAGAAGCCCTAGCATTGATGGGCTGCTCGCATAGAAGTATCGCAACGCTTCGACATGCCTTCGCTGCCGATGCGCAAGGCCACCTCACGTGGGTAGTCATCGAGGATTTCATTCCCGGCGGGACCCTCGAGAAGAGACTTCTTGAACGCAAAGTATCCAGCGAGGAAGTCCGTTACATAGGCCTCTGCCTTGCGGACGTACTACACCACCTCCACGAGCGCCGACTAGTACATCGCGATATCAAGCCGGCAAACATCCTCTTCGACGACGATGGGCAGACACCGGTCCTAACCGACTTTGGCGTAGTTAGGATGCTAGACAAACCATCCCTTACTCGCGATTTTGTTGGGCTCGGTCCTGGCACACCTGCCTATGCGGCTCCTGAACAACTTAACAACGAAAAGCATTTAATTGATTGGCGGACCGATCAATTCGGGCTTGCTGTGGTGCTTGCCGAATGCCTACTTGGCCACCACCCCTTCATGGAAGGCGGTGGAGATATTCGCAGGGCAATCATGTCTGTTGCTTCAAGAGCGCACCTTCCACCCACACCGGCCAAGACACTCAATGACCTTGGATTTCAGGCATTAGTTTCAGCCCTGTCAGCTTGGCCGATCTCAAGATTTAGGACCCCACCTGATTTCATAGCTGCGCTATCCATATAAGGACAGACCGATGGCAATGTACTTACAGCTTGGACACGAGTCTTGGAGTTTACTGGATGAAGTGGATGAGAACAGCTACAAAGGCGTAGTACTGAGCCCTGTAAACGATGGCCCTGCTTACGTAAACGAGCGCCTATCGCGCCTGAAGAACAAAAGAAATCTATACGAAGTCATTCTTGATCCGCAGCTCTACAACCCTGCCAGCCAGAAGGGGAAGCTCAATGAATGGTCGTTCTATCCGTCAGACTTCGAAACAGCGGATAGAAGCGCGTCTAGATGGTGGATACAAAGAGCGACAGAAGTCAGCCATCAGGCAGCGACCATGAAGGCTGACGCCATCTGCTCTCCGGCCTTCCTAGATAAGAAGTACTCGAACGAGTACTACAAATTTGGACTGCCCAGGAATTTAAGACACTCGCCAGCCTCAAATTGAGGCACGCTCAAAGGCCTCAGGACTGACGCCGCCCAGATGGCTGTGGCGGCGGGTGGGGTTGTAGAACATTTCGATGTAGTCGAA
>NZ_JBQJIL010000010.1:0-283176 GCF_052078715.1 Lysobacter sp. CA199 | reverse complement strand
TCCCGAACTCGGAAGTGAAACGCATATGCGCCGATGGTAGTGTGGCTTAAGCCATGCAAGAGTAGGTCATCGCCAGGGGCTTTACCCTAAACGCCGCAACCATTGGTTGCGGCGTTTTTCTTTGGGCCCACCTTTCGATCGCACAGTCTGTGCGGGTTGATACAAAAAGAAACCACAGTATTCGCCCGATGGGCTGCCAAGTTCCGCTCAGTGCGGGTAAACTCGCCGCTCTGCCGCTACAGGCGCGCAGCTTGCCGGCCGCTACGTCCCGAAGGGGCGGGCCGTGCCACCGGTCCACAACTCGAACCCGAACGGTTCGGACCGGTACGTCGCAACAGGAGAGTCAGATGAAGTTCGCAATCACCGGCAAGATCCGCCACTAAGTCGGCGCTTGCGGTCTCGACCTCAGGTCGAGCCGCCCTTGGCAGACAGCCCGCAGCATCCGGGCCCTATGGCCCTGGATCGCACGCGCGCGTCCGCCGCCTCACTCCCGTTCGTCGATCTCGCGCCCTAGCGGGCGCCCGTTCGCCCACGTGCGTTTTCTGTCCCGCGTCGTCTTTCGACGCCGCACGGGGCGTTCCGCGCGTCCGGGAGTCTTCCCAAGTTCAAACAAGGCTTAACGCCATGAAAATCTTTCGTTGGTTCGAATCGTTGATCGATCCGTTCCGGCCGACGCCGGAGGTCATGCCTCCTCGGTCGGCCGTGCGGTTCTATTGGCATTTCATCAGACAGGCCTGGCCGATCTTCGCATTGCTGACCGTGGTCGGTTTCTTCGTCGCGATCGTCGAGGTGGTGATGTTCGACTACCTCGGCAAGGTCGTGGATCTGGTCAACACCACGCCGGCCAAGGATCTGTTCGCGCAGCACGGCGACGAGCTGTTGTGGATGGCCGCAGTGATGCTGCTGGTGCGCCCGATCTGCCTGGGTCTGCACGATCTGCTGCTCAATCAGACCGTGCATCCGAGCATGACCAACCTGGTGCGCTGGCAAACCCATCGCTACATGCTCAAGCAGAGCCTGAGCTTCTTCCAGAACGATTTCGCCGGGCGCGTGGCGAACCGGATCATGCAGACCGGTCCGTCGTTGCGCGAATCCACGACTCAGTCTTTCGACGCGCTGTGGTACGTCATCGTGTACTCGGCCTCGGCGGTATATCTGTTCGCGCAGGCCGACGTATGGCTGGCGGTGCCGTTGCTGGTGTGGATCGTGGTCTACATCGGTCTGCTGCGCTACTTCGTGCCGCGGGTGAAGCTGCGCTCCTGGCGCGCGTCGGATGCGCGTTCCAAACTGATGGGACGCATCGTCGACGGTTACACCAACATCGCCACACTCAAGTTGTTCGCGCACTCGCGGCGCGAAGAGGAGTACGTGGCCGAGGCGATGATCGAGCAGACCCAGCGCTCGCGCGACATGACCCGCATGACCACGCTGATGGGCGTGAGCATCACCGTGCTCAACGGTCTGCTGATCGTCGGTACCTGCGGTCTGGCTTTATGGCTGTGGCATCGGGGTGCGATCACGGTCGGGGCGATCGCGTTGGCGACCGGCCTGGTGATCCGCATCCACAACATGTCCGGTTGGATCATGTGGACGGTCAACGGCATCTTCGAGGATATCGGCACGGTGCAGGACGGCATCGAGACGATTTCGCGGCCGCTGACCGTGGTCGATCGAGAGGACGCCAGGCCGTTGGCCGTGCACGAAGGCGGTGTGCGTTTCGAGAACGTGCACTTCCATTACGGCCAGGACAGCGGCCTGATCGCGGATCTGGACCTGACGGTGAAACCCGGCGAAAAGATCGGCCTGGTCGGTCCGTCGGGCGCGGGCAAGTCGACGTTGATGAACATCCTGCTGCGCCTGTACGACCTGGAAGGCGGCAAGATCCTCATCGACGGCCAGGACATCGCCGGGGTGACCCAGGAAAGCCTGCGTTCGCAGATCGGCGTGGTCACCCAGGATACGTCGCTGCTGCATCGCTCGATTCGCGACAACCTGCTGTACGGGCGTCCGGACGCCAGCGATGCGGAAATGATCGAGGCCGCGCGCAAGGCGCGTGCGGACGAGTTCATCCCGCGTCTGGTCGACGGCGAAGGTCGCGAGGGTTACGAAGCTCTGGTCGGCGAGCGCGGCGTCAAGCTGTCGGGCGGTCAGCGCCAGCGCGTGGCGATTGCGCGCGTGCTGTTGAAGAACGCGCCGATCCTGGTTTTGGATGAGGCCACCTCGGCGCTGGATTCGGAGGCCGAGGCGGCGATCCAGGAGAGTCTGGAAACCTTGATGGAGGGCAAGACCGTCATCGCGATCGCGCATCGGCTGTCGACGATCGCGCGCATGGATCGGTTGGTGGTGATGGACAAGGGCCACATCATCGAAACAGGAACGCACGAGCAGCTGATCGCTCGTGATGGCTTGTACGCACGCTTGTGGAAGCGCCAGACCGGTGGGTTCGTGGCGGTCGAACTGTAAGCCTTGTTGCCGGTACAGATGCGGGTGAGGCATGGCCCTCACCCGCATCTCCTCGGAGAAGCCGTCGCGGTGCGAGCAGTTCAACAGATGATCGTCAGGCCTTATACCGAACCCTGCTTCGAATGACGTGGAGGTGTATCCAGTCGACGATCTGGCGTCGATTTTTCTAAAACGGATGTTCGTTCTGAGCTTCTATTTTTTGGCATCGACTTTGGCATCGACTTCTTCTTCGGCCTTCGCTGTCCGCGAGCCTAGTCCACTGTGCAGCTGAACGTGAGCGTCGCCGTTTCACTCGCACCCAGCGTCCCGAGCGTGAGACCGGTGCTGGTGAGGACCGCGACGGTGGAATTGGCATCCGGCGTCGCGCCGCTGTAATCGATCGCCACATTATTGGCGCCGGGGCAAGTAATTCCAGCTTGCGGCGCCTCACGCACCAGAGCCTCGGTCACCGGCATCAGGCCATGGTTGGTCACGATCAACTGATAGGTCGTCGATCCGCGTGCGACGTTGTCATTGGGCTGGTCGCTGGGGCCATTGGCCGGCGTGTTGGTCTTGGTAATTGACAGGTTGGTGTTCAATGAATTGGTGAACACGCAGGTGAGTTCGGTATCGCTGATGTTGGCCGCCGTCGCCGGTGTGTTGCTGGTCGCGCCGCTGGTCGAGGCGCTGTTGAACGTGTAACTCTGGCTGGTCACGGCCACCGGCCCGATCACCGTGGCGCCGACGCGATTGGTGCATGTCAGGCTGGGCGTATAGGCGGCCAGGTTGGTCGCGGTTCCCGCCGTCTCGCTCAGCGTCACGGCGCTGCCCATCGGAATGGTCTGCAGGCCGGTGGTGCCGTCATTGCCCTGGTTCGACGCAGTGAAAGTGGCCGTCGGTGCGGGATTGACGGTCAGGTTGAACAGCCCGCCATCGGTGGTCGGCGAAAGGGTCTTGTTCACCCGCAATCGCGGATTGAGTGTCACCGTATGATCTTCGACCTCGCCCGTCACAGTGCCCCCAGTTGGACTGCCGGCGGCATTCGCGCCAATACGGAAACGGGCATAGCTGTTGCCCGCGACATAGGCATTGCCCGCCGGAAGGGTCCAGCTTAGCGCCGCGTTTCCGCTGCCCGTCGCAACGGTGACGCAGCTTTCCTCCGCCCCATTGTCCGTGAACAAGCCATCGCGGTTGAAATCGATCCATCCGCACACCCGGGTGCCGGCAACCGCCTGTATATAAGGGACGTTCAAGGCATAGGTCGCCGCCGCGCCGTTGACGGCGGGTATAGTGCCGAAGGCATCTTCATCATCGGTCGTTGTCGTGTCATCGGTGGAAGCGCCGACACTTGGGGCGAGGCCCACGAGTCCATCGCCATCGATCAGCGAACCCAGCGTGGGGGTTGGCAAAAGGCTGGGCGTCGCCAGTGATGCAATAGCGAAAATGTCGTTCGTCGTGCCGGTAGCAAGGTTGTCTGGCGCGAAAATTACGTCCTCCAAATGCGTGACATCGCCATAGCTGGCCGGGGCATCCTTCTGATCGGCGTCGAGCACAATGCCGACTGCCACGGCACTCCTTGCCGTGCTGGTGGCAATGGTGAGGTCGATGGCAACCTGCATATTGGTACCGCTATAGGCGGTCGATCCAAATCGCCCGAACGAGATACCCATCGGACCGGTTGTGCCCGCCGTTTGCGTAGCGCAGGTGTTGTCCGGATTGCTGAAACGTACTGTCTCGGTTGCGCCGGCAGCCGTTACGACCGCCTGCGTACGCCTGGCCGTGCAGGTCCGAAACCGCTCAGTAACGGTGAAGTTGCCGGTGATCTTGGCCTCCAGATATTCGAAGGCACCGCCATTGGTTTCTGCTTCGGCGACGACGATACCCGGTAAAGGATAGACTTCTTGCTCAGCGGTGCCTGGATTGGCGAGAGCGCTGCATGTAATGGTCACAGTCGCGTTGGCCGCGGTCGTAGCAATGCCAGAGCGCATGCTGTTGGCGGTGCCGGTGCCGTCGATATTGTAGAGATCATCCAACCCATCGCCCGAGAATGAGCCGGGCTCATAACCAGAGACCGCGCCAGTATTCACTGTGAGCGTGCAGGTGACCCGCACCACATTGCCATTGATGATGATGTCGCCGGTGGCGACGGTGCCGGATGGAATTGTCGCAGGCCATTCCAGCCAGAATATCCGGCTGCGGTAAATACCGGTTCCGCCCGTGGCGACCCGCGCCTCGGCGGCGCTCGGCGACAGCAGGGACAGCGTCATCCCGATAATGGCCGCTATCGTCGGGATGAATAAGCTTCGATTTTGTGCCCCGCGGTTTGAGGTATTTGCCGGACAACGGCTTCCATGCGAAGACGCTGCGCGCATACGCGCCCGCGTTTCATCATGGCAATCCACGGACAACGATGAGCGGATATTTCCGGTGCCGCGATCGATTGTGGTCGTTGGCATACTCATTGTCCTTCCCGCTTCGGTTTCATCGTTCATATCGCTTTGGGGCTTCACGCTTTCTGCGCAGACGGAATCGAGGAGTCCTTCAATAGCAGGGACCAAAAAATCAAGCGCAGTGCTTGATTATGGCTACCGAATGCCAATAGGCCTCTGATTATCTAAATTGCGAGCAAGCGATATCCCCGTCGGGTTATGTGCGTTCGAGCTTTTCTGATATGTGCCGGCAAGTGTCTCGATTCGCATTGAGGCCGGCCATCAGGGCTGCCTCGGCATGCTGTCGGATGTCGCCGGTTCCAAAGTGCATATCGGGGTCTTGCCCCAACACCGGACACGGGATCACGGAGTCCTCCTTGTTGGAGGCGGATTCTTCACGCGTAGCGCGGCCGCAACAAGGAAAAACTCAGGGCAAACTCGCTTGCTTTGAGTTCGCAGCGGATCGGTTCGGACGCCCCCAGCCGGCGGCGCCGGCCTTGGAATGGCCCGGCATGTTCGCCGTTGGGGCGGGATTTTTGTTGTCGAGCCTGCCTGATGCGCAGGCTAGATCGGGGCGCCCACGCAGCAGGTACGGCTCGTCGATGACGGCGTCCTTTAGCTACGCGATTTGCTCGCCGGGCAGGCGCAGAAAGGCCGGTGCATCGTCGAGCGGTGCGAAACCCGGGTCGGGCTGGAACCGGTGCTCCAGCCTCACGAAGCGGATCTGGACCGCAATGCCGCCGACGCGGCAGCCGTCCTTTCGCAGCCGCATCGCCGCCTTGGCCCGCCGCTTGAACAGCACCGAACGGGCATCATCGCGAAGCTGCGCAGGTCAACGCCGGACTCGTCTCGGCAAGCGAGACGATCCGCGCTCAGAGCACCAGCGGTGGCTCGCCGCCGACGATGACGACATCGGCCGGCCGGCGCGCGAACAGGCCCACGCTGACCACGCCGGGGATCTGGTTGATCGCTGTTTCCATCGCCACCGGATCGACGATGGCGAGGTTGTGGATGTCGAGAATGAGGTTGCCGTTGTCGGTGACCACGCCTTTGCCTTCGGCGTCCTGACGCCAGACCGGCTGGCCGCGGGTCATCGCCAGAATCTCGCGCGCGACCAGGCTGCGCGCCATCGGCACCACTTCCACCGGCAGTGGGAACTTGCCGAGCACGTCGACGCGCTTGGCCGGATCGACGATGCAGACGAACTTGGCGCTGGCCTCGGCGATGATCTTCTCGCGGGTCAGCGCGGCGCCGCCACCCTTGATCAGGCGCTTGTGCGGATCGCATTCGTCGGCGCCGTCGACGTACAGCGACAGTGGGCCGGTGGCGTTGAGATCGAACACTTCGATCCCGAGCGCCCTCAGTCGCGCGGTGCTCTGCTCGGAACTGGACACCGCGCCTTTGATGCGCTCCTTCACCCGGCCCAGGGCCTCGATGAAGAACGCGACGGTGGAACCGGTGCCTACGCCGACGATCATGCCGTCTTCGATGTAGTCGATGGCTTTTTCGCCGGCCAGGCGTTTGGATTCGGTCATTGGGAGAGGCAGAGAATGTGGGAATAAAGGGAATGGGGAATGGTCGAAAGCGAATGGCGGGTTGAGGTGGGTCAGGATGAAGAGGCGATCCAGCCATTCCCCATTCCCTTTCCCCTCATTCCCCGCTTCTTCACTCCATCGCCAGCAACAACTTCCACTGCGCCGCGGTTACCGGCAGCACCGACAGACGGTTGCCGCGGCGGGTCAGGGCGAAATCCTCGCCGAACTCGTCGGCGCGGGCCTTGATCTCGTCCAGCGATACGGTGCGCTTGAACTTGCGTTCGAACGCCACGTCCACCAGCAGCCAGCGCGGATCTTCGCGCGTGCTCTTGGGATCGTAGTAGTCGGACTTGGCGTCGAACTGGGTCGGGTCCGGATAGGCTTCGGCGGCGATGCTGGCCAGGCCGGCGATGCCGGGAACGGCGGTATTGGAATGGTAGAACAGCACGCCGTCGCCGACCTTCATGCCGTCGCGCATGTAGTTGCGCGCCTGGTAGTTGCGCACTCCGTTCCACGGCTCGGTGCGCACGCGCTCAAGGTCGTCGATGGAAAAAGTATCGGGTTCGGATTTCATCAGCCAATAGCGGCGGCGTGCGGTCATGCGGGGCTTAGCTCGGTTCGGACGCGGCCGGCGCCGCGTCAGGGGGGAGGGTCAAGCGTATAGCGCGGAGCGGCAGTCCAGGATGCCGGACTCGGTGCAGACCGCGTCCAGGGCCACGTCCCAGTCCGCGGCGTCCAGGCGTTCGACGCGTTGCAGCTCGAACGCGGCACCGACCAGCCAGGGCGGGGCCGGGCTGCGCTGGCGGAAGGCGAGGCTGCGATCGTACCAGCCGCCGCCCATGCCGAGCCGGTGGCCGCGGCTGTCGTACCCGACCAGCGGCAAGACGATGAGGCTCAATTGTTCCGGCAGCAGCAAGGAGGTTTCGGCCAACGTCGGCTCCGGAATCCCGAACCGGTTGGGCGCCAGCGCATCGCCGGGCCGCCATGGCGCGAACCGCAGTTGCTGGTCTTCGTGCAGCACCGGCAGGCAGTAGATGCAGTCCTTGGGCAGGCGCATTTGCCAAGCGTGCAGAGCGATCTCGCCATCCATCGCCCAGTAGCCGGCGACGTAGCCCGATTGCGGCGCGAACGGCAGCCCGAGCAGGTGCCGGGCCAGCGTTTCGGCGCCGCCGATGCGCGCGGCGGCGGGGAGATTGCGGCGTTTTGCGCGCAGGGCGCGGCGCAGCGTCGAGCGGTCGTCCGTCATGCGATCGGGGGATCCTGGCGGCGCGCAAAGCGCGGGCATAAGGAAACGGGCGCGATGCCACCTGCGGTGGCGTCGCGCCCGTTCCGGGAAAAGTAGTCCTCCGCCAATGGCGATGCTTGCGAAACGACCTTGAACCCGGGGTTCAAGTGGGAACGCTTGGAGACCTTCGGGCTTCCCGCTGCGAGGCGGACTTGCACTCCAGGTTTCCGGCGCGCCCCCGGTGTCGTCATTAAGGGACAAGGCGAATGTTTGCGCACGCCGTCGCGCACAGCAGAGGACGTGCGCGCAGTATAGCGCGCGGGGCAGGTCAGGCGAATCCGCTCGTCGGCGATACTGCGTTGCGGTTCATGCGCTTGATCCGGCGGCAGCCGATGAACGGGGACTTGCGTGACGCGCGTCGCGCGCGGTCGCAGCCAGGTGGACGATGCGCGATTAAAAGCGCGACGCGGTCTTCAGCGGATCGCCGCGTCGAACAGGCTGTCGAGCTTGCGATGCAGTTCGTCGAGCGTGCGCGCCAGTTCGCGGTCGCGGCCGTCGCCTTCGCCACGCAACTGTTGCAACTCATGGGCGAAGTTGAGCGCGGCGAGCACGGCGACGCGGTCGAGCGCGGCCATGCGGTTGCTGCCGCGGATTTCGCGCATCTTGCTGTCGAGCATGCGCGCTGCGGCGAGCAGGTCGTCGCGTTCGTTGGGCTCGCACCCCACGGTGTATTCGCGGTCGAGCAGGCGGATGCTGACGGCTTCGCTCGTCGTACTCATACAGGCAGGCTCATGGCGAGTTCGGGGATGCCCGGCTTCACGTAGACAGGTTTCACGTGGGCCGGCTTCACGTATGTTGTTCCAGCGACTTCAGTCGCGCGATCATCGCTTCCACGCGGGTGCGCGCCTGTTCGTTCTTGGCCAGCAGGGCCGAGCGTTCGCCGACCAGTTGTTCCTGCTGTTGGCGCAGGCTGCGGTTCTCTTCGCTGAGCTTGCGCACACGGTCGCCGAGTTCATCGGCGCGGGTGAGCAGCGACTGCAGTTCGACGATGAGTTCGGCGCGATCCATCCCGGCACGATGGCAGGCCGGGGCGGGGGCGGTCAAGGCGGAACCGGGTCTTGTTGGGGGGCGGTCACGAACCGGAGGGGTTCAGGCCGGTAGCCGCGCGGGCGGTTGGAGGACAGGGCCGCCGCGGAGGCGGGCGCGTGGGCTGTCGCGGTCGGACGCCGACCTTCAACGCCGGTGTGCGGCCGAGTGCGTGTTCATCTCACATGGCTGGTGGTTTTAGCCGCCGAGTCGCGCGCCGCCAGCGCCGCGAGCATGCTCGCCGAGGGGCGCCATTGCTGGATGAAGGCCAGGCAATCGTCGGCTTCCAGCGGACGCGCCAGCCAATAGCCCTGGATCTCGTCGCACTTCTTGTTGAGCAGGAACTCCATCTGCTCCTCCAGCTCCACGCCCTCGGCGACCACATTCAGGCCGAGCGAATGGGCCATGGCGATGACGGTGGTGGTGATCGCCGCGTCGTCCGGGTCGCGGGTGAGGTCGCCGATGAATTCCTTGTCGATCTTCAAAGTGTTGATCGGCAGGCGCTTGAGATAGGCCAGCGAGGAATAGCCGGTGCCGAAATCATCGATCGCCAGCGCCACGCCGAGTTCGCGCAGCGCCTGCATGGTGGTGGAGGTGTGCGCGGCGTTGGACATGACCACGCTTTCGGTCAGTTCCAGTTCCAGCCGCCACGGCGGGATGCCGCTTTCGCTGAGCGCGCGCGCGACCATCTTCGGCAGATCGCCGCGCAGCAGTTGGATCGCCGAGACGTTGACCGAGATCGACAGTTGCTCCTGGCCCTGTTGGCGCCACTGGCGCAAGCGGTGGCAGGCCTCGCGCATGGCCCATTCGCCGATCTCCAGGATCAGCCCGCTTTCCTCGGCCAGCGGAATGAACTCCGACGGCGGGATGTTGCCGTACTCGGCGCTTTGCCAGCGCAGCAGCGCTTCCACGCCGGTGATGCGCGCCTCCGGCAGCGACAGGCGCGGCTGGAACACCAGGCGCAGTTCGTTGCGGTCGAGCACCTTGCGCAGCGCCGCGGAGATGGTCGCGCGCTGGCGGATCTCGATGTCCATCGCCTCGGTGTAGCGCATGAAGGTGCGCCGGCCAGCGGCCTTGGCCTGGTACATCGCGGTGTCGGCATGCTTGAGCAGGTCGGTCGGCACCTGGGCGTGGTCGGGATAGACGCTGATGCCGATCGAGGGCGAGATCGCCACGTCGTGGCGTTGATCGAAATCCAGCGGCGCTTCGAAGGCCTTGATCAGCCGGCGCGCCACGTCCTCGGCCTGCTCGGGCGTTTCCAGGTTTTCCAGCACTACGGTGAATTCGTCGCCGCCCAGGCGCGCCACGGTGTGTTCGGCGCCGACGGTTTCCTGCAGGCGCACGGCGGCGGCGCGCAGGATTCGGTCGCCGGCGGCGTGGCCGAGCGAATCGTTGATGTCCTTGAACCGGTCCAGATCCAGGAACAGCAGGGCGATGCGGTGGCCGTGGCGGCGCGCGCGCACGATCGCCCGCGACAGCCGCTCCGACAGCAGCGTGCGGTTGGGCAGGCTGGTCAGGGTGTCGTAATTGGCCAGATAGCGCAGCTCCTGTTCGGCGCGCTTCTGGTCGGTGATGTCGGTGAGCACGGCGACGTAGTGGCCGCGCTGGCCGCTGCTGTCGAGCACGATGGACGCCTGCAGCCAGCACAGGAACTCGTTGCCGTCCTTGCGCTGCTGCCAGATCTCGCCCGACCAGCGGCCGCTGCGCTGCAGCTCGTCGCGCATGTCCGAATAGAACTCCGGATCGTGCTGGCGGCTGTCGAGCAGGCCGGTGGTCTGGCCGATGACTTCGTTCTCCGGATAACCGGTCATGCGCGAGAACGCGGGGTTGATCGAGACGAACACGAAGTCGCGGTCGAACACCGCCACCGCTTCGGCCATCGAGCGCAAGACCTCGCTGGAGATGCGCCGTTCGCGCTCGGCGCTGCGCACCGCGGTTACGTCGCGTCCGGTGCCGGCGACTCGCACCGGGCGGCCTTCGCTGTCGCGCTCGACCACCCGGCCGCGCGCGCGGACCCAGCCCCAGTCGCCCTTGGGCGTGCGCATGCGGTGCTCGGACAGGAACAGCGCGGCGTCGCCGTGCAGATGCTTGCGCAGCAGTTCGGTGACCCGCGGCAGATCGTCGGGATGGATCTCGTTATCGTCGGCGATGTCGGCGCGCACGCCGATCTCCGGCGCGGCGTTGTGGTCGTCCACGCGCATGCGATGTAGCTCGCGCCGCTGCAGGTCGTAGTCCCAGAACTGTTCGCCCGAGGCCCACAGCGCCAGTTTCAGGCGCTCCTCGCGTTCGCGGATCTGGGTGAAGTAGCCGCGTTCGCGCTGACGCGCGCGGTGCCAGCGCCAGCCGAAGCTCAGCAGCATCACCAGCGCGGCCAACGCCGCGGCGGCGATGGCCAGCGGATGCCGCCACAGCGGCGGTTCGACGCTGACCGGGATGCGCAGTTCCTGGGTGTTCCACACGCCGTCGCGATTGGTCGACTGGGCGCGGAACAGATAATGGCCCGGCGGCATGCGGGTGTAGGTGATGTCCTGGCGCGGGCCGTTGTCGATCCAGTCGCGGTCGAACCCGTCCATGCGGTAACGGTAGCGGATGCCGCTGTTGGGGCCGAAATCCAATGCACCGATGCGCAGGCGCAGGATGCCGGCGCCGTTGGGCACTTCCAGCTTGGCCGATTGCCACAGCGCGCTGGAGCCGCTGCTGGTGTCCGAGCCGATCCAGGCGCCGAGCAGGCGCACCGGCGGGGTATAGCGCGAGTCGAAGATGCGCTCGGGATCGAACAGATTGAGCCCGCGCACGCCGCCGAAAGCGAGCCGGCCGTCGGCCAGCGCGGTGACCGCGGCGGTGTTGAACTCCAGATCCTGCAGGCCATCGGCCAGGCCGTAGCGGCGCACCAGCGAGGCGCCGGTGTCGAACCGCATGATGCCCGCGTCGGTGCCCAGCCACAGCCGGCCGGCGGGACGTTCGGCGATGGAATACACCACCGGCACGGCGTGGTCGCTCAGCACTTCGGCCAGCGGATGCTCGAAACGGATGCGGCCGTCGCCGAACTCGATCACCCGGCTCAGGCCGGCCTGGGTGCCGACCCAGATCGCGCCGTCGGCCGACTGGTGCAGCGAGCGGACGAAGTTGCCGGGCAGGCTGTCGGCCTCGTCGGTGGCGTGACGGTAATGGCGCAGGTAGCCGGTATCGGGATCGAGCAGATCCAGGCCGTCGCCGGTGCCGAACCAGATCCGGCCCTTGCGGTCTTCCAGGATGGCGTTGACCCGCGGATGGCTCAGCCCCTTGGGATCGCCCTCGCGGTAGGCGTAGCGCACCAGCACGCCGGAGTCGGGCAAATAGTGCAGCGCACCCACGTCCTGGCCGCCGAGCCACAGGCTGCCGTCGCGGGCGAAGCGCAGCGAGCGCAGGGCGGCGTCGCGATAGCCGCGCAGATCGATGGTTTCGATGCGTCCGGTGCCCGGCTCCATGCGCAGCAAGCCGGCGTCGGTGGCCATCCACAACCGGCCCGGCGAGGGCTTGTAGGCGGGCTTGGCCTCGCCCGGCGCCGGCGCGGCGGGCGCAGTGGGCGAGGCGAACGGCGCTTCGGGTTCGCGCGCCATCGCCGCGATCCGATGCAGATCGGTGCCAGCGGGCAGCAGCGAGGTCATGTCCTGGAACTGATCGCTGGACAGGTCGTAGCGGCGCAGGTGGGCGTTGTCGGTGCCGATCCAGATCGCGCCGCTGTCGTCCTGAGCCAGGGCGCGCACGCTGGCGTCGGACGCGGCGCCGGCCGCGCCGCCGACCCCTCGCACGTCGTTGAGATCGAGCACGTAGCTGAAGCGGGTGCCGCGCGGATCGGTGAGCGCGACCCCGCGATACTGGCCGCCGACCCAAAGCAGGCCGCCGTGATCGATCATCAGCGCGTCGACCGTGTCCTCGGGCAGGGTCGCATCGACCCCGGGCTGGGAATTCACCCGCTGGGTGCGGTCGCTGTCGGGATCGTGGCGGTACAGGCCGTTGTCGTAACCGGAAATCCAGATCCGCCGATCGGGCGCTTCCACTATCGTGCTCGCGTTGCGCAGCGACGCCAGCGCCTCGTTCTCGACCTTGCTCAGCACGCCGGTGCGGCCGTCGAGCCGGTACAGGCCATCCACGGCGCCGGCCCAGAGCCGGCCGCGGTGATCGATCAGCACGCTGCGCAGCGGGATCGGCGCGCCGACGCGCTCGATCCGGCCGTTGCCGAGAATCCGATGCAGACCGGCCGGACTGGCGAACCAGGCGGCGCCGTCGCGGCCCTGCGCCAATCCCTGCCAGGGCGCCTGGCGGCTGGCCTCGCCGGGCAGCGGCAGCAGCATTTCGCGCGTGCCGGTCTGCGGGTCCAGCCGTTCCAGGCCGGCGACGGTGCCGATCAGCAGCTGATCGCGCCACGGCAGCAGGGTGGCGATCTGCCGTCCGGTTTGCGAGTCGGGCGGGCTGTAGCGGTGAATGCTGCCGCTGGCCAGGTCCAGCCGCGCCAGGTATTCGGAATGGGTGCCGATCCACAGCGCGCGCTGGCCGTCCAGCGCCAGCGCGGTGACGTAGCTGTCGGGCAGGCTGGCCGGATCGCGCGGATCGTGGCGGTAGGCGATGTAGCGCTGGCCGTCGTAACGGTGCAGCCCGCCCTGGGTGCCGACCCAGACGAAGCCGTGCGCGTCCTGGGTGAAGGCGGTGACCGAGTTCTGGTTGAGCCCGACCTCGCTGCCCAGGCGCGAGAAGTAAAAATCGCGCGTGGCCGCCGCGACACGCTGCGGCCACGCCGCTGCGCAGCACAGCAGAGCGATCAAACCGACGGTCAACAGGCGGGCGGGAGACGAGTGACGCACGGACACCGTGGCGTGAGGCGCAAGAGACGCAGTGTAGGCAGGCGTTCATGGCGGCAACAAGCACCGGGGCTCATCTTTCGATGCGCTCGCGCGGGGATGCGGGCAACCGGACACGGATCGCCGCGGCCATGTGTAGAGCGCGTGAGCGCTGCGGCGACGGCCTATCCGCCGGCGCGGCCGCCGCCGGCCGCGGGCGGGTCGTGCGAGCCCGAGGCGTCCGCGCCGCACATCGCCCGTTCGCGTCAGCGCCATGTGCGCCGCGCATTGCTAAACTGCCCCATCCCCTCTGATTGCATGCCTGTGGCCGCGACCGAACTGCCCCTGTTGTCCGACGTCGAAGCCGAGAGCCGTAACCTCTCGCTCGGTACCTCCGCTTCCGAATTGCACGGCGCCCTGTGCGGCTGGCTCGCCGGCGGCGGCGCCTCGGTGCGCGAGTGGCCGGCGCGCATACTCGCCGACGCCGCCACCGCCACGCCCGCCGCCGACGGCGCGCTCGACCGCCTGCGGCTGGCCTCGGCCGCGCAGATGGTCGATCCCGAATACGGCTTCGAACTGCTGCTGCCCGACGCGGAGGCCTCGATGACCGAACGCAGCGGCGCGCTGTTCGACTGGTGCCGCGGCTTCCTCGGCGGCTTCGGCCTGGCCGCGGGCGCGGCGCCCAACCTGTCGGAGGAAAGCCGCGAGGCGCTGACCGACCTGGCCAAGTTCGCCGCCACCGCGCCGCAGGACGAGGACGACGAGGAAGACGAACAGGCGCTGACCGAACTGGAAGAGTTCGTCCGCATCGTGGCCCTGGGCCTGCACGGAGACGTCGCCCTGGCCGCGCAACATCGGCAACGGTTGAACTGACATGCACACGGCACTGACCATGCCGGCCAAGGCGTACGCACGCCGGCGCAAGCAGCTGATGGAGATGGCCGGCCCCGACGCGATCGTGGTGGTGCCCTCGGCGCACGAGCTGATCCGCAGCCGCGACACCCATTACCCGTTCCGTCAGGACTCCGACCTGAGTTATCTGACCGGTTTCCCCGAGCCCGACGCGGTGCTGGTGCTGGTACCGGGCCGCGCCCACGGCGAAACCTTGCTGTTCTGCCGCGAGCGCGACGCCGATCGCGAAGCCTGGGACGGTCCGCGCTACGGTCCGGAAGGCGCGGTCGAGGCCTTCGGCTTGGACGATGCGTATCCGATCACCGACCTGGACGACATTCTGCCGGGCCTGCTGGAAGGCCGGACCCGGGTCTACTACCACTTCGGCCGCGATGCCGAGTTCGATCTCAAACTGATCGGCTGGCTCAACCGGGTGCGGGCGATGGTGCGCCAAGGCGCGCAACCGCCGCACGAGTTCCTGGAACTGGGCCACCTGCTCGATGAGTTGCGGCTGTTCAAGGACCGCGACGAGCTGCGTTTCATGCAGCGCGCCGCCGACATCAGCGTGCTCGCCCACGAAGCGGCGATGCGCGCGGCGCGGCCGGGCGTGCGCGAGTACGAGCTGCAGGCGCAGATCGAAGGCGTGTTCCGCAGCTTTGATGCCGAGCCGGCCTACGGCAGCATCGTCGGCGCCGGCGCCAACGCCTGCGTGCTGCACTACCGCGCCAACCGCGCGGTCTCGCGCGACGGCGATCTGATCCTGATCGACGCCGGCGCCGAGTACCGTGGTTATGCCGCCGACATCACCCGCACCTTCCCGGTCAACGGCCGTTTCAGCGCCGAACAGCGCGCGCTGCACGATCTGGTCGGCGCCGCGCAGGCCGCGGCATTAGCCCAGGCGCGGCCGGGCGTAGCCTACGAGGCCGGGCATCTGGCCGCCGTGCAGATACTGACCGAAGGCCTGCTGCGGCTGGGGCTGTTGAAGGGCAGGTTGGAGCGCAACCTCGCCGACGGCGAGTACAAACGCTTCTACCGGCACAAGACCGGCCACTGGCTGGGGCTGGACGTGCACGACGTCGGCGAGTACCGGATCGACGGCGACTCGCGTCTGCTCGAGCCGGGCATGGTGTTCACCATCGAGCCGGGCCTGTACGTGTCCGCTGATGACGCTTCGGTGGATCCGAAATGGCGCGGCATCGGCATTCGCACCGAGGACGATGTGGCGATCACCAAGGACGGCCACGAGGTGCTGACGCAGCGGCTGGCGCGCAGCGCCGATGAGATCGAAGCGTTGATGGCGCAGCGGCAGGCGGCTTGAGCTGTTGCTGTTGTTATTCCCCCCGTTTTCAAAGGGGGGAACAGCAACAGCCCGAAATCCCGCCTCACCCGGGCCCCAACCGCTCCAACACGAATTCGATGAACCGGCTGAGCTTGGGCAGCGGCTGGCGATCGCGCGGATACAGCAGATGCACCGGGCGCGGCGGCGGCAGGTCGTTCTCGAACAATCGCACCAGGCGGCCGGCGGCGATGTCGTCGGCCAACAACACTTCCGGTTGCAGCACGATTCCGCATCCGTCCAGCGCCGCGCGCCGCAGCGCCTCGCCGTGGTTGGAGGCGAACCGGCCGCTCAGGCGCAGCGGCTCGGCGCCGACGCTGTCGAAGCGCCAGCCCGCGTCGCGATTCCACAGCAGGTGATTGAGGCAACTGTGATCGGCCAGTTCGCGTGGATCGCGCGGTGTGCCGCGTTCGCGCAGGTACTCGGGCGAGGCGCAGACGATCATCCGGTACGGCCGCAACGGCCGCGCGATGAGATGGTCGGAATCCGACAGCGGTCCGATCCGGATCGCCGCGTCGAAGGCTTCCGCGATCAGGTCGGACATGCGGTCGGCCAGCACCAGATCGACCGAGACCTCGGGATAGGCGCGCAGAAACCGGGTGATGACCGGCGCGACCGCGGCGGCGCCGAGGGTGAACGGCGCGGTCACCCGCAGATGACCGCTCGGCCGCGAATCGTCGCGTAGGCGCTCGGCCACGGTTTCGGCGCGGCGCACTTGCTCCAGCACCTGCCGCGCGTCTTCCAGAAACGCTTCGCCGACCTCGGTCAGCCGCTGCTTGCGCGTATCGCGCTGCAGCAGCCGCGCGCCCAGATGTTCTTCCAACTGGCGGATGTGCTTGCCGACCATCACCGCCGACAACTGCTGGGCCTGCGCCGCGGCGGCGAAACTGCCGGTGTCGGCCACCGCGACGAACACGGCCATGCTGCGCAATTTGTCCAAGTGGGCTAACCCAGGGTTAGGGGTGCGCGAAATCCTAGCGCATTCACCGTGCACGCCCCGGCGCGCAGACTGGGCGCCTGACTTCTCAACCCGGAATGCCTCCATGAAGATCCTGCTCGTCGGCGCCAGCGGCACCCTCGGCCGCGCTATCGCCGATACCCTCAAAGACCACCAAGTCCTCGCCGCCGGCCGCAGCAGCGCCGACTATCCGGTCGACATCACCGACGATGCCAGCGTCGAGGCGCTGTTCGGCAAGACCGGCAAGCTCGATGCGATCGTCTCGGCCGCCGGCGTGTTGCACTTCGGCCCGCTGGAATCGATGCGTCCGGCCGATTTCGCCGTCGGTTTGAACGACAAGCTGCTCGGCCAGGTGCGTTTGGCCCTGCTGGGCCAGCACCATCTCAACGACGGCGGTTCGATCACCCTGACCACCGGCATCGTTTCGGAAGAACCGATCCGCGCCGGCGCCAACGCCAGCGCGGTCAATCGGGCGATCGAAGGCTTCGTCCAGGGCGCGGCGTTCGAACTCAAGCGCGATCTGCGCATCAACGCGGTCAGCCCGAACGTGCTGACCGAATCGTGGGAAGCATACGGCCCGTTCTTCCCCGGTTTCGAACCGGTCACCGCCGCGCGCGCGGCGCTGGCGTATCGGCGCAGCGTGGAAGGCATCCAGAACGGGCGCGTGTTCAAGGTCTGGTGATCGCGCAGGCCGCGTCGATCGCGATTCATGTCGCGATTCGTGCGGCCTCGCTCAAGGCGCATCTGGCAGGCGCAGCGAGGCCTGCCCGAGCACGTAGCGCCAGCCGTGCGCGGTGCGCACGTAGGTGTCGCTGTACCAGAGCCGGTACTCGAACGGAACGCCGTCGGTTTTGCCTTTGAGCCACAACAACGCGGTGACCACGCCGGTGTCGTCCCACACGCGCACGCTGCGTTCGCTGGCGTCCTGACGTTCGTAGACAGTCCGCGCCTCGCGCGCCTCCGTCAGCAGCACGGCCTTGTCGCTGACCTGGCCGCGGCCGCTGATCAGCACGAAGTCGTCGTGGAGAATGCGCGCCATGGCGTCGGCATCGTTGCTCTTGACCGCGGCCTGATAACGGATGTCGAGCGCTTGGAGTGCGGCGATATCGTCGCGCCGTTCCGCCGCGGCAACGAGCGGCGATGCGAGCCAGACGACGCAGATCAGGCCGATAAGAACGAGTGACGGGCGCATGGCAGGTTCCTGGCGAATGAGCATCAGCCTAGAACCTGTGCACGCACGCTGCTCGCCGGAATCGGACAAGGTCATCGCGACGGCCCACGACAAAGCCCCCTCCCGCAAGGAGGCAATGACAAAAGCCCTCTCCCGCTGGCGGGGTGAGGGGCCGCGCTTGTGAGCCATTGGCTCGCGCGGCACCGAACGCCCGAGCGCTATGCGCTCGGGCCGGGGTTGGGGGTGAGGGCACGCGGGGCTGCCCGTTCGCGCCGTCAATTCCCGCTGTTTCGACGATTCAACCCGGTAGCGCGCGCTGCAGGATCGCCTTCGCGCTGCCATGCTCGATCGGCGCGGAGGTGTGCTCGTGGACGATCTTCCAATCGCCGTCGCGTCGCGCCAGCCCGAGGCTGATGCGGTTATTCAACGAGCGCAGCCGTTCCCCGGAGGCGGAGAAAGCGGTGTAGCTCAGGATGGCGTGGCCGAACGCCAAGTCCTCGCTGAGGGTGCTGTCGGCCTGGTCGATGCCGACCACAACGGTCTCATCGCCGAGCGAACCGAACCAGCCTTGCACCATCGCCCGCCAGGGCCCGATGCCGCGCATCGACCAGTCGCTCCACATGTCGAAGATGTGCACGTCTTCGTGGTAAAGCAAGACCAGGGCTTCGACATCCTTGGCCAGTACCGCGGCCGCGTAGGCTTGCAGCGTGTGCAGGACGGGATCGTGCGCGTCGGTCATGCGGGTGCTCCGGTGAGTGGACGGACGTATCGTTGTTTTCGGCGACGTTCGGCGCGAATGCGCAGCGGGTTGAGTGTGCTGCATTGCGCGCGAGCGTCGCTCACAGGTGTTTCGGCACCCGCGCCTGCAGCAACGCCACCAGCGCCGGCGCCATGTAGTCGTAGTCGTCGGGAATATCCAGGCAGACCACGCGCTTGCCGCGCAGTTGCGGTTTGAATTTGTGCTGCAGCTTGCTGCGCTGCGTTTTTTCCATGACGAAGATCAGCTCGGCCCACTCGACCAGGTCCGCGCCGAGCGGTTGCTCGGCGTCGTGATTCAAACCGGCCGATGCCACGTCCATATCGTCGCGACCGGCGAACACCTGTTCGGCCGTGGGGCTGCGCAGCTTGTTCTGGCTGCAGACGAACAGGACGCGGCGCATGCGGTCGTCAGCCCGTCGCGGCGAATTCATCGCGAGTCAGATTGATCGGCGCGCCCTCGCTGCAGACCACGTCATCCTCGATGCGGATGCCGCCGAACGGGCGGAACTCGTCGATGCGCCGCCAATCGACGCTGTCGGCGTGTTCGCCCTGACGCAGGCCGTCGAGCAGCAGATCGACGAAGTACAGCCCCGGTTCGATCGTCACCGCCATGCCCGCTTCCAGCACGCGGGTCAGGCGCAGATACGGGTGGCCGGCCGGCTTGTCGATGCGCCCGCCGCGATCGGATGCGGCGAAGCCGGCGACCTCGTGCACCTGCAGACCGATGCCGTGGCCGATGCCGTGCGGGAAGAACACGCCGCTGACGCCGGTGTCCACCGCCGCTTCCGGCGAAATCCGCAGCACGCCGAAGTCCTTGAGAATGCCGGCCAGCGCCAGATGCGCATCGAGATGGATGCGCTTGTAGTCGGTGCCGACGCGGACTTGATCGCACATCTTGCGTTGCGCGGCGTCGACCGCGTCGATCAATGCCTGGAACTCGCCGCCGCGGTCGGCGGCATACGTTCGGGTGATGTCGCAGGCGTAGCCGTGATGGCTGCCGCCGGCGTCGATCAGGAAACTGCGCGATTGCGCCGGCGCCTCCCGGTCGAGTTCCATGTAATGCAGCACCGCGCCGTTCTGGTTGAGCGCGATGATGTTGCCGTACGGCAGTTCATGGGCGTCCTGGCGCGCGGCGGCGCAGTAGGCCAGATGGATGTCGAACTCGCTCAGGCCGGCGCGGAACGCGGCTTCGGCGGCGCGGTGCGCGCGCACGCCCTTGACGGTGGCTTCGCGCATCATCGCCACTTCGTAGGACGTCTTGTAGGCGCGGTGGTATTCCAGGTAATCGATCACCGCCTGTGGATTGTTGGGCACGAACGTTGCCAACGCGCTCTGCGGCTCGCCGAGGATCGCGCAACGCGCGGCGTCCTTGGGCAGATGCGCCAGCGCCTCTTCCGGCTTGCGGATCACCACCACGTCGAAATGATCGACCCACCAGCCGCTCGGCGCCTGCGGCACCACATGCCAGTAGTCGAACGGCTGCAGATAAATCAGCTTGGGCCGATGTCCCGGCGTGGCGACGAGCCAACTGCCCGGATTGCGGGTCAGCGGTACCCAGGCCTTGAACTGCGGGTTGACCGCGTAGGGATAGTCGCGATCGTCGAAGACCTGGTAATGCAAGCTGCCGCTGGGCACGACCAGATGGTCGAAACCGCCGCGCGCCAGCGCCTGCTCGGTGCGGCGGTGCAGCTCGGCGATGTGCTGCGCGTACAAGGCCTCGATGGTGTGGGGCGCGTGGGCGGACGGATCGGCGTTGCGGGCGGGGGCGTTCATGCGGGCGGGCCTGGAGGGAACCGGGCTATTTTGCCGGATTCGGTGCGGGAGATATTTGCCGGTGTAGGGCCTGCGTTGGTTGACCCTGGCATGGGCGGCGCGGCTGCGAGCCATCGTGGCGGTGGTTGCGGGCGCACAGGCAGCCGAAGCCGGTTGCCCTGCACGCCGCCCGCATCAGCCCCTGTAGGAGCGGCGCGAGCCGCGACCGCGCCAATTCAGCAACGTCGAAAAGTCCGCGATCGATCCGGTGTCGCGATCGCAGCTTGCGCAGCTCCCGCAGTCGGTTCTCGAAGCGAGCAGGATTACTCGGCGCCCGCCTCGGGCGAATCCAGCCATTGCCGCAAATGCAGCATGCCGTCCTCGGGCATGGCGATGAAGCGGAAACCGGTCCAGGTCTGGCCGGGCACACTGGCGCGGTCCTGCCACAGCAGGTGGGCGCCGACTTCGATCGGCGAGGTGTGCTGCGGCGCGTCGCGCAGGTGAAAGCGCAGCTGATACAGCGCGTCGTCGACCAGCGGCGCGCTGGCGATCAGCATCAGGCCGCTCTCGGACAGGTTGCCCAGGTGGCCGATGACCGTCTCGGTCATGGTGTCGACCACCTGCACCGTCTCGACGATGCGGCGCCGGCGAGTGCGGCGGAATTCTTCGTTCATGCCGGCGTTCCGTCGCCGTGCGCGCCGCCGAAGCCGCGCAGCACGTCCAGGGCCGAGTGCCAGGCGCGATCGACCAGGCGATGACGCTCGTGATCGACCACCCGCGCCTGCCCGCGCGCCATCATCCGCGCCAGGCTGTCCAGCGATTGCTCGCCCACGCGCTGGCCGCGCTGATTGACGAACAAGGCGTTGTCGGTGACCGGGCTGAACCAGGACAAGCGGCGCCGCACGGCGTCGCCTTGCTGGTTCTGCACGAATTCGAACCAGGTACCGAACGGCAGCGTGCGGATGCGTTCCCAGCATTGCTGCTCATGCGCGTCGCGCGCGGTCGGCGAGGGGCGGACCGCGGCCGGGCTGTCCTCGCCCAGGCGCGTGCGCTGGCGCAGCTTCATCGCCAGTTCGGTGCGCGAGGCGGCTTCTTCGGCCAGCGCCGGGCCGATTGTGAGCTGGCGCGAAATCGCGCGGGCGTCGTCGGCGTGATAGCCGACCAGGGTCAGCGCGTGCTCGATATCGGCGTCCAGACCGCGCGGCGCGTCGGTGCTCGGGCCGTTCTGGTTGGCCACGACGATCTGCCGGGTGGTTTCCAACTGCCGCTTCCATGCGTCGGATTGTTCGCCGTGGCGCAACAAGGTCAGGGTCAGCACGTCGGCCCAGGCCTGGCTCAGCAAGGTCTGCACGAAGCGCGGCAGGCGCTGATCGGCGGTATGGACGTCCAGCGCTTCGAACGCGCGGCGCTTGGCCAGTTCGAGCTTTTCCTTGCCGCGTGCGGCTTCCACGTGCCTGCGTTCGGTGACCTCGGCCTTGCGCGCCAGCGACTGCAAATGCTCCTGCAGGCGCTGGTTGGCCGAGTCGAACGCGTCCGGGCTGCCGCGGTAGTGCTCGATCACGTGATCGACCGCCTGACGCAGCGGCTCGTGCAGTTGCGGATCCACGTCTTCGGTCGGGGTCCAGCGCGCGCCGGCTTCGGCGACGGTGTTGAGCAGTTGCAGCGCCGGGTGGCCGTCGCCGGCGAGCAGGGTGCGGTCTTGCAAGGCGGTATGCAGCAGCGGCGCCTGCAGGCGGTTGAGCAAGGTCGAGATCACCGCGTCGCCGCGCAGGCGTTGGTCAATTTCGTCGAACAGCAGGTCCAGCAGGTCGAACACGTCGCTGTCTTCGCGCGACAGCGCGCCCGCGTTCGAGGCGTCGGCCGAGCGGACGCGCGCGATCAGGGTTTGGCGCAGGTCGGCGATCTTGCGCAGCGGCTGCGGCCCGCGCGGGCTTTCGTCATTGAGCTGGTTGAGGCCGCGCAGCAGCTCGGCGGTGTCCAGCGGTGCCGCCGCCGCGCTGGTGGGCGCGACGCGCGGGCGCAGTTTTTCGAGCAGTTCGCGGCGTTCGGCCAGCCAATGCTGCAAGGTGGTGAAATCCGGTGTCGGGGTCGCCGCGTCGGCCGCGGCCTGGCCGGACCAGGCGGTGTGCGGGCGCGCAGCGGTCCGCTCGCTGGGCTTGGCGCCGGCCTTGGCAGACCCGCGCGCGGTTTTGGCCGGCTCCGCTTCGGCAGGTTCCGCTTCGGCCGGCTCCGGCGATTGCGCGGTCGGGCGCGCGCGCAGCGGCACGAAGGACAGGCTCGGCAGCACGTTCTCGCGCGCCAGCAGGGCGTTCATCGATTCGACCAACGCCGCGTAGCCCAGCATCACGTGCTGGTCGAACACCCGGTACAGGTCCAGCCGCGATTCCTGGTTGATCTGCAGCGGCTGGCAGGCCTCGGCGAAGCTGCGGATCAGCCGTTGCGGGCCGACCGGCAGGCGCTCGCTGTCGAAGGCCGGCGCCCCGGCGAGCACGCCGAAGCGCTGGCCGAGCAGCAACAGACCCAGGCCGGCGCGCGATTCATGACGGCTGGCGATGCCGCGCAGCACGGTGGTTTCGTCGACTTCGCTGTCGTCGACCAACCGAAGTTCCCGAAAAGCAGGCGCTGCGCCGGCAACTGGATGCGCAATCCCAGCCGCCCCCGACCCCTTCGCCCCAGCCGCCCCCGTCCCCGTCCCCCGCAACCGTGTCAACGCCTCTTCCAATCCCAGCAGATAGCGCGGAATCAGATCCGACCGGCGCAACCGCACCAGCCGCAGCGTTTCCAGATAGCCCGACTGCAGCCCGGGATTGCGCGCCTGATCGGCCTGACGGAACAGCTGTTGCTCGAATTCGGCCAGCATCCGCTCCAATTGCGGCGCCATCTCGTCGCTGACCAGCGCATAGAGCTGCTCGAGCAGGCGGCGTACGCGGCGTGGCAAGGCGGCCGTGGCCAAAGTGGCCCGCGGCGCGGAGTCCAGAGGGTCGAACGTGACGGACATGGGATTTGCGTGCTGACGACCGCGAGATATAACCACGCCTCCCCGGCGCAGGCCAGTCCGGGACCCCGGAGCGGCGGTTGCAGCCGATGGGAGGCGGCCATTGGCGAATACGTTTCTCGGCGAGGGCAACGGCCAAGTCCGCAGTCTCGCCACTGCGCCGTGGCGGAACCGTGATTCCCGGCCCAGTGGCGGGACGCGCCGCCTACTCGGCCAGGAACAGCCCGACTACGTCGTTGGTGAAGCGCCGGCCCAGTTCGGTCGGCCGGACCCGGTCGCCGTCGCGTTCCAGCCAACCGGCGTGGTAGGCCGATTGCAACTGCGCGGCGATCGACTCGCGCGGCAGTCCCGTGCACGACTCGAACGAATCCAGCGAGAACCCTTCCACCAGCCGCAATACATTGAGCATGTATTCGAACGGCCGCCGCTGCGGCGCGATGCGGTCGTCGCCGCCGATCGCCGCGGCGGTCCCGGCCTGGGCCAGGTAGTGGGTCGGGTGCTTGAGCTTCCAGCGCCGCAGGATGTCCTGCTCGGCGCCCAGGGTGATCTTGCCGTGCGCGCCCGCGCCGATACCCAGGTAGTCGCCATAGCGCCAGTAATTGAGATTGTGCTGGCAACGCCGGCCTTCGCGCGCGTAGGCGCTGACCTCGTACTGGCCGTAGCCGTGTTCGGCCAACAGCACCTGGCAGTGCTCCTGGATGTCCCAGGCGCCGTCCTCGTCGGGAATGCCTTGCGGCGGCCGCGCGGCGAACACGGTGTTGGGTTCCAGGGTCAGCTGGTAATGCGAGATGTGGGTCGGATCGAGCGCGAACGCGCGCCGCAGATCGTCTTCGGCCATCGCCAGGGTCTGGCCGGGCAGGGCGTACATCAGGTCCAGATTGAAATTGTCGAAGCCGGCGTCCTGCGCCAGCTTGACCGCGGCCACCGCCTCGCCGCTGTCGTGGATCCGCCCCAGCCGTTTCAGGCAGCCGTCGTCGAAGCTCTGGATGCCGAAGCTCAGCCGGTTCACCCCGGCGGCCTTGTACAGCTCGAAGCGGCCGTGCTCGGCCGTGCCCGGGTTGGTTTCCAAGGTGATCTCGCAGCCCGGCGCGAAGCGCAGGCGCGCGCTGGCGCCTTGCAGGAAGCGGTCGATGAACTCCGGCGGAAACAGGCTGGGCGTGCCGCCGCCGAAGAACACGCTGTGCACGGTGCGGCCCCAGACCAGCGGCAGGTCGTGTTCCAGGTCGGCGATCAGAGCGTCGACATAGGCGTCGAACGGCAGCGCGCCGCGGCCTTCGTGCGAGTTGAAGTCGCAGTACGGACATTTGCGCACGCACCAGGGCAGGTGCACGTACAGCGACAGCGGCGGGGTGGTCAGGGCAGGGGTCAACAGCGCGGGCCGGGCGCCAGGGCCCGGTATCGGTCGGAGGGAAGGCCGATAGCTTACCGGTCGGGACCGGTCGCCGCTGCGGGAGGCGTCAGCGGTCCAGCGCGGCGCCGTAGCGCCGGGCCGACAGCAGGGCGCGCAGATTGGCGTCCAGGCCGACGTCCGGACGGGCCTGGACGACCAGGCGGATGATGGTCGCCAACGGCTCGGCGCGGCCGTCGCCGGACATATCGCCGTCGAACAGGGTCACCGTGGTCCAGGCGCGGTGCGCGGACGGAGCCAGGCGCAGCTCCAGGGTCGAAGTCAGGCGCATCCGCCCGTCCTTGGCCCGGTGCAGCGACATGCCGACCACTTCGCGCGGCTCGAAGGCGCGCTGGCGATGGCCGCTGGTGATGTTGGCGTAGCGGATCAGCGCGCCCGCCGAGCTGCCGCCGGCCAGCGCGTCCAGACTGACCCGCTGCACCGCGGCCCAGGCGACCAACCCGATCAGGGCCGCCATCAGCCCCAGCGCCAATTGGATCTCGGTGTTGAAACTGTTGCTGCCCGCGCTCAGGCCGTCCCGGCGGATCCAGATCGCGATCGGCATCGCCAGCAGATACAGCACCGCGACCAGCAGCACGGTATGCCCGCCGGTGCGGAAAGCGCGGCGCGGCGGCGCGGCGGCGCGCAGCATGCGGTTCATCGCGCCAGCTCCTGCATCCGCCCGCGCAAGGCAGCCAACGCGCGGGCGCGATGGCTGACCCGATTCTTCAGCGCGTCGTCGATTTCGCCGGCCGATACCTGATGCTCGGTGTCGAAGAACACCGGCTGATAACCGAAGCCGCGATCGCCCTGGCGCCGATGCAGGATACGGCCGTGCCAGAGGCCTTCGGCGATGATCGGACGCGGATCGCCGGCGTGGCGAAGCAGCACGATCACCGCGTAGAAATGCGCGACGCGCTGTTCATCGGGTACGTCCTTGAGCGCGCTCAGCAGCTTGTCGATATTGGCCTGCGCATCGCCGTGGCGTCCGGCGTAGCGTGCCGAGTACAGGCCCGGCGCGCCGCCCAGCGCATCCACGCAGATGCCCGAGTCGTCGGCCAGCGCCGGCAGTCCGGTCGCCGCGGAGGCGTGACGCGCCTTCAGCAGCGCGTTCTCGACGAACGTGCTGCCGGTTTCTTCCGCGTCTTCGACCCCCAAGTCGGTTTGCGCCACCAGTTCGATGCCGGTGTCGCTGAGCAGGTCGCGCAGCTCCACCAGTTTCCCGGCGTTGCTGCTGGCCAGCACTAATCTCATGCTTTGAGTTCCAGCAAGTCCCAACGATTACCGTACAGGTCTTCAAAAACGGCGACCGTGCCGTAGGTCTCGACGCGTGGAGATTCCAGAAAGCGCACCCCGTGTTCGAGCATGCGGGCGTGATCGCGATGGAAGTCGTCGGTGTGCAGAAAGAAGCCGACGCGGCCGCCGGTTTGATCGCCGATACGGGCGCGTTGCGGCTCGTTCGCCGCTTGCGCCAACAACAGCGCGGTCTGCGCGCCGTCGGCCGGCGCGACTCGCACCCAGCGCTTGCCGCCGCCCTGGTCGATGTCTTCCAGCAAGGCGAAACCCAGGGTCTGGGTGTAGTAAGCGATGGCTTGGTCGTAATCGGCGACGACCAGGGTGATGCTGCCGATGCTGCGATTCATAGGGATTCTCGTGCGGGAACGCGCCGACATGCAGGTGGCGGGCGCGTTCGGAAGCGGATTCGTTCGCAAGCCGCGAAGCCGCGCGGCTTCGCACCAGCGATGCCGGGACGAGGGGAGGTCCAGCGACACGCGACAATGATCGCGCATGCCGCGAGAAGTTCAGAGCGCGGCGCGAAATCTGCGACGTATTGCGCGGATGTGAGCGCGCGCGATGGCGCTGGGAGGTGTGCGCAAGTTGTGGCTTCGTCGAGTCGAGCCTGAAGGCTGCTCACGAAAGCGGGTGCGAATGCGCGGACAGCAAAGGCTTGAGCCCGGCTGTCATCGATAGCAATGGCGGTGCGCGCAACTTGCGGCGACCGCGTATCCGAATGGTTTATCGATTCGCTGGCGGACGCCATGACACGGCAGTCGCGGTTTCGAGTCGGGCCTGAAGGCCCTCCCACAAAAGTGCGTGCGATTGCGCTCAGGCTCTGCAACCGCGGCCGCGAATGCGCTCTTGTGGGAGGGTCTTCAGGCCCGACGGCCACCGGTCGCGATGTTGATCGGCGCGATCGACGAATCCACGCACCAGCGAATCGATGCCGCGGATCGATTCGTTGGCAAACGCCCTGACACGGTAGTTGCGGTTTCGAGTCGGGCCTGAAGGCCCTCCCACAAAAGTGCGTGCGATTGCGCTCAGGCTCTACAACCGCGGCCGCGAATGCGCTCTTGTGGGAGGGTCTTCAGGCCCGACGGGCGCCGGTCGCGATGTTGATCGGCGCGATCGGCGAATCCGCGCAACAGCGAACCGATGCCGCGCATCGATCCACCCGCGAACGCCTGAGGGTTAAACCGCCAACGCCTCGCGCTGCTTGAGCACCAACTGCGCGATCCCGGCCTCGGCCAGTGCCAGCAGTCCGTCGAGTTCCTCGCGCCGGAACGCGTGGCCTTCGGCCGTGCCTTGCAACTCGATGAAGCCGCCGCCGTCGTTCATGACCACGTTCATGTCGGTATCGCAGTCGCTGTCCTCGGCGTAGTCCAGGTCCAGCACCGGCACGCCGCGGTAGACGCCCACCGAGACCGCCGCGACCGCGCCGAAGATCGGATCGCGGGTGATTTCGCGTCGCGCCTGCAGCCAGCGCACCGCCTCGACCAGGGCCACGTAGGCGCCGGTGATCGCCGCGGTGCGGGTGCCGCCGTCGGCCTGCAGCACGTCGCAGTCCAGGGTGATGGTGCGTTCGCCCAGCGCCTTGCGGTCGATGCAGGCGCGCAGGGCGCGGCCGATCAGACGCTGGATTTCCAGGGTGCGGCCGCCCTGTTTGCCGCGCGCGGCCTCGCGGTCGCTGCGGGTGTGGGTGGCGCGCGGCAGCATGCCGTACTCTGCGGTGACCCAGCCTTCGCCCTTGCCGCGCAGGAAGCCGGGCACCTTGTTTTCGACGCTGGCGGTGCACAGCACCCGGGTCTGGCCGAAGCTGACCAGCACCGAACCCTCGGCGTGGCGGGTGTATCCGCGCTGGATCGTGACTTCGCGCATCTGGTCGGCGACGCGGCCGCTGGGACGGCTGACGGGTCCGGCCGGAGCCTGATGGGGTGCGGCGATGGGACCGGTCATAGCTCGGCGTTACCGTTTTGAGGGCCGGCGAGTTTACCATTGCGTCCCTGTAGGCTCGGGATTGCCGAATGATTCGCAGCATGACCGCCTTCGCCAGCGGCGAACGCGCCACACCCTGGGGCACGCTCGCTTGCGAGTTGCGCTCGGTCAACCATCGTTTTCTGGAGCTGGGCGTGCGCCTGGCCGACGAGTTGCGGGTGCTGGAACCGGCGCTGCGCGAGCGGGTCGGCGCCCGAATCAGCCGCGGCAAGCTCGACCTGACCTTGCGCCTGCGCCCGCCGGAAGGCGGCGACGCGCTGCAGCTCAACCCGACCCGGCTGCGCGAGCTCAGCGATCTGGCGATCGATCTGTCGGCGCGGTTCCCGGCGCTGCGCACCGAATTCACCGATCTGCTGCAGTTCCCCGGCGTGCTGCAGGCCCCGGCGACCGATCCGGCCGCGCTACAGGCCGAAGCCCTGGCGCTGCTGGACAGCGTGCTCGGCGAGTTCGTGATTTCGCGCGAACGCGAAGGCGGCAAGCTCGCCACGGTGATCGGCGAGCGCGTGGACGGCATCGCCCGGATCGCCGACGACGTGCGCGCAATGATGCCGGCCATCCGCGTCGGTCAGCGCACCAAGCTGGAGGCGCGGCTGGCCGATCTGGCCCAGCCGGCCGACAACGGCCGCATCGAGCAGGAACTGGTGATGTGGCTGCAGAAGCTCGACGTGGACGAAGAACTCGACCGCCTCGACGCGCACGTCGCCGAAGCGCGGCGCGTGCTCAAGCTGCGCGAGGCGGTCGGCCGCCGCCTGGATTTCCTGTTGCAGGAGTTCAATCGCGAAGCCAATACCCTGGGTTCCAAATCGGTCGACGCGCGCAGCTCGGCGGCGGCGGTGGAGCTCAAGGTGCTGATCGATCAGGTCCGCGAGCAGATTCAGAACATCGAGTAACGCGGTACTTTCAAGCCCTCTCCCGCGTGCGGGAGTAGGGTTGGGTGAGGGTACGCGAACAGCTTGTTCGCGTCGCATTCCAGTCCTCTCATCCGCTCTCCAGGCACCTTTTCCCGCCAGCGGGACAAGGGCACAGCAACAGGATTTATAGAAACCTACATGCGCGGAACCCTCTACATCGTCGCCGCTCCCTCCGGAGCCGGAAAATCCAGCATCGTCAACGCGGTGCTCGCGCGCGATCCGAACATCCGCCTGTCGATTTCGTTCACCTCGCGCCAGCCGCGTCCGGGCGAGCGGCATGCAGAGCATTACCACTTCGTCAGCGCGGAAGAATTCGAAGCGATGGTCGAGGCCGGCGATTTCTTCGAGCACGCGCGGGTGCACGGCGATTGGAAGGGCTCGGCGCGCCAGTCGGTGGAGCCGTTCCTGTCGACCAGCAAGGACGTGTTGCTGGAAATCGACTGGCAGGGCGCGCGGCAAGTGCGGTCCAAGGTGCCAGACGCGGTCAGCGTGTTCATCCTGCCGCCCTCGCGTCAGGCGCTGGAGTCGCGCATGCGCTCGCGCGGCCAGGACAGCGAAGCGGTGATCGGCCAGCGCCTGGCTGCCGCGCGCGAGGAGATGTCGCACTACGGCGAGTTCGATTACGTCATCGTCAACGAGATCTTCGATACCGCCGTCGACGAGATGTGCGCGATCTTCCTGGCCAGCCGCCTGCGCCGCGAACCGCAGGTCGCGCGCCATTCGCGCCTGATTACGGCGCTGCTGGCTGACGAAGGCTGATCTGGCCGGCGAGGGCGTGGCTCGATGTCCGACTGAAGGAGCGGCGCAAGCCGCGACCAACCGCAGAGACGTACGTGAGCGCCTTTCCACGAAGCCCAGATACGGCGAACGCTCTAAAGAGTCGAATTGCCGATTACCAGTACTCCGGACACCTCCGCTTACGCACGCCGCTGCGGTTGGTCGCGGCTCGCGCCGCTCCTACAGGGTCTACCCGTTTGATTTGTAAGGATTAATGCCCGAAATCCTTGCTTTTCGAGCGCAGTCCGCCTAGACTTCCCGGTCCCCATCCGCTTGTAAAGACGGCCGCACCGGCCGCAGGAGCCCCATGGCCCGCATCACCGTCGAAGATTGCCTGGAAGTGGTCGATAACCGCTTCGAACTCGTCATGCTGGCCGCCAAGCGCGCGCGTCAGCTGGCCAACGGCGTCGAGCCGCAGCTGGACAACAGCGAAGCCAACGACAAGCCGACCGTGCTGGCGCTGCGCGAAATCGCCGCGCGTCAGGTCAACCCCGAGTACATCGACGCGGTCGAGAAGGCCGAGCGCGAGCGCAAGGAACGCGAAGCCCTGGAATGGGCCGCGGCCGAAGTGGTCGCCGACGACGACCTGTCCAAGGGCGACGACTGAGATTCCCGGCCCCGCGCTGGCGCGCGGGCGATCCGGCATACCGAAACGGCTCCGCCTCGGCGGGGCCGTTTTCGTTTGCGCGCACCGGCTTCCTGTTGCGCCCAGTCTCTTGTAGCGGGCGGAGGTCTATTGTGGGAGGGGCTTCAGCCCCGACGCTTTTCGTCCCAGATGGCAAGGCATCCGCGGACCTGATCGAAAAACGTCGGGGCTGAAGCCCCTCCCACAAAAAACCTCCGGGCTGCCGGATAGGGGTCGACTTGCAAACCGGCTTGCACCAGCGCAGTTCGGGCGACCTCACCGCATCGGGATTCGCCGGCCGCGCGCGCTCCCAGCCTGAACCGGACAGCCGCCCAAGTGCGCAAGCCGTGACGGCGTGCTTGCGCGGACCTGAGCCGCCGCCACATTCAAATTACGTAATGCGTTGCGCCGTGCGCCACCGCACGCGTAAATTTCCGTTATGACACCCGCCGAGCCCGTGCTGAACACCTATCCTGCCGCTCCCGACGATACGGAGCTGCCGGACTACGTGCGCGAGCTCGAGCGCGCCGCGCACTACCTGCCCGAAACCCAGCGCCTGCTGCTGCGCCGCGCCTGGGCCGTGGGTGCGGCCGCGCATGCGGGACAGACGCGCAAGTCGGGCGAGCCCTACATCACCCATCCGGTCGCGGTGGCCAAGGTGCTCGCCGATCAGGGGCTGGACGTGGAAACCCTGGTCGCGGCGATCCTGCACGACACCATCGAGGACACGCCGCTCACCCGCGAATGTCTGGCCACCGAATTCGGCCCCACCGTCGCCGAACTGGTCGACGGCGTCACCAAGCTCGACAAGCTGCAGTTCCGCGATCGCCAGGAAGCGGCCGCGGAAAGCTTCCGCAAGATGCTGCTGGCGATGGCGCGCGACCTGCGCGTGATCCTGATCAAGCTCGCCGACCGCCTGCACAACATGCGCACCCTCGGCGCGCAGAGCGCGGAGGCGCGCGAACGCATCGCCCGCGAGACCCTGGAGATCTACGCGCCGATCGCCCAACGCCTGGGCATGAACCTGATCAAGGCCGAACTGCAAGACCTGGGTTTCCGCGCGCTGCATCCGTGGCGCCACGCGGTGATCGAAAAACGCATCCGCACCCAGCCGGTGGTGCGGCGCGAGTCGCTGGTGCAGATCGAAGCGCATCTGGCCCAGCGGCTGGCCAAGGAGAAGCTTCAACACCGCTTGATCAGCCGGGTGAAATCGCCGTGGAGCATCTACACCAAGATGCACAACGAGCATAAGAGCTTCACCCAGGTGATGGACGTGTTCGGTTTCCGTGTCGTGGTCAAGAGCGTGCCCGACTGCTATCACGCTCTCGGCGTGGTGCATTCGGCGTACAAGCCATTGGATTCGCGCTTCCGCGATTTCATCGCGATCCCGAAGGCCAACGGCTATCAGTCGCTGCACACGGTATTGTTCGGTCCTTACGGCTCGCCGGTGGAAGTGCAGATCCGCACCGAGGACATGGACCTGATCGCCGAACGCGGCATCGCCGCGCACTGGTCCTACAAGCACGGCGGCGAAGGCCCCAACAGCGCCCAGTCGCGCGCGCACAGCTGGATCGCCAGTCTGGTCGAATCGCAGCGCGCGACCGGTTCGTCGCTGGAATTCCTGGAGAACGTCAAGGTCGACCTGTTCCCGGACGAGGTCTACCTGTTCACGCCCAAGGGCGACATCATGTCGCTGCCGCGCAATTCCACCGCGCTCGACTTCGCCTACGCCGTGCACACCGACGTCGGCAATCGCGCGGTCGCCGCGCGCGTCGACGGCAAGCTGGTGCCGCTGCGCACCAAGCTCGCCAGCGGCCAGCGCGTGGAGATCATCACCGCCAAGTCGTCCACGCCCAAGCCGCAGTGGCTGGAGTTCGTGGTCTCGGGCAAGGCGCGCACCTCGATCCGGCAACAGCTCAAGCAGCTCGAGCACGAAGACGCGGTGCAGCTCGGTCACCGCATGCTCGACCGCGCGCTGGAAGCGCTGGAGAAATCGCTCGACCGTATTCCGGTGCAACGCCTGGATGCGTATCTGGCCGAGAACCGTTACCCGCGCCTGGAAGCGCTGCTGGCCGACATCGCGCTCGGCAACCGCATGCCCAATCAGGTCGCGCTGGCCTTGGCGCGCGAAGCGCCGGGCAAGAGCCGCGGGCGCGCGATCGACCGGCCGCGCCTGCCCGAGGACAAGATCCTGATCACCGGCGCCGAGCGCGGCGTGATCAGTTTCGCCAACTGCTGCCTGCCGTTGCCGGGCGACGAGATCATGGGGTACCACACGGCCGGCAAGGGCATCGTGGTGCATCGCATGGACTGCCCGAACCTGGCCGACTACCGCAAGTCGCCCGACCGTTGGGTAGCGATCGGCTGGGATCGCCAGGTCTCCGGCGATTTCGCCGCGGCGTTGCGCATCGAAGTGGATAACCGTCCCGGCTCGTTGGCCCAGGTGGCCGCAGCGATCGCCGAAGCCGAATCCAACATCGACCGGGTCGAGTACCTGGAGCGCGACGCCAACATCGCGATCATGCGTTTCGCCATCGAAGTGCATGACCGCAAGCACCTGGCCGACGTGATGCGGCGCGTGCGCCGGTTGGCGGTGGTGCTGGGCGTGCAGCGGATGTGAGGTTGGAGCGGGGAATGAGGGGGATAGGGAATGGTGGGGTTTCCAGCTCTGATCGATTCCGTTCGCTTCGATCGCCTCAGCTTTGTTCGTAGCCGCTCGTAGGGGCGTTGCGGAGGGGGCTTTTGTGGGAGGGGCTTCAGCCCCGACGCTTTTCGCTCAAATCGCCTGGAACTTCATCGCGATCGGAACGAAAAGCGTCGGAGCTGAAGCCCCTCCCACAAGAGCAAAAAGCGTCCAGACTTGCGCTGAACCGGGTCGCGAAACACCGCCCTCGCGGTTCTGCTCGACCCGTCGAAGCTTTAGGATTCGCCCAGTCCCCACGAACCTGGAAGCCCCAATGTCCCGCGAAATCATCCACACCGACCAAGCCCCGGCCGCGATCGGCCCGTACTCGCAAGCCGTGCGCGTCGGCGACACCGTCTACCTGTCGGGCCAGATCGCGCTGGATCCGTCCAGCGGCCTGGTCGTGGAGGGCGACATCGAAGCCCAGGCGCACCGCGCCTTCCGCAACCTGCAGGCGGTCTGCGAAGCCGGCGGCGGCTCGCTGGCCGACATCGTGCGGCTGGGCCTGTATCTCACCGACCTGGGCGCGTTCGGCAAGGTCAACGCGGTGATGGGCGAGTACTTCAACCCGCCGTATCCGGCCCGTTCGACCGTGGAAGTCTCGGCGCTGCCGCGCGGCGTGGCGTTCGAAGTCGATGCGGTGATGGTGCTGCGCTGAGTTCGCTCGCGCTCGCACACATTCGGGTTCCGTAACTTCGTAATCTATTGTGGGAGGGAGCTTCAGCCCCGACGCTTTTTCGCTCAAATCGCCTGAGCCCTCACCGCGATCGGAGCGAAAAGCGTCGGGGCTGAAGCCCCTCCCATATAAGCCATCTGACTGCGGACTCTCAGCGCTCGCGCGCCATCTCCGCCCACAGCCGCTCGCGCAACGCGCGCGGCGTCTCGCCGGTCAGGCGCTTGAACGCGCGGCGGAAATCGCGCGGATCCTTGTAGCCGATCGCCGCGCCGACGCTGGCGATGGTCGGGCCGCGTTCGCGCAGCAACGCGTAGGCGCGGTCGATGCGCAGCCGGTCGTGGAGTTCGTGGAAGCTGGCGCCTTCGCCGGTCAGCTGGCGGCGCAAGGTGCGCTCGCTGACGTGCAGTTGCGCGGCGATGCCGGCCAACTTGGGATCCTGCGGCAGTTGCGCCCGCAGCAAGCGTTCCACCGACGCGGTCACCTCGCCGGGTACCGGTCCCAGCGGCATCTGCGCCTCGCATAAGGCCAGCACCTGCTTGGACGCGATCGGGTTGTGGGTCGGCAAGGGCACCGCCAGCCAACTCGCGTCGAGCACCAGGCGATCCTGCGGCTGATCGAAGGCGATTGGGCAATCGAACACCTCCTGGTAGCTCGCGCGGTACTCCGGCGCCGGATAGCTGAACTCCAGACGCAACGGGCGCAGCTGTTCGCCGACCAATCCGCGCGCCAAGGCCAGGCAACTGCTGAAGAACTCTTCGGTCACGAAGCGATGGATCGACGGAAACACCAGGGTCATCTGCCCGGCCAGGGCCAGCGTGCCGACCTCCGACGCGCTCTCGACGAAACGCATCAGGCTGCCCACCACCGGAGTGAAGCGCAGGCCGATCTGCAGCGCTTCGCCGAAGGTCGCCGCAGTGGTCATGGCCAGGCCGAGCAGGCCGAAGTTGCCGACGTGCTGGTTGCGGCCCAGGTCCAGGCCGATACTCGGCGGCAGCACCTTGAGCGCGCGCTCGATCACCACCGCGGTCGGGCGGTCGGGCAGGCGCACGCCCGGGTCGCCGATCTGGGCGCGGCTCAGCCCGGTGCCGACGAACCAGTCGTCGCTGGGCGCGCCGATCCGGTCCGCGGTCTCAAGCAAGCCCCACAGCAGGTTAGGCGACATCAAGGCGATGTCGGCTCTGGCGCTGACGTTGTCCGGGTCGGATGGCTGGCGCATCATCCCTCACGATACTTGGCCGCACGGTTGACCGCTAATGCCCCCTTAGTGTGCCGCATTCGCCCTCACACGCGCTCACTCCGTCGACCCAGACTCAACGCTCAGCCACCCGGACCGCCGCTGCGCGCGCTCGGGACGCCAACCACCCGGGGAGAGTCATGAGCCAGCCGAGTCGCGCCTGCGTCAGCGCCTCCGTCATCGCCGCCGCTGTCGCCCTCGCGGCCGCCGGCTGCGGTCCCGAGCAAGCCCAGCACACGCCGACCGCGCAGGTCGCCGTCGGCGACGCCGGGTTCGCCGACGCCTTCCGCACCAAGCTGCTCGACGCCAAGCCCGGCGATGTGATCGAGGTGCCGGCCGGCCGCTACAGCTTCGACCGCAGCCTGACCCTGCGCGTGGACGGGGTGACCATCCGCGGCGCCGGCCCGGACAAATCGGTGTTGAGCTTCAAAGGCCAGAAGGCCGGCGCGGAAGGTCTGTTGGTCAACGCCAGCGGGTTCACCCTGGAAAACATCGCCATCGAGGACAGCAAGGGCGACGGCCTGAAGGTCAACGAAGGCGATCACATCACCATCCGCAACGTGCGGGTGGAGTGGACCGGCGGGCCCAGCACCCAGAACGGCGCCTATGGCCTGTACCCGGTCAAGACCCGCAACGTGCTGATCGAGAACTCGGTGGCGATCGGCGCGTCCGACGCCGGCATTTACGTCGGCCAGTCGCGCGACGTGATCGTGCGCAACAGCCGCGCCGAATTCAACGTCGCCGGCATCGAGATCGAGAACACCGTCAACGCCGACGTCTACGACAACGTCGCCACCAACAATACCGGCGGCATCCTGGTGTTCAACATGCCGGCGCTGTCGCAGCAGGGCGGCGCGATCCGGGTGTTCAAGAACAAGGTGTTCAAGAACAACACCGCGAACTTCGGCGCCAAGGGCACGCCGGTGGCCAGCGTGCCGGCGGGCAGCGGCGTGGTGGTGAACTCCAACGACGATGTCGAGATCTTCGACAACGACATCAGCGACAACGCCACCACCAACATCATCGTCTCCAGCGTCTATTCCACAGGGTACAAGGACGACAAGGCGGCGCAGGATTTCGATCCCTATCCCGAGCGGATTTCGATCTACGGCAATCGCTTGAAGGGCGGCGGCGATTCGCCCGACGGCCTGGACCTGGAAGCGCTCAAGACCGCGATTTACGGCCTGAGCGGCCATTTCCCCGACGTGCTGTGGGACGGTTACGCCAATGCGGCGCTCAAGACCGGTCCGCAGATCTGCATCCGCGACGTGTCCGGCGTGGTCAACGCCGACGGACCGGGCGGCTACAAGAATCCCAGCCAGGACACCAAGCCCTATGCTTGCGATCTGCCGAAGCTGCCGGCGATCGATCTCAAGCGCGGTTGATCGGTGCGTCCAGCCACGATGCGTTACGTCGTCGTCCTGATCGTATCCCTGCTGGCCGCCGGTTGCGGAAAACAAGCGGCCGATCCTGTTGCGCCGACATCGACCTCGACCTCGACGGCGCCGGCGCAGCCGGCGCTGGCCGCCGATGCGCCGTGGAAAGCGGTGCATTTCTTCGCCGACGGCCAACCCGATGATCTGGCCGAGTGGAATGTGTTGCGCGTGGCCGGAGGCCGCCTGCAACTCAACGCCGATGTGCTGCCTTACGATCTGAACACAGCGCTGTTCTCCGACTACGCGCACAAGCTGCGCACGGTGTGGATGCCCAAGGGGCAAGGCGCGCGTTATCAGGCCGAGCAGGCTTTCGACTTCCCGATCGGTACGGTGCTCAGCAAGACATTTTATTACCCGCGCGGCCAGGGCGAGGCGGTGCTGCGCAGCGCCGACGACGGCGCGGACCTGAGCGGCGGCGGCCTGGATTTGAGCCGGGTGCGGCTGATCGAAACGCGGCTGCTGCTGCGCCGCGACAGCGGCTGGGTGGCCTTGCCGTATGTCTGGAACGCGGAACAGACCCGGGCCCGGTTGATGCGCGGCGGCGAACTGATCTCGCTGGACTTGGTCGGCGGCGATGGCAAGCGCGAAACCGCCGATTATCAGGTGCCCGATCAGAATCAATGCGCGGGTTGCCACGGTACCGATATGAAGACCAAGGCCTTGCACCCGCTCGGGCCCAAGGCGCGCCATCTCAATCGGGATTTCGCTTACGCCGACGGACTGTCCAATCAGATCGCGCGCTGGACTCGCGCCGGCTATCTGCAGGGCGCGCCGCAGCCGCAGGCCGCGCCGCGCGACGCCAACTGGCGCGATGCCGCCGCGCCCTTGGAGGCGCGCGCCCGCGCCTATCTGGACATCAACTGCGGCCATTGCCACAGCCCGACAGGCCCCGGCAACACGTCGGGATTGTGGCTGGACGCGGCGACGCGCGAACCGATGCGGCTGGGCCGATGCAAGCGGCCGATCGCCGCGGGCAAGGGCACCGGCGATTTGCGTCACGACGTGGTGCCGGGCAAGCCGGACGAGTCGATCCTGACCTTCCGCATGCTCAGCGACGACCCGTCGGTGATGATGCCGGAACTGGGCCGCAGCGTGGTCCACGAAGAAGGAGTAAAACTGATCCGCGATTGGATCGCCGCGCAACGGGGGGGGTGCGAGTGAATACCGCATCGCGACGATGCCGCGAAGTCTTTTATGGGAGGGGCTTCAGCCCCGACGCTCTTCGGTCAGACACTTCGAAAGTTTCATGCGACCTGGGCGAAGAGCATCGGGGCTGAAGCCCCTCCCACAAAAGGCCTCTCGGCATCACCGGGCGCCAGAGCTTCGAAGGAATTCCGAGAACACGAAGATCAAACAAGAACGCCGCTGCACGCGTTCGAACTAACGACAACGAGAGGGGAGCTTGAGATGTCGCTGCGTAGACACCGCCTGGTCGTCGCGACCAAAACCGTACTCACCGCGCTGTGCGGCAGCGCATTCGCGTTGGCCGCCCCGGCCGCCTGGGCGCAGGAATCGGCGCCGAAGGAACTGGACAAGATCACCGTCACCGCGCAAAGCCGCGAGCAGGAATTGCAGGACGTGCCGATCGCGCTGCAGGTGGTGACCGATCAGCTGATCGACGATGTCGCCGCGCAGGATCTGGGCGATCTCGATAGCTTCGTGCCCGGCTTGGTGGTCGACAGTCAGCAGCCGACTCAACCGGGCTTCGAATTGCGCGGGATCAGCACCGACGATTTCGGCATCGGCACCGATCCGGCGGTAGGCGTCTATGTCGACGGCGTCTACGCGGGGCGCGGCGGCGGCGTGCTGCTGCCGTTCACCGACGTGGAACGCATCGAGGTGCTCAAGGGCCCGCAAGGCACCTTGTTCGGCCGCAATACTGCCGCCGGGGCGATCTCGATCATCACCCGCAAGCCCGACACCGCCGCGACGCAAGTCAAGGCCAAGCTGCGCATCGGCAATCACGGCAAGCAGTACGTGGACGGTATGTTGAATCTGCCGGTCAGCGAGGACTCGGCGTTCCGTTTCAACGCCCTGGTCAATCATGCCGACGGATGGATCCAGGACGCCGAGACCGGCATCGATCTGAACCCGGAGAACAACTGGGCCACCCGCGCCGCGTTCAAGACCCGTTTCGGCGAACGCACCAGCGCGCTGATCAGTTGGGATCACGAGAGCCTGGATCAGAAAGGCCAGGCCACCACCGGCATCGTCGCCTTGCCGCCCGCGCCGGGCCTGGCGCCGCTGCCGGTGGACGAGCGCGCCTATCTCGATCCGCGCAAGATCCCGACCGTCAGCGACGCCGAAGGCAACGAGGAATCGCGCCGCTTCGATGGCGTGACCCTGATCGTCGACCACGGCACCGATTGGGGCGGCTTCACTTCCACCAGCTCCTGGCGCGACTACGACTCGGTGAACCGGGTCGAGGAAGACGGCACCAATCGCCGTTATCTGTACGTGGATTCGACCAATACCGAGAGCAACCGCAGCTACTACCAAGAGTTCAAGTTCAACGGCAGCACCGACAAGCTCGACTGGGTCGTCGGCGCCAGCTATTTCGACGAGCGCGCTCGGCAGACCAGCGAAGTCAACGCGATGACCGATTCGGTCGATACCATCGTCCACAACCTGGGCATGGCGCCGACCCAGTCGGGTTATTTGTTCGGCGAAGTCGATGCCGGGCTGGCAGCGCTCGGCATTCCGATCCATCTGCTCGGCCATCGCTGGAACGAGACCTTCCGCAATACCCTGGACACCAAGGCCTACGCGGTGTTCGGCGACGTGATCTGGCACGTCACCGACAAGCTCAACCTCACCGTCGGCCTGCGCTACACCCGCGACGAGAAGAAGTTCAGCTGGCTCAACAATCCGCGTTCGGCGCCGGAGCTCGACGCCGCGCTCGACCAGCTCGATGCGTTGGGCGCCTTCGAAATCATCGGTATCCCGCGCGATTTCTTCGTCTTCGACGTAGCCTTCATCGATCCGCCGGCAATGATGAACAAGGGCGTTCTGCGCCGCGCCTCCGACAGCTGGACCGACCTGAGCCCGCGCTTCGTCGTCGATTACCACGTCAGCGACGACACCATGGTGTTCGCATCCTTGGCCAAGGGCTACAAGGCCGGCGGCTTCAATTCGCTGCAGATCGGCAGCAGCTTCGAGAACGAGGACGTCTGGAACTTCGAGACCGGCATCAAGACCTCCTTCCCCGATCAGCGCGTGCAGCTCAACGCCTCGCTGTTCTACTACGTCTACGACAACCGCCAGGCGGTGCGGCTGGACAGCAGCACCGATATTCCGCGCTTCGTCGTCGACACCTCCGACCTGGAGGCCTACGGTCTGGACTTCGACATGCGCTGGCAGGCCACCGACAACTTCGGTCTGGACTTCAACGCCAGTTTCATCGACTCGACCTACAAGAACTACGTCACTTCCGACGGCATCGACGCCAGCGGCGATCCCACCGGGCTGCCGTACTGGTCGGCGGCGGGCGGCGCGCATTACCTGTGGAATCTGGGCGAACACGGCGACGTGCGTTTCTCGTTGCGCCATGCCTATCGCGGCAAGGTGCGTTGCAGCGAGGAGTCGCAAGCGCAGAACCGCTGCGGCGTGAGCCCGGCGCTGGACCTGGGCGAAGCGCAGAACCGCACCGACCTGCGCGTGGCCTGGACCTCGCCGCAGGGCCGCTGGGGCTTGGCCGCGTACGGCAACAACCTGTTCGACAATCAGTACATCAACGCGCTGGGCACCTACGGCAAGAACGTGCTCGGCACGGTCGGCGCGCGGGTCAGCGAGCCGCGCTCGTACGGGATCGAGTTCAACGCGAAGTACTGAGGGCCGGGATTCGAGATACGGGATTTGGAATTCGGAAGGGCGGGCCAGCGGCCGCTTTGCCGAATCTCGAATCCCGAATCGCCAATCCCTTATCCTTACGGCATGCCAAGCCGCAAGGACGGCCCTGCCGTCGATCTCCACACCCAACCGCTGCCGCGCTTGCCCGGAGTCGGGCCGGCCGTGGCGGAGAAGCTGGCCGCGCGCGGGTTGGTGACCCTGCAGGATTTCTGGCTGCATCTGCCGCGCCAGTACGAAGACCGCACCCAGATCACCCCGATCCGCCTGTTGCAGCCCGGTGTCGCGGCCCAGGCCGAGGGGCGGGTGGAAGCGGTGGAGCGCGGCTTTCGTTATCGGCCGATGCTGCGCGTGGCGGTCGGCGACGACTCGCGCGGCACGGTGGTGCTGCGCTTCTTTCATTTCCGCGCCACCCAGGTCGCGCAGTTCCGGGTCGGCGCGCGGGTGCGCTTGTACGGCACGCCCAAGCCGGGCCAGCACGGTCTGGAAATCGTTCATCCCAGCTACCGTGTGCTTGAAGACGAGGCCGAGGTCGCGCTGGGCGAACAACTCGATCCGGTCTATCCGGCGATCGAAGGCATCGGCCCGGCGACATTGCGGCGCTTGATCGGCTACGCGCTCGATCGCCTGCCCGACGACGCTTCGCTGGAGCTGCTGCCGCGCGAGCTGCGCGAGCGCCTGCAACTGCCGACCTTGCGCGAAGCCTTGCTGACCGTGCATCGCCCGCCGGTGGACGCCGATGTCGCCGCGCTGATCGACGGTCGCCATCCCGCGCAACGGCGCCTGGCCTTGGAAGAACTGCTGGCCCATCACCTGAGCCTGCGCCGCCAACGCATCAGCCAGCGGGCGCACAAGGCGCGCCCGCTCAAGCAGATGCCGCTGGCCGAACGCTTGCGCAAATCGCTGCCGTTCAAGCTCACCGGTGCGCAGAAACGCGTGTTCGACGAGATCCGCGCCGATCTGGCCAAGCCCTCGCCGATGCTGAGGCTGGTGCAGGGCGATGTCGGCAGCGGCAAGACCGTGGTCGCCGCGTTGGCGGCCATGCTCGCCGTGCAGCACGGCCGTCAGGCCGCGCTGATGGCGCCGACCGAATTGCTGGCCGAGCAGCACCTCAACAATCTGCGTCGCTGGCTCGAGCCGCTGGACGTCCGCGTGGCCTGGCTGGCGGGCAAGGTCACCGGCCGCGCGCGCAAGACCGTGCTCGAGCAAGTGGCCAACGGCGACGCGCAGATGGTGGTCGGCACGCATGCGCTGATGCAGGAGGGTGTTGCGTTTCGCGATCTGGCGCTGGCGATCGTCGACGAGCAACACCGCTTCGGCGTGCATCAGCGTCTGGCCCTGCGCGACAAGGGCGCGGGCGGCGCGGTAGGCGAAGACGCGATCGTGCCTCATCAGTTGGTGATGACCGCCACGCCGATTCCGCGCACCCTGGCGATGACCGCCTACGCCGATCTGGACGTGTCGGCGATCGACGAATTGCCGCCGGGCCGCACCCCGGTGCAGACCGTCGCGCTGAGCGAGGAACGCCGTCCCGAACTGGTGCAGCGCATCCGCAGCGCCTGCGCGGAAGGGCGGCAGGCTTACTGGGTGTGCACCTTGATCGACGACTCCGATGAAGTGATCGCGCAAGCCGCGCAGACCACGTTCGAGGAATTGTCGAAGCAGCTCGCGCCGTTGCGCGTGGGCCTGGTGCACGGCCGGATGAAGGCTAAGGAAAAGCAGGAGACGATGCGTGCGTTCAAGGACGGCGAGCTCGATCTGCTCGTCGCCACCACGGTGATCGAAGTCGGCGTCGACGTGCCCAACGCGTCGCTGATGATCATCGAGAACGCCGAGCGCCTGGGCCTGGCGCAACTGCATCAGCTGCGCGGCCGGGTGGGGCGCGGCAGCGCCGCCTCCAGTTGCGTGCTGCTGTACCGCTCGCCGTTGTCGGGCCTGGCGCGGCAGCGTCTGGAAACCATGCGTCAGACCCACGACGGTTTCGTCATCGCCGAGAAGGACCTCGAACTGCGCGGCCCCGGCGAACTGCTCGGCACGCGCCAAACCGGCTTGGCGGGTTTCCGCGTCGCCGATCTGGGCCGCGATGCGGACCTGCTGCCGCTGGTGCAGGAACTGGGCGAGCGCCTGCTCAAGACCACCCCGGAGTTGGCCGAACGCATCGTCTCGCGCTGGGTCGGCGGCGCGGCGCGCTACGCCTCGGCCTGATCGCCGCGGGCGCACTTGGCGACCGCTGTCGAGCGTGCTGTGATGGCGGCTGCCACGGACGATCGACGGCGATCGCAGGATCGCGGTCGGGAAGGAGGGAATCATGCGTTACCGGTCATGGACGATCGCGTTGTTGCTGGCCGGTGCCTGCGTCGGCATCCAGGCGCGAGCGGAAACGGTAGTGACCGAGCTGCAGAGCAAGGCCGAGACCTATCCTGGCCACGAGTACCGCGACGCGTCCGGGCGCGCCATCGACTATTTCCGCGAGGGCCGCAAGGACGCCGCCTGGAACGTCCTGCAGCCGGCGATCGTGTATTGCGACGAACGCAAGAGCGACGAGCGTATGCGCTACTACAGCGTCGCCGACAAGACCGAGGAAGAGGAATTCCGGAGCGAGACGCCCGCCGGCACGAGCTTGGTCTTCGTCGATATGGCCTGTCCGCATGCCTACAAGTCCGCGGCCTTCCTGGCGGTGGAGTCGAAGGAATACGAGCGCGCGTTCGCCTTGCTCGACCGCGCCCAGGCGATCGCACCGCACTGGCCGCAGCCCCTGGCCGAACGCGGCTACCTGGTCGGACAACTGGGCGACAACCGCCGCGCGCTGGAGCTGTACCGGCACGCGTTGGCCTTGGTCGAGAAATACCCGCGCTCGGGTCATCTCAAGGGGTTGGTACTGCGCGGCATAGGCTATCAACTGATCGAGACCGGCGACCTCGAAGGCGCGCAACGCGCGTACCGCGATTCGCTCAAGGCCGAGCCGGACAATGCCCTGGCGCAGCGCGAGCTGGAGTTCATCCGCGGCCAGCGCGAGGCCACCGCGAGCGGGAAATGATCGGGGGCCGGGCGCGGACTCGGGCGCCTGTGCCCGATGGGCCGGCTGCTGCCCGCGCGGGTGCAGCGATGCCCCGCAGCGCCCGAACATTTGGCATATAGTGTCCCGCCCGCTGGAGATCGAGCCCCGGATGCCGGGAGTTCCCCACAACGCGGCGACCCAGTGGTTCGGCCCGGATTTCCAGCGGCTGCACCCTTTGCTGCAAGCGCTGCACCGCGATGGCGGCACCTTGGCCGGCGAGATCGATATTCGCACCGGTCCCGGCCTGGCCGGCGCCCTCGGTCGTCGGCTCGCGCGCAGGCTCGGCATTCCCCTCGATCGCCCGCGCCGCGGTTTCCGGGTCGACATCGTCCACGAGTCCGCGCGCATGGTGTGGCTGCGCCGCTTCGACGACGGCAGCGAACTGCGCTCTGTGTTCGAACCGGTCGGTCGCTACCCGAACGGCCATTGGCTGGAATCCACGGGCCCGGTGCGCATGCGCCTGGGCGTGGACCTGGACAGCGGCGGCTGGCACTGGCGCCTGCTCGGCATCGACGCGCGCGGCCTGCCGCTGCCGCGATTCTTGTTTCCGCGCACCGACGCCTACAAGCGCATCGAGCGCGGCACCGAAGGCGAGCGCTATCGCTTCGCCGTCGCATTCTCTTTGTTTCCCTTCGGCGAACTGCTGCGCTACGAAGGCGCGCTGCAAGCCATCCCGGCCGCTACGGCCTTATCGGCCGATCCGGCCGGCGCGGCGCACGCCGCCGCGCACAGTTCCGCAGAACGAGTGATTACATGACCGACCGCATTCCCTTGCTTATCGACACCGACCCGGGCGTGGACGACGCGCTCGCCTTGCTGATGGCGTTCAACGATCCGCGCCATCGCCTGGTCGGCCTGACCATCGCCGCCGGCAACGTCGGCCTGAAACACACCGTGGCCAACGCATTGAAGCTGTGCGAAGTGTCCGGAGTCGACGTCCCGGTATTCGCCGGCGCCGAAGCGCCGCTGCTGCACCCTTCGCCCGATGCCGGCTACGTGCACGGCCAGGACGGCTTCGGCGACGTCGGCTATGAGCCGGCCAAGCGCCAGGTCGAGGCCGAGCACGCCGCGCTGGCGATCATCCGCCTTTCGCACGAACACGCCGGCAAGTTGCTGCTGATCGCGCTCGGTCCGCTGACCAACGTCGCGCTGGCGCTCAAGCTCGATCCGACCCTGCCGCAGCGCATCGCCCGGCTGGTGGTGATGGGCGGGGCGGTGACCTGCCAGGGCAACATCACTCCGGCGGCCGAGTTCAATTTCTACTTCGATCCGGAAGCGGCGCACCTGGTGTTCGAAGCGTTCGACCACATCGACCTCGCCGATTGGGAGGCGGTGATCGCGCACGGTTTCCTGCACCAGGACGTGGTCGGCTGGCTCAAGGCCGATTCGGAGCGCGCGCGGTTCTACGAGCGCATTTCCGAGAAGACCCGGTTGTGGTCGATCGACCGCCGTGGCGATCACTGGCATGCGGCCGATGCCTTGGCGATGGCGTTCGCGTTGGAACCCGACGGCGCGCAGGACGTGCAATCGCGGCCGGTGTCGATCGAACTGCAGGGCACCCACAGCCGTGGCGCGACCGTGGTCGACTGGCGGCGGCAAGAGGGCAAGCCCGACAAGGTGGCGATTTTGATGAAGTACGATCAAAAGCGATTCGAATCCCTGATTCAGGCAGCCCTGGCCGCGTCCCCCGCGTAGAAAACCAAGGGCCGGCTTATCGGTCCGAAGCTACCCGTCCCAGCCGCCGGGCAGCTTCCCTAGAACCGGTACCCCCCTGTAGGAGCGGCGCAAGCCGCGGCCACGGCACCTCGCTTGCGTCGTATGTGCCGGTTTCGCGGTCGCGGCTCGCGCCGCTCCTACAGTCGGAAACCCGCCCTGGCAGCCGGCCCAGCCCCCAACCCGCCAGCTCCCAACATTTTCACCCCTCCGGACTTGCGCCCCCCGCCAACTGCCCGCTATACTGCTCGACTTTCCCGCACACCTTAAGGTTGAGTGCCATGAAGGCAGGCATCCATCCCGAATACCGCGCAGTCGTCTTTCAGGACGTCACCACCGATTTCCAGATCGTTACCCGTTCGACCCTGTCGAGCAAGGAAACGATCAAGGTCGATGGCGCTGAGTATCCGCTGATCAAGGTCGACATCTCGTCGGCTTCGCACCCGTTCTATACGGGCAAGCACAAGATCATGGACACCAGCGGCCGCGTCGACAAGTTCCGCAAGCGTTACGCGCAGAAGTAATTCGCGTCGCCGAAGAAATTCGGAACTCATCGCTGCATGCACAACGGCTGCCCGCAAGGGCGGCCGTTTGCGTTTGCGCGAGTTTTTGCCAGGATTATCGCCATGGTGCGGTCACTGCTGGGCGCGCAGCCCGCGCGCAAGCTTGGCGCTCTGTGCGAAGCGACTCGGTTGCGGTGCTTTACCGGGAATCACGGCAGCCTGACTGGAAAGCGTCGGGGCTGAAGCCCCTCCCACAATAGACCTCGTGGTTGCGCGATCTATTGTGGGAGGGGCTTCAGCCCCGACGCTTTCCGATCAGATCAGGCGCTCCCCCATGGCTTGGGCGAGGCGAAACGACCGTTCCGGCAAGCCGCCAGACGCCAGGGTGGCGATCGCCGTTTCCGCGGCGTGATCGACGGCCCCGCGCGCTGCCCCGCGCCTCAAACGGCCATGCCACCGCCGATCGCGCGGCCAGCCGCCACATCCCGGCAACCGGACGGTCGAATACTGTCCGCGACTGGCCGATGGCGGCGTCGCCGGCGCAACGCTCCATCGCATCAGAGCCCGCCGCCCGACCAAAGTCCGAGCTTGGGCTCAATCGGCATTGTGCGATAATTCACTATCGCAATGTGCTTGCGACCCCCCGTTCCCCTCCTGCCGCGGCCACCCTCTGCGGCAGGCAGACTGAGGAGTGTTTCGTGTCTGAAGATTCCAACAAAGCCCGCCTCGATCAGGTCACCGTGACCGCCGGCGACAAGAACTTCGCTCTGCCGGTGCAGCATCCGGTGCTCGGCGCGCCCTGCGTCGACATCGCCAAGCTGCCGAAAGAAACCGGGATGTTCACCTACGACCCGGGCTTCACTGCGACGGCGAGCTGCAAGTCGGCGATCACCTACATCGACGGCGACGAAGGCGTGCTGCTGTACCGCGGCTACCCGATCGAGCAGTTGGCCGAGAAGTCCAACTTCCTGGAAGTGGCCTATCTGCTGATGAACGGCGAGCTGCCGTCGCAGGCCGAGTTCAGCAAGTTCGAACACGAAGTCACGCATCACACGATGATGCATGAAGCGTTCCGCACCTTCCTCTACGGCTTCCGCCACGACGCCCATCCGATGGCGATGCTGGTCGGCATGCTCGGCTCGATGGCGAGCTTCTATCACAACGAATTGGACCTGGAAGATCCGGAACAGCGCCGTCTGGCCGCGATCCGCCTGATCGCCAAGGTGCCGACCATCGCCGCCGCCTGCCATCGTTATTCGATCGGCTGGCCGATCCGCTATCCCAAGAACAGCCTGGACTACACCACGCGCTTCCTGCACATGCTGTTCGAAGTGCCGAGCGAGCCGCTGGAACTCAGCCCGGTCGCCGCCAAGGCGATGGACTTGTTGTTCATCCTGCACGCCGACCACGAACAGAACGCCTCGACCTCGACCGTGCGTCTGGTCGGTTCCACCGGCGCCAATCCCTACGTCAGCGTCGCCTCCGGCGTCGCCGCGTTGTGGGGCCCGGCGCACGGCGGCGCCAACGAAGCCGTGCTCAAGATGCTCAACGAGATCGGCCGTCCGGAAAACGTAAAGGGCGCGATCGACAAGGCCAAGGACAAGGAATCGGGCTTCCGCCTGATGGGCTTCGGCCACCGCGTCTACAAGAACTACGACCCGCGCGCGGCGCTGGTGCGCAAGATGACCCACGACGTGCTCGGCGAGCTCGGCGTCAACGATCCGCTGCTGGAAGTGGCGATGAAGCTGGAAGAGGCGGCGCTCAAGGACGACTACTTCGTCCAGCGCAAGCTCTACCCGAACGTCGATTTCTACTCGGGCATCATCTACAAGGCGCTCGGCATTCCGGTGGAAATGTTCACCGTCATGTTCGCCATCGCCCGCACCGCCGGCTGGGTTTCGCACTGGCTGGAACAGCAGAACGATCCGGAGAACAAGATCGGCCGTCCGCGCCAGATCTATACCGGCCACGGCGTGCGCGACTACGTCGGCGCCGACAAGCGCTGATCCAGCCGTCGTTCGCTACGAAAACGCCCCGCATCCGCGGGGCGTTTTCTTTTTGCGTATCGCCGATCGGCGGCGCGCAGCTCAGTCGAGCGTGCAGTCCCTCAGGCTCAGATAATGGGTACCGCTGGTGAACCCGACCGTGCAGGTCGCGGTGAACTTGGCGCCGTCCTTCAGCGCGCCGAGTTTCTTGTTCTGCGCTTCGTCCTCGCCCAGCAGGCGCGCGTACTCGGCTTCCTCGCCGGGCGCGGTGGCCTTGAGGATGGGCGTGCCCTTCATCGAAGTGGTCTGCTCGAGCACGACCGCGCTGAAGCGCACGCGAGTGTCGTATTCGGCCATCGACAAGGCGCTGTTGCCGGCGTTTTCGTAGCTTTGATACAGCTTGGACAGACTGACGGTGGCGGGCTTGTCGGCGGCGATCGCCGCCGACGAGAGCGTCAGCAGGCACAACAGTACGGGTCCTTGGAATCGCATGGGGCTTCCTTGAGAGAGAGACGAACAGAGCGATCATTGTGCCTGCGGCGCGCGATCGCGTTCGGGTTTTTCGTCGTGTCGCGTGGACGCGATCCGCCTCCGTTCGCCTGCGCGCGGCCTACTCGTCGGTACGCGCCACCGCGGTAAGCCTCGCCTGCAGGTCGCCGATGAAGTGGGCATAGGCGCGCTGGTCGTCGTCGGCGCCGGAGGCGAGGCGCGCGCGTTGCGCTTTCGCCTGCTGCGTGGCTTGCGCCGCGCCCAGCGTTCCGTCGAGCAGGTCGTCGCGCAGTTGTCGCAGGCGCAGCAGGCTCAGTCCGGAAGCGCGGGCGTACTTTTCGTTCTGGGCGAGAAAGAACCCGGTCAGCGCCGCCGGCAGGCGCGTGTCGTCGGCGATGTCGCGGCGGCCGTACTCGTAGATCCGCGGCTGCTTCCACGGGTCGAAGCCGCGGGTGCCGAAGCTGTCGTACTGACTCAGGAAAATCTGCGTGGTCGGCACGACGATGCGGGCTTCGCGCGGTTTTCCCGGAGCGCTCCACACCGCCACGGTGTGGTTGGCGGTCGGCCAGAACAAACCGACATTGCGCACGCCGCCGCGTCGGGCGAGAAACGCGAACAGGGCCGAGAGTTCGTCGCATTCGGCGGTGGCGGTGACCGCGGTCGGCGTTGCCTGGCGCAGCGATCGCCATTGCGTCCACACCGCGTCGGAATTGGGCTCGCGATCGGTGATCGCCCAGCGCAGGTTCCAGTAGCCGCCGTCGCGGGTGGCTTCGAACAACAGGCGCAGATACGCGTAGTCGGCGTAGGGCAGCTGCGCCGCGCTCAGGCGCTGGGTGGCGAGCAGGGCGTCGTAGTCGGCGCGGACCGCGGGGCTGGTCTGGGAAGCGGCGGCCTGGGCGCGCAAGTGGGCGACCAGATCGGCGAGCGTGCCGGCGTGAGCGGCCGGCGCCCGCGTTTGCGGCGGCGTGCTGCGCGCGGGCTGCGTGGCGGTTGCGCTCCAGGCCAGCGCGGTCAGGCAGATCGCGCCGAACAAAAGGCTGATGCCGCGCATACGCCGCCGGATCGATGCCGCCGCCGCGGTGTTGTCGCTGTCGTCCATCCGTCCGATCCTTGGAACCGTTTCGTGGTGTGTAGCCGGCGCTGCCGGTCAGCCGCGTTCGAACTCGGAAATCTCCTCATCGGTCAGCAACTGGCGCAACTGCCCGAGCGAGGCGCGCTTCATCGGCTTCTCGTCGACGTTGGACAGCGGCGCCTGGCGCAGCACATCCAGCGGCAGCACGGTCAGATCGAAGCTCAGGTCTTCGGCGCTGAATATCCAGACCGGGAAATCCTCGCTGCGCTCGCGGTCCAGACGCAGCCGGCGGTTGCGTTCCTCGGCCGGGATGCGGTGCTGCTCCAGGAACATCGGCACCGCGGCCGGGTCGTCGCTGTACAGGTGCAGGGCGACAGGGCTGCGTGCGTCGGCGGTGCCTTCCAGCACCGGGCCGACCAGGCGCGGGTCGAAGGGTGCGAAGAATTCCAGGGCGCGCAGCGCGGCCTCGCGGCGTTGGCGCAGGCTGCCGATGTTCTCGCGCTGGAACAGGCGCTGGTACTCGCGCAGCGCGTCCTCGATCTCGCGATTGCGCGGCAGCGAGGCGTCGTCGCAGATGCCCAGCCGCTCGGCTGCCTTGAGTTTGGCTTGGTGATAGTCGCGGATGCCGCTTTCGGCGATCAATCGGGCCGCTTCGTGAGCGAGGCGGTGACGGCGCTCGCGGATGCGGGTCTGCGCATGCTGATGTGCGTGCTGTCGGGCCTGGTGCATCTCGACCTCCGGGCTGGCACGTCACGGCGATGGCTTTCGCCGCGGCCGGGTTGGACCGGCGATTGCAAAGCTAGCACGTTCGTTCGGCACGGCAATGTCTGAATCCGGGGGCACGCCGAGGCGCCAGATCGGGCAAGCGAGCCGGCGTTCAGGCATGCGGGTCGAGGTCGAAAAGCGGAGTGAAACCCGCCCTGAAACCGGCCGTCCTGATGCCATTGGCTCGAGGGAAGGCCTTCAGGCCCGACGCTTTTCGGTCAGTTCGCGGCGACCGGGAACAAAAGCGTCGGGCCTGAAGGCCCTCCCACAAAAGCCAGGGCCGTCCCACAAGAACGCAGCGCGCAAAAAAAAGCCACACGCGTCGAACGCGTGCGGCTTTCATGGGGCAGCGCGGAAACGGCGGCTCAGAAGATGTCGAAAGACTCTTCCGAGGGCGCGGCGTCTTCGTTGCCGTAGTCGGTGTAGGTTTGCATGCGTTCCAGATCCTCGGCCTTGACCCACTCGATCACGCCACCGGCGCCGTCGGGGATCAGCGCGCCGTTGCCGGCCACCGAGACCTTGACCATGCCCTGCGGCGGCTCGTTGGGTTGCAGCGGCTGGTCCTTGAGCGCCGCGCGCATGTAGTCGATCCAGATCGGCAGCGCGGCCTTGCCGCCGTACTCGCGGTAGCCCAGCGACTTGTAGTTGTCGCGGCCGACCCAGACGGTGGTCACGTAAGGCCCGCCGAAGCCGGAGAACCAGGCATCGCGGTGATCGTTGGTCGAGCCGGTCTTGCCGCCGACGTCGTCGCGTCCGAGCACCTTGGCCGCGGTGCCGGTGCCGCGCTTGACCACGTCGCGCAGCATCGAAACGATCTGGTAGGCGATGCGGTCGTCGATCGCGCGCGGGGCGACGTTGATCGTAGCGATCTCGGCCGGCGTCAACGGCTTCCTCTCAGGTTCGGGCGGCTTCTTGTCCTTGCTCTTGTCCTTCGGCTCGGGCTTCTTGGCCTCGCCGCCGGCGGTGCCGGGCGCGGGGCCGAGATCGAAGCCGTCGACGACATTGTTGGCCGGCAGCGCGGCCGAAGCGGTGGCGCCGCGGCCGACGCATTCGGGGCAGGCGGTGGCGGGCTTTTCCTTGAATACCACCGCGCCGACGCGATCCTTGACCTCGTCGATGAACCACGGGGTGATGCGGAAGCCGCCGTTGGCGAAGGTGGCATAGCCGCGCGCCACCGACAGCGGCGTCAGCGAGGCGGTGCCCAGCGACATCGACAGGTTCGGCGGCAGTTGTTCGATCTCGAAGCCGAAGTGGTTGATGTACTTGCGGGCGAAGTCCACGCCGATCGCATCGAGCAGGCGCACCGAGACCAGGTTGCGCGACTGCACCATCGCCTCGCGCACCCGCATCGGACCGGCGAAGTTGCCTCCGTCGTTCTGCGGGCGCCACAGGTGGCCGCGGCGGTCCTTGAACACCACCGGGGCGTCGAGCACGATCGAGGCCGGGTTGTAGCCGCGTTCGAACGCGGCTGCGTACACGAACGGCTTGAAGCTCGAACCCGGTTGGCGGCGCGCCTGGGTGGCGCGGTTGAACTTGGCGCCGGCGAAGCTATAGCCGCCCGACAGCGCGCGCAGCGCGCCGTTGGCAGGTTCCAGCGAGACCAGCGCGGCCTGGGCCTGCGGCAACTGGTCCAGACGGTAGCTGACTATCGACGGCTTGGCCGGCGCCGCGGGCGCCTGTTCGGGCTTGGCCGTTTCAGCCGGCTCGGCGGCGGTTTCCATACGTGCGATGCGGACCAGGTCGCCGCGCTTGAGCAGGCTGCCGGGGCTGCGGCCGGCGAAGCCCTGTTTGTCGCCCAGGGTCAGCTCGGTGCCGTCGCCGAGCACGAAGCCGGCCTGCGAGCCGCTGACCGACAGCACGATCGCCGGCAACAGGTTGGCCTGGGCCGGAATGCCGCGCAGGCGCACGCGCGCGGCGGTGGCGTCTTCGCTCGGGGCCAGATCGAAATGCTGCTCCACGCCGTGCCAGCCGTGACGGCGGTCGTACACCGATAGGCCGGTGCGCACCGCTTTGTCGGCGGCGACCTGCAGGGTCGGATCGATGGTGGTGGTGACGTGGTAGCCCTTGGTCAGCGCCTCGGCGCCGTAACGGGCGACCATCTCCTGGCGGACCATTTCGGCCACGTACGGCGCATACACCTCGACCGGACGCTCGTGCGGGCTGGCGTGCATCGGCACGGCCTTGGCTTCGGCGGCCTCCGCGGAGGTGATGAAACGCTGCTCGGCCATGCGGTCGAGGATGTAGTCGCGGCGGATCTTGGCGCGCTCGGGATTGCTCAGCGGGTTGCCGCTGGAGGGAAACTTGGGAATGCCGGCGAGCGAGGCCATCTCGTCCAGGCTCAGCTCGTTCATCTTCTTGCCGTAGTAGAACTCCGCCGCTGCGCCGACGCCGTAAGCACGGTTGCCGAAGAAGCTCTTGTTCAAGTACAGCTCGAAGATCTCATCCTTGCTGAGCTCCTGCTCCATGCGCATGGCCAGCAGCATTTCGCCGAGCTTGCGCTTGTAGCTGTACTCCGAGCTCAGGAAGTACTGGCGCGCGACCTGCTGGGTGATGGTCGAACCGCCCGGCACGCGCTTGTCGTCGGTGGTCGCCAGCAGCCAGATCGCCCGGCCGATGCCTTTGTAGTCGATGCCGTGGTGCTGGTAGAAACGCGAGTCTTCGATCGCGATGAACGCCTGCTTCTGGCGCTCGGGCACGTCTTCGATCGCGATCGGGTAGCGCCGGGTCTCGCCGAACATCGCCATCAGGCGGCCGTCGCGCGCGTAGACGTACATCGGCTCCTGCAGCTCGATGGTCCGCAGGGTCTCCACGTCGGGCAGCTTGGGGACGATCAGGTAATACAAGGTGCCGAGCGCGATGGCGCCCAGCAGGGCCACGCCGATGAACGCGTAGAGCGCCCAGCGCAGCCAACGGCGAATACGGGACATCGAATCGGATTCCGGAGTCGGTGGTCGTGACGGGCAAGTATAGAGGAGCGCGGATCGCGACCCGGGTCTCGATTCTCATCGGTTTAGGCGGGCTTCGCGTACCGGCGCGCGGGCCCGGTCCGGAAGCGGGCCCGGCCCGGGCGATCGCCTCGGATCGGGCGGCTGCGGGCGGGGCGTTTCACCGAGCCTCACGCGTTGGCCCGGCCGCTTGCGTGAGCTGTGAGCGCAGGCGCATTGCCACGGCTACGAGGCTGCTTGAACTGTAGCGGAGGGCACGGATCGCGGCGCGGCGGCGATCGCAGGATCGGTTTACGGGCCGTTGGAGGCGACACCTCCGGCGCCGCGCGAGCAAGCCCCGTCTCGCCGTTTTCGCTTGTCGTCGCCGGCTCATGGCGGATTTATTGCACTTGGCACTTGACCGGTGGACTGACGGTGGTGGTCACGTGACGCCGAGGGTCAAAAAAGCACGACTGGGTTGGCAAACCCAAAAGAAGTGGTTGCCAGCCTGTGAAAAGTCCGTTATCTAATCCGGGGCCACACGAAGTGCGCGTAAGCGCTTGTGGCATGGGGAGATAACTGTGGGACTCATCACAAAAAGCCAACCGGCCCTGGTCGGTGTGGACATCAGTTCGACTGCGGTAAAGCTATTGCAACTCTCGCGAGTGGGCAATCGCTACCGTGTTGAGCACTATGCTGTCGAGCCACTTCCGCCCAACGCGGTGGTGGAAAAGAACATCGTCGAGGTCGAAGCGGTGGGTGAGGCGATCAAACGCGCCGTCGCCCGATCGGGGACCCGCGTCAAGCATGCCGCCGCCGCGGTCGCCGGTTCGTCGGTGATCACCCGCGTCATCGGCATGCCGAACGATCTCGACGAAGACGAAATGGAATCCCAGATCGAGCTGGAGGCGGCCAACTACGTGCCGTATCCGATCGACGAGGTGAATCACGACTTCGAAATTCTCGGCCCGATGCCGGGCAGCCCGGACATGGTCCAGGTACTGCTCGCCGCCTCGCGTTCGGAGAACGTCGAAGTGCGCGCTTCGGCCTTGGAACTGGGTGGACTGACGCCGAAGGTCATGGACGTGGAAGCGTTCGCGATCGAGAACGCGTTCTCTCTGCTCGCCGACACGCTGAGCAGCCCGCGCGACGGTCTGGTCGCGCTGGTCGACTCGGGCGCGACGATGACCACGCTCAACGTCTTGCGCAACGGACGCAGCCTGTATCACCGCGAACAGGTGTTCGGCGGCAAGCAGCTGACCGACGAGGTCATGCGCCGCTACGGCCTGAGCTACGAAGAAGCCGGACTGGCCAAGCGCCAGGGCGGTTTGCCGGAAAGCTACCAGGCCGAAGTGCTGGAGCCGTTCAAGGAAGCGATGGTCCAGCAGGTCAGCCGCCTGCTGCAGTTCTTCTATGCCGGCAGCGAGTTCAACCGCGTCGACCAGATCGTTCTGGCCGGCGGCGGCGCCTCGATTCCGCGCATCGCCGAGATGGTCGAAGAACAACTCGGCGTACCGACCACCGTGGCCAACCCGCTCGCGCACATGACCTTGGGCCCGCGCGTCCAGGCGCACGCGCTCGCGCAGGACGCTCCCGCGCTGATGATTGCCTGCGGCCTGGCCCTGAGGAGCTTCGACTGATGGCACGCATCAACCTGCTCCCGTGGCGCGCCGAGCGCCGCAAGGCACGACAGAAGGAATTCGGCGCGATCCTCGGCCTGTCGGCCCTGGCCGCCGTGGTTCTGTCGGGCCTGATCGTTTTCTACTACAACAGCGAAATCAGCGGTCAGCAGGACCGCAACACGTTCCTGGACGGGCAGATCGCCGAGGTCGACAAGAAGATCAAGGAGATCGAGGAGCTCGACAAGAAGAAGGCCAAGCTGCTCGCGCGCAAGGAAGTGATCGAGAAACTGCAGTCCAACCGTTCGCAGATGGTGCACCTGTTCGATTCGCTGGTGCGCACCATTCCCGACGGCGCGGTGCTGACCGCGATCAAGCAGGACGCCGAGACGCTGACCCTGGAAGGTCGCGCTCAGTCCAACGCCCGCGTCAGTACGTATATGCGGACCCTCGAGGTCTCCGGCTGGATGAGCAAGCCGGACCTGACCATCATCGAGGCGAAGGACGGTGGTGGTAAGGGCCTGCCGTACGAGTTCAAGCTGACGGTGAAGCTGGCCAACCCGAACGCGCCCAAGGACGAGGACGGCGACGGTATTCCGGACGCGCCCGTCGCGGCTCCGGTTGCCTCGGCGGACGTTCCGGCGGGTACCGCACCGGCCGCCGCCGCGCCCAACGGTGCCGCCGCTCCCGCGGCCGCTCCGGCCAAGCCGGGCGCCGCTCAGCCTGCCGCCGCCCCGGCCAAGCCCGGCGATGCCGCAACGCCCGCCGCCGCTCCGGCCAAGCCCGCGCCGGCTGCCCCCACCAAGACAGGAGCCGCGTCGTGAGCAAGAAGGCTTCGATGAAGAACTTGGACTTCAACAACATCGGCGGCTGGCCGCGGCAAGCGCAGATCATCTTCTGCGCCGTGGTCGCCGTGGTGATCATCGGCCTGGCCTGGTGGCTGTTCGTCAGCGAGAAGCGCACCGAACTGGAAGGCCTGGAGCGTAAGGAGGCCGATCTGCGCGTCACCTTCGAAACCAAGCAGGGTCGCGCCGCCAATCTGGAACCGCTCAAGCAGCAGCTCATCCAGATGGAGCAGCAGTTGCAGCAGATGCTGCGTCAGTTGCCCAGCAAGACCGAAATGCCCGACTTGATCGTCGACATTTCCCAGACCGCGCTCGCCACCGGCATCTCCAACGAACTGTTCCAGCCCGGCGCCGAAGTCCCGAAGGAGTTCTACGCCGAGAAGCCGATCGCGTTGCGCATGGTGGGCACCTATCACCAGTTCGGCGCCTTCGTCAGCGGCGTGGCCTCGCTGCCGCGCGTGGTCATCATGACCATGCACGACATCTCGCTGAAGCCCAAGGGCAACAACAGCAAGGACGCGCTGGGCGGGATCACCCCGAACAGCCCGCTGGAGCTGGCCGGCACGGTCAAGACTTACCGCTATCTGGATGAAGAAGAGATGGCCGCGCAGAGCAAACCGGCCGACGGTACCGACGGCGGCGCGGCCACCGGCGACAAGAAGGAGGGCACCTGACATGCGCAGTTCCCTCGCACTTCGCCCCTCCACGCTCGCCGCCGCCTGTGCGGTCGGTCTGGCCCTGTTGGGCACCGGCTGCTTCCGCAGCATCAGCAGCACGCCGGGCGACGCGCCCAATCTCGAGAAGTGGGTCGCCGAGATCAAGGCCAAGCCGGCGCCGCCGCTGGATCCGCTGCCGGTCATGCAGCAGTTCGAAACTTTCGAATATGCCGCGCAGGAATTGCGCGACCCGTTCAGCACCGCCTTCACCGACGAGGACACCAGTTCGGGTCCGCGTCCGGAGAAGGAGCGACGCAAGCAGCCGCTGGAACAGTTCCCGCTCGATGGTCTCGACATGGTCGGTACCCTCGGACGCGGCAGCGGTATCGTGGCGCTGGTCATGGCGCCCGACAAAGTGACTTATCGTGTTCGACCCGGTGCGTACATGGGGCAGAACGACGGTCGTGTGACCGCCGTAACTGAGGAACGCATCGACTTGGTCGAACTGGTGCCGGATGGCGCAGGCGGTTGGCTGGAACGTCCGGCTTCCGTGGCGCTGGAAGATCAATGATTAGGGGATAGCATGATGATCGTATTCAACGCCAACCACATGCCGTCGGACCGACGCCCCATGGCATCCGGCACCCGCATGGCCGGACCTCGCTTTGCCGGACCCCGCTTTGCCGGACTGGTAGTCGGCCTGCTGGCCGGCATCAGCGCCGTGCACGCGGCGCCGCAGAAGGCACCGGCGGCGCCCGCCGTCCAGCCGCCGGCGACGCTGGCGGCCGTGCCCGCGGTCGCTCCGACGCCGAGCAACGATCCGTCCAAGCAGTTGCCGGGCACGATCTCGGTGGACAACATCGACTTCAAGCGCGGCGACGGCGGCTCCGGCAAGCTCATCGTGCGCTTCAGCGGCGAAGGCGCGCTGCCCGACATGCGCAGCCAGGGCTCGCAGGTGATGATCGACGTCGGCAACGCGAAGTTGCCGGCCTCGCTGCAGCGCCCGCTCAACGTCGCCGACTTCGCCACGCCGGTGCAGCGCATCGATGCGCGCACCAGCGGCACCGGCGCGCAACTGGTGCTCAACACCAGCGGCGCCTTCGACACCATGGCCTATCAGACCGGTCGCGACTACATCGTCGAGGTCGTGCCGCGCACGGCCCAGGCCGGTAATCGCGCCGTGGGCGCACCGGCCGGCAACGCCAAGCCGGGCGGCGCCGCGCCGACCTCGGGCACGATCAGCGGCCCGACCGCGGCCGGCCGCGCCTATGCGGGCCGTCCGGTGACGTTCAACTTCCAGGACGTGCCGGTGCGCACGGTGCTGCAGTTGGTCGCCGAAGAGTCCAACCTCAACATCGTCGCCGCCGACACCGTGCAGGGCAACGTGACCCTGCGTCTGGTCAACGTGCCTTGGGATCAGGCGTTGGATCTGGTGCTGCAGGCCAAGGGCCTGGACAAGCGCCGCAACGGCAACGTGGTCTGGGTCGCGCCGCAGGCCGAGGTCGCCAAGTACGAACAGGATCGCGAAGACGCGCGTATCGCGCTCGACAACCGCGTCGATCTGACCACCGAGTACATCCAGGTCAACTACCACAACGCCTCGCAGATCTATAAGGCGCTGACCGAGGCCAAGGGCATCGGCGGCTCCGGCGGCGGTACCGGTGGTGGAGAGAACGCCAGCGAGAACGGCTTCCTGTCGCCGCGCGGCCGCCTGGTCGCCGACGAGCGCACCAACACCCTGATGATCAGCGACATTCCGAAGAAAGTCGCGCAGATGAAGGAACTGATCCGGGTCATCGACCGTCCGGTCGACCAGGTTCTGATCGAGGCCCGCATCGTCATCGCCAACGAAAGCTTCGCTCGCGATCTGGGCGCGCGTTTCGGCGTCTCCGGCGCGAAGGACCGCTATATCACCAGCGGTACGCTGGAGAGCATCAACAACTATCGCAATACCGCGGCCAAGAACTCGTCGATCCGGAGCCAGGCAGACAGCCTGATCGACGATGCGATTGCCGCTGAAGCACGCAACGACATCAACAAGGGCACCGCGCTGCGCGATCAGGCCCGCTCGCTGCTGCAGACGCTCACCAACCCGGCCTTCCTGTTCCCGGCCAGCCTCAACAGCAACGTCGGCGTGCTCAATCCGGCCGGCGCGCTCGCGTTCACCATTCTCGGCAACTGGGTCAACCTGGACTTCGAGCTCAGCGCGATGCAGACCGAGGGTCGCGGCGAAGTGGTCTCCAATCCGCGCGTGGTCACCAGCAATCAGCGCGAGGCGGTCATCAGCCAGGGCCAGGAAGTCGGCTACGTGACCATCGCGCCGCAGCAGGGCGGCAACAGCATTCCGATCCCGAACGTGCAGTTCAAGGACGTGCTGATGGAGATGAAGGTCAATCCGACCATCACCAACGACGGCCGCGTGTTCCTGAACATGAACGTCAAGAAGGACGAGATCGAAGGCTTCATCGATACCTCGATCGGTCAGGTGCCGCAGATCAACAAGCGCAACATCAACACCGCGGTGTTGGTCGAGGACGGTCAGACCGTGGTGATCGGCGGCGTGTACGAGTTCCGCGATCGCACCGATCTGTCCAAGGTGCCGTTCCTGGCCGACATTCCGTTCCTCGGCAATCTGTTCAAGAAGAAGAGCCGCAGCAAGACCAAGGCCGAGCTGCTGATCTTCGTGACGCCGAAGATAATGAAGGTGAGCCAGCGCTGATCGAGGCGCCGGTTTCAGCAAAGGGGGCCTTCGGGCCCTCTTTGCATTTTTCAGGGAGTCGCTTGCGCATGGGACGCGTATCGTGGGCCGACCGACGCGGTTGCGGCCCTGGTTTCAAGCTCATCCTGTCGAGGCCAGGCCCGACGGACGCCGGCAGCTTGTTCAGCTTGCTGTGGCGACTTTTGCCTTCAGGCACTACCTTCGGCACTGCCTCATTCGCACGTCAGAGCGCCGAATGAAGCCGGTCGCTGCCCGGCCGGAGCACCGTTCACACCCCCGGCGTTGAACCTGGACCGCCGACTTCGGTCAAAATCGACCCCGTACCTCGTTCCGCCTCGCCCCGCTCGTCACTGGATACCGGATGGACCGCGCCCCCGAACTTGCCCAGCAACCCCGCCTCGCCGATGCCGAAATCGCTCACCTGCACGATGCGTTCAAGCGTTTGCGCGATGCGCTTTCGCTGGAGATCGTCGGTCAATCCGAGCTGATCGAACGCCTGCTCATCGCCTTGCTGGCCGACGGCCATCTGTTGGTGGAAGGCGCGCCCGGCCTGGCCAAGACCAGCGCGGTGCGCGCCTTGGCCGCGCGCCTGGAGGCCGACTTCGCCCGCGTGCAGTTCACCCCGGACCTGCTGCCCGCCGATCTGACCGGCACCGAAGTGTGGCGGCCGCAGGAAGGTCGCTTCGAGTTCCAGGCCGGACCGATCTTCCATCCGATCCTGCTCGCCGATGAAATCAACCGCGCGCCGGCCAAGGTCCAGTCGGCGTTGCTGGAGGCGATGGGCGAACGCCAGGTCACCGTCGGCCGCGCGACTTACGCCTTGCCGCCGCTGTTCCTGGTGATGGCCACGCAGAACCCGATCGAACAGGAAGGCACCTTCCCGCTGCCCGAGGCGCAGTTGGACCGTTTCCTCATGCACGTGCGCATCGGCTATCCGGAAGCGGCGGCGGAAACCGAGATCCTGCGTCTGGCGCGCGAACGCGCGCGGCAGACCCTCAAGGCGGTGACCGAACCGATCGCGCGAATGCCGCTGGCCGATGTCTATGCCGCGCGCACCGCGGTGCTGGATCTGCACGTGGCGCCGGCGGTGGAGCGTTATCTGGTGGAGATCGTCCTGGCTTCGCGCGACGCCGGGCGTTACGACGCCGCGTTGGCGCGTCGTATCGCCTGGGGCGCCAGCCCGCGCGGCTCGATCGCGCTGGAGCGTTGCGCGCGCGCGCATGCCTGGCTGGCCGGGCGCGATTTCGTCACTCCCGACGATGTCCGCGCGATCGCGCCGGACGTGTTGCGCCATCGCATCCTGCCCAGCTACGAGGCCACCGCGGAGGGTTGGGACGGCGACCGTCTGCTCGGCGAACTGCTCAAGAAAGTGCCGTTGCCTTGAGGCGGGGATTCGCAATCCGCGATTGGGGATGGGTAACAGCGGCGTTCGCGGCGGCGGATGCGTCGCCGGGAACGGAAACCGCGCGCTGTATGGACCGCAGCGGCACGAGTTGGAGTGAGATGGGTTGATGAGCGACGGCATCGTTCCGAGCTTGGCCGAACTGGTCGCTTTGCGCGCCGCCGTCAGCGGCCGGCGCAGCGCGCGCCTGGGCCGCCATGGGGTCAGCGGACAAGCGTTGTCGCCGTTGCGCGGACGCGGCATGGAATACGCCGAATCGCGCGAGTATTCGCACGGCGACGATGCGCGCCACATCGACTGGCGTCTGACCGCGCGCACCGGCCGCGCCCATACCAAATTGTTCCAGGCCGAGCGCGAGCGCTTGAGCCTGATCGTCGCCGACACCGCGCCGTCGCTGTATTTCGGCACCCGCGTGCGCTTCAAGTCGGTGCAGGCCGCGCGCGCCGGCGCGGTCGCGGCCTGGGCCGCGGCGCGCGACGGCGACCGCATCGCCGCCTTGCGCGGCAGCCTGCGCGAACCGCCGGTGACGCCGGGTTCCGGTCCGCGCGGAGCCCTGCGCGTGCTCGATGCGATGGTGCGCTGGTACAGCCAGCCGCCGGCAGAAGATGCGGGACTCGGGGTCGCGCTCGATCATGCCGCGCGCCTGCTGCGGCCCGGCTCGCGCCTGGTCGTGCTGGCCGATCCGGCCAGCGTCGCGGCGCTGCCGCAGCGGCGTTGGGCGGTGCTCGCCCAGCATCACGAAGTGATCGTGCTGCTGCTGACCGATCCGATCGAAACCCAGCCGCCGCGCGGGCCCTTGCCGTTCAGTCGCGATGGCCAGCGGCTCGAACTGGATCTGGGCGTGGACGCGCAACGTCAGCGTTGGCACGACAGCTTCGTCGCCCCGGTCGAGGTCGCGCTGGAAAAACTGCCGGTGCGCGGCGTGCGCGTGCAGGCCTTGTCGACGCAGGACGCCAGCGAATCCTGGCTGCCGCTGCTGGGCCGTGCGCGGCCGTTGGTGGCCTGATGGCCGCGCCGCTGGTTCTGCGCGACGTACACCTGCCGGCCGCGCCTTCGTGGTGGCCGTTGGCGCTGGGTTGGTGGGCGGTGATCGGTGCGGTTGCGATCGTGGCACTGGCCGCTTACCTCTGGTATCGCCGGCGCACGAAGCGTCGGCGCGAAATCGCGCAGGTGTTCGATCGCGCCTTGGCGCAGGCGGACACGCCGGCCGCGCAAGTGGCGGCGATGTCGGAACTGTTGCGCCGCGCCGCGCGCCGCCGAGACAGCCAGGCCGACCGCCTGCAGGGCGAGCAGTGGCTGGAGTTTCTCGATCGCGGCAGCAAACGCCGCGATTTCGCCGATGGCGGCGGCCGCCTGTTGCTCGACGGCGGTTACCGGCCCAGGGTCGATCCGGCCCAGGCCGCGGCGCTGCGCGAGATCGCGCGGCGCCGGTTCCTGCAATGGATGGGCGCGAACTGATGGCGTCGTTGTTGAGCGAATGGCGCGAACTGTTCGCCTGGCCGTGGCTGTTGGCCGCGTTGCCGTTGCCGCTGCTGGTGCGCTGGCTGTTGCCGGCCGTGCGCGACGGCTCGGCGGCGTTGAAGGTTCCGTTCGGCGCGCGCCTGGACGCGGTCGCCGCGGCCGGCGGGCGCAGCCTGCGTGGCGGCGGCGCCGGTACATTGGCGTGGATCGCCTGGGCGCTGCTGTGCCTGGCAGCGGCGCGGCCGCAGCAGCTGGGCGAGGCGATCCGACCGCCGCAGGTCGGCCGCGGCATGATGCTGGCGCTGGATCTATCGGGCAGCATGAGCGAGATCGACATGAGCCTGGGCCGTCAGCCGGTGGATCGGTTGACGGCGGCCAAGGCCGTGCTCGCCGACTTCCTCGACCGTCGTGTCGGCGATCGCATCGGTCTGGTGGTGTTCGGCAATCGCGCCTACGTGCTCGCGCCGTTGACCTTGGACCGCGACACCGTGCGCGACCAACTCAAGGACAGTCTGGTCGGACTGGCCGGCCAGGAGACCGCGATCGGCGAAGCCATCGGTCTGGCCGTGCGCCGTCTGCGCGAGCAACCCAGCGATGAGCGGGTGCTGATTCTGTTGACCGACGGCGTCAACACGCCCGGCACGCCCGATCCCAGCCGCGCCACCGAAATCGCGCGCGACGAAGGCGTGCGCATCCACACCATCGCCTTCGGCGGCGATGGGTCGATGTCGCTGTTCGGCATCAAGATTCCCACGCCGGGCGGCGGCGCCGAGGTCGACGAAAACGCCTTGCGCCGCATCGCCGAGCTCACCGGCGGCCGTTTCTTCCGCGCTCGCGACACCGGTGAGCTGGTCGGCATCTACGCCGAGATCAACCGTCTGGAACCGGTGCAGCGCCCGGGCAAGTCGGTGCGTCCTCGCATCGAGCGCTACGCTTGGCCGCTCGGCGGCGCGTTCGCGCTGGCCTTGCTCGCTTATCTGTGGCCGCGCCGGAGGAAAGCATGAATCCCTCGTCGTCGGCGGATCTTTTCGGCCATCTGGCGCCGTTGCTCTGGCTGCGGCCGCAGTGGTTGTGGGCGTTGTTGGCCTTGCCCGCGCTGGCTTGGTTGTGGCTGCGCCGCGGCCGGTTGAGCAATGTCTGGCGCGGTCGGGTCGACGCGCATCTGTTGCCGCATTTGCTCGAGTCCAGCAGCGATCGGCGTTCGCGCATCGCCGCGGTGGCGGCGGCGCTGGCGTATGTCGTCGCGGTGGTTGCCCTGGCCGGTCCCAGTTGGTCGCAGAGCGAGCAGCCGTTGTGGCAAGGGCGTACGCCGCTGGTGATCGCGCTGGATCTGTCCAGCCGCACTCTGGCCGCCGATCTGCCGCCGAGCCGTCTGGCCCAGGCCAAGGCCAAGTTGAGCTCGCTGCTGGCCCAGCGCAGCGGCGGCCAGATCGCCCTGGTGGTGTATGCCGACGATGCCTACACGGTCGCTCCGCTGACCGACGACCCGCGCAATCTTCAGGTGTTTCTCGATTCGCTGGCGCCCGACATCATGCCCGGCGACGGCCAGCGCGCCGATCGCGCGATCCAGTGGTCGGCGCGGCTGCTGCGCCAGGGCGGATTCGCGCGCGGGCAGATTCTGCTGATCACCGATCGCGCCGATCCACGCGAGCGCCGCGCCGCCGACGTCGCGGCCGACCAGGGTTACCGGGTATCGGTACTGGGACTGGGCAACAGTGCCGGCGCTCCGTTCCAGCGTCCCGACGGGCGCATCGTGATGGCGCGCCTGGACGTCGACTCCTTGCGCGCGTTGGCCGCCGAAGGCAAGGGACGCTATGAAGCGATCACCCGCGACGACAGCGATCTGCGCGCGCTCGGCGTGCTCGCGCCCGACAGCGCCGAGGTCGGCGCGCGCCAGGGCGAGAAGGGGCTGGCACGCGAAGACGACGGCTACTGGCTGCTGCCTGTGTTGATGTTGCTCGCGCTGTTCGCGTTCCGCCGTCGCAGCGGCGTCGCCGCGGTGGTCGTGCTGTGCTTGTGGCTGCCGATGGCGCCGGGCCACGCGCAGTCGTTGTGGCGGCGCGCCGATCAGGCCGCGCACGAGCGTATCGAACAGGGCAACCAGGCCTATCGCGCGGGCCGTTTCGAGCAGGCCGCCGGCCTGTATCAACGCGCCGACGGCGTCGATGCGCAGTACAACCTGGGCAACGCGCTGGCCCGTCAGCAGCAATACCCCGAAGCGATCCAGGCTTACGATCGCGCGCTCAAACTGCAGCCCGGCATGGCCGATGCGATCGCCAACAAGCGCGCGGTCGAGGAGGCGATGAAGCGCAAGCCGCCGCCGAGCGGCGAAGGGCAGAACGACAAATCGCCCAAGCCGAACGACGATCCGTCGCAGAGTCAGAAGCCCTCCGACGATTCCAAATCCAAGTCCGCCTCGGACAAGCCCGATCCGGACAAAGGCGATCCGAACAAGCCGTCGCAACCGTCCAAGGGCGATGGCGAGCCGAACGATGCCGGCCAACCGCCGCCGACCGATCCCGAAGCGCAGCGCAAGGCCGATGCCGCGCAGCGCGAACAAATGCAGCGCGAGCTGGAACGGCAGGCCAAGGAAAGCAAGGCCGGGCCCAAGGGCGAGCGCGAACCGGCGCGCACTCCGGCGCAACGCGAACGCAAGCTGGCCAACGACGCCTGGCTCAAGCGCGTGCCCGACGACCCGGGCGCGTTGCTGCGCGAAAAGTTCAAGATCGAGTACGCCCGGCGTCAGATGCAGCAGTTGAAAGGAGATTGAGGCCGATGCCGCGTTATTTGCTCAAACTCGCGTTGTGCGTGCTGCTGGCCGGCTTCAGCGCCGGCGCGTCGGCGCAAGTGCGCGCCTGGCTCGACCGCGACAGCATCCGCGCCGACGAAACGGTGACGTTGCGGGTGGAAACCAGCGAAATGCTCGGCGATCTGCCGGACTATGCGCCGCTGACCACGGATTTCTCGCTCAGCAACAGCGACATCGCGACGCGGATGGCGCCCGGCAACGGCGGCTTGATCGTGCACACCCGTTACACGATGACCTTGCGGCCGTTGCGCAGCGGACGCCTGGCGATTCCTTCGCTGCGGGTGGGGGGAGGGCGCACGCAACCGCTGACGCTGTACGTGCAGGCCGCACCCGCCGCGCCGGTCGAACAACCGCCCGCGCCGACCGGCGCCGACGTGTTCCTGGAAGTCATTCCCGACGACGACAACCCCTACGTGCAGCAGGCGGTGGGTTGGCTGGTGCGTCTGTACGCGGCGGTGCCCATCGCCAGCGGCAAGCTCGATCAGCCGGTGCCCGACGGCGCCTCGTTGATGAAGGTCGGCGACGACGCCCAGTACGAACGCAACCTCGGCGGACGCACCTACACCGTGGTCGAGCGCCGCTATCTGCTGGTGCCCGAACGCAGCGGACGGATGTCGGTGCCGGCGGCGGTGTTCGACGGCCGCAGCGCGCCGGGCCTGCTCGAACAGCTCACCGGCGACAGCGGTGCGCCGCAGCACGCGCGCGGCAAGGCGCGCACGCTCGACGTGCGGCCGGTGCCGGCCAACGCGGCGCAGCCGTGGTTGCCCTTGCGCAGCCTGGACCTGCGTTACCGCACCACGCCGCAACAACTGCGCATGGGCAACGCGGCCACCGTGGTGGTCGAGGCCACCGTGGACGGCGCCGGCCTGGCCCAGTTGCCGGATCTGCAGCTGCCGCCGATCGACGGAGTGCAGGTGTTCGCCGATCCGGTACAGGCCGACGAAAGTTTCGCCGCCGGCCGGCCGCGGGTGAAGTTGACCCGCAAGTTCTCGCTGGTGCCCTCGCGCGAGGGCACCGTGCGCCTGGAAGGCCTGCGCCTGGACTGGTGGGACGTCAACGCCGCCAGCGCGCGCACCGCCAGCCTGCCGCCGCTGAGCTGGACCGTCGCCTCGCCGACCGGCGTGGTGGCTCCTGGCGCGCCCAATCCGGCGGTCGCGGCCAGCGCCGGTTCCGCCGGCGGCGATCCGTCCGTCGCGGGTACCGCCAACGGGGCCACGGGCGCTCCAGCGGCGTTCTCCGGCAACGGCTGGGCGATCGCGGCCGGCTTGTTCGCGCTGCTGTGGCTGGCCACGTTGGTGTGGGCCCTGCATCTGCGCAGCCATCCGCAACGCGCGTTCGCCCAGGTCGATGCGGCGCCGGCCGCGGCCGGGCCGGCGTCGTTGCCCTTGAACATGCCGGCGCTGCGCCAGTTGATCGACACCGGCGATTTCGAACGCATCTCTGGCGTGTTGCGCGGTCTGGCCCGTCCGCCCGCGGCCGACGACGACGAGTTGGTTCAGCGGTTGGCCGATCCGGCCCAACGCGAAGCCGTACAAGCGCTGCGTCGCGCACGTTGGGGCGCTGGCGACGGCGTGGCCGCGCGCAATCTGTTGCGCGCCGCGTTCACCTCCCCGCCGCAATGGCGGCAATCGTCGGGCGAAGCGGCTTCGCCGTTGCCGCCGCTGTATCCGTCGCGTCAGTGATCGGGCTCTTTGTGGAAGCGGCTTGAGCCTCGACGCTTTCGGCTCGGATCGCCGAGAGCCGGGTGGAGAGCGTCGTGGCTGAAGTAAGCAAATGTCCTCCCTGCACAGGGCCGCCCGTACAAGGGCGGATGGCTCGGCCGGTGCAGCGCGTCGAGACTCCATCGTCCGGGCCGTCCCGACCCCCTGGTGTATCCTGCCGGTTGTTTTGGCCAGGCCGGATTCATGAGCGAAACCCTCACCTCGGGCAAGAAACTGCCGTTGCACTGGAAGATGGCGATCGGCTTCGCGGCCGGTCTGATCCTGGGGCTGATCGTTTATGCCGCCGGCATCGGCGGCGTGAGCTGGGCGCAATTGGCCGGCAACGCCTGCGCGGCGCCCGCCGCTGGCGCCGACCTGGGCTGGCAGTGCCGTCCGCTGCTGAAGCTGTTCACCGAGGTGATCACCGGCCCGGCCGGCGAAATCTTCCTGCGCCTGATCTTCATGTTGGTGATCCCGCTGCTGTTCTCGGCGCTGGTGATGGGTGTGAGCGAGATGGGCGATATCCGCTCCTTCGGCCGGGTCGGCTGGCGCACGCTCGGCCTGACCGTGATCATGTCCGGTCTGGCGGTGGTCCTGGGCCTGGTGATGGTCAACCTGTTCCAGCCCGGCGCCGGGGTCGATCCGGCCCAGGCCCAGCAGATGATGAGCGAGAACGCCGAGCGCGCGCAGAGCATCGTCAAGGGCAGCGCGGACGCGCCCAAGGGCATCCAGATGCTGGTGTCGATCGTGCCCAGCAACGTCATCCAGGCCGCTGCCGACGACGCGATCCTGGCGGTGATGTTCTTCGCCCTGATGATCGGCGTGGGCATGGTGTTGACCAAGTCCAAGGCCGTGGACACGCTGCGCGACGGCATCCAGGGCTTGTTCGATATTTCGATGACCCTGATCGGCCTGGTCATCAAGCTGGCGCCGTACGCGGTGTTCTGCTTCATGTTCAACCTGGCCTCGGCGTTCGGCTGGGATCTGCTGTTCAAGCTGGCCAAGTACGTGGCCGTGGTGGTCGCGGCCCTGGCGATCCATCTGTTCGTGGTCTACGCGCTGGCAATCAAGTTCATCGGCGGGCGTTCGCCGGTCGAGTTCTTCAAGGGCGTGCAGGAAGCGATGGTGCTGGCCTTCTCCACCGCGTCGAGCAACGCCACTCTGCCGACCGCGCTGCGCGTGGCCGAGGACGAACTCAAGTTGCCGCGGCGGGTGTCGCGTTTCGTGCTGACCGTCGGCGCGACCGCCAACCAGAACGGCACCGCGTTGTTCGAGGGCGTCACGGTGATCTTCCTGGCGCAGTTCTTCGGTGTCGATCTGACGCTCGGCCAGCAGGTGATGGTGATGCTGGTTTGCATCCTCGGCGGCATCGGTACCGCCGGCGTGCCTTCGGGCTCGCTGCCGGTGGTGGCGATGATCTGCGCGATGGTCAAGGTGCCGCCGGAGGGCATCGGCCTGATTCTCGGCGTCAACCATTTCCTCGACATGTGCCGGACCACGCTCAACGTCACCGGCGATATCGCCATCGCTGCGATGGTGTCTCGCGGGGTGGAAGATCCGCCGGCGGAGCAGTTGGCCGATTGACGAGGAGCCCGCCACCCGGCGGGCTTTTTTGTTGCTGCGATGCTTCCCTGTAGGAGCGGCGCGAGCCGCGACTGCGACAACTCCGCTACTGCGGCAGTTTCGGCGTAATTGCGTTGGCGCAGTCGCGGCTCGCGCCGCTCCTACAGGGGCGGCTGCGACGACGTGCCGATCCTGTCGTTTCGGCCACGGCCCATGGGCCCGAAAGCTGAATCCGCTGGTGCCCGATGGCTTCGGGGCGACACGGCCGTCCCGGGATGGGACAATGGCGGCTCTTCGCCGGTCCGGTCCGATCCGCTCACTCCCGGGCCCGGCTCTCGTTTCAGCCTTTCCGCCTCCAGCCGCAGACCCCCATGACGACGCCCAGCCGCCGCGACCTCGCCAACGCCATCCGATTCCTCGCCATCGACGCGGTGCAGGCCGCCAACTCCGGTCACCCGGGCATGCCGATGGGCATGGCCGATATCGCCGAGGTGCTGTGGAACGACTACCTCAGCCACAACCCGGCCGATCCGAAGTGGCTCAACCGCGACCGCTTCATCCTCTCCAACGGCCACGGCTCGATGCTGCAGTACGCGCTGTTGCACCTGTCCGGTTACGACCTGCCGATCGAGGAACTCAAGCATTTCCGCCAGCTGCATTCCAAGACGCCGGGGCATCCGGAGAACTTCGAAACGCCCGGCATCGAGACCACCACCGGTCCGCTCGGCCAGGGCTTCGCCAACGCGGTGGGCATGGCGCTGGCCGAGAAGTTGCTGGCGCAGCGCTTCAATCGCGAAGGCCACCACATCGTCGATCACCGCACCTGGGTGTTCATGGGCGATGGCTGCCTGATGGAAGGCATCTCGCACGAAGCCGCTTCGCTCGCCGGCACCTGGGGCCTGGGCAAGTTGGTCGCGTTCTGGGACGACAACAAGATCTCGATCGACGGCAACACCGACGGCTGGTTCACCGACAACACGCCGGCGCGTTTCGAAGCGTACGGCTGGCGGGTGATCCGCAACGTCAACGGACAGGACGCGGTTGAGATCAAGACCGCGATCGACACCGCGCTCAAGCACGGCGACAAACCGACCCTGATCTGCTGCCGCACCACCATCGGTTTCGGTTCGCCCGCCAAGGCCGGCAAGGAATCCTCGCACGGCGCGCCGCTGGGCAAGGACGAAATCGTCGCGACCCGCGCCGCGCTGGAATGGCCCTACGCCGAGTTCGAGATTCCGCAGGACATCTACGCCGGCTGGCGCGCGCGCGACCACGCCGCCGCCCAGCAGCAATGGCAGCAGGCGTTCGATGCCTACGCCGCGGAGTTCCCGACCGAGGCCGCCGAACTGCTGCGCCGCATCGTCGGCGAATTGCCGGAAGGCTTCGTCGATCAGGCCAACGCCTACATCGCCAAGTTGCAGGCCGACGGCCAGACCATCGCCTCGCGCAAGGCTTCGCAGATGGCGATCGAAACCTTCGCCCCGCTGCTGCCGGAATTGATCGGCGGCTCGGCCGACCTGGCCCATTCCAACCTGACTTTGTGGAAGGGCAGCAAGTCGGTCGCCAGCACCGATCCGAACGCCAACTATGTCTACTACGGCGTGCGCGAATTCGGCATGACCGCGATCAGCAACGGTCTGCAACTGCATGGCGGCTTCATCCCGTACGACGCGACCTTCCTGGTGTTCAGCGACTACGCGCGCAATGCCGTGCGCATGAGCGCGCTGATGGGCGCGCACGCGATCCACGTCTACACCCACGATTCGATCGGCCTGGGCGAAGACGGCCCGACCCATCAACCGGTCGAGCATCTGGCCTCGCTGCGCTACATCCCGCACAACGACGTGTGGCGTCCGTGCGACGCGGTCGAATCGGCGGTGTCCTGGAGCGCGGCGATCCAGCGCAAGGACGGCCCGAGCTGCCTGGTGTTCTCGCGCCAGAATCTGACCCATCAGCCGCGTTCGGAAGAACAGGTCGCGCAGATCGCGCGCGGCGGTTACGTGCTGCGCGACAGCGAAGGCGCGCCGGAGGTGATCCTGATCGCGACCGGTTCGGAAGTCGGTCTGGCGACCCAGGCCGCCGATGCGCTGAGCGCCGATGGCGTCAAGGTGCGCGTGGTGTCGATGCCGTCGACCGACGTGTTCGACCGTCAGCCGCAGGACTACCGCGAGTCGGTGCTACCTGACGCGGTGCGCAAGCGCGTGGCGATCGAAGCGGGCATCACCGACTTCTGGCGCAAGTACGTCGGCCTGGACGGCGAGGTGGTCGGCATCGACCGCTTCGGCGCGTCGGCGCCGGCGGAGGCCTTGTTCCCGTACTTCGGTTTCACTGTCGATCGCGTGGTGGCCACGGTGAAGAAGTTGGGTTGATCCGCTGGCGGATACGCCGGTGCGTCGGCGGCGGCGTGAGCGGATGGACATCGCAGGTGTGACAGAACGGGGGCGCATCGCGTCCCCGTTTTCTTTTGCGGTACGCATGGCAGCGCAGTCGTGCTTGTGGCTGCGCAGTAGGTGGTGCAGTCGGGGCTGAAGCCCCTCCCACAAAAGACTTCGCCGCTTTCGAGGTCTTTTGTGGGAGGGGCTTCAGCCCCGACTGCTACACAAGCCCGCGAAATTCCCCGATGCCGCGATAAGGCAACAGCCGACATCCTCAAAGAGGATGAGTCGGCAGTCTGGCGGCATGACAGCCGAACATCTCACTCCGGGCTATAGGGCCCTGCGCAGCGGCCGCTGGTCCGAATGCGGTCCGATCTATCTGGTCACCACGGTGTGCATTCGAAGGCGTCCGATCTTCGCCGATCCAGCACTCGCATCCATCGCCGCCGCCGCGATCGCCGACCCTGAAAAATGGTTGGGCGCGCGCTTGCTGTGTTGGGTCTTGATGCCCGACCACTGGCACGGACTGATCGAACTGCACAGCGATATCCGTCTGGAAAGCGTGATCGCCTCAATGAAAGGTCGCGCCGCACGAGCGGTGAATCGGGCATCGAATCGCAAAGGCCTGGTGTGGATGCCGGGCTTTCACGATCATGCTTTGCGCGAGGATGAGGACTTGGTGCATGCGGCCCGTTACATCGTGGCCAATCCAAAACGCGCCGGTCTGGTGCGGCGGATCAACGATTATCCGTATTGGGACGCGGTGTGGTTGGAGGAAAAGCGTCGGGGCTGAAGCCCCTCCCACAAAAGACCTCGAAGGCTCAGCGCTAAGCCATTTCCACAAAAGATCTCGAAGGCTCGGTGCTAAGGCCATTTTCAAAACAGACCTCGAAGGCGTCGGACGGGAAGCTCCTCCCACAACAGCCCTGGCTGTTTCGAGGTCTTTTGTGGGAGGGGCTTCAGCCCCGACGCTTTTCGATCAGCCCATTGCGCTGCTACGCAATCCCAGCGAGACCAGCCGGGCCTCGATGCGCTCGCCCAAGTTGGACGGTCGCTCCAGGCCCATGCGCTGCAGCGCTTCGCGATCCTCGCTGGCCGACGAGAACAGCGCCTGCATCACTGTACGCAACTTCGCCCCGCGCGTGGCCGTGTTCGCCTTCAACCATCCCAAGGCCTTGACCAGCCGTTGCTCGACTTCGGTGAAGTCGCTGCCTAGCGGATAGTCCGGCAACACCCCTTCGGCGCGGAACGCAGCCAGCTTCGCGCTCAGGGCCTCGGCGGTATTTTGACCGGCCACGTTCAGCATTGAACGCGGCATCTTGCCGCGCTCCATCGCCTGCCTCAGCAGCGAAGCCCGGAACGGATCGCCGGCGATGCCGGCCATCGCCTCGATGCAATCCTCATCGGTCTTGCCGCGCAGATCGGCGATGCCGTACTCGGTGATGTAGATATCGCGCAGATGGCGCGGAATGGTGGTCTGCGCGTAGTTCCAAACCACATTGGAGCGCACTTCGCCGCCGCTTTCGCGGGTCGCGCGCAGCATCAGCACCGAGCGCGCGTCGGGCAGGGCGTGCGCCATCGCCACGAAGTTGTACTGGCCGCCGACGCCGGAGACCACGCGGCCGTCGTCGAGCGTGTCCGATACCGCCGCGCCGAGCGCGGTGGCCATCATGCAACTGTTGAAAAAGCGCGCGTCGCGCCGTTGCAGACGCTCCAAAGTTTCGTTGCCGCCGTACAGCTCGTTGACCTCGCTGATCCGGCGCATGCTGATGCCGCGCTGTTGCTCCTCGGGCATGGCGCGCAGCCAATCGTAGAAATCCGGCGAGCCCAGATAGAAGCCGCCTTGCAGGAATTCGCCATCGCGCTCCAGACGCTGCAGGTGTTCCGCGCTGGCCTGGCCCTCGTGCAGGCGGCGCATGAGATCCAGATCGTCGACGACCTTGCGCTTGATCACGCCGACTTCGACCAGGCGGCGGAAGCCTTCGTTGATCATTTCGGAACAGCCAAAAAGCCCAACGCTAAAGGGTCCAAGCGGCGCAACTGTCGCCTTCGTGTTATTGCCACGACGCAAGTCAACATCTCCCGAAGCGCCACCAACCGGCGCAACCTTCACCCCCAACGCCTCGATCACCCGCAAATACGCCGTATTGTCGGTATGCCGCAGCGCCAGCGCATGACACAGCGCGTCGGCCAGCGTGCCGATGCCGATCTGCAGCGTGCCGCCGTCGCGCACCAAGGTGCTGGCGTAGAAACCGATCGCGTAATCGGCGTCGCTGACCGGTTGGCGCGGCAGGCCGAACAGCTTCGGATGCGGGCCCGGCGGCGAGACGATCGCGTCGAAGAACGTGTCTTCGACCGTGGCGCTGCCGCCCAGCCACGGCAGGTGCGGATCGATTTCGGCGATCAGCAGCGGCCGCGGCAGACCGCGCGCGACGATCGCGTCGACCGCATCGAAGGTCAGATCGGTATTGCACGACAACGACAGACGCGTGCCGCCGGTCGGATCGGCCGCGACTTTCTGCACGATCGCATTGACTCCGCGGTCGGCCAGCGCGCGCGCGACGTGGGTGTAGTTGAGACTGGCATAACGGCGTTGCGCCGCCACCGCGTTGAGCAGCGCACCCGATTGCAGATAGAACTCCTCGATCTCGATGTGCGCGGGCAGCGTGTTGCGCTTGAGCGCCTGCACATAGCGCAAGCGCGGGAAATCCTCACCGAAATGGCGCTGCGCGAACGGCCCGATGAAGCGGCCTTCCAGGCCCTTGCCCGCGCCGGGCGGATCCAGCGACAGCGCGGTGTACAGATGCAGCGGCCGTTGGGTATCGCGCTCGGCGCGTTCGTACAAAGCGTTGAGCAGGCGGTGCGGCTTGCCCAGGCCGAGCGGCGCGCCGACGTGCAGGGCGCCGTCGAGACGCTGGTAAAGAAAATCGACGGCGTCGGCCAGGGATTGGAAGCGGGCGGGTTCGTTCATGCGACCAGTATCTCAATCCGGGCAAATCGGTGCTTGCAATTTTCATTTACACGCGTAATCTGATGAAAAATTACGGATGTAAACGATGCGGATCAGCGAAGCCGAGTCGGTGGTGATGGATGTGCTGTGGCAGCGCCATCCGCTGAGCGCGGAGGAGGTGGTCGCCGCGCTCGCCGACAGCCAGTCCTGGCAGGAGCCGACGGTCAAGACCTTGCTCAACCGTTTGTTGAATAAAGGCGCCATTCGCGCCGACAAGGAAGGGCGGCGTTATCTCTACGCGCCGGTGCTCAAGCGCGAGGATTGGGTGCTGGACGAAAGCCAGGGCTTGCTGGAGCGCTTATTCGGCGGACGCGTGGCGCCCTTGGTTGCGCATTTCAGCGAGCACCGCAAGCTCAGCCGCAAGGACATCGCCGAGCTGCGCAAACTGCTGGAGGAGCTCGACGATGACCCGCGCTGAGTGGATCGCAGTTTTGCTGGAAACCAGCTTGGCGATGAGCGCAGCCGTCGTGGCGGTATTGCTGGTGCGACGGCCGTTGCGGCGATGGTTCGGCGCGGGCGTGGCTTATTCGGCGTGGTGGATCGTGCCCGCGACGATGCTGGCGGGTCATCTGCCGGTGTCTTCGCACGCCGTGTCGCCGCTGGCGCAGGGGTACTGGTCGCTGGACATCGCCGGCGCTGCGCGCGTCGATACCGCCGCGACGATGACTGCGAACGGCGGCACCTGGACGATAGCGATGTGGCTGCTCGGCACGGTCGCGGCCGGGGCGTGGATGGCCCGGCGACAGCGGCGATTCCGCGCCTCGCTCGGACGGCTGGTTGTTCATCGCGACGGATGTCTGCGATCGCAATGCGATGTCGGACTGCCCGCGGTGATCGGCCTGTGGCGGCCCGCGATCGTCCTGCCGCCGGATTTCGAACATCGTTACGACTCGCAACAACGCGAACTGATTCTGGCCCACGAGCGCGTGCATCTGGCGCGAGGCGATCTGCGGCTCAACGCGCTCGTCGCAGTGGTGCGCTGCGTGTTCTGGTTCAACCCCTTATTGCATTACGCCGCCGCGCGCTTCCGCCACGATCAGGAATTGTCCTGCGATGCGCGGGTGATCGCGCGGCATCCCGGCGCGCGCCGCGCCTACGCACAGGCCATGTTCACCACTCAGCTCGCGGCGCAGGCCACGCCGTTGGGCTGTCATTGGGGTCACCCCCATCCTTTGCAGGAGCGAATCCAAATGTTGAAGCGAAATACGAGTACGCCGTTGCGCCGCAGGGTCGGCATCGTCGCGGTGACGGCCTTGGCGTGTGCTGCGGGCGCCGTGGCCTGGGCCGCGCAACCGGCACCGCCCGCGAGCGCAGCGACGCCGGGTACGGTGATGATGGAGTTCGTCGCCGAGGCCGGCGGCCACGAGCGGCGTTTCACGCAGATCGAGCCGGTGGGACAAGCGTTTTCGATCCGCGATGCCGGCGGCGACGCGCGGTGGACCATCGACGGCGTGGCCACGGTCGGCGAGGACAAAGCCTTGTATACGGCTTCGACTCGCGACACGGTCTGGTTGGCGATGACGCTGCGCAAGGACGGCGAGGTGGTCGGTACGCCCAAAATAGCGGTGAAAAGCGGCGGCACCGCGCGCGTGAGCCACGGCGGCAAGCCCGGTGCCGGCCGTGCCGATCTGGAATTGCAGATCAAGCTGACCGCGGCGCAGGCGCTGTCCGCGCAAAGCACCGCGGCGAGATAGGGCGATTGCGGCCGATGCCGCGGCATCGGTTGCCGCATCAATCGATGGTGTGCACTTCGTCGGCGATACGCCGCACTTCATCGGGGTAGTGGCTGACGTAGATCATCGGCAACGAGGTCTCGTCGCGCACGCGTTGCAGGTACGGCAGCAGTTCGTCGCGGCGGTTCATGTCGAGCATCGACAAGGGTTCGTCGAGCAGCAGGATGCGCGGCTGCGAGAGCAACGCGCGGCCCAGCGCGATGCGTTGCATTTCGCCGCCCGACAATCCGGCGGTGCCGCGCGTGAGCAGCGAGCCGATGCCCAACAGTTCGACGATCGCGCCGAGTTCGAATCGGGTGTCGCGCGCGGCCTCGCCGTGCAGGCCGTAGAGCAGGTTGCCGCGCACGTCCAGATGCGGGAACAAGCGCGCGTCCTGGAACACGTAGCCGATCCGGCGCCGGTGCGCGGGCAGATCCACCCGCGCGGCGCTGTCGAACAGGCGACGGCCGGCGATTTCGATGTGTCCGCGGCTCGGGCGCAGCAGACCGGCGATGGCGTGCAGCAACGAGGTCTTGCCGGCGCCGGAATCGCCGACGACGGCGATCACCCGTTGCCGGCTGCGGATCGAGAATCCGCGCTGGAATCCGCCGCGGCGCAGTTGGATGTTGATATCGAAACCGTACGCGCCGTCGACCGCGTTCGTCATCGCTGCGCTCCCGCGCGCTGGCGCTGCACCAGCCACTCGGAGGCGAATACTGCGGCGAAGGAGATCGCGACCGCGACCAGCGCCAGGCGCAGCACGCCCGATTCGGCGCCGGGCGTCTGCATCAATCCCCAGATCGCCGAAGACAGGGTTTGGGTTTCGCCGGGGATGTTGGAGACGAAGGTGATCGTCGCGCCGAACTCGCCCAACGCCTTGGCGAAGCACAGCACCGCGCCGGCCATCAATCCCGGCCACGCCAGCGGCAGGGTCACGCCGAAGAACACCCGCCACGGATTGGCGCCCAGCGTGGACGCGGCCTGTTCCAGGCGCCGGTCGACATTCTCGATCGACAGGCGGATCGCGCGCACCATCAGCGGGAACCCCATGATCGCGCTGGCCAGCGCCGCACCGGTCCAGCGGAACGCGATGCTGATGTGCAGGTACTCCGACAGGAAGCGGCCGATCGGTCCTTGCGAACCGAACCCGATCAGCAGCGCGTAACCGGTGACCACCGGCGGCAACACCAACGGCAGATACATCAGCGTGTCGAGCAGCAACTTGCCGGGAAAACGCACGCGCGCCAGCAGCCAGCCCATCGCCACGCCGAACGGCAGGCTGCACAGCGTCGCCACGCCGGAGACCTTCAGGCTGAGTGCGATCGCGGTGAGTTCGGCGGGACTGAAGTCGGGCATCGGCGGCGCGCGTCGGGTCTGCGGAGGTAGGGTGTCAGGGCAGCGGCGCGAAACCGCGGCGGCGGAAGATCGCGCTGGCGTCCTTGGAATGCAGCCACTGCGCGAACGCGGCCGCGCCCGGATGCTTGCCCGGCTTGATCACCGCCACCGGATACACGATGGCCGGATGGGTATCGGCCGGGAACGTCGCCAACACGCGCACGTTCGGTTCGGCCTGCGCGTCGCTGCCGTAGACCACGCCCAGCGGCGCTTCGCCGCGCGCGACCAGCATCAGCGCGGCGCGCACGTTTTCGGCTTCGGCGACCTTGGGCTGCAGTTGGTCCCACACGCCCAACGAAGTGAACGCTGCGCGCGCGTACTTGCCGGCCGGAACGCTCGCGGTCAGCGCCAGCGCCATGCGCCCTTCGCCGAGCAGCGGCAACAGCTTCACCCCGGGCTTGAGCGCGACCGGCTTGGCGGCGCTGGTCTTGGGCGCGATCAGCACCAAGGTGTTGCCGAGCAGATTGCGGCGGCTGGATTCGTCGATCAGCTTGCGTTCTTGCAGGTAGTCCATCCAGTCCAGGTCGGCCGAGAAGAACACGTCGGCCGGCGCGCCTTGTTCGATCTGGCGGGCGAGCGCGGAGCTGGCGGCGTAGGACACGCGCACCGTCTGGCCGGTGGCCTTTTGGTAGGCCGCGGAGGCTTCGTCGAGCGATTCCTTGAGGCTGGCGGCGGCGAACACGGTCAGCGGCTCGGCCGTGGCTTGCGCAGGTGTCTGCGCGGGCGCCGCGAGGGCGGTGACGATGAGACCGAGGGCGCACACGGCGCCGAGGATGCGACGACGGATCGGATTCATGCGGGGACCTGATAGGGACGTGGTGAGGTAGGACGAGAGTAGCGCGAAGCGGGAGGCGGTGAAGCTGCGGTGGGTTTCGCTGGCGTCGGAACGGAAGGCGTCGGGCCTGAAGGCCCTCCCACAAAAGACTTCGAGCTGGCGACGGAGGCGAGTGTTCGAGCAGGTGGTGGTTGAACACGACAACTAAGCTAAAGCCGCATTTCTCCCTCTGCCGCTTGCGGGAGAGGGTCGGGGTGAGGGTGATGAGCGCCGCAGGCGCGAATGCTCTCGCATGGATTCCCGCGACTGTCCGCGAATCGCAGCCTCAAGTCGCATCCACCACCCGAATCGATTCGACCTGCTTCACCCAGCGCGCCGGCCGCGACTCGCCCGGCGCGATCAGCCGCCACGGACCGTCTTCGGCGGGCACGGCGGCGCCGTTGCAGCGACGGGTCAGTACGACCTGGCGATTGCCGAGGCTGGGGTCGAGTTCGGCCAGCGAGAACGCCGCGCGATAGCCGTCGCGTGCGCGCACGACGACGACCCGCGCCAACTGCGCCCCGCGCAGGGGCTCGGCCGGCATCGCGCCGCTGGCGCGCAGCAGCTCGTGCAGCGCGACGCCTTCGCAGCTGAGCTTGCGGCCGTGCGCCTCGCCCTGGGCCTGGATTTGCGGCAGGCGTGCGATCAACGCCGGATCGAGCTCGACTTCGACCGGACCGAGCGGCGCGGCGGGTTGCGCCGTCGCGTGCCGGTGCGGCGTTTGCGCTTGTACGGCGCCGGCCGCGAAAGCGAGCGCGAGAATCCATCCGAGCGGACGAGCTTTCATGAGCGATTCCTTCATGAGCGATTCCTCGATGGGCGGGATCAGAATTGATCGAGCGGCAACTTGAGATAACGCACGCCGTTGGCTTCCGGTTTCGGCAGCGCGCCGCCTTGCAGGTTCACCTGCAAGGCCTGCAGGATCAAGGCCGGTACCGCCAGAGTCGCATCGCGCGCTTCGCGCAGCGCGACGAATTCGGCTTCGCCGGTATCGGCGCGGACGTGGATGTTGCCGCGCTTCTGTTCGCCGATGGTGGTTTCGCAAGCCGCCTCGCGGCCGTCTTTGCCGTAGTCGTGACACACGAATACGCGCGTGGCCTCGGGCAGGCGGTACAGGCGCTGGATCGAATGGAACAGCATCGCCGCATCGCCGCCGGGAAAATCGCAGCGCGCGGTGCCGCTGTCGGGCAGGAACAGCGAGTCGCCGGTGAACAGCGCCTCGCCGATCAGGTAGGCCAGGCTGTCCTGGGTATGGCCCGGCACCGGGACGATCCGCGCTTGCAGCTTGCCGATTGTAAAACGCTCGTCGTCGTCGAACAGGCGATCGAACGCGCCCGCGCCGGTCTCGTCGGACAGACCGAACACCGGCGCGAACATGCGCCGTACCTCGCCGATGCGCCGGCCGATGGCCAGCAGCGGCGCGTGGCCGTGTTCGCGCTCGAGCCGTTCGCGCAACGCATGCGCGGCGCTGAGGTGATCGGCGTGGGCGTGGGTTTCCAGCAGCCATTCCACTCGCAGGCCGTCGGCGCGGACGCGCTCAAGCAACTGGGCGGCGCTGTCGAGCGAGGTGCGGCCCGAACGCGCGTCGAAATCGCGCACTGGATCGACGATTGCGGCGGCGCGGGTCGCCGGATCAATCACCAGATACGACCAGGTGCCGGTGTCGCGATGATGGAACGGCACCACCCGCGGCGCGGGGCCTGTGCTCGGATCGGAAAACGGCGGGTCGGCGGACGGTGAACTGGCGGACGGCATGCGATCTCCTGGCGATGTCCGGCCGGCGGTGCCGGCGCGGATAGGGCGGGGTCCGCCGCGCTCAGCCGCCCGGCGCCAGCGCAGCGTTGAGCACTTGCGCCAGATGTTCGCCGCCCAGCCGCAACTGGATTTCGGCGACCGGACGCCAGGTGCTGACGTACTCCGGTTCCAGCTTGTGCGTGGTCGGGTAGAAACCCGGCTGCAGCGCCAGTTTGCACGAATCCTCGGCCCAGCCCGCCGTATCGGCGGGCAGGCCGGCGCCATTGACGCTCGGCACCGGGATTTTGCCCAGTTCGGCCAAATAAGCCGGGTCTTTGCGTTTGCGCATCGACAGCATCTTGCTGTCCCACAGCGAATGCAGATTGCTGCCGTAGCCGTCGACTTTGTCCGGCTCGCCGGGGATGGAGATCTGAAAGTCGTTGCCGCCCTTGTCGTGGGCGAATCCGGCATGCAGCGGCTGGTGCACGTCACCGATCAGATGCACGACGAACTTCAGCGCCTGCAGGCGCTCGTCCTTCGATCGGCCGCGGTCGGCCAGGATCGCGGTCTGCGCGTCGATCGCGGCCACCACGCAGTCGCCGTTGCGGCAGTCGCGGGCAGCATCGTAGCGGCAGTCGCTCTCGGCGAGATTGATGTAATGCCATTTGGCGCTGCGCTTGCCCAGGTCGGGGTCGTTGGCGCGCAAATCGTCGGCCCAGTTGGCGATGCCCGGAAGGGTTGGGTCGGCCTCGCCGGCGAGCAGTTGCGTCGCCTGCGCGCGTGCGGCCGGGGTCATGCCGTCCCAGGCCAGCGCGGCGACCAGGCGGTGGCCTTGCGGGCCCCAGGCCAGGGCCGGCAGCGGAAGGGCGAGGAGCAGGACGGCGGCGCCGAATAGGCGGCGGGCGGAGGCGGTGAGAGGGCGGATGTCGGTCATGGCGCGCACTTTACCGGAGCCGACAGCCAGCGCCGATGTCCGAAGCTGGCGGTGCGGGTTGTCGTTCTTCGCGCCGCTGAATCGATCCCGAAGTGAAGCAGTCGGGGCTGAAGCCCCTCCCACAAAAGACCTCGACACTTTTACCGTTTGTTATCCGACCGAGATCCGTCCCGGTGTCCCGCAAAGTCGCGACCATCGACGAGGTCTTTTGTGGGAGGGGCTTCAGCCCCGACGCTTTGCGCTCAACGTTCGATGCAACCCGACATCCGAGCGATTCCCCGGAACGATAGCGGCGTGCGGCCGGCGAATCGCGACCGCCGGCCGCAAGCGCGGCCGGCGCATGCCGCTCAAGCCCGGCTCAGAACCTCATCACGTAGGCCAACCCGTACACCAGCGGGTCGATCTGCGCCTTGCCGATCTTCGTGCCGTTGAGCTTCACGTCCGAGGCGATATCGATCCAGCGCGCATCCACCCGGATCGCGCCGCGCTCGTTGAGGATGAAGTCCACGCCCAAGTGCGCGGCCACGCCGACCGAATCTTCCAGCTTGAGCTTTGAGCCGCGCAACGGCCCGGTGGTCTTCTCGCTCATGAAGGTCGTGTAGTTGACGCCCACGCCGACGAAGGGCGAGACCGTGCCTTGGCTGTTCCAGTGGTACTGCAACGAGAACGTCGGCGGCAGGTGCTTGGTGGTGGCGACCTTGCCGAGGCCCTTGATGTCGATGTCGTGCTTGAACGGCGTGGCCGCCAGCACTTCGATGCCGATGTTGTCGCGGATGAAGTATTCGAAGGTGATGGTGGGCTGGACGTTGTCGCCGATTTCCAACTGGGCCGTGCCGCCCAGAAGAGTGCCGTTGTTGGATTTGGGCTGGACCTGGTGCGCGCCGATTCCGAGGGTGAAATTGCCGGCCTGCTGGGCCAGCGCCGGTTGGGCCGCGCAGGCCAGGGCCGCGGCGAGAGCGCCGCCGATCAGACGATGGTTCATTCCTTGAGTCCCCTGTGGTCGGTGAGTGCCGAACTTCTATGCTTTCTGAACAGGCGAACCGCCTGTGGGGCACTCTAAATACGCGGGAGAATGGCAAACCTTGATTTCCATCCCAGTCCGCGTTTCGGCGTCCGGCGTTCTGCGACCACCGGTCGGGCGGATCGGCCGGACTGCGACGCCGGCCACGCCTTGCTAGAATGGCGGTTTCCCCACTTCGAACCGCCCGGGCGGCCGCAGGAGTTTCCTCAATGACGATCAAGGTAGGCATCAACGGCTTCGGCCGCATCGGACGCAACGTCCTGCGCGCGGCCGTGCAGAACTTCGACGGCGAGATCGAAATCGTCGCCATCAACGATCTGCTCGAGCCCGATTACCTGGCCTACATGCTGCAGTACGACTCGGTCCACGGCCGCTTCAAGGGCGAGATCCAGGTCGAAGGCAACACCCTGATCATCAACGGCAAGAAGATCCGCCTGACCCAGGAACGCGATCCGGCCAATCTCAAGTGGGACGAAGTCGGCGCGCAAGTCGTCATCGAATCCACCGGCCTGTTCCTCGACAAGGTCACCGCGCAGAAGCATCTCGACGCGGGCGCCAAGAAGGTCGTGCTGTCGGCGCCGTCGAAGGACGACACGCCGATGTTCGTGTACGGCGTCAATGACAAGACCTACAAGGGCGAGGCGATCGTTTCCAACGCTTCGTGCACCACCAACTGCCTGGCGCCGCTGGCCAAGGTGATCAACGACAAGTGGGGCATCAAGCGCGGCCTGATGACCACCGTGCATGCCGCCACCGCGACCCAGAAGACCGTCGACGGCCCGAGCAACAAGGACTGGCGCGGCGGTCGCGGCATCCTGGAGAACATCATTCCGTCGAGCACCGGCGCGGCCAAGGCCGTCGGCGTGGTGATCCCGGAGCTCAACAAGAAGCTCACCGGCATGTCGTTCCGCGTCCCGACCTCGGACGTGTCGGTGGTCGATCTGACCGTCGAGCTCAACAAGGAAGCCACCTACGCCGAGATCTGCGCGGAAATGAAGGCGCAGAGCGAAGGCGCGCTGAAGGGCGTGCTGGGCTACACCGAAGACAAGGTCGTGGCGACCGACTTCCGCGGCGACGCGCGCACCTCGATCTTCGACGCCGAAGCCGGCATCGCGCTCGACAGCACCTTCGTCAAGCTGGTGAGCTGGTACGACAACGAGTGGGGCTATTCCAACAAGTGCCTGGAAATGGTCAAGGTGGTCGCGGGCAAGTAAGCCGCGGCGCGTTGCCTGATAGAAGACAGCCCCGCTTCGGCGGGGCTGTTTTGTTTTATGGATAGGACGCAGCCGCGATACCGTGTTTCCCGAAGCGACGATCCTCAAGCTCCCGAGTTCCCCGAGATCGGTTCCTCCTTTGAAAAGGGGGGCAGGGGGATTCGCTTATTGCTCTGCTTCTTCAACAACAACAGCAAAATCAAAGGCAAATCCCCCGCGCCCGCTGCGCGGTCGCCGCCACCTTTTTCAAAGTTGGCAACGGCCAGGGCGTGGCCCCGCGTCTTCGGAGGGGCAACGGACACGGCGACGCAGCGTCTTTTCGAAAGGGCAACGGCAACACGGAGGCGCCGCATCCCTGCGGCGCACCCCGGATCCTCAGGCCGTCGCCCGCGCCGCTTCGCGCAAGCCTTCGGCCGCCCGCACCATCGCCTGCAACGCCGCGCGCACTTCGGGCCAGCCGCGGGTCTTCAGGCCGCAATCGGGATTGACCCACAGCTGCGCCGGGTCGAGCACTTCCAGCGCCTTGTCCAGCAGCTCGCTCATCTCCGCTTCGCTGGGCACGCGCGGCGAGTGGATGTCGTACACGCCCGGGCCGATGCCGTTGGGATAGCGATAACGGGCGAACGCATCCAGCAGTTCCATGCGAGAGCGCGAGGTTTCGATCGAGATCACGTCGGCATCGAGTGCGGCGACCGCGTCGATGATGTCGTTGAACTCGGCGTAGCACATGTGGGTGTGGATCTGAGTCGCATCGCCCACGCCGCTGGCGGCCAGACGGAAGGATTCGCCGGCCCAGCCCAGATACGCCGGCCAGTCGGCGCGGCGCAGCGGCAAGCCCTCGCGCAGCGCCGGTTCGTCGATCTGGATCACCGCGATATCGGCCGCTTCCAGGTCCAGCACTTCATCGCGCAGCGCCAGCGCGATCTGCCGGCAGCTGTCGGCGCGCGGCTGGTCGTCGCGCACGAACGACCACTGCAGGATCGTCACCGGCCCGGTCAGCATGCCCTTGACCGGGCGAGAGGTCTGCGACTGCGCGTAACGCGTCCAGTCCACCGTCATCGGGCGCGGCCGCGACACGTCGCCGAACAGCACCGGCGGCTTCACGCAGCGCGAGCCGTAGCTTTGCACCCAACCGTGAGCGGTGAAAGCGAAGCCATCGAGTTGCTCGCCGAAGTACTCGACCATGTCATTGCGCTCGAACTCGCCGTGCACCAGCACGTCGATGCCCAGCGCTTCCTGCTCGCGCAGGCACAGCACGGTTTCGTTTTCCAGGAAGGCCTGATATGCCGCGTCGTCGATCTTGCCGGCCTTGTGCTCGGCGCGCGCGCGCCGGACTTCCGCGGTCTGCGGGAACGAGCCGATGGTGGTGGTCGGGAACAGCGGCAGGTTCAGGCGTTCTTGCTGCAGCCGCGCGCGCTTGGGATACGGCGATACGCGGTCGGCCATGGCCGGTTCGATCGCGGCCAGGCGCTTGCGCACTTGCGTGTTACGCAAGAGCGGCGAGGCCAGGCGCGCGGCGCGCGCGCTGGCGGCGGCGGCCAGATCGCGTTCGGCGTCCGCGTTGCCGGCCAAGGCATCGGCGAGCAGGCGCAGTTCCTCGATCTTCTGCTTCGCGTACGCCATCCAATGCTTCAGCGGCGTGGGCAGCTTGCGTTCCAGTTCCAGATCGGTCGGCACATGCAGCAGCGAGCATGACGGCGCCAGCCACTTGGCGCGCGCGCCGGCGCGGCGCGCTAGACTCAGCGCGGCGTCGAGATCGGCGCGCCAGATGTTGCGGCCGTCGACCACGCCCAGACTCAGCGCGCGTTCTTCCGGCAGCAACGGCAGCACGCTTTCCAATTGTTGCGGCGCGCGCACCAGATCCAGATGCAAGCCTTCCACCGGCAGTTGCGCGGCCAATGCGGCGTTGTCGCCGAGCGCACCGAAGTAGGTGGTCAGCAAGCGCTGCGGCGCATCGACCTCGGCCAGCGCCGCGTATGCGCGGCGATAGGCGGCGCGGTCGGTGTCGTCCAGATCCAGCACCAGCGCCGGCTCGTCGAGCTGCACCCACTGCGCGCCGGCGGCCTTGAGCTTGGACAGCAGTTCGGCATAGGCCGGCAGCAGGTTGTCGAGCAACTCGCGCGGATCGCCGCCGTCAACGCGCTTGCCGAGCTTGAGCAGCGACACCGGGCCCAGCAGCACCGGCCGTGCCTGGATACCCAGCGCCTGGGCCTGGGCCAGTTCCGCCAGCGGTTTGTCGCCGCGCAGGGCGAAGCGTTGCTTGGCGTCGAACTGCGGCACCAGGTAGTGGTAGTTGGTGTCGAACCACTTGGTCATTTCCAGCGCGCGCAGATCGCGGCGCCCGTCCTGCAGGCCGCGGGCGAGGGCGAAGTAGCCGCCCAGCGGATCTTCTTCGAATGCCGCGCGGTGCGAGGCGGGAATCGCGTCGAACAGCACGGCGCTGTCGAGCACGTGGTCGTAGAGCGAGAAATCGTTGACCGGCACCAGGTCGGCGCCGGCTTCGCGCGCGAGCCGCCAATGGCGTTCGCGCAGGGACGCGGCGGTGGCTTGCAGCGATTGCGCATCGCTGTCGCCTTTCCAGAACGATTCCAGGGCTTGCTTCAGCTCGCGCCGCGCGCCGATGCGCGGGAAGCCGAGTGGGGTGACGCTGATCATGATGAGTACCTGCGATGCGTGGGCATGACGCAGGGCAACGAAGGAAACCACGGCCGCGCGGGCCCGCACGCGCGAGCGCGTCGGACGCCATCGACAACCTTGGCTTCGACCTTCGCCCCCGCGGGCGAACCGGCACGCCGTACGCGGCCCGCGAGCAAGCGGGCCGGCGCCGTGCGGGCCGGAGTCGGGCGGAAGGCGAGCCTTCCGGTCGCGGCAGGTCTTCGGGCTCGGGACGTGAGGCCAGACCTGGCGAAGGCATCGTCGGAAGCGAGCGGATTCGCTCGCGGCCGATGCGTTCGCTCGTGGTTGGCATCGCCTACTTCAGGTCGCTTCCCGGCGCGCGAACGCCAGTGCCATGACCTGTTTCGTTTCCCATACCGCTGCGGGGCAGCTCCGGATTCGCACCGGATTCCCTCTGGCTATCTCGGGCCTGGGGCCCTCGATGGCGTGTCCCATCGCTTTATCTTTATGAAGCGATGGTCACCGTAACGGCGCCAAGGTACCCACGCCTTGGGGCGAAGTCAATCGTGGCTAATCCGATCCGTGGTCACCCCCATCTGTGGCTAATACGCAGGCGAGCGCAAACCGTGGGCCGGCGCTTGGGGGGTGAAGTGCGTAAGGCGCTGCATCGCTGCGAGGTCTGTTGTGGGAGGGCCTTTCAGGCCCGACACCCGAAGCCGACTAGCTGCCAGCGCTGGAGTCGGGGTTGAAGCCCCTCCCACAAAGACTTCGTGCTCGCGTCTGGATCTCAAGCTTGCCGCGTTGCCGCGAGGTTTCTGTGGGAGGGCCTTTCAGGCCCGACATCCGGACAAGGCGGGCGCACGCCGGCAGACGCGCCCCTGCTCAATCCGGCATGTTCAATCCGGACGCGCGGTCGGCAGCGGTGCCGGCACGTTGAGCATGCCGCCGGCGGCGACGTAGGCGGCGAGGGCTTGGCCTTGGCTCAGCAGATGCTCGTTCATGATCTTTTCCGCGGCATCGGCGTCGCGGCGGCGCACGCAGTCCAGCAGGGCGCGATGTTCGGCCAGCGACTGGGTCATGCGCCCCGGCGTCAGCAATTGGCGTCCGCGATGCATCTTGAGGATGCGGTGCAGATCGTGGGTGACCCGGATCAGCCAGGGATTGCCGGCGTAGTTCTGCACCAACTCGTGGATCAGATAATTATTGGCGTAGTAACGCGCGATATCGCCAAGCTCGGCCGCCTCTTCCATATCGGCGTGGAGCGCTTCCAGGCGCTTTACGCCGGCTTCGTCGATCCGGCGCACGCATTCGTAGGCGCAGCGGCCTTCGAGCATGGCCATGACCGGGAACAACTGGTTCAGATCTTCCAGCGACAACCGGGTGACCCGGCTGCCGCGCCCGGCGTCGAGTTGCACCAGGCCCTCGGCCGCCAACAGCTTCAGGCTTTCGCGCAACGGCGTGCGGCTGATCCCGAGTTGCTCGGCCAGCGCCGGTTCGTCGATCCACTCGCCCGGCGGCAATTCGTAGTCGTATATCTTCTGGCGCAGACGCTCGGCCACTTCTTCGTACAGCGGCACGCGTTTCCTGGAGGGCGTGGGGGCTGGTGGCATCGGCGTTGGCATCGGCGCCATTCTAATGCCTGCCCGGTCCACGTCGCGCTGACGCGCACATCACAGTCGCGCAGCTCACGGCTGGAGAGATCATGGCCGGACAGATCACGGCCGGACAGATCACGGCCGGAGCGAACCTCCGGCCGTGACCCCTGCGCGTGTTGCCTGCGAGCGTACTCACATCCAACCCGGCACCACGAACACCAGCCAGGCCAGCAAGGGGCCGAACGCCACCACCAGACCGCTGTAGATCAGGAAGCGACGGAACAGGCTTTCGCGTTCGTCCTTGGCGGCCGAGGCGACCACCAGCGCGCCGTTGGTCGAGAACGGGCTGACATCGACAATGGTGGAGGACACGGCCAGCGCGCAGATCACTCCGGCAGCGCCCAGATGGCCCTGCATCAGGAACGGCACCGCCAGCGGAATGGTCGCGCCCAGCACCGCGGCCGAAGACGCGAACGCGGAGACGATGCCGCCGACGTAACACACCAGCAAGGCGCCGAGCAGCGGCACGCCGATATGGCTCACGCTGTCGCCGATGTAGTTCACCGCGCCGGCTTTCTCGAGTACCGCGACATAGGTCACCACGCCGCTGATCAGCAACACCGTCGACCAGCTGATGCCGTCGACCGCGCCTTTCTGCGCGTTCGGCGAAATCAGCGCCAGCAGCACCGCGACCGTGATCGAAACCAGACCGACATTGAGTTTGAACATCAGCGCGGCCACGCCCAGGCCGAGCAGGCCGAACAGCGTTATCAGCCGGTCGCGATTCAAGGTCACCGCTTCCAGCGCCACCGGATCGGTGGACAAGCTGCCGCCGCCGGCCGACATCAGCGCGCCATGACCTTCGATGGCAATGGAACGGTGCGAGGCCTGATCGCCGGCCTGCAGGAAATCGCCGCCGTCCTGCGGCTGTTCGTGACGACGCAACAACGCGATGCCGCCGAAAGCGAGGAAACACACGATCGCCATCATCAGGTTGAAGCCCAGGCTGGTCAGGAACACCGCTGTCTCGGTGACCTGCAACCCGGCCTTTTCCACGACTTTATTGGTGATGCCGCCGTACACGCTGATCGGCGAGAAGCCGCCGGCCTGTGCGCCATGGATCACCAGCAAGCCCATCATCAGCGGATTGATCCGATAGTGCTTGGCGAAGCGCAGCGCCACCGGACCGATGATCGCGACCGCCGCCGGACCGAGCGCGCCGAACGCGGTCAGCACGGCGGTGATCACGAACATCACCCAGGGAATCGCGCCGAGATGGCCGCGCACGGCCCTGACCGCCCAATGCACGAGCAAATCGATCGTGCCGTTCTTCTGCGCGATGGCGAACAGATAGGTGATGCCGACCAGGGTCAGGAACAGATCGCCGGGAAAGCCGGCGAGCACGGCCTTGCCGTCCATGCCCACCCACACGCCGCCGATGATGAAGGCCAGGGCGAAGGCCAGCGCGCCCATGTTGATCGGCAACGCGGTGGCGACGATGAACATCAGCACCAAGCCGATGATCGTTGCGATTTCTGCGGTCATGCGCCCTCCCAGACACTTGATTCGCTTACACGAATGGCCGCCCGCCATTCTGGGTTGAAGCTCAAGCGGTTAGTGCGTATTGCCCACCCGGCGCGCGTTCCCCTGCGCGCGCCCGCTCATTGCGCTCGTGCGCAGGCAGTTGCGACCCACTCGCGCACGCCGTCCAAAGTCTTGAAATCCTCGACCGACCGCGCTTGGCAGCCTTCGAATTCCGGTCCGATCATTCGCGCCAGGGCGTTGCCCGGTCCCAATTCCAGAAATACGCGTGCACCGCGTTCCCACGCTTGAATCAGGGCGTCGTGCCAGAGCAGCGGTTGCGCGATCTGCGCGCTCAGCGTGTCGATGACGCGATCGCGCGTAGTCGCCGACCTGGCGTCGATAGCGGCCAGCACAGGCAGACGCGGCGCGCACACAGCCGCGGCGCGTAGGGTTTCGCCAAAATCCCACGCGGCGGCGACCAGCCACGGCGTATGTGCGGGCACCGATACCGGGAGTAGCCGTGTGCGCGCGCCTCGTGCTTGGGCGTCGGCGTCGGCCGTGTGCAGTCCCGCGAGCATTCCACCGAGCACGACGTGGTCTTCGCCGTTGACGATCGCGATCGCCACGCCGTGGCTTTTGCACAAGGCTTCGATCGCTTGCAAGTTCAGGCCGGTCACCGCCAACAGTCCCGAGCGTTCGGGACTGACGCGGTCCATCAGCCGTGCGCGTTCGGCGGCCAGCGACAAACAGGTTGTTGCGTCGAAGCTCTCCGCCACCGCATGCGCAGCCAATTCGCCGACGCTGTATCCCAGCACCACGGCCGGGGTCGGCAGGTCCGCACGAAGCGCTTGCCAATGTGCGAGCGCCGCGGCGCAGACCAAGGGTTGCGCGATAGTGTTGTCGTAGCGTCGCGGTTGAGTGGCCAGTTGTGCCGGGTCATTGCCGAGCACCTGCGTGGCCGTGGCGAGCACGATGGCGGCCGCACTGTCGTCGCGCACGCGGTCGAACATCGCAGGATGCTGCCCGCCTTGGCCCGAGCACAGGATCGCCAGACTCATGCGATCCCCTCCTGGACATGCAGGAACCAGGCGCAGGCCAACAGATCGGCGCTGCCGCCAGGACTCAGGCGGTCGGCGACGAAAGCCTCGCTGATGCGGCTCAACTCGCGCCGCCACTGCGGTTGCGTCGCGCCACCGTCGGCGAGAAAGCCGCGCGCCAGACGCTGCGCGCGGCGCAGTCCGGCGAGACCGCCGCGATGCAACAGGTTGAGATCGTCGATCTGCGCGATCAGTTGGATCAAGGTCTGCGCCAATGCGGTTTCGCGCGGCAAGCCGCGGGCCAGGGCATCGCGCAAGGCGGGCAGGGCGATCTGGCGCAACACCGGATAACCGTCGGCGGCCTGCTCGCGCACTCCGGCGACCCGAAAGCGCGCGCGTGCGCGCTGGCCGTGGCTGGCGTGATCGAGCGGCGCATGGAGCAAGTCGTCGGTCCATTCGCGTACGCCCAGGCATACCGCTTCAGCTGAAGCCGCGCGGCCGTGGCGACGGTGCAGACGCGCAGCCTGCGCGGCCAGCAGGCCGAGGCTGAAGATCGCGCCACGGTGGGTGTTGATGCCGTGCGTGGCGCGCAGCATGTCGGCCTCGGCGGCGATGCCGAGCTGACGCAGATGATCGAACCCGACTTCGCGCGTGCCCGCTTCGGCGATCGCCACGAAGTAACCGCGCAGCGCGAACAGGCTGCGCATGAAGGTGGCCGCGTCCATATCGTCGTGGCTGCCCGAATCGAACGGCGTTACCAAGCCGGGTTTGGGTGCACAGGCGAGTTCGGCGTGCAGGCTAGCGACTGCTGCGCGGCCAAGGCGATGGGCGAGCGGCGAGGCGGCGCGCGTCGAATCCGGGCTTGTCGAATCGGCGCTCGTCGAATCGGCGCTCGCCTCATCCGTGCGCGCAGCGTCGGTGGCGCGGGCGACCTGCGACATCATGCGGCCGCGCTCCGCGCGAACAAGGATTCGCGCGCTTGCAGCGCACAGCCGGTTTCATGTTTGACCAGCACCTGCTTCGCGTCGCTCGCGTACTCGCGCCAGTTCACCGCGATGCCGCCGGGCAGATGCAGTTCGCCGTCGGCGCGTAGGCCGTGGTATTGCTCCCAAGCCGGCAGCCTCGTGACGATCGCTTCGGCTTGTGCGGTATGGGTGATCGACCACAGTAGATCCAGGTCCGAGGTTTCATTTATGTAGCTTCGGTTGGTCAGCGCTTGCCACGCGAAACTGCCGAACACGCCGGGCTCGATATCGATATCGGATGCGTGCATCTCCAGCGCACGCAGTGCCCGGTGCGTACGCTGCGGCGCGTGCGGCAGCACTTCGCTCAGGCTAAGCGGCGCGCGCAAACGCGCGATGTCGGCCGCATCCGCATATAGCGCCAAGCGTTGTTTATGTTCGGCGGGCGGCAAGGGCACTCCCAGTCGCAGCGCTCCGGTGGGCTCATTGCCATCGCGACGCGCGACCACCGCTGGAAGACCCGCAGCGAACCATTCTCCCAATCGCGACTGCGCTCCCGGCGTCAGCGCCTGCCACTGCGCCTGCGGCCGCAGCCAGACCAGGTCGTGGCGGCGCGCCATGTCAGCTTTCGCCTGCGGCCACGGCTGCGGACACATCACGCGCCAGCGTGCGTCCGCCCCGCGCAGCGCCCAATTCTCGCCGCGCATCGCCTTCGCTGTGTGACGCCAGCGAAGCGAGCAGGGCCGCGGCCAGATCGCCCTTCCACAGCGATTCCACCGCGCCCATTCGCAAATAATTCTCGACGCCCGGCGCGAACACCGGCGAGGTCGTGCTGAGCGCCTGCAACTTTTCCAAGGGTTGCTTAGTGACCCGCGCCATCGCGCGCAGGTCCATCACCCGCACCTGCGCTTCGGGCAGTGCGTGGATATGATCGGCCATCAGCCCGAACGACAGAAATCCGCCGCTGACCGATTCGCCGTAGACCAGCGTGATGAGCCGCGCGCCGCGCCGGCGGGCGAGGTCGAGGGTCTTGGCCAGATGAGCGAAATAACCGTTGATGCCGAGCAATTCGTCGCGTCGCGCCAAGCGTTGGCCGGCGGTGTCGGCGAGCATCACGATGGGGCGTTGCGGATGCGCGCGGGTGGAGGCCAGCACCGCGGTGGCCAGGGTCAGGGCGTGATCGACGCCGACTTCGAGCTGATTCGTGGTGCCGATCACGGTGACCTCACCGACTGCGGTGCGCGCGTCGCCGGTCAGCACGTCGTCTTTTCGATCGATGCGGTGACCGAGCGGAAACAGACTATCGAGCAGAGACGTCAGGTACACGGTGCACTCCGTTCGGCGACGGCTTGGATGAAGGCATCGGCTTCGAGCAGCGGCAGACGCTCGGGATCGCGCAAACCCATGAGCCTCCAGATATCCAGGCCGTCGCGGCAATCGCCGTAGTCGCTGATGCGTGCGGCCAGCGCGGCGTGCTCGTGTTCGAGCGCGGCCAGCGGATCGTGGTTTTCTGTGTGGGCGTCGATCAACGCGCAAGCCGCGTCGGCGAAGGCATCGATACGATCGGCGACCAGACGGCGCGCTTCGCCGAGCAGATAGCGATGCTTGCCGCCGGTCACGCGCCACACCAGCGCGCGATCGCGCGAGTCGAACTCTTCCACCCCTCGCACAGTCTCGATCACTTCCGGTCCCGACAGCGACAGCCGCCCTTCCTCGGACATGATCACCGCATCGCAGCAGCGCGCGACGATGCCCATGCCGCCGAACGCGCCGTTGCCGCTGCCGATCAGCGCCAGCACATGCACGCCGGCCGCGCGTGCGGCCAAGGTGGCGCGCATGATTTCGGAAATCGCGATCAGCCCGGCATTGGCCTCATGCAAGCGCACACCGCCGGTGTCGAGCAGCAACAACACCGCATCGGGTTTGGTCGACGCAGCGCGTTCCAGTAATCCCGTGAGCTTGGCGCCATGCACCTCGCCGACGCCGCCGCCCAAGAACGCGCCTTGTTGCGCGGCGACCAGTACCGTGCGACCGCGCAAGCGGCCTTCACCGACTACGATCCCGTCGTCGAACGCGCCGGGCTGATCGAGCTGGGCCAGATGCGGGCTGCTCATCCGCCGGCGAGGACCGACGAATTCGCGCAGCGAATCCGCGTCGAGCAGGCCATGCAGACGTTCGCGGGCATCGGCTTCGTAGAAACTGCGGCCGCTCTGCGCAGCGACGAGCGCGTTCATGCGCGCGCCTCGCGCAGCACTTCCAGCGCCTGAGCCAGACGCAAGCCGACCACCGCCGGCGTCGCGCCGACATCGTTGATCGAAATACGCACGTCGCGCAGCGGGTGATGCGCGGCGAAGTCGCTCAGCACGGCTTCCCAGATCGCGCCGAAGCCGCGCGCGGCGGTTACGATTTCGATTTCCATTGCGCCATCCAGCGACAATCGTTCGACCAATATTTCCAGGTTTCCCGAAGCGACTACTCCAACCAGTGCGTGATCGAGCGCGCTGTGCAGGTCTTGCAGACCCTCGAAGCGATAACGAAGGGTTTCCATGCGTGTCCCCTACCAGTTGCGGAATCGTTTGGGTGGGTCGTAAAGGCCGCCGGACCAGCGCACCAGATCCTTGACCGTGCGCGCGGCGAGCAGATCGCGAGTGGCGTCGCGGGTGCGGATACCGAGATCGTCCGGGCGCCGGATCACGCCGCGATCGCGCAGGTTCTCGACCAGGCGTTTATCGCGCGCCAGACCGACCGCGGTGTAGCCGGCGACGCCACGGATGGCTTGCTCGCGTTCTTCCGGCGTGCGGCACAGCAACAGGTTGGCGATGCCTTCTTCGGTAAGCACGTGACTGACGTCGTCGCCGTAGATCATCACCGGCGGCAACGGCATCGACGCGCGTTCGGCCAGTTCCCAGGCATCGAGTTTGTCGACGAACGCGGGCGCCATGTGCTCGCGGAAGGTCTCGACCATCTGCACCACCAGCTTGCGACCGCGCGGCATCTCGCCCGGCCGCGCGGCTTCGCGTCCCGCCTTCAACCAGGCCGGGCTCGCGTGGCGGCGGCCGCGCGCATCCGAACCCATGTTGGGCGCGCCGCCGAAGCCGGCGATGCGATCGCGCGTGGCGGTGGAGCTGTTGCCTTGCAGATCGATCTGCAAGGTCGAGCCGATGAACATGTCGCAGGCGTACAGGCCGGCGGTCTGCGACAGCGCGCGGTTGGAGCGCATCGAGCCGTCGCTGCCGGTGAAGAACACATCCGGGCGCGCGGCGAGATAAGCCTCCATGCCCAGTTCGGAACCGAAGGAATGCACCGATTCGACGAAGCCCGATTCGATCGCCGGGATCAGCGTCGGGTGCGGATTCAAGGCCCAGTGTTGGCAGATCTTGCCCTTGAGTCCCAACGACTCGGCGTAGGTGGGCAGCAGCAACTCGATCGCGGCAGTGTCGAAGCCGATGCCGTGGTTGAGCCGGTTCACGCCGTACTCGGCGTAGATGCCCTTGATCGCCATCATCGCCATCAGCACCTGGATCTCGGAGATCTGCGCCGGATCGCGGGTGAACAGTGGTTCGATGTAATTAGGCGTCGGCGCGGGCACGACGAAATCGATCCAGTCACCGGGGATGTCCACGCGCGGCAGCGTGTCGAGGATTTCGTTGACCTGGGCGATGACGATGCCGGCGCGGAACGCGGTCGCTTCGACGATGACCGGCGTGTCTTCGGTGTTCGGTCCGGTGTAGAGATTGCCGTGGCGATCGGCGGCTTGCGCGGTGATCAGAGCCACGCGCGGAGTCAGGTCGACGAAGTAGCGGCCGAACAGTTCCAGATAGGTATGGATCGCGCCGATCTCGATGCGTCCGTCGGCGACCAATCCGGCCAGACGCGCGCCTTGCGGGCCGGAGAAGGAGAAGTCCAGACGTCGGGCGATGCCGCGTTCGAACACATCCAGATGCGAGGGCAGCGACAGCACCGACTGGACCATATGCAGGTCGTGCACGCGCGCGGGGTCGACCTGGGTCAGGCAGGCGGCGAGGAAGTCGGCCTGTTTCTGGTTATTGCCCTCCAGGCAGACCCGGTCGCCGGGCTCGATGACCGCTTCCAGCAGGGCGACGGTGTCCGAAGCGGCCACCTGTTTTCCATGGACCAGCCCGACTGCTCGTTGCAGGCGCTGGCTGCGGTTACTGGCGGATCGATTCCAGTCTTTTGCCATGAGCCGAGGTGCCTGCTTTGGACCTGGGGTGGGTTGTACCTGGAATAATTTCATAATTATATCGTAATTACAATTGGGGCCGGGAATCGGGAATCGGGAATCGGGAATCGGAAACGGCAGCGGCAGCGGCGAGGCGGGGGCGCCTGCACGATCATGGCGCGGCCCGTGCTTGTTGCCCCGGTCGCGGTGCCTGTACGAGGTCTTTTGTGGGAGGGAGCTTTAGCCCCGACGCGTTTCTTGCGGATCACCGCTGGCTGACCGAAGAGCGTCGGGGCTAAGCTCCCTCCCACAAAAGACCTCGGGGCTCCTTCATTGAGCTCGTGCCAGTACTAGGGAGGGCTTCTGCCCTGGGCTTGTGCCAGCGCTTCTGGGCCTGCCTGCGCCAGTGCGACGCCGACACGAACCCCTGCACGAGCAGCGGCGATACCTGGACAAGCTGCGCACAGCCAGGTTTTGCGGTTTCGGGCTGAGTGCATACCGAACGGCAAGATCGGCCGTTTCCTGCAGCTGGGGTTAATCGTGCGGCGACGAAGATGGCGCTCTGCGCGATATCCGTACGCCGCGCCGCACGCCGCCGTTGAGCTTGGCGATGGCTGCGGCTAACGTTGGCGTCGGCGCTGCGCGCGCGGCGCGGGCCAGGACGGTCCCGCGCGATCCCGAATCCGGTGGGTGGCACATGTTTTTCGAAAGGACCCCGCTATTGGCTGGCCTGCTCGCATCCTTGATGTGCGCGCTGGTCCTGACGGCGTGCGCAAAGGACGAGCCGGCGCAGCCATCGGCTGAAGCGGTCACGATGGGCAGTCAGAACGATGTGCCCAAGGTCGCGTCGGGGCCGCCGAGCGAGGAGGACATCCTCAAGGGCACCTACTGGCCGCGGGCCAAACTCGACGGCGGCGTCGCCCGGATCAGCTGCGAATACGACTACCCGCGCTTCGGCGAAGGCGAGCGGCTGACCTCGCTGGATTTTTTCAGCCTGGTCGATGCCTTGTCGCCGTGCCAGTCGCACGGAGTGGTGCGTTTGCGCTACCAGGGCAAGATCGGCGCTGGTTTCACCGCGCTGGTGCAGCGGGTCGCGGCGATGGCCACTCGCATGGAAATCCGCACCCGCATCCTGGATATCGACTCCAGCGGCGGCCACGTCGAAGAAGCCATCCGCGCCGGCGACTCGATCGCCGAAGCGGGTTGGGCGATCTGGGTGCGTGACGAATCGGTCTGTCACAGCGCCTGCGTGCTGGTGCTGGCGGCGGGCGACACGCGTTCGGTCGAAGGCCGGGTCGGCATCCACCGCTTGATGCGCGACCGCTCCACCGCGACCTCGCGCGCCGAACTCAGCCGCGAACTGCGCTCGATCAACCAGCAGGTGCGCGACTACCTGGAACGCAATGGCGTCGCCACCGCGGTGTCGGACCTGATGATGACCATCGCCAATCGCGATCTGCGCATCCTCACCCCGGACGAGCTCAAGCAATACGGTCTGGACGGCACCAACGCCGCCCAGGACGATCTCGACCGCATCCGTCTGACCCGCAAATGCGGCGAGGACTTCGTCCGCCGTCGCGATGCCTTCCGCCGCGCCTTCGACGAGCAGTGTATGGCCACCGGCAAGAATTTCGAATCCATGCCCGAATGTGCGAATGCTTTGCAGGGACAGTTCGGTTTCCCCGACAAGACCTGTCCGTCCGACAGCCCCGCCGATCTGTATGCGCGCGACCTGCCGGAATTGTTGCCGGCGGAAGAAGAGGCGGTCAGCGATGCCGCGGCGGCGTCCGCCGATACCGCCGAGAAGGGCGATGCGAAAGGCGAGAGCAAAGCCGCGACCAAGAAGGCATCCGCTCCAGCACAGGCCGAGTGAGTAACGCCCAAGCGGACAAGCCCAAGCGGACAAGGGCCAGTCTGCGGCCAGCGCTGGACAGTCGGTGCACACCGCCGCCGGGTCACGCGCCGAGTCAATCCGCTGCACTGTGATCCACTGCGCACTTGCGGTTAGTCCGCCCCACCCGGAAAATCGCCGCCTGTATCAGCCAGAGCGCCTGCGGGGCTCGAGCCAAAAGCCCCTGCAGGAGTTTTCCGATGTCCGCCTCCCTCTCCCGGCTGGTGCCGGCGCGTCTCGCGCTGGCCCTGTTGCCGTTTTGCCTGTTTCCGCTCGCCGCCTGTGCCGATGAGGCGGCCGACGCGAACGATCAGGTCCATGAGCTCGACCAGATCCAGGTCCGCGGCGTCGCCGGACCCAAGTTCGGCGCGCAGCGCAGCACCAGCGCGACCAAGACCGACACCGCCCTGATCGAAGTGCCGCAGGCCGTGACCGTGCTGCCGCGTGCGCTGATCGACGCGCAAGGCGGGCGTTCGCTCAACGAGATGCTCTCGCTGGTGCCCGGCGTGGCGCTCAACAACGGCGACGGCCAGCGCGATCAGGTCGCCATCCGCGGCTTCAGCGCCTTGGCCGACCAATACCTCGACGGCGTGCGCGACGACGCCATGTACTACCGCGATCTGGCCAACACCGAACGCATCGAGGTGCTCAAGGGCACGGCGGCGATGTTGTTCGGCCGCGGTTCCTCCGGCGGCCTGGTCAATCGCGTCAGCAAGCAGCCGCTGGACACCGCGCAGGGCAAGCTGCGTCTGTACGCCGATGGCGAAGGCGGCCGTCGCGGCGAGTTCGACCTCACCGGTCCGCTCGGCGCCGGCGCCGGACGCCTGGTCGGCGCGGTCGAGGATTCCGACACCTTCCGCGATCAGGGCTTCATCGAGCGCTGGCTGATCGCGCCGTCGTATCGCTTCGAACTCGGCGGCGGCCAGTTGTTGCTGCAGGCCAGCGCGCAGCGCGACGAACGCGTCACCGATTTCGGAATGCCCAGTCTGTTCGGTCGCCCGGTCGAGGTTCCGATCGATACCTACTACGGCTCCAGCGACGCGCGTCGCGACGACTACAGCATCGCCCGGGTCAATATTCTCAACGCGACCTACAGCAAGTCGCTGACGCCGCAATGGGATCTGCGGGTGACCTTGCGCGGTACCGACTACGAGTTGGAACGCCGCAACACCCTGATTACCGGCAACCCGTTCCTGCGCAACGGCCGCTGGATGTCCAACCGCCGCCACGCCGCCAATACGCGCGATCAGCAGGCCTGGTTCGCCCAGACCGATCTGGTCTACGAGGGCGAGCGCCACCGTTTGCTGATCGGCAACGAACTGAGTTACGAGCGCAAGGATCAGGCCAGTTACGGCGGCATCGCCACGCCGATCGATCTGCTCGCCCCGGTGCTCGACCGTCCGACCTTCAACCCGCGCGCCGAGGCCGCCGCGCGCAGTCGTCTGCGCAATGCCGCCTTGTACGTGCAGGACCAGATCACGCTGGCTGCGCAATGGAAGGCGGTGATCGGCGCGCGTTACGACGATTACCGCCAGCAGACCCGCGATCTGCTCAATGCCAACGCGCCCGCGCTGGACCGCACCGATCGCGAGTTCAGTCCGCGCCTTGGACTGATCTGGATGCCGAGCGCGCAGCAATCGCTGTACGCGAGCTGGGGCGAGTCGTTCCAACCGTCGGCCGAGAGCCTGCCGCTGAGCACGGTCAATGTCGACCTGAGCCCGGAAACCACCCGCAATCGCGAAATCGGCTACAAGTTCGCGCGCGCCGACGGTCTGCTCAGTTTCGATGTGGCGGTGTTCGAGACCGAGCGCGAACACATCAAGACCACCGATCCGGTCGACCCGCGCAAGCAGATCGGCGTGGGCACCCAGCGCACCCGCGGCGCCGAGGTCGGATTCGCGGCGTCGCTGCTCGACCAGCGCCTGGATCTGTATGCCGGCTATGCCTATCTCGACGGTGAAATCACCAAGTCCAACAACAGCGCCAGCGGTGTGTCGTTCCAGGGCCGCACTTCGCCGTTGACGCCGCGCCACAGCGCGTCGGTTTACGCCGAGTACGATCTGGGCCGAGGCATCAGCGTCGGCGCGCTGGCTCAGCACGTGGCGATGCAATACGCCGCGCCGACCAATCTGAGCGCACTGCCGGCGTTCACGCGTTTCGATTTCAATGTGCGCTATCAGACCGGGCCCTGGGATTGGCGCCTGCGTTTGGAAAACGCCTTCGACAAGCGCTATTTCGCCTCTGCGCACGGTTCGGTCGACGGATTCAACGCGCCCGGCGCGCCGCGCACGCTGAGTCTGACGATGGATTACCGCTTCTGACCGGCGCCGAAGCGGGCGCGCCCGAAGTCGCGCCCGCTTCGAAACGACGGCGCCTTACCCGCCGCGCTGGATATGCGCGCCGCCGAACATCGCTTGTTGAATTCCGGGCAGAGCGAGGAAGTCGTGTGGGAAACCCAGTGCGGTCGCGCTGGCTTCGTCCAAGCGGCGGCGCTGCGTATCGCTGAATTCGACCTCGAGCGCGCCGAGGTTTTCGTGCAACTGCGCGACGGTGCGCGCGCCGATCACCGGCGCGATCTGGTAAGGCTGCTGCAACAGCCACGCCAGCGCGACTTGCGCGGCCGGCCGTTGCAGTTCTGTCGCGACTTCCTTGACGGTATCGGCGATGTCCAGCGCGCGTTCGGTCAAGGCCCCGTTGCCGATCGCGACCGCGCGCCGGCCCTGCGCCGTGGTCGGGTCCAGATCGGCGCGCGAATACTTGCCGCTGAGCACGCCCGAAGCCAGCGGCGACCAGGCGCTCACGCCCATGCCCAACTCGCGCGCCATCGGCAGCAGCTCGCGTTCGCCTTCGCGCTGGGCCAGGCTGAATTCGATCTGCAATGCCACCAGCGGCGACCAACCGCGCATTTCGGCCAGCGTCTGCAATCGCGCGGCCTGCCATGCGGGAATATCGGACACGCCGGCGTAGAGCACTTTGCCGGCGCGGATCAGATCGTCGAAACCACGCATGACTTCATCGCCCGGGGTGGTGTCGTCCCAGGCGTGCAGATAAAGCAGGTCGATGTAATCGGTATCGAGCCGGCGCAGGCTCGCTTCGACCGACTGACGCAGATTCTTGCGGTGGTTGCCGCCGGCATTGGGATCGCCCGGCGTGGTGCATAGCGAATATTTGGTGGCCACGACGAGCGAGTCGCGGCGGCCGCGCGCGAATTGGCCGATCAGGGTTTCCGAGCTGCCGCCGGTGTAGAAGTTGGCAGTGTCGATGTAACTGCCGCCCTGTTCGACATAGGCGTCGAACACGGCGCGCGCTTCGTCCGCGTCGCTGCCCCAGCCCCAATCGTTGCCGAAGGTCATCGTGCCCAGACAGACGGGGCTGACGCGCAGGCCGGAGCGGCCGAGCATGCGGTAATGATCGAGTTTCATAACAATCGCCTGTGCTGAAGTTGCAGCGAGTCTAGGCAGTGCATTCGGCCAGGGATATCCGCAGCTTGTGCTGGTGCGTGTTGGGGCTAAGATCGCTGCGCAACCCTTCATGGAACTCGCGCATGTCCGCCGACGGACCCACCGGCTACAGCATCGATCTGTCCAAGGGCGCGGTGTGGAAGCTGATCGCCGTGTTGCTGGCAGCGACCACCGCGGTCATCGCGATCGCGCTGTGGCTGCCTTCGCTCGCGGGAGAGCAGGCGGCGATACCGCAGCCGAGCCTGGCCTGGCGGGCCTGCAGTTTCGGCGTGATCGGCGTGCTGGCTGCGCTCGGTTACGCCGCGACCTCGCGGCCGCGATTACGCGCTTGGCGCATTCCGATGGCGGTGTTGGCGGTGGTGTTGCTGATGGTGACCTGGAGTGCGTTGGGTCTGGGCATGACGCGCTACAACGCGCATTGGGGACAGGCGATGAGCGTTGTCGGCGAGGCGGGCGATCTGCTGCAACGCCAGCGTCGCGGCCGCGATGGTGCGGTGACCATCACCCTGCGTTTCACTTTGACACCCGGCAACGGCGCCGAGCGCGCGCCGTTGCGTATCGAAACCCGCCAACCGTTCGCCTCGGTGCTGGCCGAACAGCGGCGCGTACGAGCCGATCTGCGCCGCAGCTGGGCCGGCGTTTCGTTCGAGGCTTTGCGGCCGTGCGCGCAAGCGGGGAGCGATTGCGATGCGGTGGCAGGTGGCGCGGTTCGGTGAGGCAGGGGGCTCCCGCGATCGTGAAAAGCGTCGGGGCTGAAGCCCCTCCCACAAAAGACCTCGTGCATCCGCGGTGAGCGCTCGGATGCAGTCGCGATCGATCCCGAAGTCGTGGGCGTGCTCGACAGCGCGAAGTCTTTTGTGGGAGGGGCTTCAGCCCCGACCCGGACATTCAATCGGCGGCGCGAGCCTGACGCGGCCTCGTCAGGCCCGCTCACCGCGGCAGCGACGGTACCGGCGTCGGCTTGCCGTCCGCGCCGAGCGCGATCATGGTGAAACGCCCGCGCGTGGCCAGTTGCGATTCGCCCGAGAGCAGGTCTTCCTTGTGCATTTCCACCTCGACCTGCATCGAGGTGCGGCCGGTTTCGACCACGCGCGCGACCAACTCCACCAGCGAACCCTTGGGCACCGCGGTGTGGAAATCGATCTGTTCCGAGCGCGCAGTGACGACCACGGTGCGCGCGTAGCGCGACGCGGCGATGAAAGCGGCCTTGTCCATCCACGCCAGCGCCTGGCCGCCGAACAGCGTACCCAGGTGATTGGTGTGATCCGGAAACACGATTTCGGTCATGCGGGCTTCGGTCATGGGACGCTCGAAATAGGGCGATGCGATTTTTCAGGTCGCGGTGGACAGTTCCCTCTCCCGCTTGCGGGACAGGGCTCTGATGAGCATTGGAAGAGGGGAGCGCCAGCGAAACCGCGAAACTCAAAACGCCTCGTCGAACGCCACTTCGCCCTGCACGCCGACTTGATACGCCGACACGCGGCGCTCGAAGAAGTTGGTCACTTCCTGCACGTCCTGCAGGTCCATGAACGCGAACGGGTTGGTCGAGCCGAAATGCTTGGGCATGCCGAGCTGGGCCATGCGCTGATCGGCGCAGTACTCCAGGTACTGGCGCATGTCCTTGAGCGACAGGCCGACCACGCCGCCGGACAGCACGTCCTGGGCGAATTGGAATTCGCAATCCACCGCGTCCTCGAACATCTTCACCACCTGCGCGCGCAGATCGGCGTCGAACAGGTCGGGTTCTTCCTCGCGCGCGGTGCGGATCACTTCGAACGCGAACGCCATGTGGCAGCTCTCGTCGCGGAACACCCAGTTGGTGCCCGAGGCCAGGCCGTTGAGCAGGCCGCGCGAACGCAGGTAGTACACGTAGGCGAAGGCGGCGAAGAAGAACAGGCCTTCGATGCAGCCGGCGAAGCAGATCAGGTTGAGCAGGAACTGGCGGCGCTGATCGCGGGTTTCGATGCGCTTGAGACCCTGGATCGAATCGATCCAGCGGAAGCAGAATTCGGCCTTGGCGCGGATCGATGCGATGTTCTCGACCGCGTCGAAGGCCTTGGCGCGCTCGTTCGGGTCGGGCAGGTAGGTGTCGAGCAGGGTGAGGTAGAACTGCACATGCAGCGCTTCCTCGTACAGCTGCCGCGACAGGTACATGCGCGCTTCGGGCGCGTTGATGTGCTGGTACAGGTTCAGCACCAGATTGTTCGACACGATGCTGTCGCCGGTGGCGAAGAACGCGACCAGGCGTTCGACCAGGTGCCGCTCGGCCGGGCCGAACTTGTGCTTGAGGTCGTTGACGTCCTGCGAGAAGTCCACTTCCTCCACGGTCCAGGTGTTGCGGATCGCGTCGCGGTACATCTCGTAGAAATGCGGGTAGCGCATCGGCCGCAGAGTGAGGTCGAAACCGGGATCGAGGAGGAGGCGGGTTGAATCGGTGGACATGGGAGTTCCTTGACTGACTTTCCCTTCTCCCGCTTGCGGGAGAAGGTGCCCGGAGGGCGGATGAGGGCGCGCGATGGTCGATGACGGCGCGAGCTGGGCAGTGCATGTGCCCTCACCCCAACCCCTCTCCCGCTTTGCGGGAGAGGGACTTAAGCGGATTACTGACAGGCTTCGCAGGACTCGGGATTTTCCAGCGAGCAAGCGATGGCTTCGTCGGTGGTGTACTCCGGCTTCGGCGCCGGCGCCGCGACCGGTGCGCTGACCGTGCTCTTGGCGATCTTGGTCGCAGGACGCGAACGCAGGTAATACGTGGTCTTCAGACCCTTCTTCCACGCGTACATGTACATCGAGCTGAGCTGGCCGATGTTCGGGCTTTCGATGAACAGGTTCAGCGACTGGCTCTGATCGATATACGCGCCGCGCTCGGCGGCCATGTCGATCAGCGAACGCATCGGCAGTTCCCACGCGGTGCGATAGACCTGGCGCAATGCATCGGGCACTTCGGTCACCGACTGGATCGAGCCTTCGGCCATCTTGATCCGGTCGCGCATCTCGGCGGTCCACAGGCCGAGCTTCTTGAGTTCTTCGACCAGATACTTATTGACGACGAGGAAGTCGCCCGACAGCGTCTCGCGCTTGAACAGATTGGAAATCTGCGGCTCGATGCACTCATAGCAACCGGCGATCGAGGCGATGGTCGCGGTCGGCGCGATCGCGATCAGCAGCGAATTGCGCAGGCCGTGTTCGGCGATGCGCTTGCGCAGCGAGTCCCAACGCTCGGGCTGCGACGGCGTCACGCCCCAGGCTTCGAACTGCAGTTCGCCGACCGAGGCGCGGGTGTCGGCGAAGGACGGATGCTTGCCGTGCTCCATCGCCAGTTCGTTGGACGCCGACAGGGCGTGGAAGTAGATCGCTTCGGCGATGTCCTGGGCCAGCTTGCGCGCCGGTTCGGAATCGAACGGCAGGCGCAGCTTGAAGAACACGTCCTGCAGGCCCATCGAGCCCAGGCCGACCGGACGCCACTTGAGGTTGGCGCGGCGCGCGGTCTCGATCGGATAGAAATTCAGATCGATCACGCGGTCGAGCTGGCGCACGGCCAGGCGCACGGTCTCGGCGAGCTTTTCGAAATCGAACGCACCCTTGCCATCCTCGAACATCTCCACGTGATGCGAGAGGTTGATCGAGCCCAGGTTGCACACCGCGGTCTCGTCCTGCGAGGTGACTTCCAGGATCTCGGTGCACAGGTTGGACAGGTGGATGACGTTGCCTTCGCGCAGGGTCTGGTTGGAGGCGCGGTTGGACTTGTCCTTGAAGTTCATCCAGCCGTTGCCGGTCTGCGCCAGGGTGCGCATCATCCGGCCGTAGATGTCGCGCGCCTTGACCTTCTTGGTCGCCAGGCCCGCGGCCTCGGCGGCGTGGTAGGCGCGATCGAAGGCCTCGCCCCACAGGTCGGTGAGCTGCGGCACCTTGGACGGATCGAACAGCGACCAGTCTGCGTCGGCCTCGACCCGGCGCATGAATTCGTCGGGAATCCAGTTGGCCAGGTTGAGGTTGTGGGTGCGGCGCGCTTCGTCGCCGGTGTTGTCGCGCAGTTCCAGGAATTCTTCGACGTCGGCGTGCCACGGCTCCAGGTACACGCAGGCCGCGCCCTTGCGCTTGCCGCCCTGGTTGACCGCGGCGACCGAGGCATCGAGGGTCTTCAGCCACGGCACGATGCCGTTGCTCAGGCCGTTGGTGGAACGGATCAGCGAGCCGCGCGAACGGATGCGCGTATAGCTCAGGCCGATGCCGCCGCTGAACTTGCTGAGCTTGGCCACGTCCATGTAGCGCTTGTAGATCGCTTCCAGCGAATCGTCGGGCGAATCGAGCAGGAAGCAGCTCGACAGCTGCTCATGCGTCGTGCCGGCATTGAAGAGAGTCGGCGAGGACGGGATGTAGTCGAGCTGGGCCATGCGCCGGTACAGCGCCAGCGCGTCGCTGACATCTTCGCTGAGCGCGCAGGCGATGCGCAGGAAGAACTGCTGCGGGGTCTCGATGACGGTGCGCGCGGTCGGATGGCGCAGCAGGTAGCGGTCATAGAGCGTGCGCAGGCCGAAGTAATCGAACTTGGCGTCGAGGCTGCGGTCGATGGCGTCGTTGAGCTTGCGCGCGTTGGCCTGGACGAAGGTCACCAGGCGCTCGTTGATCAGGCCCAGCTCATGGCCGCGCTGGATCGATTGCGAGAACGCGTGGATCTCGATGCCGGCGACTTCCTTCTCGATCACCCCGGCGAGCAGGCGCGCGGCGAGGCGGCCGTATTCGGGTTCTTCCGCGGTCAGCAGGGCGGCGGTGCGGATCGACAGTTCGTCGAGTTCCTGCGTGGTCGCGCCGTCGTACAGGCCGGAGATGGTGCGGGTGGCCACTCGCATGGGATCGATCGCGTACAAGTTCTCGCCGCTGCGGGTCACCGCGCGCACGATCTTGTTCAGATCGACCGGCTCGCGGCGACCGTTGCGCTTGGTCACGCTCATGGTCAGGTTGGCCGCGGGCGGAGTCAGGGCGAAGCCGGGCGCGTCTTGCGCGGTACGGGCTGCGGCCGGCTTGGCGGCGGAAGAGGGGGCGGCGTCCGTGGCGGGGGCGACGGACGGATCGGATGCGAGTGTGGTCATGGCATTACTCCGGGACGTGGGTGCACGGTGCGGAGAACGCGGACGCGCCAGCGACGACGAACCGCACGCGCGGTGTCACCGATGGCACGGCCGTGCCCCCGCGGGCGCAGAGCTTGGAAGCGTGCTGGCTGGGTGTCGCACGGCCCGAGACGCGAGGTCCGGGACGGTCCGCTCCGCGCATGGCGCCGGAACGTACGGGCGCGACGGGTGCTCCGTCGTGCTGCGACACCGGCCGTCTTCCTCCGAAGACTCCTTTGGGCCGGTACCGCGCGGTTGTGCGACGCGCGGCTGTCGGCAGGTCTTCGGGCTCGGGACTCGGAGCGAGAAACGGGCAAAGAGAAGTGAGCGACGAGTGGCGACCCGAATCTCACTTTTCTTTGCCCGCTTGCTCGTTCCTCCTACCGGGGTCGCTTCCCAGGCTTAACGCCCAGTGCCATGACCCGTTCGTTTCCCACACCGCTGCGGGGCAGCGCCGGCTTCGGACCCCGCCGCGAATGCTCGCGGGCGCGTCCCTACCGGCTTCCCTTTTCAGCCGATCGCAAAATCGGCACCGACGCACACAACATAGTGGGGTTGTTCGATTTCGTCAACGCGATATGTGGTGAATGAATGATGTATATAGCGGGTGAAGACGGGCCCTCCATCCGCCGCGCCTTGGTGTAACGTGCCGCTCATAAGGAACGGGGAACTGTGATGGAAGCACTGATTGTCTTGCTGGTACTGGGTTTGCTGCTGGTGCCGGTGTTGCTCATCGTCGCCCTGGTCCAGATCTCCGGATTGAAATCCCGGGTGAGCGGGCTGGAACGCACCCTGGCCCAACTGCGTGTGGCCGCGACCATCCCCGTGGCACATGACCGCTCCGAGGAGACCCTGGCTGAGCGGATCGCGCGCGAAGCGCCGCCGGCTCCGGCGGCTCCCGCGCGGCCGCAGGCCGGCGCGGTACCGGCCGCCGCGACGCCCCCGTCGGTCGCGTCGCCGCCACCGCTGCCGGCGACGCCCGCCGCCGCGGCCGCGACGCCTCCGCCCTTGCCGTCGCAACCGCCACCGCCACCGCGTCCGGCCACGCCGTCGCCGCCGCGCGTGCCGGCCGCGCCGCCGCCGCCGGATATCTTCACCGTCGGCGCGCGCTGGGTGCGGCGTTGGTTCACCGAGGGCAACGTCCCGGTCAAGGTCGGCATGCTGGTGCTGCTGGCCGGCGTGGCCGCGTTGCTGAAGTACGCCAGCGACCAGGGTTGGATGAAGGTGCCGATGGAGTTCCGCCTGGCCGGTATCGCCGTGGCGGCGATGGCGGGTCTGGTGTTCGGCTGGCACCAGCGCGAGCGCAAGCGGATCTTCGCCCTGAGCCTGCAGGGCGGCGCGATCGGCGTGTTGCTGCTGGTGGTGTTCGCCGCGTTCAAGCTCTACGGCATGATCCCGGCCGGCGCGGCGTTCGCGATCAGCGTGGTGTTGGTGGCCGGCGTCGGCGTGCTGTCGGTGAAGCAGAACGCGCTGGCCTTGGCGGTGTTCGCGATCCTGGCCGGCTTCCTCGCGCCGATCTGGCTGTCGACCGGCTCGGGCAACCATGTCGCGTTGTTCGGCTACTACGCCGTGCTCAACGCCGGCATCTTCGCGATCGCCTGGTTCCGCCCGTGGCGGGTGCTCAACCTGATCGGTTTCGCTTTCACCTGGGGCATCGGCGGCGTGTGGGGCGTGCTCAGGTACCGGCCCGAGCATTTCTCGACCACCGAACCGTTCCTGTTGCTGTTCTTCGCCTTCTATCTGTTGATCCCGGTGTTGTACGCGCGCCGCCGCGCCGCCGGCCGCCGCGATCTCATCGACGGCTGCCTGGTGTTCGGCACGCCGTTGATCGCGTTCTCGCTGCAGGCCGGTCTGCTGGAAGGCGATCGCATGCCGCTGGCGTTCTGCGCGCTGGGCCTGGGCGCGTTGTATGCGGCGCTGGCGTGGTGGTTGCGCCGCGACCGACGCTTTATCGAGCTGGCCACGCCGTACGCGCTGCTCGGGGTCGGTTTCGCGACCCTGGCCGTGCCGCTGGCGCTGGCCGCGGAAGCCACCGCGTGCGTGTTCGCGCTGGAAGGCGCGGCGCTGGTGTGGCTGGGGCTGCGTCAACAACGGCGGCTACCGCAGATCACCGGCGCGGGGCTGCAACTGGCCGCGGCGTTCGCCTTCATCGTCGGCGCCAGCGACGAGGTCTGGGTGGGTCAGACGGCGGTGCTCAACGCCAACTTCGTCGGCGCGGTGTTGATCGCGGTGGCGGGTTTCGCCAGCGCCTGGAGCTATCGTCGCAGTGACGAACGCAGTCCGGCCCTGTTCTATTACCTGTGGGGATTGGCCTGGTGGTTGGCGGCGACCGGCAGCGAGATCGCCGACTTCGTGGCCGACCGCAACACTGCCGACGCGGTGCTGATGCTGGCCGCGTTCACCGGCTGGGCCGCGGCGGAAGTGTTCCGCCGCCACGACTGGAAGGCGCTGTCGTTGACCGCGATGGTCGGCTTCGCGGTCGCGCTGCCGCTGGCGGTGCTGCAGGCCGATGCGCATCGCTACCCGTTCGCGCACTGGGGCTGGGTGGCCTGGGCGCTGTACGCCGGCCTGGGCTGGCGCAGCCTGGCCAATCTGCGCGAACGCGCCGGGCCGGAACTCGCGCTCGCCCATCTGGCCTGGTTGTGGTCGTGGGCGCTGGTGCTGGGGGTGACCCTGTTCCGTCTGCTGCGCCTGTCGAAGCACGATGGCATCGCCGCGTTCGGTTCGGGTTGGAGCACCGCGGCGCTGTTGCTGCCGGTGCTGGCGATGGCGGCGTTGACCTTGTGGCGTCCGTCGATCGTCGGCCGGCCGCTGCAGCAACGCTTCGCGCAATGGAGCGCGGTGGCGATGACCAGCTTCATGGTGGTGCTGGTCGGAGTGCTGGCGCTGAGCTTGTTCACGCCGGCCAATCCGCATCCGCTGATGTGGATACCGCTGCTCAATCCCATGTCGCTGCTGCAATGGGCGACCTTGTTGCTGCTCGGATTCTGGCTGGCCTCGCCGTTGGCCCATCCGGTTTTGCGCCAGCGTCGCGTGCCGGCGCTGGCCGCGGCCGGTTTCGCGCTGATCACCTTCGAGGTATTGCGCAGCGCGCACTTCTGGGGTCAGGTCGACTGGAATACGACGATGTTCTCCACCAGCCTGGTGCAGGCCAGTCTGACCGTGGCGTGGAGCGTGCTCGGCGTGGCCGGCTGGATCGCCGGCTCGCGCCGCGGACAGCGTGGGCTGTGGTTGGTCGGCGCGGTGCTGATGGCGGTGGTGCTGGCCAAGCTGGTGTTGGTCGATCGCGGCCATCTGGGCAATTTGCTCGGTATCGCCTCGTTCATCGCTTACGGGCTGTTGTGCACCTTGGTCGGATTCTTCGCGCCGGCGCCGCCGAGCCGCCCCGACCCGGCCGATCAGAATCAGCAGGAGGCTCAGGCATGAAGCGTTATCCGATGTGGGTCGTGGCGGCCGTCGCCTTGCCGTTGTCGGCCCTGGCCGGGCCGCGCGAGGACTACGCGCAGCAGTGGCCGCTGCAGCTCAGCCGCGACGACGGCGGCGCGTACCGCGTGGTGCTGGATGAGGCGGTGTACCGGCAGGCGCAAAGCGCGCAGTTGCGCGATGTGGACGTGATCGATCGCAGCGGCGCGGCCGTGCCCGCCTCGGTGTTCGCGCCTGAGCAACCGCTGGCGCGCGCGCCGCAGCGGGTGAAGTTGCCGTGGTTCGCCTTGCCGTCTTCGCCCTCGGGCTCGGCCACGCAAGGCTGGGAACTGATCAGCGAGGTCGAAACCGACGGGCGCCTGCGCCGGGTCGAAGCGCGCAGCACCGCCGCCGACACCGCCAAGCTGCCGCAGACCTCGCTGCTGATCGATGCCAGCCGGCTGCGTTCGCCGATCCTCGCGTTGGAGCTCGAGTGGGAGCCCGGCGCGGCGCTGGATGCGGCGTACAACGTGGAAGCCAGCGACGATCTGGACGATTGGCGCAGCGTCGCCGGCAGCGGCCGTCTGGTCGATCTGCAGCGCGGCGGCCAGCGCCTGGTGCAGCGGCGGATCGTGTTCGACACAGTTGGCGAGCAAGCGCGTTATCTGCGCCTGACTCCGCAGGATCCCAAATCCGCCGCGCAGATCAGCGTGGTGTCCGCCGAATTGGCCGGTGGCGCGGCCAGCGCGCCGTTGCAGTGGCGCGAACTCAAGGGACAGCGCGTCGAACAGCGCGACGGCAGCGTCGCGTTCGAATACGTGCTGGACGGGCGTTTCCCGATCCAACAGGCGGATGTGGCCTTGCCGGGCAATCACGCCCTGGAATGGCGCCTGGAAAGTCGCGACAACGAAGAACAGGGCTGGCGCGCGCAGGCGGGCCCATGGATGGCGTACCAGGTTGCCGGGCAGGGCGAGGGCGACCGCTCCGCGGCGCGGCAACTGTCGGACACCGTGCGCGATCGCCGCTGGCGTTTGCGCGCCAACGGCGCGGTGCCGGGCGAACCGGTGTTGCGTTTGGGTTATCGGCCCGAAGTGGTGGTGTTTCTGGCGCAGGGCCAGCCGCCGTACGCCGTGGTGGCGGGCAGTGCGCGCGCGGCCCGCGGCGATTCGCCGTTGGCGCATCTGGTCGAGGCCTTGCGCAAGAGCCGCGGCAAGGATTGGCAGCCGGCGGAGGCGACGCTCGCCAAGCCCGGCGCATTGGCCGGCGCGAGCGCACTGGTTCCGCCCGAGCCCAAGCGCGATTGGTCGACGTGGATGCTGTGGGCGGTGTTGGTGGTGGGGGCGTTGATCGTGGCGGGGTTCGCTTTCAGTTTGTTGCGTTCGAACAAGCCTGCTGCGCCTTGAGGTCTTGAACTCACGGGTTGAGCATCGCTGCATCGTTTTTTGATTCTGAGTCTCGGCTTGGCGGTGCAACTGACTCGCGATAGCAAAGGACACTTGAGGACGACGCACAGATCGTAAGGTTTTAAAGCTTTAAAACTTTGTTCCCCGACACCTGGATTGCTTTACCGGAATAGAGCGAGACGAAGCGGAACAAATGGGACGAAAAGCCGATGAAATAAGGCTTTGCGAGCGTCCTGGCCTGCTCGGGTGGCGTGTTCACACCGTCACATGATTTGAGCAGGTTTGCCGCCGGGTCAGCCGGCGGCGTCACATGGTTTGCTCAATAGGCAGTCGGGGCAGCGCTGGCTGAAAAAGTGGAAGACCGACAACGCCGAGACGTTCCTCGCGCTGACGAATCCGGACGCGTGGAAGAACCGCCACATGGCCGCTTTCGGCAGCCTGACCGACGGCATTACCCGCGCTTGCCAACTGTGGCAGCTCGACAGCACGCCCGCCGACCTGCAGTTGGTAGTCCGGCACGTTCGATATCGGGCCAGTGCAAGTCGAGACGGGCAAGGCGGCGACGGCTTTTGAGTGGCGGCCGCAGTTCCTCGAAATGCTGCTCGCGCGGCGCTGCTTCGCAATGGGCCGCTACGCTGACGACTTCTACACCAGCAGCGGTTCGTACCAAGCGGCGCGCATACCGTTCGGCGGCGTCATGAGAGCAGCGCCCACCTTGGCCGCCGCGTTCTCCTACACGCTCAACACGAACAATGGTGCGGCAGACAATCCCACGGTCGATAGCCTGTGCGTAGGCGTGTTCGCGACCGCCACCGGGAACTGCGCGTTCGTCGTCGATTGGACGGCAGACGCCGAGCTATAGAGACAAGGCGCTGGATTGGTGCAGCAACACCAATCCAGCGTTGGAACCGTGTTCTCAGTGCGAAAGTTAGTGCTGCATTCGCGGTCCGCCCTGGGACTGGCCGTCCATCCCTTGAGTCTGTTGTGCCGTCTCCTGGGCCAACCGCTGTTCGACCGCCTGGGTCTCGCGCATTGCCTGTGCTTGCTCGTATCGCTCCGGCGCAGGCGTTAAAAGGGCTTGCGACACTGGCATGTGCGCATAATTGGCCGCCGGGTCTGGCGAGGCGCCGCGCCCCTCTCGATACACGAACAGAAGTTCGCCGGCTGCGTTTTGCTCGGTGGGACGGTTCAGCGCGACTTTAACGTCATCGCCAGGGCCGAACTTTCCCGCTACCGCCATAGATAGCGCGCTAGCACTCATGCGTTCGCTCTGGTCGTCCCACGGCTTGCCCACGCCTTGCTCAAGACCTCGCACGCTATCTCTGATCTTTTCCAGCAGCTTGTGATCTTGGTGACTAGGGTCGTCGGGGCCGGGTGCAGTTGACCGCTCAATCGGCGGCGTGGGTTTATCTGGCTGCGCTGGGCTGGTGTCCTTGAAGTCTGGCGGCAACGTGACCTCAGCGCCGAGAGCGGCCACGTTGATCCTGATCTCCGGGACAGCGCGACCTGGATTTGCGGCCTGCGCAATGGCCTCTTGACGGTATATCTGCCCGAATGCCCAATCGATGTTGCGCGCGGGATACCCTTGTGGTCGTCGTAAAACGTCTTTGCCATTGCCTCTAGACTCTTAGCCGCGTCTAGTTGCAAATCAGGCTTGATGTGGAGACCGGGGTCCACTGTGACATGGGGCGGCGTTTTATCGTCGCTATCCATGTAATTGGAGACGCCGCCGTCAACTTCGTACAGCTCAGCCACTGTTGCTTTGGGGTTATCGTGCTTCAGTTGAGCGGCAACAGTATTGAACCCCGCGATTTCCGCCCGTGCTTCACTTACGCGCGCGCCCTCGTTGAACTCCTTGACGGGGCCGGTGAAGTCGTGAGGTGAGGGACCGGCCGCGATTGCTGCGACCTGAGTGCGGAAATGTTCCGTCAGTCGAGCGTTCTCCTCGCGGTGGAGTGCGTGGTCAATCTCGTGACCGGCGGTGTAGCGAATGAAGTTGACCGCGTCGCGAACATCGTGCGGGTCGTTGGAAGGGTCTGCTTCGTTCAACTGTCCCACTGATAGGCGCATTTTGCGGCTATCACCGTCATAACTTCCGTTGAACCGGGGGTCCGTCTCGGCCTCAATGCCAACCAGATGCCCGTCCTTGATGGCGCGCTCGTACTGCTCGCGTAGCCCCGGGGTGCTATTGATGACGCCTCGAAAAATCTCGCCGGGGTTTGTGGTCTCGGTGCTCGTCTGTCGCTCAAAGTCGGCGAGCATTGTGTCCAGCTTGCGCCGTGCTTCTAGCTCTTCCTGAAGTGTTGCCATGCTCGATCATCCCTGAGGTTTGCCGCTAATGAAGACCCGAGTAACACACAGGTCTTCGTCGTAGAGCTTCGTCCTGCCCTGCAGTTCAACGCGCACCGAGACCTTTTCCGAGCGGAAGAACCTGTACTCCGTTCCGAGCCTCGGCGCCCGTTGCGATTCTTTGAACCCCGCCGCGCTGAGCGCAGATCGATAGTGTTCCAGGCCGATGCAGGCCGGGGTTCGGTCGGTGTATCCGTCGCCTTTGTGTCCCGTGTTCAGTAAAAGCGCGTTATGCGGCGTGCCGGGAATGGGCTTCTGCGTGACTAGGGAGAAATACCAATCCCCAGGCAATGTCCCGACGCTGTAGAACTTGAGGGGGTCGTCAGGATAGGGCTTCATTTGCAGGCCTGTACGCCCTTCGATGTTCTGCGCGGACAGGTCCTGAGGACCTCTCATGCTCAGAATTAATCCCAGAACCTTGTCGTGTAGCTGCTGGGCACTGAGGGCGGGTTTTGAAGCGGCCGATTCCGTCATGGCGGTGTTCTCCTTTGCCGATAGTGGGCCTGCGGTGGAGGCGCAGGCACAGGCACAGGCACAGGCAGTAACGATGCAGACCACGGGGGCCAGTCTGGTCGCTAGAAGGTCAAACTTGAACGCGGGCATGTGCCTTTCTCCATGTCTATTTCGCGGCGGCATCCGAATGCCCCCGAGCGAGCGCCCGACGATACTGTCCGGTCGTTGCAAGAGCGCGTGACGGCTCTCGTGCGTGGGCCCTGTCACTCGCGGCCTCATCCTGTAAGAGCCCCTGCTGTGGGTCAAGAAATGCCAGCATCTGCGACGCCGGGATAGTGACCGGAGTCTCCCTAGCGTGGCCTGCGGAGGCTATGGCGGCCCGCGCCTCGGTCTGGAGATGGGCGGGCCGCCAAGCCGCCCCCGGCCCGGCAGCGGCTCCCAGGCCGGCCTCGGACTGGGGCCTAGGGCTACCGGGTCACCGGGTCACCGGGCGGCGGCGGGCTAAGACCGGGCCGACTAAAAGGATGGTTTTACCGGGGTTGGAGGGCTTGCGCAGACCATGTGTCGGCGGTGCGCAATCCAGCCGTCGCGTTACAAACTTTTTAGAGATCTAAGATCAGGATCAAGAGCTTCCGCCACTAAAGCGGCGGGTAACTTTCTTTTGTCCAGAGCAACAAAAGAAAGTCACCAAAGAAAAATGCTCTCCCTGTTTCGAGTCAAAAGCCACGAGTGCGTAGCTTTCGCCGGCAGGTCCCGTAGCGGGCATCCTGCCCGCGACGGGACCCGGCGCACGTCCTGTGCGCCGCCCTCCGGGTGTCCGTTTGCTATCGCGAGTTACTTGCGCCGCCCAGCCAGAGCAAAATCTTGGCAACGGCAACGGCAACGGCAACGGCAACGGCAACGGCAACGGCGGGTAACCGTTTTGCTTCGCGATAGGGTCAGCACCATCAAAGCGGCGGCGTGCGCAAGCAACTGCATCACGGTCTCGGGACTTTTCGACGAGATTCGGTGGAATCGGGACTTTGCCGGGACAGCGGAATGCGTCGGCGATCCTCCATTCAGCCCGCAAGGTTTATTTCGCGCTCCCGCCCCGCGACAATAGCCACCCTCAAGCCGCGCTCCGCGCCGGCCGTGATTCCAATCGTATTCCTATGCATCGCCCCAGGAGGCACCGTGTCCATCGTCCGCATGACCGATCTCGATCTCGCCGGTAAACGAGTGCTGATCCGCGAAGATCTCAACGTCCCCATCGACGATGGCCGCGTCACCTCCGAACAACGCATCCTCGCCGCGCTGCCCACGCTCAAGCTGGCGCTGGAGAAGGGCGCCGCGGTCATGGTTACCTCGCACCTGGGCCGGCCGAAGGAAGGGCAGTGGAGCCAGGCCGATTCGCTGGCGCCGGTCGCCAAGCGTTTGTCCGAGCTGCTCGGCATCGACGTGCCGCTGGTCAAGGATTGGGTCGATGGCGTCGAGGTGCAGCCGGGTCAACTGGTGCTGCTGGAGAACTGCCGCATGAACGTCGGTGAGGGCAAGGACGATGAGGCCCTGTCGAAGAAATACGCTGCGCTGTGCGATGTGTTCGTCATGGACGCCTTCGGTACCGCGCACCGCGCGCAGGCCTCCACTCACGGCGCGATCCGCCACGCCAAGGTCGCCGCCGGCGGCCCGCTGCTGATGGCCGAACTCGATGCGCTGGCCAAGGCGCTCGACAATCCGGCGCGGCCGCTGCTGGCCATCGTCGCCGGCTCCAAGGTATCGACCAAGCTGGAACTGCTGGCGTCCTTGGTGAGCAAGGTCGATCAGCTGATCGTCGGCGGCGGCATCGCCAATACCTTCATCGCCGCGATGGGCCATGGCGTGGGCAAGTCGCTGGTCGAGAACGATCTGATCGACACCGCGAAAAAGATCATGGCCGACGCCAAGGCGCGCGGCGCCGACATTCCGGTGCCGACCGACGTGGTGGTCGCGCCGGCGTTCGCCGCCGATGCGCCGGCCACGGTCAAGCCGGTCGACGCGGTCGCCGCAGACGAGATGATCCTCGACATCGGCCCGGACACCGCCGCGCGCTACGCCGAGTTGATCAAGAACGCGGGCACCGTGGTCTGGAACGGCCCGGTCGGCGTGTTCGAATTCGACGCCTTCGGCAAGGGCACCGAGACGTTGGCGCGCGCGATCGCCGCGTCCAAGGCGTTCTCGATCGCCGGCGGCGGCGACACCCTGGCCGCGGTCGACAAGTACGGCATCGAAAGCGAAGTGAGCTACATCTCCACCGGCGGCGGCGCGTTCCTGGAATTCCTGGAAGGCAAGGAACTGCCGGCGGTCGCCGCGCTCAGGCAGCGCGCGGGTTGAGCGCGATGTCCGACGCCGCCGCCAAGCCGATCTTGTTCTTCGATCTCGACGGCACGTTGATCGATTCCTCGATCGGCATCACCCGCTCCATCGCCTATGCGCTGGAGCGCCTGGATCACCCGGTGCCGGACCCGGACGCGCTGCGTTCGTGGATCGGCCCGGCGCTGCGCACCAGCTTTCTGCCGCTGTTGGGCGATGAGGCGCGGGTCGAACAGGCGGTGGCGTTGTATCTGGAGCGTTATGGCCGCGACGGCTGGACCGAACACCAGGTCTACGACGGCGTCGGCGACATGCTCGACGCCGCGCGTGCGGCCGGCTATCGCATGGCCGTGGTCACCGCCAAGAGCGAGGACAATGCGCGCAAGATCCTCGCGCATCTGCCGTTCGGCGGGTACTTCGAGGACGTGATCGGTTCCACCCTGGACGGGCGGCTGACGCACAAGGTCGATCTGATCGCCGAAGCGCTGCGCCGTTTCGGTCTGCAGGCCGCGCAATGCCTGATGATCGGTGACCGGCGCATGGACATCGAGGGCGCGTTACAGCACGGCATGGGCAATATCGGCGTGCTGTGGGGTTTCGGCAGCGAGCGGGAATTGCGCGAGGCTGGAGCGCAGCGCCTGGCCGAAGCGCCGGGTCAGTTGCCGGGCTTGCTGGCGGTGTGAATCGGATTGCCGGAGCCGTGCGACGGTTGCGCCGCGGTTTGAAGCAGTGCGGTCGCGGCTCGCGCCGCTCCTACAGGTAGGCCATGTAGGAGCGGCGCGAGCCGCGACCGCGATTCCACAATCTCGCATCGTCAGCATCGTCAGCATCGATCACACCGATGCACATGCCGCCGCGTAGCATTGCCCATCGCAACGCGATGTTGCAGCGCACGATCGCTTCATCCCATACCTTAGCCAACGACCGCAATCGCCCCCGCGTGCAAGCGACGGCCATCCTCGCCGCGCCGCGTCGCGCCGGTTGCGATGGCGCCTGCGTTTACGCATGGCAAAAAGGGTAAAAGCGAAGCCAATCACGTTTGCGCAAAGTGATGACAACCCTGTCTTCTGTTCAGCATCCCAAGATGACAACAGTTGGTTAGGGTGCCCGAGCGGCGAATGTGCGCCGCGTGACTCGGGAGATCAATCGCATGCGTCGTATCGGATTATTCACCGCGGTATTCACGGTAGCGCTGGTGAGCAGCGTGTCGTTCAGCGCGATCGCCAGCTGGCAGGGCACCTGGCATTACTACAACGCCGAAGGCGCGCAGATCGGCAAGTGGACCGGAGGCTGCGGCGCGGCCGACGGCCGCATCGGCAATACCGATCACAGCAACCCGAACAAGCGCTTCGTGCAGGGCTGCGCCTCGGAAAGCTGAGTCGGGCCAGTACGGATCCGCATGCGGGCCGCCGCGACGAGGCGGCCCGTGCGGAGACGGCGGCAATCGGCCGATGCTTCATGACGCCACCGCGGCGATGCCGCGATCGGCGTCTTCGCTCGGAGCATCGATCCGGTCGCGCCGTAACGGCTGGCGTCGCGCGAAAGGTCCCGCGATCGCGGGACCTTTCGTTCTACGCGTCGGCCGCAGGTTTTCCATGTATCGACGGCATCCATCGACGAAAGGGGAAACACAGCATGCGTAATCTGGCTATCGCGGCGTTCACCGCCGCATTCATCGCCACCACCGTGGCCGGCAGCGTCCAGGCCGGACCAGCGGGGCAAGGTTATTCGTACACGTATTTCGATTCGGCCGGCGAAGTGGTCGGCGGCGCCACCGCGAACTGCGGCGGGCAGTACAGCTCGTGGGGCGAGCGCACGCCGGTGTTCCAAAAGCGCACCTGGATTTGCGATTGATTTGATTCGATCTCGCCGCGTCGAGTCTGCGGGTTCGATGCTGCGAACCGGTTGCGTCGTTGTTGTGATGTCGCGGTCGCGGCTCGCGCCGCTCCTACCGTCGCTACGTTGTGGCATTCGCTACCTGTAGGAGCGGCGCGAGCCGCGACCGCGAACTTTCGGCTGCTGCGCGACCGCGCCATCGCATCGCAGGCTCAATGCGCGACCGCGGGCCGCCTCAACGCCCGCCCCGCCAATCGCTCGCCAGCAACCCCAGCAATTCGCTGTCGGTAACCTGATCGCCGACGAAGAAACTCTCCCGCTGCCGGCCCTCGGTCACGAACCCCAGGCGATGCAGCAGCGCGCGCGACGCCTGGTTGTCCGGATCGATGCCCGCATCGCAGCGATGCAGGCCGAGGTGGCAGAACGCCCAGTCCAGCGCCAGCGTCGTCGCCTCGCGCGCCACGCCGCGGCCCCAGTGGTCCGGGTGCAAGGCATATCCCAGTTCGGCGCGGCGGTGGGGCGGACTGAGGCGGAACAGCTTGCAACTGCCGATCGCCGTGTCGTTTTCATCGGCGATGATCCATTCCAGCGCGGTGCGCGCGGCGAATTCGTCGCGGCAGCGGGTCAGCAATTGCTCGGCCTCGGTGCGTTCGGTCAGCGGCGGCCGGCTCCAGTAGCGCATCACCCGCGGATCGCCGAACAGCGCGAAAAACGCCTCCGCATCCTCCTCGCGCGGGCCGCGCAGGCGCACCCGCGGGCCTTGCAGCAGCGGCCATCCGTCGAGTGCGGACAGCGTGGCGGCGATGGTCTGGCTGTTCTGAGACATGCGACGGCGGCCTCGGCGGTGGGCGCGCGCGATCGGCGCGCGTGCGGTTCGACGTGCGGCCAAGCTGTGCTAGCGTGGCCGGCAGTCCAGAGAGTCTGCCATGTCCTCCACTCCGCGTCGCACCAAGATCCTCGCCACCCTGGGCCCGGCCACCGATCCGCCGGGCGTGCTCGATGCCCTGCTCAACGCCGGCGTCGATGTGGTCCGTCTCAATTTTTCCCACGGCGATCCGGCCTCGCAGATCGCCCGCGCCAAAGCCGTGCGCGAAGCCGCGGCGCGGGTCGGCGTGGAGGTCGGCATCCTCGCCGATCTGCCCGGCCCGAAGATCCGCATCGAGCGCTTCGCCGAAGGCCGGGTGCTGCTCAAGGCCGGCGACCGTTTCGACCTGATCGCCAGCGCCACGCCGCCGCCGGGCAACCTGCGCGAAGTCGGAGTGAGCTATCTCGGCCTGCCCGGCGACGTCGCACCCGGCGACGTGCTGCTGCTCGACGACGGCCTGCTGCAACTGCGCGTGGGCGCGGTCGACGGCGAGCGCATCATCACCACCGTGCTCAACGACGGCGCATTGTCGGACCGCAAGGGCCTGAACAAGCTCGGCGGTGGTTTGTCGCTGGGCGCGCTGACCGAACGCGACAAGGAACTGATCCTGGTCGCGGCCGAACTCGGCGCGGATTTCATCGCGGTCTCGTTCTGCCGCAACGCCGCCGACATGAACGAGGCGCGCCGGATCGCCCGCGAAGCCGGCAGCGACGCCGCGCTGGTGTCGAAGATCGAGCGCGCCGAGGCCATCGAGAACCTGGCCGAGATCGTCGACGCCAGCGACGTGGTCATGGTCGCGCGCGGCGATCTGGGCGTGGAGATCGGCGACGCCGAGCTGCCGGGCCTGCAGAAGAAGATCATCCGCGAGTCGTTGGCGCGCAATCGCGTGGTCATCACCGCCACCCAGATGCTGCAGTCGATGGTCGACAATCCGATCCCGACCCGCGCCGAAGTGCTCGACGTGGCCAACGCGGTCATCGACGGCACCGATGCGGTCATGCTGTCGCAGGAATCGGCCGCCGGCCGCTATCCCGTCAAGTCGGTCGAGGCGATGTCGCGCATTTGCCTGGGCGCCGAGCGGCAGTTCAATCACGACACCGATTTCGAAGCCGCGCCGCGCAATCTCGAACGCGCCGACCAGGCGATCGCGATGGCGGCGATGTTCCTGTCCGAACACATCGGCGTGCGCGCGATCGTGGCGATGACCGAATCCGGCGGCACCGTGCGGTTCTTGTCGCGGTTCCGTTCCAATGCGCCGATCTACGCGTTCTCGCGCCACGGCGGCGCGCGCCGTCGCATGGCGCTGATGCGCGATGTCTACCCGATCGATTTCGACAGCCGCGGCATGGCCTCGCGCGATGCCGCGCGCAACGTGGTCAAGCAGTTGTTCGACTCTGGCCGTCTGGCCGGCGGCGAGCGGGTGATCTTCACCAGCGGCGACACCATGGAACAGCACGGCGCGACCAATACGCTGCGTCTGTTGGAGGTCTCCGACGACGGCGTCGCGCAGGGATTGGGCGAGTTGTAGGCCTCGCTTCGCCCGGCAAACGCACCGCCCGTGTCTCACCGCTGGCGGTGCGAATCGTCGACAGATGCATTCGCCGGCTGCTGCGCATCGCAGATCAGGATCGCCGCGATCCTCGAAGTCTCTGTGGGAGGAGCTTCAGCCCCGATGCTTTCGTTTCAGATAGCGGCGACCGGACCGAACAGCGTCGGGGCTGAAGCCCCTCCCACAGAGACTTCGAAGTCGACCACGGTCGTTCCGGTTCGAGGGTTACGCCCCCACGTAACCGCCGGTGAGCGCCGATTTCCACTGCCCGGATCCGCGCGTCCAGATTTGATACTCGACGCCTTCGTAGCGGCCGACTTGGAAGATCAGTTCCGGGACGCCGTCGCCGTCGATATCCAGGCGATCGAAGTAGTGGTGGCTTTCCACCACGTCGCCGCCGGTCTGCTGGATCAGCCGGCCTGCCGTCTTCAGGTCGCCCTTGCCGTCGCTTTCCAGAATCAACGCCACATCGACGGTGGTTTCCAGCGCGTTCTTGCTCTTGGGCGGCAAGTCCCAGATCAGGGTCGCCACGTGCAGCGTGCCGAGCTTGCCGGCATCGAATGCGGCGATCTGCACGCCGCCGCGGTCTTCGTCGCCGGGGCGCGCCTTGAGCGCTTTATCGATTTGCGCGCGCTCGATCTTCTCGGCTTGCAACACCGCGCGAAGTTCGCTCTCGATCGCCTTGCGCGCGGCCGGCGAAACCACGGCTTCGGCGCCGGCGGATTTCGCGTCGAGCGCGAAGTTGGCGGCCAGGCCGACGACCGTGTCGCTGCGCGCCGTCATCGAGGAATGGCGCACCGGCGCTTCCAGACCTATGCTGACGCTCTCTCCCGATTCCAGCACTTGCACCGCGCCATCGGCGCGGCCGCGGCGGTAGAAGTGCAAGCCGCGCCGTGGCGGGTAATAGCCGGCTTCAGCCTCCAGATCGGTCGCCCGATACGTTCCGCCGTCCTCCACCCGCGCCAGCGCGACGACCCGGCCGCGATCGACCGCGAACAGCAGCCTGGGTTCGCCGTTCAAGCGCTCGCCTTTGGGATAGAGCAATTGATCGCGCACTTGGCTCGCCCGACGCGCGCCTTCGGTGTCGCCGGCGGCCTGCAGCGTTTCGATCAAGGCCTGATGGCCGCGCGCCTGGTACGGCGCCAACGCCACCAGCCGTTCGGCCAGGGTCTTGCGCTGATCCGCGGCGGCGTGCGCGTAATCGGCGGCCAGCGATTCGACCGTCGGCGGCTTGGCCTGTAGCAGATCGGCGCGGATCCAGCCGACCGCCGGTGCGTTGCCGTCGGTATGCCCGCGGACCCAGCCGTCGAGCTCGCATTCCACCTTCACTTCGGTCGCGATCGGTACCCGGGTTACCAGACCGCCGTCGCTGCGCGGCACCGGCCGCATCAGTGCGGCGGTGACCGAAACGTAGCGGCTGCCGGTTTTGGGCGCGGCCTTGCACGAGGCGATCGCGGCCTGGTACTCGGCATCGGTGTCGGCGGCGTGGGCGAAGCCGGCAGCGGCGCTCAGCGCGAGCGCTGCTGCGAGCAGGCCGCGATGGCGCAGCAGGGCGGTAGGTGTCGGGTGGGCGCGGTGTCGCGGCATGGTCGCTGTCCTTTGCGGTGATTACCGATGCAAAGGCTAGAGTCTGGCGATGGCGCGCGCAATCGTGTTCGCGGGCGAGGCGCTACGCGCCGACATCCGATACAGTGCCGCACTGCATGCAAGACATCAGGGGGATGTCATGATCGGATGGGTGAAGCAGATTGGTCGCGCCGTGATGGTCGCGGCCGTGTTCGTCACGCCGTTGAACGCGCTGGCCGGGTTCGAACCCTCGCCGCTGCCGCCGCAAGCGCAACACAGCGAAGACGTGCCGGTGGAAATCGCCACCGTGGCGGTCGAGCAGAAACGCGTGCGCCGCTCGGGCATGGTCGCGTTGGGCAACGACTCGACGTTCTATATTCAAGTAGGCGGGGGATCGTTGCTCACCGGACTGCTGCTCGGCCCGGCCGGTGTGGCGATGAACATGCATAACGTCAAGAAGCGCACCGAGCGCGAAGCCGCGGGCGCCAGCGCCGGTCCGCCCGATGTGCGGGCCTTGCTGAGCGCGCCGATCGGCGCCTACAACGCCGCCGCCAAGGGCGCGGCGGTAGCCAAGATCACGCCTTATTTCGTCTACGTGCGGCCGAAGAAAAGCGATCAGGTCTATGGCCGGCTGTCGCTGGATATCGACTACGCCGGCTGGACCGGCCGTTACAGCTATCACTACGCGCCGGTGTCGTTCGAACAGTTTCAGGCCGGACGCAGCGAGGAGCAGACCCGCGCTTTCGTCGCCGAAACCGAGCAGGCGACCGCGCAGCTGCTGCGCCTGTTCAATGCCGAAGCGCGCCGCCAGACGGGGCCGGTCGAGTCGGCGTTGGTGTCGAGTTGGCCGTTGAATCCGGCGTTCGAGGCGCCGCTGCCGCTGGGATTGCGCGGGCAGTTCGAGGGTCGCCCGGTGTTGGTCGGGCAGGGCACGCCGGCCGATCACAAGGCGTTGTTGAGCCTGATGGTCGGCGCGCACCTGATGCCCGCCGACGAATTCGTGGTCGACAAGCGCAAGGGCGAAGTGCCGCAGCGCTGACAGCGGCGCCGCCGGAACCCGGTTCCGACGGTTGTGGCCGACGGTGTGGATTCGCCATGCCGGCGGGACGTGCCGGTGAGACGTGCAAGTGAGATCGGCGATGCCTATTCGATGTCGTAAAGCTTGGATTGCTTCAGCGCTTCGACGATCGCGCCGATGTTGCGCTCGTCCACCGGCACGCCGTCGGACATCAATTGCAGCGTCGTGGGCTTGCGATCCAATGCCTTGATGAACACGCTGCCATAACGCAGATTCCGCAGCAGCGTGAACATCTGGTACGCGCTGATCTGCTTGCCGCCGTTGGCCTGGGTGCCGGCTTCGACCACCGCGTTCCAGCCTACGATCATCGCTTCGGCCTCGCGCGCTATCGCCTTGTCGATGCTCGCGCCGACGATCGGGGTCGCGTCGAACGGGGTCGATGCCGCCTTGGCCGCAGCCAGCCCTTTTTCGATCTCGCGCTTGAGTTCGGCGTCGTCGTGTTCGACCTGCTTGCGCCGAGCCAGATGATGGCCGAAATGGGCGAGCACGAAGACGGTGTTGTCCGGCAGCAGGTCCTCGGCCTGGACCACGTCGCTGATGCGGTTGTCGCGCAATGCGTCCAGCAATCCGGAGGTCAGCACGATGCGACGGTCCTGGGTCGCGCCGGCGAACGTCTGATTGCGCAGCTTCGGCGCCTGATCGTCGGGCACGATATCGATGGCGGTCAGCTCGCCCGACGCGGCCAGCTGCGCGAGTTGCTTGCGTACCGAGGGAGCGGCGGCCAGCGCGGCGTCGATCTGCCGTTTCTGCTCGGCGCTGGCGTTCTTGCCGGTGCGTTCCACCACGGCGCTCAGCGCGTCGCCGGATGGCTCGGCGGCGAACGCGGTCAACGTGCAAAACCAGGTCAGGGCGAGCAAGGCGCCGATGCGCAGCGGGTCGGATTTCATCGTAAACCTCCATGTTGATCTTGAGCGATTCAGCCGCGAACCCCGTGTCCGTCAGCCCGAGCGATGCTGTGGCGCGCTTGAATGCCCTGTCAACCCGCATCGTCGGCGGCGTGGCGGCGTGGCGGCATGTCGGCGAGCCGTCGCCGCGGTGGCGGCGGATGCCCGATGCGGTCCGCCGGCCGAGATGCGCGGGCCGGCGGATGTAAACGGTTACCCGCGGACGTGCGTCAAATCTTGCGCAAGTGCCTGATTCGACAGGCCGCGCGAGAGGGCAAGGTTCACCAGCAGCCGCTATAATCGCGGGCTTCCCACCGCTGCCGCAGGATCTCCATGAGCATCGAACAGCTTGCCGAAACCGCCCAGGCCATGGTCGCCGCGGGCAAGGGCATCATCGCGATCGACGAGTCGACCGCCACCATCGCCAAGCGTTTCGCCGGCGTCGGTATCGACAACACCGAAGAGAATCGCCGCGCTTACCGCGAGCTGCTGCTGACCACGCCGAATCTGAGCCAGTACATCTCCGGCGCGATCCTGTACGACGAAACCCTGCGCCAGTCGACCAAGGCCGGCGTGCCGTTCGCCAAGCACATGGCCGAAAACGGCATCATCCCGGGCATCAAGGTCGACAAGGGCCCGCAGGCGCTGGCCGGCTTCCCGGGCGAGGTCGTTACCGAGGGCCTGGACGGCCTGCGCGCGCGCCTGGAGGAGTACTACAAGCTCGGCGCCCGCTTCGCCAAGTGGCGTGCGGTGATCAATATCGGCGACGACATTCCGTCGGGGACCTGCATCGAAGCCAACAACCACGCGCTGGCCCGTTACGCCGCGCTGTGCCAGGAACAGGGTCTGGTGCCGATGGTCGAGCCGGAAGTGATCATGGACGGCAGCCACGATATCGACACCTGCTTCGAAGTCACCGAAGTCACCCTGCGTTCGCTGTTCGGCGCGCTGTATGAGAACAGCGTGCTGCTCGAAGGCACGATCCTGAAGGCCTCGATGGTGGTTCCGGGCACGACTGCGGTCGAACAAGCCAGCGTCGACGACGTCGCCGCCGCGACCCTGCAGTGCCTGAAGTCGACCGTGCCGGCGACCCTGCCGGGCATCGTGTTCCTGTCCGGCGGCCAGTCCGACGAGGACGCCACCGCGCACCTCAATGCGATGAACCAGATGGGCCCGAACCCGTGGCCGCTGTCGTTCTCCTACGGCCGCGCCATGCAGTCGGCGGCGCTGAAGCTGTGGTCGCAGGACTTGGTCGGCAACTACGCCAAGGCTCAGCAGACCGTGTTCGAGCGCGCCAAGGCCAATGGCCTGGCCGCCCTGGGTCAGTGGCAGTCGGCGTAAGCCGCACGCTGTACCGGGTTTTCGAAAACGCCGGCCTCGCGCCGGCGTTTTTCGTTGGGCGAGCCGGCACTTCCGGCGGTGGTCGCGCTTGCGCAGAATCGGCCGGGGCGCGACCGCATCGGCGATCGGTCGGACGCCGCGAACCGAATACGCAGGCCTGAACCCTCACCCATCTCATCGCAGCGAACGGAGACGATATGGAAACCCAATGGCTGGCCTTCTCCATCGCGGCGCTGATGGTGACCGTGGCGCCGGGGCCGGATACGTTTCTGGTGATCGGCAACGCGCTCAGCGGCGGCGTGCGGCGCGGACTGGCGACGGTCGCCGGCATCCTCACCGGCGGGTTGTTCCATGTGTCCTTGTTCGCCTTCGGCGTGGCCCGGTTGCTGATGTATTCCGAGCACGCGTTCTGGACGGTGAAGATGCTCGGCGCGGCCTATCTGGTGTATCTGGGCGTGAAAGCCTTGCGCTCGGCCTGGCGCCCGCGCGCCGATGCTGACATCGACGGCGCGGCGTCGGCGCAGGTCTCGTTGTGGCGCGGCTATGCCCAGGGCGTGCTGACCAATACGCTCAATCCGAAGATCGCGATCTTCTATCTGGCCTTCCTGCCGCAGTTCCTCGCGCCGGGCGACGATATGGCGCGGCAGTCGGTGCTGATGATCGGCCTGCATTACGCGATGGGCACAGTCTGGCTGAGCTTGCTGGCGTTCGGCGCGGCGCGCATGGCCGGAGCGATGCGCAGCGCGCGGGTGGCGCGCACGCTCGACGGTATCGTCGGCGGCCTGATGCTGGGCTTCGGGGTGAAATTGGCGTGGTCTTCGCGCTGACGCGGGCTGTACGCGGGTGACCGACCCGGTCGGGGCGGTTAGTCTGCAGCGGCAGGTTGCCTGCCAGGAGTACATCGCGATGACGGACAACAAAGCGCCCTTCGTGCCGCCGCAGGTGGCGACGCTGCTGAAGTCCGATCGTAAGATCCAGGCGATCAAGCTGGTGCTCGACAGCAATCCGGGCCTGGATCTGCGCCAGGCGCGGGACGCGGTCGAGGCTTACGAGCGGCAATCGACGGCCTCGGGCTCGACGACGGCCGCGGCGAGTTCCGCGGCCGGGCCGGCGGCGAACGCCGGATTTCCCGAAGCCGCGCGGATCGCGATCCAGCGCGGCCAGACCATCGTCGCGATCAAGATTGTGCGCGAAGCCTACGGACTGGGCTTGCGCGAGGCGAAGGATCTGGTCGAGGCGTATATCGACCGCGGCGATGCCGCGTTGACCGGTCTGGCGCACGCCGGTCCGGATCGCGCGGCCGATCTGCCCGGCGAAGTGGTCGCGCTGATCCTCGGCGGCGAACGCACCCGCGCCGCGCAACTGCTGCAAAGCCAGCACGGCTTGTCCGCGCAGGAATCGCTGGCCCGCATCGCCGACTTCGAGGTGGGACGGAAGAAACGCAGCCGAATCAGTGACAGTGGCCGCACCGTCGGCCCGGGCGATCGCGAGAGCGGATGGTTGCTCGCGTTGGTGGCCGGCGTCGTGGTGTTGGCGTTGGTTTTGTATTTCGCTGGCGGCTGATCCGGGCGGCCGGTCCGCGTCGATGGCGGTTGCCGTGGATGGAGTCGTGAGCGTTGCGTCCTCACGCGCTGGCTTCGATCGTGTGCGCCCGCCTCGATATCGCACGGGCGGCGTGGTTGCGGATTCGCGGTCGCGGCTTGCGCCGCTCCTACAAGGGCATTGGAACGTCGTTGACTCTTTGTAGGAGCGGCGCAAGCCGCGACCGCGCCACCACGCCGGCGACGAAAACGCAGATTCGCGCTCGCGATCGCCCAAAGAAGCGGCACAACCAAACATCGCCGCGACCGATCCGCCGATTCGACCGAACGAATTCAACCCAGCGAATTCAACCCAGAGAGTTCAACCACTCCTCATCGCTGCCCTCGTTGACCTCTTCGAACAAGAAGGTGCTGAGGTAGCGCTCGCCGGTGTCGGGCAGCATCGCCAGAATCACCGATCCGGGTTCCGCCCCGGCCGCGATCTGCAGCGCCGCGGCCGCGGTCGCGCCGGCGGAAATGCCGACGAACAGGCCTTCTTCGGCGGCCAGCCGGCGCGCGGTGTCGCGGGCCAGCACGTCGTCGACCGGGACGATCGCATGCGCGGCGTCGCGGTTGAGCACCGCCGGCACGAAGTCCGGGGTCCAGCCCTGGATCTTGTGCGGCTGCCATTGATTGCCGGCCAGCAGCGAGGCTCCGGCCGGTTCGCAGGCGGTCATGCGCACTTCGGGGCGGGCCACGCGCAGCACCTCGCCGACGCCGGTGAGGGTGCCGCCGGTGCCCCAGCCGGTGACGAAATGATCGAGCCGGCGGCCGGCGAAGTCCTGCAGGATTTCCGCCGCGGTGGTGCTGCGGTGATAAGCCGGATTGGCCGGATTCTCGAACTGCCGGGCCAGGAACCAGCCGTGTTTCTGCGCCAGTTCGGCGGCCTTGCGCACCATGCCACTGCCGCGTTCGGCGGCGGGCGTGAGGATCACCTTGGCACCGTAAGCGCGCATCAGCTTGCGGCGCTCGATCGAGAAGGTCTCGCTCATGGTCGCCACGAATTTGTAGCCGCGCGCCGCGCAGACCATCGCCAGGGCCACCCCGGTATTGCCCGAGGTCGCCTCGACCACGGTATCGCCGGGCTTGAGCAGGCCGCGCTGTTCGGCGTCGAGAATGATCGCCAGCGCCAGCCGGTCCTTGACCGAGCCGCCGGGGTTGAAGGCTTCGACCTTGGCGTAGAGGGTCACGTGCTCCGGCGTCAGACGATGCAGGCGCACGATCGGGGTACGGCCGATGGTGTCGAGAATGCTGTCGTGGATCATGAGGCGGACTCCTGGGGGAAGCGCCGAGTATGAACCTCGGGCCCGGCGGCGGCCGTGTCGCGCCGCTTACTGCGTTGCATCATCCGTGGCCGCGGCGACGTCCGCAGGCCCGGCCGGTGCGCGCGACGGCCGATGGCGGCGGGCCGTCCATACGCCGCCGTCCCGGCTTTGCGGATACGGTGGTCAACCAATGGCCCACGCAAGCGTTAATGATCGACCGCTAGAATCGTGCCGGGTCGGAGCAGCGCCGCTGGAGCCGTTTGACTCCTTCGCCGCGCGGCCTGCGTCCGCTGCGCGTCCCGAAGGCCGTGCCCGCTTCATCGCCCGCCCGAATCGCGCCAACGCCCTCGCCGGGCCCCGCCAAGAGAACCGCATGCGACCACGTTCCGGACTTCGCTCCTGCTGCATCCTCGTCTTCGCCATCGCTGTGGCCGCTTGCGGCAAAGGCGGCAAGACGCAGGGCGGGCCCGCGGGCCCGGGCGGGCAGGGCGATCGCCCGATCCCGGTCACCGCCGAACGCGTGCACCTGCGGCCCTGGAACGACACCGTGCAGGCGCTGGGCAACGTCAAGGCGCGCGAATCGATCACGGTCACCGCCAAGGTCAGCGAGATCGTACAGAGCGTGCATTTCGACAGCGGCGATCATGTCGCCGCGGGTGCATCGCTGGTCACCCTCAGCGGCAAGGCGCAGCAGGCCGCGTTGGTCCAGGCCGAGGCGACCGCCAAGGAAGCCGATCAATTGCTCAAGCGGCAGACCGAACTGGCCGCGCAACAGCTGATCGCGCGTTCCGCGCTCGACACTCAGCGCGCCACCCGCGATGCCACCCGCGCCCGCGTGGAGCAGATGAAGGCCGACATCGGCGATCGCGAGGTGCGCGCACCGTTCGCCGGCGTGCTCGGCATCCGCCAGGTCAGCCCCGGTTCGTTGATCACCCCGGGCACGCCGATCGCCACGCTCGACGACACCGAGCGGGTCTATATCGACTTCCCGGTGCCCGAGACGCTGCTGGCGCGCGTGGGCAAGGGCCAGAGCGTGAGCGGCACCAGCGCGGCCTATCCGGGCCGGCGCTTCGAGGGCGAGGTCAGCACGGTCGATGCGCGCATCGATCCGGCCACGCGCGCGGTGACCGTGCGCGGCGATTTCCCCAATCCCGATCGCTTGCTGCGTCCGGGCATGCTGGTCCAGATGACCTTGCTGCAGCCCGAGCGCCAGGCGCTGCTGGTGCCGGAGATATCGGTGGTCCAGGTCGGCACCGACTCCTATGTGTTCCGGCTCAAGCCGGACAACACCGTGGAGCGCTCCGACGTGAAGGTCGGCACCCGCCGCGAAGGTCTGGCCGAGATCGTCGAAGGCCTGAAGGTCGGCGAACAGATCGTGATCGACGGCACCGGCAAGCTGCGGGTCGGCAGTAAGGTTCAGGTGTCGGCGGCGGCATCCCCGGCGGTTCCCGCGCAGACGCGCGAGGCCGAATCCGAGGCGCCGGCGCCGGCGGTCGTTCCCGGCTCCGCTGCGGCCCCGGGCAAGGACGGCCGCAATGGCTGAGTCCCGGCGCTTGCTGCAGCGGTTGCGCTCGCTCGTTTCGTCGGTGACGCAACGAGCGCTCAGCGGTTCGAGCGATGGCGAACCCTCATCCCGTCATTCCCGCGAAGGCGGGAATCCAGGGTCTTTCGTGCGAGAACGTTTGAAGTCTCTGGATTCCCGCCTTCGCGGGAATGACGAGCAAAAGCGGTCCCGCGCTACCGACGGCGTGGACAAAACCCCGGTCTACATCGCCGCCAAGCGCCGCGATGGACAAGGTGGCGGTCGATGAATATTTCCGATCTGTCGATCCGCCGTCCGGTGTTCGCCACCGTGATGAGCCTGCTGCTGATCACCTTGGGCGTGATGGCGTTCTCGCGCCTGACCCTGCGCGAACTGCCGGCGATCGATCCGCCGATCGTCTCGGTCGATGTGACCTATCCCGGCGCCTCGGCCTCGGTGGTGGAAACCCGCATCACCCAGGTGCTGGAAGATGCGCTGGCCGGCATCGAGGGCATCGAGACCATCGAATCGCGCAGCGTCAACGGCCGCGCGTCGATCAGCATCGAGTTCACCCTGCAGCGCGAGATCGAAGCCGCCGCCAACGACGTGCGCGACGCGGTCAGCCGCGTGTCCAACCGCATGCCGGAAGAGGCCGATCCGCCGCAGATCGAAAAAGTCGAAAGCGACGCCGACCCCATCTTGTGGCTCAACATGAGCTCCAAGCAGATGGACACGCTGCAGTTGTCCGACTACGCCGAGCGTTACGTGGTCGACCGTTTGTCCTCGGTCGACGGCGTAGCCCAGGTGCGCATCGGCGGCCAGCAGCGTTACGCGATGCGGATCTGGTTGAACCAGGACGAACTGGCCGCGCGCGACATCACCGTCAACGAGATCGAGGCCGCGCTGCGCGCGGAAAACGTCGAACTGCCGGCCGGCCGTATCGAGTCCGCCTCGCGCGATTTCACCCTGCGCGTGGCGCGCAGTTACCAGAAGCCGGCGGACTTCGCCCAGATTCCGCTGAAAAAGGGCGCCGACGGCTACGTGGTGCGCCTGGGCGACGTGGCCAAGATCGAGCTGCAATCGGCCGAACGCCGCGCGTACTACCGCAGCAACGGCGAGCCCAACATCGGCCTGGGCATCGTCAAGACCTCCACCGCCAACAGCCTGGACGTGGCCCGCGCGGTGCGGGCGGAAGCCGACAAGATCCGCCCCGGCCTGCCGCAAGGCACGGACATCTTCGTCGCCTTCGACACCACCGTGTTCATCGAATCGGCGGTGGAGCGCGTCTACCACACCTTGTTCGAAGCGATGGTGCTGGTGCTGATCGTGATCTGGCTGTTCCTGGGCAGCTTCCGCGCCGCGCTGATTCCGGCGGTGACCGTGCCGGTGTGCCTGATCGCCGCGTTCATTCCGCTGTACGCGTTCGGCTTCTCGATCAATCTGTTGACCTTGCTGGCGCTGGTGCTGTGCATCGGCCTGGTGGTGGACGATGCGATCGTGGTGCTGGAGAACATCCAGCGCCGCGCCGATCTGGGCGAACCCAAGCTGGTTGCGGCCGCGCGCGGCACCAAGCAGGTCGCCTTCGCGGTGATCGCCACGACCGCGGTGCTGGTGGCGGTGTTCCTGCCGGTCGGTTTCATGGAAGGCAATACCGGGCGTTTGTTCCGCGAGTTGTCGGTGGCCTTGGCCGGCGCGGTGGCGCTGTCGGCGTTCGTCGCGCTCACGCTGACGCCGATGATGTCGTCCAAGTTCGTGCGTCCGCACAGCGAGGAGAAATCCAACTTCGTCAATCGCTGGGTCAATGCGCGTCTGGACGGGGTCAGCCGGCGTTACAAGGGACTGCTCGATCACACCGTCGAACGGCCGTGGCTGTTCGGCATCTTGATGCTGATCGCGCTGGCGATGAGCTTCGTGCTGTTCAAGTTCGTGCCCTCCGAACTGGCGCCGCAGGAAGACCGCGGCTCGTTCCAGATCTCGATCCTCGGCCCGGAAGGCGCCGGTTACGACTACACGGTCAAGCAAGTGCAGCAGGTCGAGAAGATCGTCGCCTCGCATACCGGCCCCAACGAGACCATCCAGCGCTACAACCCGCGCGTGCCAGGCGGTTTCGGCGTCAGCGAGGAAATGCATACCGGCCGCATCGCGGTGTTCCTGCAGGACTGGGACAAGCGCGAGCAGAGCACCGCGCAAGTCGCCGAAGGGTTGCGCGCCGAACTGGGCGGGCTGACCGGCGTGCGCGCCTTGCCGCAGGTCGGCGGCGGTCTGGTGCGTACCCGCGGTCAGCCGATCCAGATCGTGCTGGGCGGCCCGGAATACGCCGAACTGGCGCAGTGGCGCGACCGCCTGTTGGCGCGCATCGAGCAGAACAAGGGCCTGTTCTCGGCCGATTCGGATTACAAGGAAACCCGGCCGCAGATGCGGGTGGAGATCGACCGCCAGCGCGCCGCCGATCTGGGCGTGAGCGTCACCGACATCGGCCATGCGCTGGAAACCATGATGGGTTCGCGCCGGGTCACCACCTTCGTGCAGAACGGCGAGGAGTACGACGTGATCGTGCAGGCCGATCGCGATCTGCGCGCATCGCCGGCCGATCTGTCGGCGATCCAGGTGCGCGCGCGCGACGGCGGCCTGGTGCCGCTGTCGAATCTGGTCACGCTCAACGAGCTGGCCGAGGCCGGCAGCCTGAACCGCTTCAACCGTCTGCGCGCGATCACCATCAGCGCCGGCCTCGCGCCCGGTTACACCATGGGCGAGGCGATCACCTGGTTGAATCAGGCGGTGGCCGAAGAACTGCCCGATCAGGCGCAGATCGACTGGAAGGGCGAGTCGCGCGAGTACCAGAAGGCCGGCGGCGCGGTGTTGATGACCTTCACCCTGGCCTTGCTGGTGGTGTATCTGGTGCTGGCTGCGCAGTTCGAGAGCTTCATCCACCCGTTCGTGATCATGTTGACCGTGCCCTTGGGCGTGCTCGGCGCGTTGATCGGCCTGTGGATGACCGGCGGCACGCTGAATTTGTTCAGTCAGATCGGCATCGTCATGTTGGTGGGACTGGCGGCGAAGAACGGGATTCTGATCGTCGAGTTCGCCAATCAGTTGCGCGATGAAGGGCGCAGCATCCATCAGGCGATCGTCGAATCCTCGGCGGTGCGCTTGCGGCCGATCCTGATGACCTCGATCGCCACCGTGGTCGGCGCGGTGCCGTTGGTGCTGGCCGGCGGCCCGGGTTCGGCCAGCCGCGCGACCATCGGCATCGTGGTGATCTTCGGCGTTTCGTTCTCGACCTTGCTCTCGCTGTTCATCGTGCCGGCGTTCTACGTGCTGCTGGCGCGCTTCACCAAATCGCCCGAAGCGGTCGCGCACGAACTGGACAAGCTGGAGAAGGAAACTCCGCAGGCGGGCGGTCACGCCTGATCGATGGCGCGGGCCCTCACCCCGGCCCTCTCCCGCAAGCGGGAGAGGGAGAAAGCCAGCGTGGTGTGGCCTACGAGGTCTTTTGTGGGAGGGGCTTCAGCCCCGACGCCGTCCGGGCAGGTCAGGCCGATTCGACGACCCCGCCGCATTCGTACTCGCGCATCCGCGCCAGAATCCGTAACGCCTCGGCTTTGCCGGCAAGGTCCGGCGGCCACTGCAGGCTCAGTGAGCCGCCGAATTCCAATTGATCGAGCCCGGCGGCGTTGAACAGGACTTCGACGGAGTTCTCGCCGGCCACGATGCGCTCGGCGCCGCCGTAGCCGCCCCGGCTCTGGTCGTCGCGCTCCAGGTAGATGCGGTCCATGGCGCCGGCGCGGTCCTGCGGTCCGACCTGGCAAGCGCAGACGATATGCAGCACGTCGAGGTCGTTTTCTTCCGAGACGAAACCCAGGGTGACCCACAGGTACTCGTCCTCCTCCTCGCCGCAATGGACTTCTTCGATCCGATAGGTCTTCATGTGCTCCCTTGCGCCGGCAGCGTCCCGGCCCCGACATTTGCAGGCCGGCGGCCGCGTAATTAGGCTAATCCTATGGATCTTCCCCTGTCAGCCGCCAGCCCGCCGCCGCGGGGCGATGGTTTCGTGCTGCGCCCGTGGCGTCCGAGCGACCTCGACAGCCTGCTCGCGCACGCCGACGACGAGCAAGTTTCGCGCGGACTCAGCGATCGCTTTCCCTCTCCGTACACGCGCGCCGACGGCGAAGCCTTCCTGTCGGGGCAGGTGATCGATCCGGCCGCCGCGTTGTTCGCCATCGAGATCGACGGCCGCGCCTGCGGCGGCATCAGCGCGCAGCCGGGTCGGGATGAGCGCGTGCATTCGGCCGAGCTGGGTTACTGGCTCGGGCGTTCGCGCTGGGGCAGCGGCCTGATGACCCAGGTGGTCGCCGCGTTCGTGCCCTGGGCGATGCGCGAGATGTCGTTGTATCGATTGTTCGCGACGGTCTACGACCATAACCCGGCCTCGGCGCGGGTGTTGTCGAAGAATGGTTTCATCGAAGAAGGCGTGCAGCGCTGCGCGGTGGTCAAGCGCGGTCAGGTGCACGATTTGCGGGTGTTCGCGAGAGTGAGAAGGAGTCTGAACGATGCGACATGACGATCCGCCGCGCGGTCCGCGCAAGCCGTACAGCGGGCAGGGACCGGCCTCCGGCACCGGCCAAGGCGCGGGACAGGGCGCAGGGCGAGGCGCAGGGCAGGGCGCGGGGCAAGGCGCGGGGCAGGGGCCATGGCGCAGCGGTCCGCGCCGCGACGACGAGCGTCCCGCGCGGCAAGGGGCATCGCCGCGTCCGGGCGGCCCGCCGCCGCAGGGCGGACGCGGTCCCGGCGAGCGTCGCGACGATCCGCACAACGTGCCCGGCGAAGGCCGCGGCCCGTATCGCGGCGGCGAATCGCGCCCACGCGAGGGTGTGCGCGAAGAACCGCCCTCGCCGTATCCCAGCGGTCATTCGCACCCGCATTCGCGATCGGAACGGCGCGAGCAGCGTCATCGTCACGGCGACGACGCGCGCGATCTGCGTGAACGCGAGCGCGGCGAACGTCCGGTGCGCGCGCACCGCGAACGCGACGACGAACTGGCGGGCGGCTTCGATCAGGCCGGCTTAGGTCAGGCCGGCGTAGGTCAGGCAGGTTTCGACGACGCGGGCTTCGACGCACCGTCGCCGCAGCGCGCGCGCCGCGACGCGGAGGTGCGCCTGTACGGCATCAACGCGATCCGCGCGGTGTTCGCGCGCCGCCCCGAGGCGATTCGCAAGCTGTACCTGGATGCGCCGCGCATTCCGCAACTGCAGCCGATGTTGGCCTGGTGCGTGGCCAATCGGGTCGGCTATCGCGTGGTCGAGCCGCAGGATCTGGACAAGCTCGCCGCCAGCGGCCATCACGAAGGCGTGGTCGCCGATGTGCTGCGCGAAGAACCTGTGTCGTTGTCGGAATGGCTGCGCGATCTGGCGCCGGGCCCGCAACTGGCGATCTGGCTCGACGGCGTCGGCAATCCGCACAACCTCGGCGCGATCCTGCGTTCATCGGCGCATTTCGGCGTAAGCGCGGTGCTGCTGACCAAGGATTCCAACCTGGCCTTGTCCGGCGCCGCCGCGCGCGTGGCCGAGGGCGGCGCCGAGGCCGTGCCGATGGTGCGCATGGGCCGCACCGACAACGCCCTGGCGCAGTTGCGCGGCTCCGGCTTCACCCTCGCGGCGACCGTCGTCGGCGGCGGCGAGGACGTGTTCGCCGCGACCCTGCCGCAGCGCTTGATCTACGTGCTCGGCGCAGAAGGCGCGGGGATGGACCGTGATCTGGCCGCGGCCTGCGATCTGCGCCTGTCGATTCCCGGTAGCGGCAAGGTCGAAAGCCTCAACGTCGCCGCGGCGACCGCGGTGTTGCTGGCGGCCTGGCGCGCGCGACGCTGAGGCGCGGGTTGTTTCAGACCAGGCGCTTGATCGCCGGCAACAGCTCGTGTCGTCGGGCATGGGAGCTTCCGGCCAGCGACGCGGCAGGTTGCCCAGTCCGTCCACGGAATAACGCAATCGGCGGCCAAAACAGGGCGAGGTTCGGTTCATTGGCGAGGGGACTTGTGCAACGCCCGGCCGGGCCGGATGCGCGAGGTTTTTTGTGGGAGGGGCTTGAGCCCCGACGCTGTTCCTTCAGTTGGCAGCGACCGGTCCGAAAAGCGTCGGGGCTGAAGCCCCTCCGACAAAAGTCGATGGCCTTGCGCTGTGGCTTGCCTGTCCGATCGATCAAGCAGTCGGCGGCCGAGGTGCGGCGCGGCGTCGTGTCTTGCGCGAGGTGGTGAACGAGCTTGGCCGACTGCCTGACCGGACCGGATGCGCGAGGTCTTTTGTGGGAGGGGCTTGAGCCCCGACGCTGTTCCTTCAGTTGGCAGCGATCGGTCCGAAAAGGGTCGGGGCTGAAGCCCCTCCCACAAAAGTCGATGGCCTTGCGCTGTGGCTTGTCCGTCCGATCGATCAAGGAGTCGGCGGCCGAGGTGCGGCGCGGCCTCGTGTCTTGCGCGAGGCGATGAGCGAGCGAGGCCGACTGCCTGGCCGGACCGGATATGCGAGGTTTTTTGTGGGAGGGGCTTGAGCCCCGACGCTTTGCGTTCCGCTCGCAGCGATCCGTTCGAAAAATATCGCGACTCAAGCCCCCACAAGAGCGCCGCGCTCGGCGCACGAACGAAAAACGGATCGGGAGTGGCTCCCGATCCGTTCGGCTCGACGCTTACGCTCCGATCCGGCCATCCCGCGCCGGATCGCGCCGGCCTCACTCCTCCGGCGGCGTGACCTGCTTGGGCGCGCTGCCGAAATCGCCGTCGGCCGACGCGGCCAGATAGGCGAACACCGCGTAGGCGGCGACGTTCTGCGCGAGCGCCTTGGGATCGATCTTGTCGAGCGTGTCGTCGGGCGTGTGGTGGTAATCGAAGTAGTCGGTACCGTCCTGGGCCAGGCGCGCCCAGGCCAGACCGCCGGCGGCGAACGGCGAAATGTCCGGGCCTGGGCCGCCCTTGCCGGGCGTGTGTTCGATGCCCAGCGGCGCCAATGCCTGCGCGATCTGCTGATCGGCGGTCTTGGCGTAGTCGGGCGCGGAACTGGAATAGGCGTAGATGCGGCCCGCGCCGAAATCGCTCTCGGCGCCGATCTGATGCTTGCGCACATCGGCCGCGTGCTTGGCCGCGTACGCCCTGCCGCCGTACAGCCCCTGTTCTTCGTTGGCGAAAGCGATCACCCGGATCGTGCGCGCCGGACGCAGTTTGGTCTGCCCGATCAGCTTGGCCGCGGCCATGGTCAGGCCGACGCCGGCGCCGTCGTCGATCGCGCCGGTGCCCAGATCCCAGGAATCCAGATGGCCGCCGATGACGACCACTTCATCGGGCTTGCTCTTGCCGCGGATTTCGCCGATCACGTTGTGCGAGCTCGCTTGGCCGTCCCAGCCGCAATCCAGCGCCAGCCGCACGCGCACCGGCGCGCCGCCGTTGGCGGTGGCGGCGACCAGGCGCGCGAGCTGCGCGGCATCGGGCGCCGCCAGCGCCGCCGACGGCACCGGCTTGAGGCCGTCGTCGAAGCGGGTGATGCCGGTGTGCGGCATGCGGTGCGAGTCGGTGCCGGCCGAGCGCATCAGGAATGCGACCGCGCCGGCGCGGATCGCCGCCGACGGACCGCGGCTGCGCACGCGGCCGCCCGGGCCGTAACCGGCGCCGTCCTTCGCCCGCGGCATGGCGAAATCGACGAAGGCGATCTTGCCGGCCAGCGAACCGGCCGGCGCGGCTTCCAGCGCAGCCAGATCGGCGAAGCGCACGACCTCGCCCTCGACCGTGCCGCCCGGGCTGCCGCCGAGTGCGGTCAGCGTCAACGGCTGCGCGTGCGCGCCGAGCACCTGGGCGTGTTCGCTGCGGCGTTCCCACTTGGGAAAGCTGACCGGTTCCAGCCAGACCTTGTCGAAGCCCAGGCTGCGGAATTTCGCTTCCGCCCAGGCCACCGCGCGCGCGTCGGCCTCGCTGCCGGCCAGGCGCGGGCCGACTTCGGTGGTCAGCGATTCGGTGATCTTGTAGCCCAGGTCGCTGGCCAGCGCGCGTTCGCGCAGCTCGGCGGCGGCCTGGATCGCCGCATCGGGGATGCGGGTTTCGCGCGTGGCGGCCGAGGCCGGTCCGGCCAGGATCGAACCGACCAAGCTCGAGCCGGTGAACAATACGGCAGCCATCGCTGCCCCTAACCGTGCGCGCATTCCCCATCTCCTCAAGCGAGCCTGCCGCGCGGGAGGTCGGCGGCGAAGGCGAGGCAGCGAGCTTAGCAACCCGCAACCGGGCTGCTACCTGAGAAAAGTCATACCGGCCTTGCGTGTTTTTTGTTGCTGGCTATCGCGGGGCTTGAGGCGGCGACTTTGCTGTTCCGGTGGTTTGGTGCTCCCTGTAGGAGCGGCGCAAGCCGCGACCGCGACATCGCGTATACGACATAAGCCGGATGCCGCGGTCGCGGCTTGCGCCGCTCCTACAAGGAAGACGCTGCAACGATCGCTTCAACTGGCGGCTTCAAAAAGGAACGGCCGCGCGAGGCGGCCGTTCCAGGGCTCAAGCAAGCGCGCTTACTTCTTCAGCGAATCGCGAATCTCGCGCAGCAGCAGCACGTCTTCCGGCGTCGCGGCGGGCGCGGCATCGGCGGGCTTGCGCAGCTTGTTGTAGCCCTTGAGGACGATGAAGATCACGAAGGCGATCAGCACGAAATCGATCGCGGTCTGCAGGAACATGCCGTACTTGACCGCGACCTCGGCGGCCACTTCCTTGCCCGCCGCGTCGAGCTGCGAAGGCTTGAGCACGTACTTCCAGTCGCTGACGCTGACCCCGCCGGAAAAGTAGCCGATCACCGGCATGACGATGCCGTCGACCAGAGCGGTGACGATCTTGCCGAACGCGGCGCCGATCACGACACCGACGGCCAGATCGACCACGTTGCCGCGCGCAATGAACTCTTTGAACTCGCTGATCATGCCCATCGCATGCTCTCCCTGGTTGTCGACGACCGGTACGGACCGGGCCTTGGACGCGCTTGGCAGCGCGCCGGAGCCGGACTATACCGACGCCGAGGTGATGTGTCCGTGCAGTTCGGCCACGCCTTCGAGCACCGCGCGGTAGCGGTCGCCCGGCTGCAGCGGGCCCACGCCCGAAGGCGTGCCCATATAGACCAGATCGCCGGCGCGCAAGGCGTACAGACGCGAGAGTTCGTGCAGGATTTCCGGCACGTTCCAGACCAGGTCGTCGAGCGAGCCCTTCTGGCGAACCTCGCCGTTGACCTCCAGGCTCAGCGCGCGCGAACCCAATTCGCCGACCTCGGCGACCGGCACGATCGCGCTGATCGGCGCGGCGAAATCGAAGGACTTACCGGTATCCCAGGGCAGGCCCTTGGCCTTGGCCTGCGCCTGCAGGTCGCGGCGGGTCAGGTCCAGGCCGACCGCGTAGCCGTAGATCAGCGCGGAGGCGGCTTCGACCGGCAGCTCGCCGGCGGGCGCGTCGCGGCCGATGGCTACTACGAGTTCGACCTCATGGTGCAGGTCGGTCGTGCCCGGTGGGTAGGGGACCGCTTCGCCCAGCGCCAGCGCGTCGGCGGGCTTGAGGAAGAACACCGGCCGGCCGCGGTCGGCGTTGGAGGTCGGCAACGCCGCGCCCATTTCGCGCGCGTGTTCGGCGAAGTTGCGGCCGACGCAGTAGACGCGGCGGACGGGGAAGGTGGCTTCCGCGGCGAGATTTCGGCCGCGAACCGGAATGCGGGTGGCCTGCGCGGCCTCGATCACGTCGCCCATGCGTTCAGCGCGCCGAGGTCGAACGGTGTTCGATCGTCGACGGCTCGACGACGCGGAACTCGCCCTCGACCACTTCGGGCCGATGCTTGGCGCGCGCTGCGCGCGTCATCGGCTTGCCGCGGCGCTGCCACAGCTTGTACGCCAGGCCGACGACGATCATCGCCGCGCCGACGAACACGCTGAAGAACACCAGCAGCGCGAGCAGGCCCAGCCCGACCACGCCGAGCACGAAACGCAGGAGGCGGTGACGCGGCTTGCGCGGCTCGAAAGCGTTGCGCACGCGCGACTGGAATGCATTCCATTGCGAACGGTGATCGGTGAATCGAAAGGTCTGAGCAAACATTTCAGGTGTCGTGAGACAATGTGGCCTGAGCCGGACACATGAGTATCGTTCCAGGCATGGACGAGGGTGTGAGAACTTCGTTAAATCACCCGGGTGGCGGCGACGTGGCCGGTCAACCTTTGATCGAACTCAAAGGCTTGGTCGACGGCGCCTTCGCCGAGGTCGAAGCGACCATCGACGGCGACGCCGAGTCGCTGTTGCTTTACCGCGACGGCGACGCGGTACGCGCCTGGCTCAACATCTGCCCGCACGCCGGACGCCGATTAGATTGGGCCCCGGGCCAATTTCTCAAGAGCAAGGACGGGCTGCTGGTGTGTGCGGCGCACGGCGCCAGCTTCGAGCTGGTCGGCGGCGAATGCGTGGCCGGGCCGTGTCGCGGCGAAGCCTTGCGCGCGGTGCCGGTGAGCGTGCGCGACGGGTCGGTCTGGCTGGCCTGAGCGACACATGGGGGCGGCAAGTTCAACTCCGATTCGCACACAGTCGTTATTGAGATCGCCGTGGATGCGATGGCAAGGCGATACTGGCAGGAAGTTGCAGCGCTTCGGCGACGGCGCAGGAAAGACTCGGAAGCGAACGCGGAATGTTCGATTTCTTTCGTGTTCGTATCGGCAAGTCGGCAAGTCGTCGCCTTCCTCCCGTACTTCATCCAAGCGTCATGCCGCGTGCGGCTATCCGGCGAGGCACTGTGGCTTGACCATGGCAAAGTCGTACACAGTGGACCGATACACCGCGAAGCATTGCTGGGATTTGGCATGGCGCATCAAATCCCCGATGGTCCTCAGCACGCAGAACATGAAGTCTGCGCCCTCTCCTCCATCGAACCCGTCATCGCTTGTATTCAGCGTGAAAAACGCCGATTCGATTGATTTTCCCAGGTCCTCGGGGTGGGTGCCCAGGATTGGAGCTGCAAGGTCCGGGTTGGAAAGGCACCATTGCTGCAGTCGATCGATGGACGAGATCACTTCGTCGTAATGAGGGCTAAGCACGGTGAACGCGTCCGTCTCTTCCCATACCACTTCGCCGTTGTGTTCCGTGACTCTCTTGTGTTGATGGGTGCAAATCTCACCGGACAGGAATTGCAGGCCTTGTATGCCAGATATATGAAGCAGTTCCTTCAGCCGCAGATACAACCACTCGTTTCTCGTGGCGATGAGCAGCATTCTGTATGTGCCACTCGCGCCGTCCTTGATCTGTGGGGCGCGGGGAACCTTTTCCCCCGTCAAAAGTTCGCTGACTTCATCGCCCAGGCGATTGGTTATGAAAGCCTTGTGGAACACGTCGAGCGTGGAGTGAAAGGTATCCGACATTCTTGCGATCTCTTACCGGTTTCGGCGGGTTTTCAATCGCCCCTGTAGGAGCCGGCGCGAGCCGCGATCGCGGCATCGCACATACGACGTAACTGCGGTTTCGCGGTCGCGGCTTGCGCCGCTCCCACAGGGGCTGTTTTCGGGCTTCTGATGGATGCCTCGCCTTTGCTTCTTCTGCGAGTTCACTTTCCCCAGAACAGGATGTTGACCATCAACACCGTCACCACGGTGTAGATCAGCGACAACGGCCCGCCGATCTTCCACAGGTCCTTGCCGCTGTAACCGGCCGGGCCGGTGATCATCGAGATGACCGGGTTGGACGCGGTCATGAAATTGTTCGACGCCGACAGCGCCACGATCAGTGCGAACGCGGTCGGATTGCCGCCGGCCGCCAGCGCCAGGTTGACCGCGAGCGGCACCACCACGATGGTCGCGCCGACGTGGCTGATGACCAAGGAAAAGGCAGTCGTCAGAAGTCCGACGAATATTTCCAGCAACCACACCGGCGTCCCGCGTGGCAATCGCTCGATCGTATGCCCGGCGATCCACGCCGCAGCGCCGCTGGAATCCATCGCCCAGCCCAGCGGAATCAGGCAGGCCATCAGGAACACGGTTTTCCAGTTGATCGCCGAATAGGCTTCGTCGATGTTGATCACCCCGGCGATCAGCATGCCGGCCACGCCGGTCATCAGCGCGATCGACACCGGCAGGCGCGAAGACAGCGCCAGCAGCATCGCCACGGCGAAAATCGCCAGTGCGATCTTGAGCTTGTGCGGGCGTTGCTCGCCCTTGGGATAGTCGGTGACCACGACCAGGTCCTTGCTCGCCGCGGCGCTGGCCAGATCGGTCCAGATGCTGTGGAACACCAGCATGTCGCCGGCGCGCATCGGAACGCTGCGCACGTTCTCGCGCAGCACGCTCTTGTCGCGGTTGATCGCCAGCAGGCTCAGGCCGGATTGCTTGCGCAGGTGCAGGTCGCCGGCGGTCTTGCCGATGTAGCCGGAGGTCGCCGGCACCACCGCTTCGGAAATGCCGGCGCGGCTGGGATTGAACAGATCGGCGAAGTTGCGCAGCCGCGAGGACAGACGCAAGAAGTGGTTCTGGGCGAAATCGGCGACCTGCTGCTTGGGCCCCATCGCGCCGAGCACGCTGCCGACCCAGATGCGGGTGTCGGCCGGCGGCGCCAGGCGCGAATCGTTGTCGCTCTTGAGCGCCAACAGCAGCGGCGCGCCGCGCAGCGCTTCGGCCTCGCCCAGCGACATGCCGACCAGCGGGCTGTCGGCGGTCACGGTGAGTTCGTAAACGTCGCCGTCGATGCCGTAGGCCTTAGCGAAGTAACTCTGCGTGCGCGCCGGCGTGGCGCCTTTCTCGGTGTCGTCCTTGAGCAGCTTGTCGCCGAAAAAATGGAAGTAGGCCAGCGACGCGGCGAGCAAGGCCACGCCGATCGGCAGCGGCGCGAACATCTTCAACGGCTCGATGGTCGCCGCGCCCGAGGGCAGGTTGCTGTTGGCGTTGAGCAGCAAGTCGTTGAGCAGGATCAGCGGCGAGTTGCCGACCATGGTCAGCGCGCCGCCCATCACGATGGCCGCGGCGATCGGCAGCAGCAACCGCGGCAGCGACAAACCGGTGCGCGAGGACAGACGCGCGGCGACCGGCATGTACAGCGCCATCACCGAGGGGTTCTGCATGAACGAGGAATTGAGGCCCGCCACCGCGGTGGTCAGCAGCAGCAATCGCTGCTCGATGCCGTGCGCGCGCCGCAGCAACCAGCCGGCCAGGCGATTGAGCGCGCCGGTGCGGTCCAGGCCGGCGCCGAGGATCATGGTCGCGATGATGCTGATGACCGCGTTGCCGGAGAAGCCGTTGAACAATTCGTCCGGTTCGACCAGGCCCGACAAGCCCAGCAGCACCAGCACCACCAGGGCGACCACGTCGGCGCGGATGCGCTCGAACAGGAACATCGCCATCGTGAAGACCACCAGCCCGAGAACGAGCTTCATGTCGGTGGTGAGCGCGAGGGCGGTGTCCATCAGGGCCGGGATTGGGGATTGGGAATTGGGGATCGGGAACAGCGCGAGCGCGGTAAGGCATCACTACCGGATTCGGCGTCAGCAACGTGTCGCGGATGTCCGGTGGCTCGCATCCCTGATCCCGAATCCCTAATCCCGGTTCTTGTCGTACAGCAAATCCCAGACGCCGTGGCCGAGTTTCTGGCCGCGCGTCTCGAAATGCGTCTGCGGGCGCCAATCCGGACGCGGCACGCTGCCGCGCTTGCCCGCGCGGTTGACGATGCCCCCTGTTGCGTCCAGGACGTCCCACATCTGTTCGGCATAGTCCTGCCAATCGGTGGCCAAGTGCAACCGGCCATTTTCGGCGAGCTTGCGGACCAGCAGATCGGCGAACGCGGGCTGGACCAGCCGGCGCTTGTTATGGCGCTTCTTATGCCACGGATCGGGGAAGTAGATACGGACCTCGTCGAGCGAGCCGTCGGCGACTTCGTTGTTGAGCACCTCCACCGCGTCGTGGTGGTACAGGCGCACATGGTCGCTGCCGTCTTCGGCCAAGGCGTTCAGCAGCCGGCCCACGCCGGGCGCGTGCACTTCGATGCCGATCAGGTCGCGGTCTTTGTCGTTCTGGGCGGCGAAACGCAAGGCCTCGCCGTTGCCGAAACCGATTTCAAGCACGCGTTTGGCGCTGCGTCCGAAGACCGCGTCGTAGTCGCGCGGCGAGCCTTGATAGTCGATACCGAAGCGCGGCCACAGCTCGTCGAAGGCGCGCTGCTGGGCCGGGGTGAAGCGGCCCTGGCGCAGCACGAAGCTGCGCACTTGCCGACGGCCTTCTTCGACCGTGAACGGTTTGGGCGGGGCCTTGTGGCCGTCGCTGGAGAACGGATCGGTCATTTCAGCCGATCAATCCGTCCACGGGCGAAGACGCACTGGCGTAGCGCTTGCGCGGAATCCGCCCGGCCTTGAACGCGGCGCGGCCGGCTTCGATCGCCAGCTTCATCGCGTGCGCCATCAGGATCGGATCGCGCGCGCCGGCGATGGCGGTGTTCATCAGCACGCCGTCGCAGCCCAGTTCCATGGCGATGGCGGCGTCGGAAGCGGTGCCCACGCCGGCGTCGACCAGGATCGGCACCTTGGCGTTTTCGATGATTTCCAGCAGGTTGTACTTGTTCTGCACGCCCAGGCCCGAGCCGATCGGCGCGGCCAGCGGCATCACCGCCACGCAGCCGATTTCCTCCAGGCGCTTGGCCAGGATCGGGTCGTCGGAGGTGTAGACCATCACGTCGAAGCCGTCCTTGACCAGGATTTCGGCCGCGGCCAGGGTCTGGACCACGTCGGGGAACAGAGTGCGCTGGTCGCCGAGCACCTCCAGCTTGACCAGCTTGTGGCCGTCGAGCAGCTCGCGCGCCAGCCGGCAGGTGCGCACCGCATCGTCGGCGGTGTAGCAGCCGGCGGTGTTGGGCAGCAGGGTGTAGCGGTCCGGCGGCAGCACGTCGAGCAGGTTCGGCTCGCCCGGGTTTTGCCCGCCCGCGTTTGTGAAGAGCGGGGTGCGGCGGATCGCGACGGTGACGATTTGCGCCCCCGCGGCCTCGGTGGCGCGGCGGGTTTCGTCCAGGTCCTTGAACTTGCCGGTGCCGGTCAACAGGCGGGAACGATAGGTCTTGCCGGCGATGACCAGCGGGTCGGAGAGGGCGGTATCAGTCATCGCGCAATTATGGACGATGGGGCCGACGCGTGGGGCGGCGCGGGTGTTCGGCTTCATGCCGGGGCTGGCGTTTCGTGCTCTGACGCCGCAGGCCCTCTGTAGGAGCGGCGCGAGCCGCGACAGCCCGAAGCGGTGTGCGTGAGCGTAGTGGCCAGCGGTGGGTGGCCATTGGGCCGATGCCGGGAACCGGCTCGGGTGTACGGGTTTCTGAGCGGGCGCTTGCGTACCTCGCTCCGGGCCTTCGCGGCTCGCGCCGCTCCCACAGGGGCTTGGCGGGCGATTTGTGGTCGGTTGTCACGAATCTTTAAGCGATAACGTTCAGCATTCGTTGCGGCTGCCGGGCGCCATGCACGGCTTCGGACGGAACCGACGGCAGCGATCCCTTCCTTCCGAACGACACCGCCATGACCCTTTGTTCCCGCCAGCTCAGCCGGGCGATCCGTATCGCCCTGGCCGCCAGCCTGCTCGCCGCCGCCCAGGCCCACGCCCAGGACGCCACGCCCGCCGCCGCCCAGACCGGCGAAGCCGCCGCCGCGAAAGCCACCAACCTGGATACCGTGATCGTCACCGGCCGCTCCGGCACCCGCCAGCGCAGCAAGGCCGAGACCAGCTACTCGATCACCGCCATCGACGAAGACCGGCTGCGCATGCAGGCGCCGACCTCGGTCACCGAGGCGATGAAGTCGGTGCCGGGTTTCTGGGTCGAGGCCACCGGCGGCGAAGCCAGCGGCAACATCCGCGCGCGCGGCATTCCGGTCGACGGGTTCGGTTCGGTGACCCTGCTCGAAGACGGCATCCCGGTGCAGCACGATCCGGCCCTGGGCTTCCTCAACGGCGACCAGGCCTTCCGCCTGGACGAAACCATCGAACGCATCGAAGTGGTGCGCGGCGGCCCGTCGTCGGTGTTCTATTCCAACGCGCCGGCCGGCGCGATCAACTTCATCCCGCGCGTGGTCGGCGACAGCGCCGAGGGCGTGATCAAGTACACCGCCGGCGATTACGGCCTGAACCGTTACGACTTCTTCTTCGGCACCCCGATCGGCGCCGGTTGGAAGCTCGGCCTGGGCGGCTTCTACCGCTTCGACGACGGCATCCGCGATCCCGGTTTTCAGGCCAACGACGGCGGCCAGTATCGGATCAATCTGAGCAAGGCCTTCGAACGCGGCAATTTCTCCTTCGACTTCAAGCACCTCGACGACAACGTCGCGTTGTACCTGGGCATCCCGATGCGCAGCTACCCCGACGGCGAGATCCGCGGCGTGCCCGGCTTCGACGATAATTACGGCACCCTGGCCGGCCCGGAAACGCGTTACTCGCGGATGCGCATGGGCGACGGCAGCTACTACGACTTCGACAACGCGCGCGGCACCGAGGTCAAGCGCAACCAGTACACGGCCAAGTTCGATTACGACCTGGGCGCCGGCTTCAAGCTGGCCCAATCGCTGCGCTACGACCGTACCGAAACCCAGCGCAACGGCATGTTCCCGCTGGTGTTGCAAAGCGCGAACAAGTTCCTGGCCTCGGCCGACGTGCAGAAATTGCTCGCCGCCGTTCCCGGCGCGACCCGCGCGCAGCTGCAGTACGTCAATTCGCCGGGGCAGGTATTCGACAACGCCAATCAGAACGGCAACGGCCTGATGACGGTCGGCGGTCTGCGCGGCGTGACCATGCCGGTCGATGAACTCATCAGCGACACCCGGCTGATGCGGCGTTTCGATTTCGGCGGGCAAAGCCACGACGTCACCCTGGGCTATTACTACGCGCGCTTCGATCAGGACTTCGATCGTTACTCGTCCAATGTATTGCTGGACGTTCGCGACAACGCGCGGTTGCTGGACTTGGTTGCGGTCAATGCCGCTGGACTCCCATTGGCGACGCTGACGGACAATGGCGTCTATCGTTTTGGCTACGAGTGGGAAAACGCCAGCGGCCGTTCCACCACCCAGGCCGTGTATCTGTCGGACGAATGGCAGGTCAACGAGCGCTTGCGCATCGACGCTGGCGTGCGCTGGGAGAAGGTCAACGCCAAGGGCTGGACCGAGATCCGCAAGCAGGTGAATCTGGGCGGCAATCCGGCCAATTCCCAGATCCTGACCGGCTCGGGCCGGTTCGTCAGCTACGACCGCGATTACGACAAGCTCGGCTGGACCGTCGGCGCCAACTGGCAATTCGACAAACACTCGGGACTGTTCGCGCGCTGGACTCCGACGTTCCGACTGCCGAACCTGTCGAGCTTCATCACTCGTTATTCCAACTGCACCCAGGCCGTGGCCCAGGACTGCGTGAGCAAGGATACCGCCGCGCAACCGGTGATCCAGACCATGCAGCTCGGCGAGGTGGGTTACAAGTTCAGCAACGAAACCTTCGATGTGTTCGCGACCGTGTTCTACACCAAGTACGAAAATGTCGGCTTCAGCAATGCGGTGTTCAACCTCAACGGCAACACCTCGACCGTGCAGCAAGGTTACGCCGACACCAAGACCACCGGCCTGGAACTGGAGGCCTCGTGGTTCCCGGTGCGCTGGTTCGACGTGCAGCTGACCGCGACGGTGCAGGACCCGCAATACAAGGGGTTGCGCTACCTCGAGAACGTCAACGGGGCGCCGGTGTTGCGCGATTTCGTCGGCAATCAGCTGATCCGGGTGCCCAAGAACAGCTTCCGCATCGTGCCGGGGCTGAATCTGCTCGACGACCGTCTGCGTCTGCAACTGGCCTACGAGTACCAGGGCGAACGTTTCGTCGACACCGCCAATTCGGTGCGGCTGCCGTCCTACGACGTACTCAATGCCAGCGCGCGCTACGAGTTCACCCCGGGCCTGAGCCTGTTCCTGTATGCCGACAACCTGACCAACTCGCGCGGCCTGACCGAAGGCAATCCGCGCGCCGGCGAGTTGCAGAATGCCGATGCGGGCAACAACACCTTCATCGCCCGTCCGTTGCTGGGCCGGGCGTTCCGCGCCGCGCTGATGTATCGGTTCTGAGCGTATCGTGGTGGATTCGACGCGGAGCAGGGCGATGACTATGCGCAATGTGTGGTGGGTGCTGGGATTGTTGTCGGCGGCCTTCGCCGGTGCGGCGGGCGCGCACGACGCGCCCGCGCCGCCGCGGCCGGCCGACAGCGCATGCAAGCTCGACGACGCCGCCGCGGCGCAGGCTGGACCGGACTGCGCCGCGGCCTGGATCGATCGCAACCTGCACCTCAACGATGTGCAGGCCATCGGTACCCACAACAGCTACAAACTGGCGATTCCGGCCGAGGAACTGGCCGCGCACCGCGCCCGCGACCCGGCCGGCGCGGATTCGCTCGACTACGCGCACGAGCCTTTGCAGCAGCAACTGGAGTTCGGCGCGCGGGTGCTGGAACTGGACGTGTACTACGACCCCAAGGGCGGTCGTTATGCGCATCCGCCGGGCGCCTTGCGCCAGGGCTATGGCGATGCGGGCCCGTGGTCACCGGCGATCGCCGCGCAGATGGCGCAGCCGGGATTCAAGGTCATGCACTTGGCCGATATCGATTTCCGCAGCCAGTGCATGGTCTTCGTGCAATGCCTGCGGCAGATCCGCGGCTGGTCGCGGAATCATCGCGAGCACGCGCCGATTCTGATCCTGATCAATGCCAAGGATGGCCCGGGCGGCCCCGGCGCGACCGCGCCGTTGGCGTTCGATGCGGCGGCCTTCGACGCGCTCGACGCCGAAGTGCGCTCGGTGTTCGGCGACGAGGAATTGATCACGCCCGATCGCGTGCGCGGCGGCGCCAAGACCTTGCGCGATGCGGTGCTGGCCGGCGGTTGGCCCAGCATCGGTCAGTCTCGCGGCAAGCTGCTGTTCGCCCTGGACGAAGACCCGCGCAAAGTCGCGTTGTACCGCGGCAAGCGGAAGTCGCTGGAAGGCCGGGCGATGTTCGTCAACGGCGATGAGAACGCGCCGGATGCGGCGTATCTGACGCTCAACGACCCGCTCGCGCAGGATGAACGCATCGCCCGCGCGGTCGCGGCCGGGCTGCTGGTGCGCACCCGCGCCGATGCCGACACCGTCGAAGCCCGGCACAACGACTCGCGCAGGCGCGAAGCGGCCTTCGCCAGCGGCGCTCAGTACATCTCCACCGATTACCTCAAGCCCGACCTGCGCCTGAGCCGCTATCGGGTGACGTTTCCGCGCAGCGAAGTGGTGCGCTGCAACCCGTTGCGCGCGCCGGAGCGGTGCGATCAGCGGGCTGTTGAGGCGCCGGAGAAACACGATTGAGCGGCTCGAATCCAGGATTCGCTGAGGTAATTTCATGACGTCCGATGATTCTCTTTTTGCTCGTCATTCCCGCGAAGGCGGGAATCCGGCGACTTCATGTGTTTTCGCACGAAAGGCGCTGGATGCTCGGCTACCGCCGATTAAAGGCAGAGCCCGCCTTCGCGGGGATGACGAGCAAAAGCGGACACGTCCTGCGCATGGAGTAACCTCATCCAGCAGCTCGCGCTTGCGCAGATGGATATGGCCCCTGATCCTGCTGGTCATCCCCTTGGCCGCGTCCGCCCAATCCACGCCCGTCACGGCCAGCGCCCGAGCGCCCATCGCCACCGCGGCGCCCTCCACCGACCCAGCCGACATCGTCCTGCAAGGCCGCATCACCGGCCGCGATAACCGCAGCTATCGCGAACTTCCGTTCCAAGTCCCCGCCGGTACGGCGCGCATCACCGTCGAGTTCGATTACGACCGCGCCGACAAAACCACCATCGACCTGGGCCTGATCGGTCCGGGCGATTTCCTCGCGCCCGACGGCTTCCGCGGTTGGAGCGGCGGCAACAAGCGCGTATTCACCGTCAGCGCGAACGACGCCACCGCGTCGTACTTACCCGGCGCGTTGCCGGCGGGCGAATGGAAATTGCTGTTGGGCATCCCCAACATCCGCGCCGACAGCAGCGCGGCTTACACCGCGCGCATTCGCCTCGGTCGAAACGATGCGCCCGATGCGATTCCCGAGGCGCTAGCCGGCAAACCGCTGCGCGCGCAAGCGGGCTGGTATCGCGGCGACCTGCATATGCACAGCGGCCACAGCGACGGCAGTTGCGCCACCCAGTCGGGCGCGAAAGCGCCGTGTCCGTTGTTTCTGACCGCGCAAGCGGCCAGCCGGCAAGGGCTGGATTTCATCGCGGTGACCGAGCACAACACCGTCTCGCATCTGCCCGAACTGCGCGCGCTGCAACCGCATTTCGATCGCTTGTTGTTGATGCCGGGAATCGAGATCACCACCTTCCAAGGCCACGCCAACGTGTTCGGAACCTATGCGCCGGTGGATTTCCGCGTCGGCAGCGCCGCCGTGCCGGACTGGAATGCGGTGCTGCGCGCGATTCAGGCGCGCGGCACTCCGGCCGGTGGTCCGTTGGTGTCGATCAATCACCCGATCCGCCCGTCCGATGAGCGCTGCATGGGCTGCGGTTGGACGCCGAGTCCGGCCGCGGATCTGTCGCGGGTGCAGATGGTCGAAGTCGTCAACGGCGGCGACGCCGACACGCCCGGCTCGGGTATCGCGTTCTGGCAGCGTGAACTCAACGCCGGACATCGCCTGACCGGCGTCGGCGGCAGCGACAATCACGATGCGCCGACCCAGGCCGAAGAGCCGTTCGGCGCCAGCCGCATCGGCCGGCCGACCACGGCCGTGCACGCGCGCGAACTGTCGATGCCCGCCATCCTGGACGGATTGCGCGCGGGCAATGTGTTCGTCGATGTGCGCGGTTCGAAGGATCGCGCTTTGGAGCTGTGGGCCCGTTACGGGGGTCGCGAGGTCGCGATGGGCGGCGAACTCGAAGTGCGGGCCGGCGCGGACGTGGAGGTGTCGGCCAAGGTCGGGAACGTCGCGGGCGGACGCATCGAGGTCGTCGTCGACGGTTTGCCGGTCGCGTTGATCGCGCAGCCGGCGGTCGCGAGCGCCCAGCAGCGTTTCGACTTCCGCTGGCGCAGCGACGGCGCGCGCCATTGGCTGCGCGTGGACGTGCGTGACGCGCAAGGACGTCTGGCGCTGGTCGGCAACCCGATCTACTTCAACCCGCGTTGAGGCGGCGAGGTCTTTTGTGGCAGGGGCTTCAGCCCCGACGTTTTTCGTTATGCCGCAGCGAACCGGCCGGAAGGCGTCGGGGCTGAAGCTTCCTCCCACAAGAGACCTCGGACCTCGCGCAGCGCGACGCGCAGCGGGTTCTTGCTCCGACCGGCCGAGCGATACTGCGAAAGGCGCTTCAGCCGCCGCCCAGCGCGTGCACGATCTCGACCTTGTCGCCTTCGTTCAACGCGGTATCGGCGTGTCGGCCGCGCGGCACGATCTCGCCGTTGATCTCCACCGCGACCCGGCGTTCGCCCAGGCCTTCGGCATCCAGCAGCTCGATCAGATTGGTGGGCGCCGCGAGTGCGCGCGGTTCGCCGTTGAGCAGAATATTCATGCCGCCATTGTCGCCGCTGCGATGTCGCGCGGCCAGTCGCTGCGCGATGTGGGGCGGGCTGCGCGGATATGGCCTATCGCGGCGACGATTCTGCGCCGCCTGCGCGCGGACGGCGGCAAACGCGATGTCGACACCTCAGGATCGCGTCACCTCCCGACCGGCCATCACGCCGCCGCGCCCGCGTCGCCTCCCGCGACCTGTGACGTCTGGCCCCGGCGCCGCGGCCCCATGGCGGCGATAATCGCGCGGTCGCGGGCCGCCGCGGCCGCTCGGCGGCCACCCGCGTTTGCCGCGCTGCGCCTTGCTTGCTTGCCGGGCGCGTGTTTCGATTCGGCCATCCGCCGGCGTATGTCGTCGGACGGCATTCTTCAATCGGCGCTCGAAGTCCCGCCCAGCGGGCCTTGCGGCCGCCGCCACCGTTACTTCAAAGCAGGGAAGTTCATGATGAAACCCGTTCGTACCGTGCTAGCCGCCGCCCTGGCGCTGGCCGCCGCCCCGGCCTTCGCCGGCGACACCTATTCGCAGACCGTCTTCATCGGCGACAGCCTCACCGACTCGGGTCACTTCCGTCCGGCGCTGGTCCAGGCGGTCGGCCCGAGCGGCGCGCTGATCGGCCGCTTCACCACCAACCCGGGCCTGGTCTGGTCGGAATGGGTGGCCGAGTACTACGGCACCAACGCCACCAGCGCCAACCAGGGCGGCACCAACTACGCCGTCGGCGGTGCGCGCACCGGCACCAACACCAGCGGCGCGCTGGGCGCGATTCCCTCGCTGGCCACGCAGACCACCAGTTATCTCGCCGCCAACGGCGGCCGCGCCGATCCCAATGCGCTGTACACCGTATGGGGCGGCGCCAACGATCTGTTCGCGGTCGCTGCCGGCGCTCCGGCGCAGGCCACCATCGGCAGCGCGGTGACTGCGCAGATCGGCGTCGTCGGCGCGCTGCGCAACGCCGGCGCCGAGTACATCCTGGTGCCGACCGTTCCCGATCTGGGCGTGACCCCGCAGTTCCGCGCCGGCGGCGCGGCTCAGCAGGCGGCGGGCACCCAATTGGCCACCACCTACAACAACGCCTTGTACGGCGGCCTGGCCTCGGCCGGTTTGCGGGTGATTCCGTTGGACACCTTCAACCTGCTGCGCGAAATCACCGCCAACCCGGCGCCGTACGGCATCAGCAACGTCACCGGCACCGCCTGCAATCCGCAGATCACCGCCTCGTCGGTGACCTGCAGCCCGACCAACACGATACCGGGCGCTGCAGACAGCTACGCCTTCGCCGATGGCGTGCATCCGTCGAGCCGCTCGCATCGCATCCTGGCCGACTATGCGTTGTCGGTGCTGGAAGCGCCGCGCCTGATCGCGGTACTACCGAATTCGGCATCGATGACCGGCCGCGCCCGCGCCGACCAGGTCGCCGCTCACGTCGGCGACCGTCCGGACGGCGAAGGCATGCGCTGGTGGGGCAGCGTGCGCGGTGACTTCCAGCGCTACGGCCACGGTGATCTGTACGACGGCGCCGGTCCGGCGCTGACCGGCGGCGTCGACTGGACCCGCGGCAAGCTGGTGTTCGGCGCGTTCCTGGGCTACGGCCAGCAGAAGCAGGACTTCGGCCTGCGCAACGGCGAGTTCGAGCAGAAGGACGCCAGCATCGGCGGGTTCATCGGCTGGTACGGCGAGCGCGCCTGGGTCAACGGCCAGCTGAGCTACACCAAGCTGGACTTCGATATCGACCGCAAGGCCAATCTGGGCCCGGCGACCCGCGTGCACAGCGGATCGGCCGACGGCAAGAACGTCACCGCCGCGATCAACGGCGGTTGGGAGTTCGGCGAAGCCTTGCGCCACGGCCCGGTGATCGGCGTGTTGGCCCAGCGCATCGACGTGGACGGCTTCGCCGAAAGCGATGCGAACCTGGCGACCTCGCTGGCCTATCCGGACCAAAGCTTCGATTCGCTGATCGGCAGCGTGGGCTGGCAGGTCAACTACACCCACAGCGAGAGCTTCCGTCCGTACGCGCGCTTGACCGTCGACCGCGAGTTCGAGGACGCGCCGAAGAGCGCCTACGCGCGTCTGCAGACCGTGCCGGGCCTGGGCTACTACGCGGTCAAAGGCCGCGAGTTCGACCAGAACTACGGCACTGCGCTGCTCGGCGTGCGCACCAAGCTGTTCGGCCTGGACGCCAACATGGGCGCCAGCGTCACCGTCGGCCAGGGCTCGGGCAACAACACCACGGTGTTCGCGCAGATCGGCAGCGGTTTCTGAGCCGTCGCGGCCGCCGCGTTCGCGCTGTGGCCGCTTGATTCAACGTTGCGATGTAAGCGAAAAACGCGGCGAGCGATCGCCGCGTTTTTTGTGGGATGACCTTCAAGGTCTACGATTTGGAGTGGTGATGGCGTGTGGCTGTTTGATCGAAAGGCGTCGGGGCTGAAGCTCCCTCCCACAAAAGACTTCGAAGCGGCGAGGTTTTTTGTGGCAGGGCCTTCGAGGCTGACTGTTTGGGACGGTGATAGCGCCCCGGCTGTCTGAGCGAAAGGCGTCGGGGCTGAAGCTCCGTCCCACAAAAGACTTCGAAGCGGCGAGGTTTTTTGTGGGAGGGCCTTCAAGGCTGACTGTTTGGGGCGGTGATAGCGCCCCGGCTGTTTGAGCGAAAGGCGTCGGGGCTGAAGCTCCCTCCCACAAAAGACTTCGAAGCGTGCGAGGTTTTTTGTGGGAGGGCCTTCGAGGCTGACTGTTTGGGGCGGTGATAGCGCCCCGGCTGTTTGAGCGAAAGTCGTCGGGGCTGAAGCTCCCTCCCGCAAAAGACTTCGAAGCGTGCGAGGTTTTTTGTGGGAGGGAGCTTCAGCCCCGACGCTTTCCGATCAGGTCGCCGCGCCTTGAGGCAATAGCGTCGGGCCCGAAGGCCCCGCCGATCGCCGTGCGCGTATCCGGGGCAACACCATTCGATTCACGGACTCGGCGCGCCAGCCCCGGTCGCCGGCCGCAACTGCGATTCGAAGAACGCATAGATGTCCGACCACAGCAACGCACCTTCGTCCATCGAGGTGGCGAAGTGGCCGCTGCCCGCATCGGTGCGGAACCAGACGGCATCCTGCCTTCGCCCGCGGCGGCCAGGCGAGCGCCGAACTTGCCGCTGTGCCAGCGCACCACGCGCTGATCGTTGAGACCCACGGTCAACATCGTCGCCGGGTAACGCTTGCCGTCGACGATATTCTGGTGAGCATCCATCGCGGCCAATTGCTTGAGCCCCTCGGCAGTGCGCGGATCGCCCAGTTCGGCGATCTGGTTGGCGCCGTTCTTGCCTTCCAGCAGGCGCAGCGTGTCGATCAGGCCGGCGTTGATGACCGCCGCGCCGAACTGCCCAGGCGCGGGCCGGCGCTGATCCGAGCGCCTGAGCGAGGCACGCGTTGCCAAGCCGCCATCCGGACGCATAGACTTCCCGGCACGCGGGTGTAGTTCAATGGTAGAACTGCAGCTTCCCAAGCTGCTAGCGTGGGTTCGATTCCCATCACCCGCTCCACATTCCCAAGCGCCGCCGCGAGCTGCGCTGATCCGATTCGACGATGGCCCGATCCGTGAGGATCGGGCCATTTCGTTAGCGCTTCGTTAGTCCGAACCGGCGCGACCGGAGTTGCTTGAACGCGAGCCGACCGCCGCCGCGTGCCGCGTCACGCAGGGGCTCGCTGCATGCGCGATTTGTGCGCACACTCGCCGCGCCTAAGTTCGGTAAGGACGCACAGGATGAGGCAGGGAAGGCGCGCGCATGGCGTGCTATCGCAGGCTGGGTTGCCCGTGGCGCAGCGCAGGTCTGCTGGGGATGAAGGCATTGAGCGCGTACTCGCCGTGGTCTTGGTGTTCGCGCTGCACGCTGGCTTCGGTTGGTTCGGCGCGCGCTTGCTGGTGCCGTCGTCGCGCGAATCGGAAGTCGACGACGATCCGGTTCTGGTGTGGCTGCCGGCGCGAGTCGAAACCCCGCTAGTGTCCGAGCGGCCACGCGAACCGCTGCGTCCGTTGCCGCGCGAGCGACGCCAGGCTGCGAGATCCGAAGCCGCGCCCGCGATCGTCGCGCCGCAACCCGAAGTCGCGTCGGCCGCGCCGCGCGCGGCGACGGAATCTCCGGCCGAAGGTTTGAGCGCGATCGTCGTCGATCGCTCGCTGCCCGATCCGGCCGCGCCGCCGCTCACTCCGTGGGATGCACCGGTCGGCAAGGCCTTCGCCAGCCGCAAGCCGGTGTTGCCGGGGCAGGGCGCGCAACGCTTCAAGATGCAGCCGCCGAGTTCGATCGCCTCGACCGTGCGGCGGATCGGCCGCATGTTCGGCGGCGGCGGTCCGAACGATTGCGAGGAAACCCGCAAGAACATCCGCGACCTGGCCGTGCTCGGCGCCGAAGCGGTCGCGCAGGAAGTGGAAGAGGAGCGGCGCAACTGCGGCAATTGAGCGCGCGCCGCGCGTTCCTCGCCGCTGCGAATCTGAATCCTTCACGGGCGCTGCGGGCCGCGAACATGCCGCCGGAAAAGCATCGGTCGCGATGTAAAAAAATCATTGTTCCAGGCCGGATACGCACATCGCCGCGGATGCATCGACGCTCGCGCCGTCAGCGAGTTAGACTGCGCGCCCGGTTCCGCGCGGACCGTCGCGTATCGCATCGCCGCCTCGGGCCGGATCGATCCGCGCCCCGCCGCGACTCGATACGTACGGCGGCCGCGAGGTCGCCGTTTTTCGTCGCCACGGCGACGGCCTGGACGGAACCGCGTTCGCGTGGCGCGGTCCAAGGCCGGGTCGCAGCCACGCCATCAGCGGTCGCTACAACGGAGGTGCGATGTCATCCAAGATCCTCCTGGGCTGGCGCGAGCTGGCGGTGCTGCCGGCGCTGGGCATCGTCGCGATCCGCGCCAAGATCGACACCGGCGCGCGCAGTTCGGCGCTGCACGTAGACGCGTATTGGCGCTACATGCAGGATGGCCAGGACTGGGTCGGTTTTCGCCTCAGTCCCGGCGCGGTCGGCGCCGGCGCGATCGAAGCGGCCGCACCGGTGTTCGACGAACGCGAGGTCACCGACTCCGGCGGCCACCGCACCCGGCGCGTGTTCATCCGGACCGTGCTGAGTCTGGCCGGCAGCGAACGCGAAATTGAAATAAACCTGTCGGATCGTCGCGGGATGCGTTTCCCGATGTTGCTGGGCCGCACAGCGGTGGCGCACGCATTCACGATCGACCCCGCGCGCTCGTTCCTGCATGGACGCGCGCGACGACGGACCCACCGCAGCTGAGCCGGCGCGCAGCGATCCCGCGCGTCGCCACCTTCCACTTTCCAGCCGACCGCCCTCATGAAGCTCGCGATCCTGTCGCGCAACACCAAGCTCTACTCGACACGCCGGCTGGTGGAGGCCGCGCGCGAACACGGCCACAGCGTGCGCGTGCTCGATCCGCTGCGCTGCTACATGCGCATCGCCTCCGACGGTTTCCAGATGCACTACAAGGGCCGCGAAATCGCCGGTTATCAAGCGGTGATTCCGCGCATCGGCGCATCGGTCACCCGTTACGGCTCGGCGGTGCTGCGCCAGTTCGAGCTGATGAACACCTACACGCCGAACACCTCCGACGCGATCTTGCGCGCGCGCGACAAGCTGCGCAGCCATCAGTTGCTGGCCGCCGACGGCATCGGTTTGCCGGCGACGGTGTTCGGCGACAACCCCGACGACACCGCCGACCTGTTGTCGATGCTCGGCCCGCCGCCGCACGTGATCAAGCTCAACGAAGGCACCCAGGGCGCCGGGGTGATGCTGACCGAGAAGCTGTCCGCGTCGAAGGGCGTGATCGAGGCGCTGCGCGGGCTGTACGCGAATTTCCTGGTGCAGGAGTTCGTCGCCGAAGCCAAGGGCGCGGACCTGCGCTGCTTCGTGGTCGGCGGCCGGGTGGTGGCGGCGATGAAGCGCCAGGCCCCCAAGGGCGATTTCCGTTCCAACCTGCACCGCGGCGGCACCGCCAAAGGCGTGCGCGCCAGCGCCGCCGAGCAGGAGGTCGCCGTCCACGCCGCCCAGGTGCTGGGCCTGGGCGTGGCCGGCGTGGACCTGATCCGCTCGGCCCGCGGCCCCCTGGTCCTGGAGGTCAACGCCTCGCCGGGCCTGGAGGGCATCGAGGAGGCCAGCGGAGTGGACGTGGCCGGGGAAATCATCGATTACGTGGCCGGCCGGGTGAAGCAAAAACCGGCGCGTCGGACCGCCGCGAGACGCTGAACGGGGCCCTCGACGGGGTCCGGGCTTGCCCGATTTCCGGCAAATGGCAAGCCGGGCAGGTCATCTGCCGGCGACCCGCCGAACGGCAGGTTCCCGGCGCGGAAGGGCTGGGCCGGTCGTATCGCAATTTCCAGTTGCTGTTAACTTTTATTTAACATCGTTTTTAACGACGGTTTAATCGAAATCCGCGTAGCGTTACCCGGACCGAAGCACTGTCGATCTTCCAAGTCACGCTCCTCGTCAGAACGTTATGGATAGGGATCTGGTGGAACGCAGGTTACGGTAATCGGGGCAATACCCTTTTGGCCCAGGCGCGGTGGCCCCGCGTCTGGGCCCTTGTTTTTGAGGGGTTTGCGCCGTTTCCGGCGATCGCCGTCGCGGCCGGGCGCGAATCGGGCCGCGGGTGCGCGGCCGGCCCGGGACCAGGCGGCGCCGAAGCGATGCGACACTGCTCGCAGGCCTGGATAAGCCGTTCGCGGCGCCCATGACTTCACCCATGACTTCCGGCCTATTCGCCGGCGCGCGCGTTGAACGCCGCTTATCCGAACTTCCCACTTCCCGTTCATTTTACAAACGCTCTGGCAGAATCCTCCGCTTGCCGCCGTTGCGCTCTCGCGCAGCGGCCCGATGGAACCCAGGCGCGCGATCGCGGTCGAACGCCCACCTAATGGGATGAGCACATGCGCATACTCGTGATCGAAGACAACCAGGACATCGCCGCCAATCTCGGCGATTTTCTCGAGGACCGAGGCCACACGGTGGATTTCGCCGCCGACGGCATCACCGGCCTGCATCTGGCGGTCGTGCACGACTTCGACGCCATCGTGCTGGATCTGAACCTGCCCGGCCTCGACGGCCTGGAGGTCTGCCGCAAGCTGCGCAACGAAGCGCGCAAGCAGACGCCGGTGCTGATGCTGACCGCGCGCGACAGCCTCGACAACAAGCTGGCCGGATTCGATTCCGGCGCCGACGATTACCTGATCAAGCCGTTCGCGCTGCAGGAAGTGGAAGTGCGGCTCAACGCGCTGTCGCGTCGCGGCCGCGGCGTGCAGACCCGCGTGCTCAACGCCGCCGATCTGGAATACAACCTCGATACGCTGGAAGTGCGGCGCCAGGGCAAGCTGCTGCAGCTCAACCCGACCGCGCTGAAGATTCTGCAGGCGCTGATGGAAGCCTCGCCGGCGGTGGTCACGCGCCAGGAACTGGAAACCCGCGTGTGGGGCGAGGAACTGCCCGACTCCGACAGTCTGCGCGTGCACATCCACGGTTTGCGCGCGGTGGTCGACAAGCCTTTCGATACGCCGCTGATCCAGACCCGTCACGGCATCGGCTATCGCATCGCAGCGCCCGAAAACGGTTGATCGCGTGGCCTCAGGGGACCCGTCCGCATCGCGGCTGAGAAAGAAGAAGCGCTTCCGCCGGCGGTTGCGCAGCCGCATCATCCTGTCCTTCGTATTGTTGGGCTTCGGCCTGACCGCGATGTTCGCCTTCGCCACCAACTGGACCCGCACGCGGGTGGAAAACCAGTTGGTCGAGGACGTGATGAACCGCAACATCGACAAGGCCGCGCGCCAGTTCGAAGTGGACCAGAGCAATCCGCAGTTCGCTTTCGATCAGGTGCGCGCCTTCGTCTACACGCCGGACAAGTTCGAATCGGTGCGGATCAACCGGCCGGAGTGGTACGGCCTGAAGGACGGCATCGTCGGCATGAACGGCATCGGCGAGGACGGCAAGCCGTTCGCCTACAAGCTGGCCGTGCGCAAGACGCCGGGCGCGTGGTTCTTCCTCGCCTACGAGATGACCCCCTCGGCGCGCAGCGAAGCGCAATTCAACCGTGCGCTGTATCTGTCGGTGCTGGTGTTCACCCTGTTCTCGTTGCTGGTGGGTTTGTGGGCGGCGTCGCGGGTGATGAGCCCGGTGTCGGAGCTGGCCCTGCGGATCAAGCGTTCCGGCCGCAGCGCGCAGGCCGAGGCCTTGGCCTCGCACTTCCCCGATGACGAAGTGGGCCAGTTGGCCGAGGCCCTCGACGATTACGCCGAACGGTTGACCGACGTGGTCCAGCGCGATCGCGAATTCAACGCCGACGTCAGCCATGAGCTGCGCACGCCGCTGGCGGTGATCAAGGGCGCGGTCGAGCTGCTGCTGTCGCGGCCGGAGCTGGAAGACAAGACTCGCAACCGGTTGTTGCGTATCCAGCGCGCCGAACAGCAGTGCACCGACCTGATCAGCGCCTTGTTGTTGCTCTCGCGCAACGAGCGCGGCCATGGCTCGACCGACATCGCCAAACTCTCGGAACAATTGCTCGACGCGCATCGCGCGCAGCTGGGCAACAAGAACCTGGCCCTGCGCGTGCAGGGCGAGCGCGGCCTGACGGTGGACGCGCCGGAAGCCGCGGTGGCGGTGGCGCTGGGCAATCTGATCGGTAATGCGGTCAAGTACACCACCGAAGGCGAGGTGGTGGTGCGGCTGCATCCGAATTACGTGGAAGTGATCGATTCCGGCCCCGGCCTGAGCGCGGAGGATGCGGCCAAGCTGTTCGAACGCGGCTACCGCGGCACCCATGCCGGGCATTCGCAGGGCGGCGGCATCGGCTTGTCGATCGTGCGCCGGCTGTGCGAGCTGTACGGCTGGGATGTGCGGGTGAAGCCTGGCGAGGAGCGCGGCGTGGTGGCGACGCTGACGTTCTCGCAGGTGTCGGCGTAGCAGGCTGGAGCCGTCGTCGGTGGACGCTTTCCTGGCTCCGCCCCTGCGGGGTCGGAGCGGCCATGGTCCTGGTTCTGGCGGGATGTAAACGTCCTTCACGTATATTCTTCCCGCCGAAAACCCCCTCGCTTCCGAACCATACAAAAAAAATCCCCTCTTCCGAAAAAGAGGGGACTCGTTTTGGACGCATCGCGGTGCTTACTTGACCGGTTCGAGCCAGCCGTACTTGTCGGTGGTCTTGCCGTTGAACAGACCGAAGAACATCTCCTGGATGCGTTCGGTCACCGCGCCGCGGCGGCCGGTGCCGACCTGACGACCGTCGACCGAACGGATCGGGGTGATCTCGGCGGCGGTGCCGCACATGAACAGCTCATCGCACAGATACAGGTACTCGCGCGGCAGATCGCGTTCGACCACTTCGATGCCGGCGTCGCGCGCCAGGGTAATGATGGTGTTGCGGGTCAGGCCGTTGAGCAGCGCCGCGCTCACCGGCGTGGTGTGCAGCGTGCCGTTGAAGACCAGGAACAGGTTTTCGCCCGCGCCTTCCGACAACAGGCCGGTGGAGGCCAGCGCGATGCCTTCGCCGAAGCCCAGGCGACGCGCTTCGCGCGCGACCAGCTGGCCCGACAGGTAATTGCCGCCGGCCTTGGCGCCGGCCGGAATGGTGTTGGGCGCGAAACGCTGCCAGCTCGATACGCAGGCGTCGATGCCTTCTTCGAGCACGCTGGCGCCCAGGTACTGGCCCATCTTCCAGGTCGCCACGGCGACGTCGGTCGGCGTATCGGCCGACAAACCGAAACCGCCCAAACCGCGGTAGGCGACCGGACGCAGATAGTCGGTGGTGTTGCCGTTGGCCTTGATCACTTCATGGCAGGCGTCGTTGATCTGCGCGAGCGAATACGGAATGCCCATGTCGTAGATCTTGGCCGAGGCGAACAGACGCGTGTTGTGGTCGTTCAAGCGGAAGATGATCGGGCCGCTCGGCGTGTCGTAGGTGCGAATGCCCTCGAATACGGACGAGCCGTAATGCAACGCGTGCGACATGACGTGGGTGGTCGCTTCGGCCCAGCGCTTGATCGCACCGTTGTGCCAGATCCATTCGGGGTATTGCATCGTCGGCTTCCATGGTCGGGTGGGGAAACCGCTATTGTGCCCTGCGCGATGGCTCCGTCCCAATCCGCACGGAAGCGGTGAGCTTGCGGTGCCCGTCGGTTGGGCCTGTTCAGCCTTTAATCCACCAGCAGCCGAAATGCCGGGTCAGGCCGAACACGGTGCGCGAAGGCGTGATGCCGTTGCCCAGGGTTTGCTCCAGCCGCAGCGCGACCGGGGCGCGCCGATGCGCTACCGGCGCGGGTGTGGGCGTGGGTGCGGCCGCAGCAGCAGGTGCGGCGTCCTCCGCCTCTGCCTGCGCCTCCATGCCGGCGGGGCGGCCCAGGCCGGTGGCGGGCGCGGGCGGTGTGGTCGGCGGCAGCGGTGCGAGCGCGGCGTTCGGCGCGGCCGGCGGCAGCGTGGTCCAGGCGCCGGGCGCGGGTTCGACGGCTGGCGCGGCGGCCGGCAACACCGGCGCGATATCGAGCAGCGGACGCTGGGCGATCGCGTCCAGACGCTCGATCACCGAGTAGGCCTGATCGTCGGACATGCCGGCCCAGTGATAGACCGCGGCGAGTTTGTTGCCGTCGCGCGCGTCGATGGCGTTGGTGATCTGGCCGACCAGATCGCGCAGGTTGCGCGCGCAACCGCCGGTGTAGGGCGGCTTCTGAGTCTGCGCGGCGCCGCGCGGCAGGCGGTCGACGCCACCGACCTGGGCGCAGTCGCGATCGGTATAGACCGAGTTGCCGCGCGCATCGGTGCAGCGCCGGATCTGCGCCTGGGCGGCGGCGGGATGCAAGGCGGCCGCGGTCAACGCGAGCGGCGGCAGCAGGGACAGGCAGAGTCGGACGAGCGAAGGCATCGGCGAAGACTAGCGCCGAGGATCGGTCGTGGACAGTGCGGAAGGTGCGGATTTGCGCTTAGGTGTGGCCGGGTGAGCGGCGAGGGTCGTGGGCTGATCGGTTTTTGGCGCGGGTGTGTTGTTGAAGTCTATGGCGATCTGAAAGAAAAGCGTCGGGCCTGAAGGCCCTCCCACAATAGACTTCGCGACTTCGAGGTTTTTTGTGGGAGGGCCTTCAGGCCCGACGCTTTCCTATCAGTTCTTGCGAAAGCATCCGCTCATACGAACACCAAAACGAACTCGCCACCGCGATCGCGGTGGCGAGCAGGGTTCGGCGATATCGCGCCCGACGCGGCCACCGCAGCCGCGTCGGGTGCAATCGCGACTGTTAGCGGAAAGCTCCCACCGTCGCCGCGCGTTCGTTCAACACGCGCGCATTGTTGCTCTTGGCCGCGGTACCCATCGGCGCACCGTTGTAGGTGACGTTGGGGTTGGACCAGTAGTTCAGGCGCGGACAGTTGCTGCCGCAGTTGTAGGCCATGATGGTGCGCCAGGCGTTGCCCGGACCCCAGTAGCCGTGGCCGTACGGATACGTGGTGTTGTTGCCGTTGCTGGGATCGTGGTGCGCGCCGAAGTTATGGCCGATCTCATGGGCGAAGCTGTAGTAACCGGTCATGCAGCTGGCGCCGACCACGCTGAAGGCGCTGGCGGCGTTCGAGTTCAGATAGCCCAGGCCGCAGTACGCCGGATCGGTGATGACCAGGACGTTGACGTCGGCCGTGATCGAGTTGCGGGTGGCGTGATAGTTGTCCAGATAACCGTCGGTGGTGCCGCGGAAGCGGCTCAGGTCGGTGTCGAAGCCGGCGGTGACATAGCTGTTGGTGTAGTTGCCGGCCAGCTGGAATTGCACGTTGACCGCGCTGTTGGCGAAGCTCTGGTTGCTCTCGGTGATCGCCAGATTGGACTTGGTGGTGATGTTGCCGACCGCGTTCGCGGCAGCCTGGGTATACACCACCATGACCCGTACGACGACCGGCGCTTTCTCGTTGGCCGCGGCTTCGTCGAACTTGGGATCGTTGAGGAACGGCACGATCGGCTTGGCGGTGTAGGCCGCGGCCGGGTGATCGGGCGGCATCAGCGCTTCGTCGATCAGGCTGACGGTGTGGCCGCCGTTCTTGAGCGGATCGATGCGATACAGCTTGCCGCCGCTGCGCACGGTGCCGGACATCTGGTCGCCTTGGCGCACGATGGTGGCCGATTCCTCCGGATCGCTGATCAACTCGGCGCCGGTGAATTGGTTGATGCGCTTGAGCTGGGTCTTCGGATCGCCGACCAGGCCCTGCCAGATCACCACACCGTCGGCTTTGCTCTCCGCCTGCAGCTTATGGGCCTTGAGATTGACGCCTGGCGCGAGGTTGAGCAGCAGCTCATCGCGGTCCTGGCTGATCTGCGCGGCGTCGGCGCGGACCAGATCGACCTTGACCGCGGCGCGGTCGGCCTTGACCGCTTTGTAGGCGGTGTCGGTGTTGGCGCTACGCACCACGGCGTTGGCGGGCGAGGAGAACAGCGGGGCCGGTTCGGCGGCCGAGGCGGCGCCGGCGAGGCCGAGCGACAGAGCAATGGCGAAGTTCAGCGGCAGCAATTTATTGCGTGCGGACATGAGACTCACTCTCCTTAGAGGACCGCAGCGCGTCGCGCGCCCGTGGCCTGGGCGCGCGACGGCGGTCGCGAGGGCATCGCTCGTCGCGGCGATGCATCCTGTGAGCAGTGGGCTACCGCGCGGTCTCAGGGCTCAAGACCGAAATTGTCCGAGGGCAAGCCGAAGGTGAGAACTGGCTTAGCAGTTCGTCGTAAGTAGTGGACGAAAGTTACAAATTTTGTGACGAACGGCTTCAGTTCAAATGTACATGAACGGTCTTTTCGCGAGGCTCGGACGGTGCCGCTCAAGCGATTCTGGACAGCACCGTCAAGGTCGGCTTGGCCAGGTTGAGCGTGTAGAAATGCAGGCCCGGCGCGCCGCCCTCGATCAGGCGGCTGCACAACTGCGCGACCACGTCGGCGCCGAATTCGCGGATGCTGTCGGCATCGTCGCCGTAGGCCTGCATGCGCTGGGCGATCCAGCGCGGAATCTCCGCGCCGCACATGTCGGAGAAGCGGCGCAGTTGGCTGAAGTTGGAGATCGGCATGATGCCGGGCACGATCGGGATATCGATGCCGGCGGCGCGCACGTCGTCGACGAAACGGAAGTAGGCGTCGGGGTTGTAGAAGTATTGGGTGATCGCGCCGTTCGCGCCGGCGCGGACCTTGCGCTTGAAATTCTCCAGATCCGAATGCGCGTCGCGCGCCTGCGGATGGGTTTCCGGGTAGGCCGCGACTTCGATATGGAAGTGGTCGTCGGTTTCGGCGCGGATGAATTCGACCAGTTCGTTGGCGTAGCGCAGATCGCCGGCGCTGGCCATGCCCGAGGGCAGGTCGCCGCGCAAGGTGACCAGGCGCCGGCAGCCGATCTCGCGATAGAGCTGCAGCAGTTCGCGGATCTCGCTGCGGGTGCCGCCGACGCAGGACAAATGCGGCGCGGCGTCGAGCTTGTGCTTGGTGCGCAGCCGGCGAATGGTCTCGGGCGTGTAGCTCAAGGTCGAGCCGCCGGCGCCGAAGGTGCAGGAGACATAGTTGGGCGAATAGGACTTGAGCTTGGCCGCGGTCTTGTCGAGCTGGCTGCGCTGGTCGTCGGTCTTGGGCGGGTAGAACTCGAAGCTGATGGGCAGCATGGGCGGGGCCGCGGCGGTGGTGAGGCGATAATATCTCTTTATCGCGATGAATTAAAATACCCGGCGACGCGGCCGAAGGCGGCCGATTCGCGGCTCCTGCGCCGGGCCGCGGGGGCGGGCTTCGGGCCGCGCCGACGGCATGGCTGCGCAACCGCCGCGACTGGGTTATAGATGCGCGGTCTTCCCCAACTCGCGTATCCATGCACGAACACGTCCTCGATAATCCGATCTGGCAATCGCTGCGCAGCCGTCATCGCGATCTGGCGATGGAACACGACGACGCGGCGCGTTATCCGGCGCCGATCGCGCCGTTCCTGGGCGTACGCGAACACGGCGCGGCGATGGACACGGCCTTGCGAACCCTGGTCCCGGATGGCGACACGGCTTTGCTGCTCGGCCGTGCGCCGAGCGTCGGTCCGCAGTGGGAACTGCGCCACATGACCGATCTGGCGCAGATGATCTGTCCCGAGCCGGTCGCGGCCGTCGACACCGCCGATATCGTCGAACTCGGCCCCGACCGGCGCGAGGAGGTGCTGGCGCTGACCGCGCTGGTCTACCCGCATTATTTCCGCGCGCGCACCATGGACCTGGGCCGTTACTTCGGCATCTGCCAGGACGGACGACTGGCGGCGATGGCCGGCGAGCGCATGGGCACGCACGACTACACCGAACTCAGCGCGATCTGCACGCATCCCGATTTTCTCGGACGCGGCTACGCGCGCCGGCTGCTGATCTTTCTGTCCAACGATAACCACGCCCGTGGCCGGGTTCCGTTCCTGCACGTGAGCCACGAGAATCCGCGCGCGGTGGAACTGTACGAGCGCAACGGCTATCGGTTGCGCCGGGACATCGCGTTCTGGTCGCTGCGCCGCGCCGGCGATTAGGTTCCGGGCCGGCGTCGCGATCGGCGGCGTCAGCGCGCCGTTCCTCTCGATACGGCGCCGCTCGCGATCGTCCGCGGCCGCTCGTCATTTATCCGCCGGCGGCCCGCCCGCGGCCGGGCAAGGTGGGTTCACCACCCAGGCCCGGAGCCGCCATGAACCCGTTGTCCCACTCGCGTTTTCTGCGTCGTATCGCGCTTGCCGCCGTCGTGATGGTCGCCGCCGGCGCCGCCCAGGCCAAGACCGAGCAGTTCCAGGACTTGACGATCGAGGTCGTCGGCAGCGGCCGGCCGGTGCTGATGATTCCCGGCCTCAACAGCGCCGGCGAAACCTGGCGCGAGACCTGCGCGGCTTTGCAGGCCGACAAGGTGCAATGCCATATCGTGCAGTTCCCCGGTTTCGCCGGCGCGGCGCCGATCAAGACCGAGAACTTCTGCGAGTCGATGCGCGACCGCCTGCTGGCCTACATCAAGGCGCGCAAGCTCGCCAGGCCGGTGGTGATGGGCCACAGCCTGGGCGGCTTCATCGGGCTGGAAATGGCGATCGCCCAGCCCCAGGCGATCGATCGGCTGGTGATCGTCGATGCGCTGGCCTTCCTGGGCGCGTTGCAGAACCCGGCCGCGACCGCCGAGTCGATGCGGCCCAGGACCGAGGCCATGCGCAAGCAGATGACCGAACAGGATGCCGAGAGCTACCACCGCGGTGTCGCCAACGCGGTCAAGGGCATGACCCTGGACGAAAAGCGCGTGGCCACGTTGATCGAATGGGGCAAAGCCAGCGATCGCGCCACCACCGCGCAGGCGATGTACGAGATGATGAGCACCGATCTGCGCCCGCAACTGACCAAGATCCAGACGCCGACCTTGGTGTTGGGTTCGTGGGCGGCCTATGCGACCTACGGCGCCACTAAGGAGACCACGACCGCGATCTTCAAGACCCAGTACGCCGGATTGAACGGCGTGGCGATCGAAGTGAGCCAGGCCGGTTACCATTTCCTGATGTGGGACGACCCCACGTGGCTGCAGGATCAAGTGCGCGGCTTCATCGGCGCCAAAGCCGGCGACGGCGGTTGAAGCCGACGGCAGGGCGATGTTGAACCACGGCCGCGGCCCAGTAGTTTCTCCAACGGAAGACCGCTGCATGTCGCGAACTCAATTGCGAACTGTCCTGTTCGACGCCGTGTTCTGGACCGGCATGGCCGTGTTCAACCTGAGCGTGAGCGTGGCGTTCGGCGGTCTGAGTTCGGGCACGGTGCTGATCTTCGTGATGCTGTCGCTGGCGCTGTGGTTGTCCGGCGTGGGAATACGGTACATCGCGTTGCGGCGGTACTGGTTCGAACTGGGGCCGGTGCGGCTGGCGTGGCGTCTGTTGTTGTGCATCCTGGTCGGCGCGACGCTGACGCAACTGGTGCTGAGTCCGACGGTGAAATTGGCGTTGAGCCAGGGTTGGGTCTCGCTGCCGAACTCCACCGGATTCCGCCCGGCGATGCTGTTCGTGTATTGGGCCAACACCGCCTTCATGCTGGGCCTGTGGGTGGCGTTGTGGAGCTGGACCATGGCGATGCAGCGCTATCGCGAGGGCGAGATCGCCCGGCTCAACGCCGAATCGCTGCGCAACGCCTTCGAACTCGATGCGCTGCGCGCGCGCCTGAACCCGCATTTCGTGTTCAACGCGCTCAACAACGTGCGCGCGCTGATCAATGAGGACACCGAGCGCGCGCGCGAACTAGTCAGCCGGTTGTCGAACATCTTGCGCCACGCCCTGGACCACAGTCAGCGCGAGCAGGCCAGCGTGGCCGAGGAACTGGTGGTGGTGGAGGATTATCTGGCGGTGGAAGCGGTGCATTACGAAGATCGCCTGCGCGTGCGGCGCGACATCGAGGAAGCGGCGTTCGGCGCGCGGTTGCCGCCGATGGCACTGCAGCTGTTGGTCGAGAACGCGGTCAAGCACGGCATCGCGCGCACGCCCGGCGGCGGCGAACTGAGCTTGCAGGTCCACAGCCGGGACGGGCGCTTGTGCATCGAGGTCGGCAATCCTGGGCGCATCGATCCCGAACCGGCGCGGCGCGGAGTCGGCCTGGCGTATCTGCGCGCCCGTCTGGCCCGCGGTGACGGCGCCGGACATTTCGAACTCAAGCAGCACGGTCGACGGGTCGTGGCGCGCTTGGAAATACCGCAATGAGTGGTAGGCCGTTGCGCGTGCTGATCGTCGACGATACCCGTCTGGCGCGGCAGGAATTGCGTACCTTGCTGGGCGCGCTGCCGGACATCGAACTGCTGGGCGAGGCCGACGACGTGCCCGCGGCGCAGGCGGCGATCGAGCGGCTGCGTCCTGACCTGGTGCTGCTGGACATCCAGATGCCGTCGGGCAACGGCTTCGAGGTGATCGAGGGCCTGGACAGCGCGCCGCTGGTGGTGTTCACCACCGCCTACGACCAGTACGCGGTGCGCGCGTTCGAATCCAATGCGCTCGATTACCTGGTCAAGCCGGTCGACCCCGCGCGCCTGGCCGAGGCCTTGCAGCGCGCCCGCGCGCGCCTGTCCGAAAGCGCCTGGAGTAACGCCGCGCCGCGCGCCCTGCTCGGCGCGGACGATCAAGTGTTTTTGCGCGATGGCGAGCGCTGCTGGTTCGTCGCCTTGCGTGAGATCAGCCGCATCGTCGTCGACGGCAATTACGTCCGGGTCTGGTTCCGCGGCGAATGCGCCTTGCTCGCGCGCAGCCTGAGCGCACTGGAAGCGCGACTGGACCCGGCGCTGTTCTTCCGCGCCAACCGCAACACCCTGGTGAATCTGCGCGCGATCAAGGCGGTCGATCTGGCGGTCAACGACGGCTTCGAACTGGAACTCAAGGACGGCAGTCGGATCGAAGTCTCGCGGCGGCAGTCGCGGGAGTTGCGCGAGCGGTTGGCGTTGTAGAGAGGTTGTGCGGAGACGGTGTTCGCCTGGTTGGGCTGTGGTCGACGATCGCGGTTGCGCAGTGGTTCGGGTTGGCGCGGTCGCGGCTTGCGCCGCTCCTACAAGAGGCGGTCGTAGCATCGAAGGCAGACTGTAGGAGCGGCGCGAGCCGCGACGCGGTCAATCGGCGGCCGACGCAATGCGAAGTCTTGGTTCTGTGCCCCATCAAACAAAACGGGCGCCCGAAGGCGCCCGTTTTCTTAACCCGCATCGCCCGAAGGCGAACCGATCAGTAGCGGTAATGATCCGGCTTGTACGGACCGTCCACCGACACGCCCAGGTACTTGGCCTGGTCGTCGGTCAGGGTGGTCAGCTTCACCCCGATCTTTTCCAGGTGCAGGCGCGCGACTTCTTCGTCGAGCTTCTTCGGCAGGATGTAGACCTTGGGCTCGTAGCTGTCCTTGTTCGCCCACAGGTCGATCTGCGCGAGGGTCTGGTTGGAGAACGAGTTCGACATCACGAAGCTCGGGTGGCCGGTGGCGCAGCCCAGGTTGACCAAGCGGCCTTCGGCCAGCAGGAAGATCGAGTTGCCGGGCGCGCCGTTGGAAGCGGGGAAGGTGTACTTGTCGACCTGCGGCTTGATGTTGAGGTGCTTGGCGCCGGAAGCGACCAGCGCGTCGACTTGGATCTCGTTGTCGAAGTGGCCGATGTTGCAGACGATCGCCTGATCCTTCATCTGCGACATATGCGCCAGGGTCAGCACGTCCTTGTTGCCGGTGGTGGTGACGTAGATGTCGCCGCGGCCGAGGGTGCTCTCGACAGTGTTGACTTCGAAGCCTTCCATCGCCGCCTGCAGGGCGTTGATCGGGTCGATTTCGGTGACCACGACGCGGGCGCCGTAGGCGCGCAGCGAATGGGCCGAGCCCTTGCCGACGTCGCCGTAACCGCACACGACCGCGACCTTGCCGGCCAGCATCACGTCCATCGCGCGCTTGAGGCCATCGGCCAGCGACTCGCGGCAGCCGTAGAGGTTGTCGAACTTGGACTTGGTGACCGAGTCGTTGACGTTGATCGCCGGGACCAGCAGGCCGCCGGCCTCGGCCAGCTGATACAGACGGTGCACGCCGGTGGTGGTCTCTTCCGAGACGCCCTTCCAATCGCGCACGACGGTGTGCCAGAAGCCCGGACGCTCGGCGTGCACGCGCTTGAGCAGGTTCTTGATCACCTGTTCTTCGTGGTTGCCCGACGGGGTGTTGACCCAGCCGTCGCCGTTTTCGAGCTCATAGCCCTTGTGGATCAGCAGGGTCACGTCGCCGCCGTCGTCGACGACCAACTGCGGGCCCAGGTGCTTGTCCGCGCCGCTGCCCGGGAAGGTCAACGCTTCGAGCGTGCAGTCCCAGTATTCCTCCAGCGATTCGCCCTTCCAGGCGAACACCGGGGTGCCGCTGACGGCGATCGCCGCGGCGGCGTGGTCCTGGGTCGAGAAGATGTTGCACGAGGCCCAGCGCACGTCGGCGCCGAGGTCGCGCAGGGTCTCGATCAGCACCGCGGTCTGGATGGTCATGTGCAGCGAGCCGGTCACGCGCACGCCCTTGAGCGACTGCGCGGCGGCGTACTTCTTGCGGATCGACATCAGGCCCGGCATCTCGTGCTCGGCGATGTCGATTTCCTTGCGGCCCCAGTCGGCCAGGGAAATGTCGGCGACCTTGTAATCGCCTTCGGTCGAGAAGGTTTTGGGTACTGCGTTCATCGGGAGGAGCTCCAGTTCTTTGGGGAGCCGGCGGGAATGCCGGGTCCGGCGAGTCGTTGGACTCAAACCGGGCGCCGTTGCTGCCTACACCTCGCCGAGCCTGGCCGTGGCATACACGGTCGCAGCGCCCCTCGGCGGGCTGAGCGGCCAGTATATCGCGGCGGGTATGGCGGCCGCACGACGGGTGGGGTGGCCAAGCCGCGGGGTGCGGGGGTCGTGGCGGTAGGGTGGGTTCGTGGTTGGCGTGATTTCGCGGTCGCGGCTTGCGCCGCTCCTACAGTCGGACCTCGCGGACTGCACGGCGCCCCTGTAGGAGCGGCGCAGGCCGCGACCGCGCCACTTCGACGACCGCGAACGCCCGCCGGCCCGCGCCGACTGTGGACAGTCGGCCGGCGTCCCGCGACCCGCTGCGACAGTGCCGCCGGGCAGCCCCAATGGCATACGCCGGGCGTCGCCGGGCCGGGCTAAGCTCGGCCCCTGGCGGGCATGCCGAGCGGTATGCGCCGCACCGTCTTTCATTCCACCAGGATCGCATCGCAATGAAATCCAACCCGCGACGTCCCGGCCGCGACGGCCTGTTACCGCCACGCCTGCGCCGCGGCGGCCTGTTGCTGAGCGTGTTGGCGCCCGCTCTGGCCTTGGCGCTGATGCCGCAGGACGCCTCGGCGCGCACCGCCAAGCCCGCCGCCGCGCCCGCGCCGCAGACCCTGGCCGACGGCTACCAACTGCCGCCCAAGGCGCTGCAGGCCATCGCCGACGCGCCGCGCGCGCCGACGCTGTTCCTCAGCCCGCGGCGCGACACCGTGGCGATGGTGCTCACGCCGTCGTTGCCGGGCATCGCGGTGGTCGCGCAGCCCGAACTCAAGCTCGCCGGCCTGCGCATTCATCCGCGCGTGCGCGCGCAGAGCCGCTTCAGCTTCGGCGCCGGCCTGAGCCTGCTCGAGGTGGACAGCGGCAAGCGCCTGGAGATCGAAGGCCTGCCGTCGCCGTTGTCGCTGGCGACCTTGCAGTGGTCGCCCGATCAGCGCTGGATCGCCTTCAACCGCGTCGACGCCGCCAGCGGCGCCAACGAGCTGTGGTTGATCGAACGCGAAACCCGACACGCGCGCAAGCTGGTGTCCGGCCTCAACACCGTCAGCGGCGATGGCTATGCGTGGATGCCCGACAGCCGCCGTCTGCTGATCCAACTGCAGCCCGAAGGGCAGGGCGAACCGCCGCCGCGCGATATCGCGCCGACCGGACCGGCGACGCAGGAAACGCAGGCCAGCGCGACCGTGCGCCAGATCCGCACCTATCAGGATCTGCTGCGTAACGAGAGCGACGCGCGCACCTTCGAGTACTACCTGCGTTCGCAACTGGCCACGGTCGATCTGACCGGCCAGGTCGCCAAGGCGGGCGAGCCCGCGCTGTACACCGACGCCACGCCGTCGCCCGACGGCGGCCATGTGCTGACCGTCCGCCTGGAGCGTCCGTTCTCGTACCAGGTGCCGGCCTCGATGTTCGCCCATCGCATCGAAGTGCTGAGCGCCGACGGCCGGTTCGAACACGAAATCGCGCGGCTGCCGCTGGTCGAGGGGCTGCCGACCGGCAACGACGCGGTGCCGACCGGCGTGCGCGACATCGCCTGGCGCAGCGACGCAGCGGCGACCCTGGTCTGGGCCGAGGCGCAGGACGGCGGCGATCCGGCGCGCGCGGCCGAGATCCGCGACGCGGTGCTGATGCAGGCGGCACCGTTCGATCAACCGCCGCTGACCATCGCGCGTTTGTCCATGCGCTACGAGCGCGCGCGCTGGAGCAGCGGCGGGCTGGCGTTGATCGATGAGTTCTGGTGGAAGACGCGCAAGGCCCGGCAGTGGCGGATCGCGCCCGACCAGGGCGAGCGTGCGCCGGAGCTGGTGCATGAGGGTTCCAGCGAAGACCGTTACAACGATCCGGGCGAACCGCTGATGCAGCGCGATGCGGCCGGTTTCGAGCGTCTGCTGACCTCCGCCGACGGCAATGCGCTGTACTACGCCGGCGACGGCGCGTCGGCCGAAGGCGACCGCCCGTTCGTCGACCGCCTGGATCTGGGCGACAAACGCAAGACCCGCCTGTTCCACTCGCAAGCGCCGTACTACGAAAAACCGATGGCGCTGCTCGACGAGGCCGGCAAGCGCCTGCTGACCATGCGCGAATCGCCGACCGAGCCGGCCAACCTCAACCTGCGCGAACTCGATGCCGCCGACGCCAAGCCGCGCGCACTGACCCGGTTCCCGCATCCGACTCCGCAATTGCGCGAGATCAAGAAAGAACAGATCCGCTACAAGCGCAACGACGGCGTCGAGTTGACCGCGAACCTGTATCTGCCGCCCAACTACGATCCCAAGCGCGACGGCCCGTTGCCGATGCTGATGTACGCCTATCCGGCCGAATTCAAATCGGCCGATGCGGCCAGCCAGGTCACCGGTTCGCCGTACCGCTTCAACGCGGTGAGCTATTGGGGGCCGTTGCCGTACCTGGCGATGGGCTATGCGGTGCTCGACAACCCATCGATGCCGGTCGTCGGCGAGGGCGATCACGAACCCAACGACACCTACATCGACCAGCTCACCGCCAGCGCCCAGGCGGCGATCGACGAAGTGGTGCGGCGCGGCGTCGCCGACCGCAACCGGATCGCGATCGGCGGCCATTCCTACGGCGCCTTCATGACCGCCAACCTGCTGGCGCACACGCGCCTGTTCAAGGCCGGCATCGCCCGCAGCGGCGCTTACAACCGCACCCTGACGCCGTTCGGTTTTCAGGCCGAGGAGCGCAACTATTGGCAGGCGCAATCGACCTACGAGGCGATGTCGCCGTTCAATTTCGCCGACCGGATCAAGGACCCGCTGCTGCTGATCCACGGCGAACAGGACAACAACTCCGGCACCTTCCCGATCCAGAGCGAACGCTTGTTCGCCGCGATCAAGGGATTGGGCGGCAAGGCCCGGCTGGTGCTGCTGCCGAACGAATCGCATGCCTATCGGGCGCGCGAATCGATCCTGCAGCTGATGGCCGAAACCAATCGCTGGCTGGACCTGTATGTGAAGAACGCCAAGCCTGACGACGCGAAGGCGGATCGCAGCGAGGGCAAGAAGCGCGCGGCGGCGCCGGCCAAGTAAGCGGCGAGGTCGGATCGGCCGAATCGGGCTGAGCAGATCGGATGTTTCGCGATCGAGTTCGGCAAGATCGAGTTTGGCAGGACCAGGCCAGACCAGGCCAGACCAGCGACGGGGCGCTCAGGCGCCGCGTCGTCTCATCGGCGGTGATCGCGTGCCGTCATTTCTTTTGTGGGAGGGAGCTTTAGCCCCGACGCTTTCCGGCCAGTTTACTGAGGCACAACCAAGAGCGTCGGGGCTAAAGCTCCCTACCACAAAAGTGGACGACTGCCCACCTTGGACGCTCGTCGAAGCTGCGTTTCAGCGCGGCGTGCTCTGCGTCTGGATCGCAATCGGCTTGCTTTGCGGCTTGGCCAGCGCGTTCTCGCCGGTGAAATCGTGGTGACGACGCCCTTGCCGCGCTCAGTCCGGGCGCTGTCTGCGCGCCATCGCGCCCAGACCGGCGACCAGCATCGCCACGGCGCCGCCGAGGATCAGCGTCCAGCCGATCGGCAACAGACCGAAGGGCTCGTGCAGGAAACCGTGTTCGTCGATGCTCGAGCCGATCAGGCGGAAGGCGAGCAGGCAGCCGCCGCCGAGAGCGATCGAAACCAGCGACAGCATGGGGAGCGAGAACGAGAAGCGCATGGCGAACAACCTCGGTAGGGGAAACGGCGCGGGCGGTCGCGGCGATATGGCCGCCCGCGATATCGCGATGCGATGGACGATGCGCGTTCGGTGTGAGTCGAGAATGAAGCGGCGGTGAGGTGGCCTGCCGGTTGCGGCGGGATTCAGCGTCGCGCGATAGAAGCACCGTGCCGGCGTGATGGCGACCACGCGCACCACGCTCATGCGCATACGCGGCCTCCGGTCGCGGCCGTTCTTGCGGGCTTTCCACGTCTAATGCGCTGCAACGACCGCATCCGGCGCGCCCGGAGCGGAGGTTCGCGCGCCGCGCGGCCGGCGGGGCGCCGCGGTGGCGATCTCGCGACGGACGAGGGCTGGCAGGGGAGACGGCGATGACTCGAGTGAAGGTGGGAGCGGACGAATGGCTGGTGGCCGACGCCGGCAAAACCAAGCTCATGACCGACGGTCTGAGCGGATGTGTTGCGATCGCCTTGTCCAAGGACGACAAGATCGCCTTGGCGCATGTGTACTCCGATTGCAGCCAGAAGAACGGCAACTGGGGTGCGTACGAGGCCGCCCTGGACAAGGCGCTGGAGAAGTCGGGGTTCGGCGGCGCCGACGGCGCGAACGCGTTCGTGGTGTATTCCGATCTCAGCGATCGCTGGCTGGCCGGCAAGATCGAGGACTGGCTGGAGCGCAAGGGCTTCGATCCGGAAGGCGCGATCGCGCCGGGATGCGCGATCGGCCAAGCCGACGGCAGGTTGGATTTCTCGCTCAAGAGCGAGCGCACCAAGGCCGAATACCTGCACGGTTACCGGACCTCGGCCGACGCCGGCGATGAGGTGCAACGATCGACCTTGTCCGACAGCGCGGTGGCGGCGCAGACCACGACGGTGCTGGCCGATCGCGACGAGCGCAAGCAAGCCTCCAGTTCGAGCGCCGTACCCGATCTGCGTCTGGCCGAGACCGAGCATCCCATGCACGAGGTGTACAACCAGATTCTGGCCAAGATTCCCAAGGAACTGGTCAATTGCGAGGACGACGACGACAAACCGTTCGCTTCGGAAGCCAAGCAGTTGGCTTCGGCGTTGACCGTGGAGTACATGAAGCACGGCGGTCACGCGGCGATCGGCAAGGTCGGCGTGGGCGGGCCGGAATCCAACCGGGCGCTGTTCCTCGCGACCGATCCGCCGGAGGCGTCGGGACACGGCATGAGCGTGGAATTGGCCAAGGCCGATCCGGAGCGCTACCCGCAGTTGGAGCGACAGATGGGGCGCGAGGCGATGGCGCTGTACCCCGAATACGCAGCGCAAAAGACCTCGAGCCCGGGACAGAACTTGGCCCAGGGCAACAGCGCGCCGTTGCATCAGTGATCGCCCGGAATCGCTCGGGCAAGAAAAAGGGCCGCTTTCGCGGCCCTTTTTTTATCGCACCGCTGGCGCCGAATTACTTCTTCAGCCCGGCGTCCTTGCGCAGGTCGTCGGCCTTGTCGGTCTTCTCCCACGAGAACGCGGTCGCGGTGTGCTTCTTGCCGGCGCCGTCGAGGTAGCTGACTTCCTTCGGCTTGCGGCCGAAGTGGCCGTAGGCGGCGGTGAGCTGGTAGACCGGATGGATCAGGTCGAGCATCTTGACGATGCCGTACGGGCGCAGGTCGAAGTGCTTGCGGATCAGCTTCTCGATCTTCTCGTCGCTGATCTTGCCGGTGCCGAAGGTGGTCACCGAGATCGAAGTCGGCTCGGCCACGCCGATGGCGTAGGAGACCTGCACTTCGCACTTGTCGGCCAGGCCCGCGGCGACGATGTTCTTGGCCACGTAACGCGCGGCGTAAGCGGCCGAACGGTCGACCTTGGACGGATCTTTGCCCGAAAACGCGCCGCCGCCGTGACGGGCCATGCCGCCGTAGCTGTCGACGATGATCTTGCGGCCGGTCAGGCCGCAGTCGCCGACCGGGCCGCCGATCACGAAGATGCCGGTCGGATTGATGTGCACCTTGCTCTTGGGCAGCTTGTCCAGCCACGCCTTGGGCAGCACCGGCTTGAGGATGTGCTCGTACACGCCTTCGACCAGATCCTTCTGCTTGATACCCGGATCGTGCTGGGTGGACAGCACCACCGCGTCGAGACCGACGACCTGGTGCTTGTCGTCATAGCGCAGGGTGACCTGCGACTTGGCGTCCGGACGCAGCCACGGCAGCTTGGAGTTCTTCTGCTTGCGGACCTTGGCCTGCTGCTCGACCAGGCGGTGCGAGTAGTAGATCGGCGCCGGCATGTATTCCGGGGCTTCGTTGCAGGCGTAGCCGAACATCAGGCCCTGGTCGCCCGCGCCTTGTTCTTCCGGCTTCTTGCGGTCCACGCCGGCGGCGATGTCGGGCGACTGCTTGCCGAGCATGTTGATGATCGCGCAGGTGTGGCCGTCGAAACCGACGTTGGAATTGTTGTAGCCGATCTCGTTGATGACCTTGCGGGCCAGGCCTTCGATATCGACCCATGCGCTGGTGGTCACTTCGCCGGCGACGATGGCCGCACCGGTCTTGACCAGGGTTTCGCAGGCCACGCGCGCGCGCTTGTCCTGGGCCAGGATCGCATCCAGCACCGCATCGGAAATCTGGTCGGCGATCTTGTCCGGATGGCCTTCGGACACTGACTCGGAAGTGAACAGGTAGCTCGACATCGGGTGGATATCCTTCAATTCGGATAAAAAGATGGCCGCATAGGATACAGCCTGGGCCGGGAGCGCGCATTGTGCCGTGCCTTGGGGTTGTCCGTGCGTTAAGCGGCTCCTGAACGCCTGTCGCGTTTAGGCCGTTGGGAGGAGGTTGGATGCGATGGCGTATGGGAAGCTTGCGCGGCATGCCAGGACGGCGCGGCGATCCCTCTTCTCGCCATCCTGACGGCACTGTTCAGGCCGGGTCAGCGCTGTCATCGGACTGACTCGATTCCGCCATGTGGCTGTCGCCGCGCCCGCTCAGGCTGCGCGGCATACCGCCGCCCTTGATGCGACGACACCGATGCTGCACTTCGAACGCCGACTGGAAGAACGCTTCCCGCAATGGTTCCGTGGACGCCGGGCCGCGTTGACCCGACCCCTGATCCGGACCATCGGGCGTTGGTCGAAATTCGACCATATCGACCAATTCCTCACCGAAACCCGTCACCTGCGGGACTTCGATTTCGTCACCGCGTCGCTGGATTTCGTCCAGGCGCGTTACCTGGTGGACGAGGCCGAGCTGCAGCGGATACCGCGCAGCGGCCGGCTGTTGATCGTCGCCAACCATCCTTCCGGCGCGGTCGACGCGCTGGCGTTGCTGGATGCGGTGGGCCGGGTGCGCCGCGACGTCAAGATCGTCGCCAACGACCTGCTGTTGGCGCTGGACGGGCTGCAGGGGCTGTTGCTGCCGATCCGCATCCTCGGCGGCCGGCCCAGCGCCGAAAGCCTGCATGCGATCGAGGCGGCGCTCAACGAGGAACAGTGCGTGATCGTGTTCCCGGCCGGCGAAGTCGCCCGGCTCGGCCTGCGCGGAGTCACCGACGGGCGCTGGCAGCGCGGGTTCCTGCGCTTCGCCCGCAGGACCGACGCGCCGGTGCTGCCGGTGCGGATCGAGGCGCGCAACTCGGCGCTGTTCTACGGCGCCTCGGCCTTGTTCAAGCCCGTGGGCACCGCCCTGCTGGCACGCGAGATGTTCGCCCGCCGCGCGCGCAGGATCGCGCTGCGCATCGGCCGGCCGCTGCACCTGCCGGCGCAGGGCGACCCGAACCAGTTGCTGCGCGAGGTCCGCGCCGAGCTGCATGCGATCGGCACGCCGCGCGAACGCGTCGCGCCGGTCGGTCCGGAGCCGCTGATCGACCCGGTCGATCCGATCCAGGTCCGCGCCGGCGTGGAGGCCATGGAATCGCTGGGCCAGACCACCGACGGCAAGCAGATCCGGGTCGGCACGCTGCGTCCGGGTTCGCCGCTGCTGCGCGAGATCGGCCGCCTGCGCGAGCTGACCTTCCGCGCGGTCGGCGAGGGCACCGGCCAGCGCCTGGACGTGGACATCTACGACAGCTGGTACGAGCACATCGTGCTGTGGGACGAGGCCGAACAGAAGGTCGCCGGCGCCTACCGCATCGCCCGCGGCAACCGCCTGATCGGCGAACGCGGCCTGGCCGGGTTCTACACCGCCTCCTTGTTCCGCTACGCCGACGACGCGGTGCCGCGCCTGGCCCAGGGCATGGAGCTGGGACGCAGCTTCGTCGCGCCGGAATACTGGAACAGCCGCAGCATCGATTACCTGTGGCAGGGCATCGGTGCCTACCTGATCCGTCATCCGGGCGTGCGTTACCTGTTCGGGCCGGTCTCGATCAGCGCCGCGCTGCCGCCCGACGCACGCGAGCAGATCGTCGCCTACTACGCACGCTACTACGGCGATCTGGAGTCGGAAGCGTTCTCCAAGCAGCCCTTCATGTACCGCGCCGCGCCGCCGCGGTTCGACGAGCTCGACGCGGCGACCGCGTTCCGCGTGCTCAAGAACAACCTCGACGCGCTCGGCACCAGCGTGCCGATGCTCTACAAGCAGTACACCGACCTGTGCGAACCCGGCGGCGCGCGCTTCCTCGCCTTCGGCGTGGACCCGGCGTTCAGCGACGCGGTCGACGGGCTGATCGAAGTGGACCTGCAGCAGTTGCGTCCTAAGAAGCGCGAGCGCTACCTCGGCGCGGCCACGCCGCGTGCCGAAGCGAACGCGAGAACGGATGCCGCTGTCGACACCTGACCCCGCCGCCAACGAGAACGTGTCATGAGTCCTGCCTCGATCACTCAGTTACCGATACGTCGTCGAGCAGTATTCGTTTCGGACGTGCACTTGGGATCGAAGCACTGTCACGCCGCGGAGTTCGCCGATTTTCTGCAGAACCTGCGCTGCGACCGCTTGTACCTGGTCGGCGACATCATCGACTTGTGGTGGATGTCGCAGCGCCGCGCGGCCTGGGGCGCGGCGCAATACCGGGTGGTCGAGGCGCTGCACGCGCTGGTCCGCGCCGGCACAGAACTGATTTACGTGCCCGGCAACCACGACCGCTCGGTGCGCCGCTTCTGCGGCCTGGTGCTGCCGCGCATGCAGGTGCGCCGGCGCGCGATCCACCTCACCGCCGATGGCCGCCGCCTGCTGATCACCCACGGCGACGACTACGACACCGTGACCCAGTTCGGCGGCATGCAGGAGAAATTCGGCGACTGGTTGTACGAACGCATCCTCACCGGCAACCAGTTGACCAATCGGGTGCGCCGCCGCTTCGGCTTGCGCTACTGGTCGCTGGCCGACTTCCTCAAGCGTCAGAGCGGCGCGGCCGAGCGCTACATCTCGCGCTTCGTCCAGGCCGGCCTGGGCGATGCGCGCCAGCGCGGTCTGGACGGGATCGTCTGCGGCCACATCCACCGCGCGGCTCTGTTCGAACGCGACGGCTGCGTCTACGCCAATGACGGCGACTGGGTCGAAAGCCTGACCGCGCTGGCGGAAGATCCCGACGGGACGTTGCGCCTGCTGGCGCACACGGGCGAGACGCTGGCGATGCTGCCGCCGCGGCCGTTGCAACGAATGACGGACGAGTTGCCGCACGCGGCTTGAGTGATCGGTTCGGGGTTGCGGAACCGAACATTCGGAGACTTCAGCGCCATCTCCCAGACCGTCATTCCCGCGAAGGCGGGCTCCGCTTTACTTCGGCGGAGCCGAACATCCAGAGACTTCAAACGTTCTCGCACGAAAGGCACTGGATGTTCGGCTCCGCCGAAGTAAAGCGGAGCCCGCCTTTCGCGGGAATGACGGCCTGAAGATGAGGACCTAATGGCTGTGACTGCCGTCCTTGTCGCAATGGCGGCCCTCGTGACATGCGGGCCTGCCTTCTTAAAATCTTCGACGCGGACATCTGCTTCTTAGTCAACTGTCCCCAACCGCCCGCCGCAACGCCGCACGCGCCAACAACCGCGTCGAATCCAGCGTGGGCAACGACGAATTCGCATCGTCGATGATCAGCGGAATCTCGGTGCAGCCCAGCACCACCGCATCGCAGCCCTGCGCCTTCAACCCATCGATGACCTGCTGGAAGTACGCCACCGTTTCCGGCTTGAACACTCCGCAGACCAATTCGTCCATGATCAGCCGGCCGATCCGCGCGCGCTGCTCCGCCGGCGGCCGTACGAACTGCAGACCGCGCGCGCCGAGCTTGTCCGGATACACCTCGCTCTCGACCAGCCATTGCGTGCCGGTGAGCCCGATCCGGCGAAACCCGCGTTCGACCGCCGCCTGCGTCACCACCTCGGCGATGTGCAGCCACGGCAGCGGCGAACGCGGCGATACATAGTCCATGGCCTGGTGGATGGTGTTGTCGGGGCAGATCAGGAATTGCGCGCCGGCGCGTTCGAGCTTGCGCGCCGAGGACAGCATCAGCTCGCCCACGCCGTCGATGTCGCCGCGATCCAGGCAGACCACATAGTCGGCCAGGGAATGGGTGTGCAGCGCGATCTGTGGGTGCGCATGCGGCCCCAGCAAGGCCGCGCCTTCGCTGCAGATCGTGCGGTAACACAGCGCGGCGCCTTCGGCCGAACAGGCGACGATGCCGATGGAAGCGGGGTCGGACACGGGGGACTCCTGAGTGGGGCGGACAACGCTATTTTGCCGAAGCCCCTGTAGGAGCGGCGCGAGCCGCGACCGCGACATTCGGTTTGCGTCGTATGTGCGATGTCGCGGTCGCGGCTCGCGCCGCTCCTACAGGGGAAATCGGAGAATCGCGTCAGAAAACGAAAAACAAACGCCCGCCGCGGGTCGCCCCGGTAGCATCCGCGGATGGATTCACTGACCCAGATCGTGCTCGGCGCCGCGCTGAGCGCCGCCATCGCCCCTGCCGGACATCGCCGCGCGGCCCTGCTCGCGGGCGCCGCCCTGGGCACCTTGCCCGACCTCGACGTCATTCCCGTCAACCTGCTGACCGACGACCCGGTCGCGCGCATGACCTGGCACCGCAGCCTCAGTCATTCGCTGTTGGTGCTGCCGTTCGTGGCCTGGGCGATCTGGGGCTGGTGCCGCGCCCGCGGCGGGCGCGTCGCGCAATCGCCCAAACGCTGGTTCTGGGCGATGCAGGCGGCCTTGCTGACCCATCCGGTGCTCGATGCCTTCACCGTCTACGGCACCCAACTGCTGTGGCCGCTGCCGGTCAAGCCGGTGATGTGGTCGAGCGTGTTCATCATCGATCCGCTGTACACCGTGTGGCTGCTGATCGCCTGCGTCTGGGCCTGGTTCGCGCGCGAGCGGCGCTCGGCGCAACCGGCGCTGATGGTCGGGCTGGCGTTGAGCTCGCTGTATCTGGGCGGCTCGCTGTGGGCCAAGCATCAGGTCGAACGGCAGGCCGAACCGGCGCTGGCCCGGCTCGGGCTGGAGAACGCGCCGCGTTTCTCGGTGCCGATGCCGTTCAACACCTTGTTGTGGCGAGTGGTGGCGATGACCCCGGACGGCTTCGTCGAAGGCGAGCGCTCGCTGGTCGCCGATCGCGGGCCGATGCGGTTCCGCGCGTATGCCTCCGACGCCCAGGCCTACAGCCAGGTCAGCGGGTATCCGGCCGTGCACCGGCTGCAATGGTTCAACCGCGGCTTCATGAAGGCCGAAGAACGCGACGGCCGACTGGTGCTGAGCGATCTGCGCATGGGCGCCGAACCGGACTACAGCTTCCGCTTCGCGGTGGCGCAGCGCGAAGGCGAATCCTGGCGCGAAATCGCGCCGCAGCAGCTGGAATGGCCGTGGGAAGCCGCTGGCAAACTGCCGGCGATGTGGACGCGGATCTGGCATGAACCGGCCGCCGCCGCCGATACGGCCGTCGACGTGCGCGACCTGCGCGGCGCGACCGCGATGCGCGGCCGCGGCCACAGCGGCGCGTTGAAGTAAGCCCGGATCCGCCGATCGTCGACGCTGGCGCGGCCGGATGCCGCCGCGCCCGGCCTCGCAGCTCGTGCTATCGCCGGGAATCCAAAGTTGGATAATCTGCCAACCGCGGGATTGCGCGGGCAAAGCGGCTATGGCCTGATGCCTGCGCGAACCGCAGGCCACCGCGGAAACGCGCATCCGACCTTTCCGAGGCACTCCATGCATCATCTCCCGCAGCGGCTCGCACTGGCGCTCGCCGTGCTCATGACGCTCGCCGGCGCCGGTTGCGCCACCTTCGTGCGCGGTTCCACCCAGGCCGTGACCATCGACAGCCTTCCCGGCGGCGCGACCGTGTCGCTGTCCAACGGCGAGCGCTGCGCGACGCCGTGCACGCTCAAGCTCAAGCGCAAGCATCCGGTCGCGGTGGAGCTGTGCAAGCCCGGTTACCGCCAAGCGCTGGCGCAGGTGCGCAGCGAAGTGGGGCGCGGCGGCGCGTTCGGTCTGGCCGGCAACATGCTGGTCGGCGGCCTGATCGGCGCGGGCGTGGACGCGGCCAGCGGCGCGGCCAAGGACTTGAATCCCAACGTGCTCGCCGTGCTCTTGCTCGAAGAGGCGCCCGGCTGCACCGTGCCGACGTTCCCGGCGATACCCGAACACGGGCAGACGCCGGAAGACTACGCGCGGGACAAGGCCAAGCAGAAGAAATAACGCCGAAGAAATGACGCCGAGTCGGGTGCGACGGTCGCGCCGCGCTTGAGCGGTGCGGCCGCTGCCGGTGGTCGTCGCCTGTCGGCGCTGAAGCTCCCGCCATAAACGATTCCGCGGCGTGCGCGGCGACCGCGGATGTCTTTGCGGGCCGGGCTTCAGCCCCGAGGCTTCAAGCCGCGGCAGACCATTGTGGATCCACGCCGGCCACCAGTGCGTCGAAGTAATCGCGGGTCAGCCGCAACTGCAGCTCGGCCGAATCGGCGCGATTGACCACCGAGCGGAAAGCGATGTTTTCCGGGCGATCCTTCGCATACCAGCCCAGGTGCTTGCGCGCGATGCGCACGCCCGAGACTTCGCCATAGAACGCGTGCAGATGTTCCAGGTGGCCGAGCAGGATGTCGCGTATCCGCGCCAGCGACGGCGGCGCCAGTTCTTCGCCGTGCTCGAGAAAATGCGCGATCTCGCCGAAGATCCACGGCCGCCCCTGCGCGGCGCGCCCGACCATGACCGCATCGCAGCCGGTATGGGCGAGCACGAAGGCGGCCTTGCGCGGGGAGTCGATATCGCCGTTGGCGATCACCGGAATCGACAGCCGCGCCTTGATCGCGGCGATGGTGTCGTACTCGGCGGTGCCGGTGTATTGCTGATCGCGGGTGCGGCCGTGCACCGCGAGCGCAGCGATGCCGGCGTCCTGCGCGATGCGGGCGATGGTCGGCGCGTTGCGTTGATCGTGATCCCAGCCGGTGCGGATCTTGAGCGTGACCGGCACGTCCACGGCCTTGACCACGGCCTCGAGGATGCGCGCCACCAGACTCTCATCGCGCATCAGCGCCGAGCCGGCCCAGGCGTTACACACCTTCTTGGCCGGGCAGCCCATGTTGATGTCGATGATCTGGGCGCCGTGATCGACGTTGTAACGCGCCGCCTCGGCCATGATCTGCGGCACGGTGCCGGCGATCTGCACGCTGATCGGATCGGGTTCGCCGTCGTGATCCATGCGATGGCGCGACTTCGCCGTGTTCCAGAAGCGCGGATCGCTGGTGGTCATCTCCGACACGCACAGGCCACCGCCCAGACGCTTGCACAGCACCCGGAAGGGTTTGTCGGTGACCCCGGCCATCGGCGCGAGGATCACGCGCGGGACGATGGGATGAGGGCCGATGCGCATGGCGGCATTGTAAGCCACGGCGCGGCGGGCGGTTCCGCGCTGCCCGTTCCGGCGCTGCGGGGCCGCCGTCGGGCCGCGCCGACGAGCGCGCGGTATCGCGACCGGCAGGGCCGCGGATCCGGTCCGCGGCCCTGCCGGCAGATTCAGCTCTGATCGTCGACCGTGGTGGTCGGACCGTTCAGCTTGACCGAGGCGATGCCGTTCTCGCGGGCCGCGTCGCTGTTGTACAGCTCGCTGGAGCCGATGATCTCGTGATTGCCGGCCTTGAGCACGAAATAAGGCTTGCTGGTCGACGAGGTTCTGCGCTCGTACCGCGCCTCGTCCGGGCTGTTGGTACGTACCGACTCGATGCCTTTCTCGCACGAGGGTTTGGCCGTATAGCTTTCGCTGCTGAGAATGGTCTCGCCGTTGCCGGCCTTGAGCGTGAAGTGGTACTGGCCGTTGGCCTGTTTCTTGATGACGTACTTGCCTGCCATGTTCGTTCCCTCGTTGAGCCGCCTGAAGCGGACGTGTGACTTGCGGTTACACGTCGAGAGAACGCATTAGTGAACCCGGACCGGCCTGCACGGATCGTTGCGCCGATGAACGGAAAACCCCGGTCGGGCGAACTTCCTGCGCGAGGTCTTTTGTGGAAGGACTTCGGTCCCGGCGTTCTCCCCAACGCACCTGGAATCGCCCGAGGGTTGAAAACCGCTGGCAAGTGATCGAAGCGTCGGGGCTGAAGCCCCTCCCACACAGGCTTCGTGCCACACAAGATTTTCCAGAAGCGCGATCAGCGTCCGCGCCGACGCCGCCAGAACAAGAATCCGGTGATCAGCAAAAACGGCGGCAGCAGACCGGTCAGCGCGATCAGAAGTTGCCATGCGCGCCCACCGACGAATCCGCCGTGCAGCGGATAGAAGGCTTCGTAGATGCGCGAACCGCGGCCTTGGCGCGTGGCATCGAGGGTGCCGAGCACGCGGCCGCGATAGGGATCGATCCAGACCAGGCTGCGGCCGACCGGATGCCATTCGCCGACGGCGCGTGCGCGCAAAGCGATCAGGCCGCTGCCCGCTTTGGGCAGGCTGATGCGCCGCAACTGCGCGCCGGCCAGGCCGCCGTCGGCCGCGGTCGCGGTGTCGGCGGCCCGCAGCACCGCGCTCCAGTCGATCGCGTCCTCGCGCGCGGCGAGTTTCGGCGGTTTGCGCGGCTTGGCGTCGCCGAACGCGTCGCGCAAGGCGTCGCGCGCGATGTCGTCGTAGACCATCGCCGTGCCGGTGAGCGCGGCCAGCAAGGTCAGCGGCAACAGCCACAGACCGATACCGCGATGCCAGCTCAGCCAACGGCGCGTCGGCGGTCCGCGATACCACTTCAGGCTCGCCGCCAACGCCGACCAGCGCGGCCACCACAAATACAGGCCGCTGAGCAGCATGAACAACGCGACGATGCCGACCGCACCGAGCACCTGTTCGCCGGTTTTACCGGACAGCAGATGGGTGTGCAGGTCGCGCAGCCACAACACCAGATCGTTGCCGGTGTTGCGGGTCAGCAGCAGCTCGCCGCTGGCCGGATCGAAGTAACGGCGTTCGTTGTTCGGAAAATAACCTTGCCAGACCGGCAACTGCGACGAAGGCAGGTCCAGCGAGGTCATGCCCTGCGACTGCCATTGCCCGACGATGCGGGCCAACGCGCGACCGCGCTGCTCGGCGGTGATCGCCGCGTCGCGCTGCAACTGCGGGTACGCCCACAGCGCCAGTTCGCGCTGGAACGCGAGCACGGTGCCGGACAAGGCGACGATCGCGAACAAGGCGCCGGCGCTGAGCCCCAGCCACAGGTGCAGCCACTTCAAGGCCGCGCGGATGCGCGGCTTGGAGCGTTGCGGTGCCTGGCTCGTGCTCATGCTGGGCGGTCGGACGGCGTGGTCGGTTTAGAACCGGTGCGACCAGCTCGCGCTGAACACCCGTCCGCGACCGGCGACATAGGTGTCGTTGCGCGGAGTGCTCTGCGAGTAGTAGGTGATGTACTGCTCGTCGAACAGATTCTCCACCCCCAGGCTCAGCTGACCCAGCGGCAGCTTGAAGCGCGCCTGCAGGTCGATCGTTGTGTAGCCGTCCGCGCTGGCCACGCGCACGCCCTTGGAATCGAAATCGCGATCGAGCGCGCGGCTGCCTTGCAGGCGCGTGGAAATCGTCTCGCTCCAGGTCTGGTCCCAGAACGCGGTGACGCGGTCGGGACTGATGTTGATGCCCGGCAGATCGCTGTCGACGCGATCGTCGCCGTCGCTGTCGTAGCGGCCGTTGGCGCGCGCATAGCCCAGGCCGACGCGGCCGGCATCGGAGAACTGGAACGCGACGTTGCCCTCGATGCCGCGGATCTGGGTACGTTCGCGCACCACGAAATAGCTCTGGGTATTGCGATCGAAGGCCAAACGCGAGCCCAGGTCCGAATCCGACCAATACGCGGCCAAGTGCGCCAGCCAGCGGCCGTTGTCGAAGTCCACGCCGATTTCGCGGTTGTCCGACACCACCGGCGACAGATCCACCAGTTTGTCCACGCTCTGGTTGGGCGTGGTGATGCCGCGCAGCACCCGGCCGATATCGGCCACGGTGTAGCCTTCCGAGTACGAGGCGTAGAACTTCAGCGCGTCGGTGGCTTCGAACACGATGCCGTAGTTCGGCAAGGTTTCGCGCGTCTTGGGCGAACCGCCGCGGACGAAGCGGCTGCCGCCGGCGTTGGCCGGAATGGTGTTGAAATCGTCGACTTCCAACTTGCCGCGCTCATGGCGCACGCCGCCGGTCAGCATGATCTTGTCGGTGACCCACCATTCGGCCTGGACGAACGGCGACCAGGATTCGTACTGGGTTTGCGGCACCCACTTGAGCTGGGAGACCACCAGTTCCTGATAGGTCTTGTCGCGGTTCCAGTCCAGGCCCAGGGTCACGCGCAGGCGTTGATCGAACAGGTTGTCGCGCGACCAGCTGAACTTGCCGCCGATTTTTTGCGAGACGTTCTGTGATTGGTCCCACCAGTGCAGGTCGCGGCCGTCGCGCCAGAAATCTTCCCAGTCGGTCGCGCCGTACAGGCCCTTGAAGTCGACCCAGAACAGCTGCGCGTTGAGATAACCGCCGGCCAGGGCCTTGTCGGTGTAATCGAGCACCAGCGAAGTCGAGCGATTGCGCGCGCCCTGGCCTTCGCGGCTGCCGCGCGCGGAGGTGGCGAGCCGGCCGGTGCGGATGTCGCCGTTGACGGTGATGTAGTCGTTGTTGCCCTTGAGCTCATAACGGTTGGCGGTGAGCTGCAGACGCTTGTCGTCGTCGATGTCCCAGCCGGCCTTGGCGAACAGGTTGTGGCTGCGCGCGTCCATCAGGTCGCCCTGGACGTCGTTGACCGCGATCGCGTCGCCGTTGCCGTCGTAATACAAACCCTCGCTGGCGTAGGACAGGCCGCCGACGAAATCGAACGCGCCCTGGCGGGTGCCGAACAGGTAGGACGCGCGGTAACCGACGCTGTCGCTCTGGTTGGGCAGCGCGGTGCTGGCGCCGATGCTGACGTCCTGGAAGCTCTCGTCGTCCTGGCGCGGCGCGCGCTTGGTGATGATGTTGATGATGCCGCCCGAGGCGCCCAGTCCCTGCAGCGCGTTGGCGCCGTGGATGACCTCGATGCGCTCGATCATCGCCGGATCGATGGTGTGACCGTCGCGGCCGCCCTCGCGCAGCGGAGTCGACTGCGGCACGCCGTCGATCAGATACAGCGGCTTGCGTCCGCGCAGGGTCTCGCCGCCGTTGGTCAGCTTCTGCCGCGAGGGCGAGAACGAGGGAATCAGGTTGGCCAGCACCTGCGAAATGTCCTGGGTCACCGACAACTGCTGCTTGAGCTGTTCCTGATCGATCACGGTGATGGTGTTGGCCAGCGCCGCCTCGGAATTGGGCATGCGGCTGGTGCTGGCCGAAACGACGACGCGGTCGATGTCCTTGGCCTCATCGGCGTGAGCGAGGGGCGCGGCGAGGATGGCCAGCAGGGCGCTGGCGAGGATCTGGGGGCGGGGCATGGGGAAGCGGACCTGAGAACTGCGACAGGGTTGGCATGCTAATGCGAACCATTCTCAAATTAAAGGGCGGCCGGACGGGCGGCAAGGGGAGGCGTTCGCCAACTTGATGTCGGCGGTTAGCTATTGCCTTGGGATTGACGTGGCTGCAGGTGAGCTTGAGGGGATGTGTCGGCTTGCGGGTCAGATACAGGTTCGGCGCAATCTGAGCGAGAAGCGTCGGGGCTGAAGCCCCTCCCACAAAAGACTTCGGAGGCGGCGAGGTCTTTTGTGGGAGGCCTTCAGGCCCGATGTCCGTCGCAGCGGCGATGTAGTTCCAGTGCGATCGTTTTATCGGTGCGCAGACTCAGTGACTCAGCCGAACCGCGCCTTCAGTTCGGCATCGCGCGGCATCGCCACCGCCGCGCCGGCGCGTTCGGTGGACAGGCCGGCGTAACGGTTGGCGTAGCCCACGTGTTCGGCGAACGCAGTGTCGCTGGCGCGCGCCAGCGAGGCGGCCAGCGCGCCGTTGAAGGCATCGCCGGCGCCGGTGGTATCGATCGCGCGTACCGCGGCCGCGGCGACCCGGTAACAGGCCTGGGCATCGCCGCGCAGCGCGCCGTCGGCGTGCGAGACGAAACAGCCTGACTGGCCCAAGGTGATCACCACGCTGCCGTGCGGCAGCAGCCGCCGGCAATGCGCGTGCAGTTCGGCATCGGCCAGGGACGCCAGGCTGTCGGGATCGAGCTCGACCCCGGCGCGGCGGCGCAATTGCGCGCAGAACTCGGTTTCGTTCGGAGTGATCGCATCGCTGAGCGACCACAGCTCGTCGCTGGCGACGGCGTCGGCCGGCGCCGGATTGAGCAGGGTCAGCGCGCCGCCGGAGCGGGCGCGGGCGAACGCGGCCGCTGCCGACTCCACCGGCGTTTCCAACTGGGTCAGCACCACTCGGGCCTGGTCGAACGAGTCGCCTTGCCCGGCCACGAACTCCGGCGACAGCTCGGCGTTGGCGCCGGGACCGATCACGATGGTGTTGCGGCCGTCGGCATCGACGTAGATGCCGGCGGTGCCGGTGGGTTCGGCGCTGCGCAGATCGCGCAGATCGATACCGTCGCCGGCCGCGAGCGCGCGCGCCAGCTGGCCGCCGGCGTCTTCGCCGAGCGCGCAGACGAAACGCGTGCTCGCGCCCGCGCGCGCCGCCGCGGTGGCCTGATTGAAACCTTTGCCGCCAGGGCCGGCGTGGTAGCTGCCGGCCAGAGTCTCGCCCGGACGCGGCAGCGCGGCCAGCGACCAGACGTGATCGACGTTGAACGAGCCGACGACGACGACGCGGCCGGAATTCGTATCACTCATACGAACTTACCCGGCGAAGTGAGTGAGTACGCCGGCGATGGTCGCGGTCATGAAGGTCGCGATCGAACCGCCGAGCACCGCGCGCAGGCCGAAACGGGCCAGATCCTGGCGACGCTCCGGCGCCAGTCCGCCGATGCCGCCGATCTGGATCGCGATCGAGCTGAAATTGGCGAAACCGCACAGTGCATAGGTCGCGATCAGCCGCCCTTCGTCGCTGAGCGCGGTGCCGGCGACCTTGCCGTTGACGATGTCGGCCAGATGCGTATACGCGACGAATTCGTTGAGCACGACTTTCTCGCCGATCAAGCCGCCGACCACGGTCGCATCACTCCACGGCGTGCCGATCACCCAGGCGATCGGCGCGAGCACGAAGCCGAGCAGCGCCGACAGGTCGGTCGGCTTGCCGATCGCCGCGGTCAGGCCGGTCTGCTCGCCGATCCAGGTCAGCGGCGCGTTGACCAGCGCGATCAGGGCGATGAAGGCCAGCAGCATCGCGCCGATGTTCAGCGCCAGGCGCAGGCCGTCGCCGGCGCCGGCCGCGGCCGCGTCGATGATGTTGGCGGTGTGCTTTTCGACTTCCATCTTGACCGTGCCGCGAGTCAGCGGCTCGCCGGTCTCGGGCACCAGGATCTTGGCGATCACCAAGGTGGCCGGCGCGGCCATGATCGAGGCCGCGAGCAGATGCTTGGCATAGAACGCCTGCGCGGCGGGATCGCCCGCGCCGAGCATGCCCACATACGCGGCGAGCACGCCGCCGGCGATATGCGCCATGCCGCCGATCATCATCGTGATCAGCTCGGACTCGGTCATCTTGGGAATATAGGGGCGCACGGTCAGCGGCGCCTCGGTCTGGCCGATGAACACGCTGGCGCACACGCTGGTGGTTTCCGCGCCGGACACGCGCATGACCTTGGTGATGGCCCAGGCCATGCCGCGCACCACCGACTGCATCACGCCCAGGTGGTAGAGCACGCCCATCAGCGCAGAGAAGAAGATGATGGTCGGCAGCACTTGGAAGGCGAAGATGAAGCCGAATTTGCTGACGTCCATCAGGTCGCCGAAGATGAACTTCGAACCGGCGCCAACGAATTCCAACACCTTAACGAAGCCCTTGCCGATCGCGTCGAACACGTCCTTGCCGCCCGGCACCAGCAGCACCACCGCGGCGAAAGCGATCTGCAAGGTGATGCCGGTGGCGACCAGCTTCCAGTCGACCGCGCGGCGCTTGACCGAGAACACCCACGCAATGCCGACGAGCACCGCCAAACCGAACAGGCCGAAGGCCACGCGCGAAATCGAATCCACTCCACTCTCCCCGGCGCCGGGGCACCGGCGGCTTTTTGACGTCTAATTAGTCGGCGCAGCCTAGTGGCTGGGCGCCTGGGCGGCAAGCCGCGGCGCAGCGCGCGGGCAGTGCGGAAGGCTGAAAAAACGTACGGATGCAGGCCGTCGAGGCCTTGCGAGGATCGCCGCCGCCGCGCGATTGGCCCGATCGCGCAGGAGCGACAGGGCCGAATGCGGCCCGGATCGTTCAGATATCCCGCGCCACCACCCGGTTGCGACCGGACTGTTTGGCCCGCTGCAGGCGCAAATCGGCGCGGCGCAGCAGGCGCGAGAGGTCGCTGCCTTCCTGCGGAAACGTCACCAGCCCGGCGCTGAAGCTCAGCCACAGCGGCTCGGCGCCGCGGCCGGGTTCGAACGGCCGCTCGGCCACCGTGCGCCGGATCGCGTCGACTTCCTCGAACGCGGTGCCCAGCGGTTTGCGCATCACCAGCAGGAATTCGCCGCCGCTCAGCCGCACCAGCCATTCGCTGGGTTCGGACTGCTCGCGCAGCACCGCGACCAGATGGCGCAGGCTGCGGTCGCCCAGGCGGTGGCCGTAGTCGTCGTTGATCCGCTTGAAGTGATCCAGGTCGATCAACGCCAGGGTCAGGCTGCCGCCGTCGCGGCGCACCGTGTCGAACAGGCGCGGAATGCGGTGGGTCAACCAGGTGCGGTTGGGCAACCGGGTCAGACCGTCGGTGCCGGACATCTCGATCAGCCGCTGCATGCGGTAGACCACCATCGAGGTGGCCACCGTCATCATCGCCAACAGCACCAAGCGCTGGGTCTGGCTGCCGAGGGTGACCGCGCCGTAATCGCTGGACATCAGGTCTTCGGGCGAATCGGCCAGCGCGAACACCCAGCCCACCAGCAAGCCGTACTGCAGCAGCGCCAGCACTCCGGCGAACAAGGTCACCCGGCCGTCGCTGCGCAGCGCGGTCATCAGGATCGCCAGCAGATAGCCGCACCACACGATCAGACTGTTGAGCCCGGCGGGCAGGTGCTGCACGGCCAGCGCGGCCAGCACCAGGGTGGTCGCGGTGACGTCGAAGGCGGCGGTGGAGAAGGGCAGCCAACGGTAACGGCGCTGGCGCCGGGCCAGGGCCAGCCACAATTGCGAGAACACGTTGACCACGATCGTCCCGCCCAGGCCGATCATGGTTTCCTTGACGCTGCCGCCGCCGATCGCGTTGAACAACGGCAACAGCAGCAGCATCGCCGCGAGCACCGCGCGCAGCCGCGCGACCAGCAGCTCGCCGCCGGCGCCGATCTCCAACATGATTTCGTCCGGCCGCGACAACAGCGCCACGATCACGCTGCGCATCCGACCGCCCACGCCTTGGTACATCCCGGTTCCCGTCCCTGCGGCTCGCCGCCGCCGTCGCGAGCATAGCGCGAGAGTCGATCCGGCCCACGCCGGATCGGCGGGGCCGGACGCAGGATTACGACTTGCGTCTCCGCCCGGACCGGCCGAAGCGACCGATCAGTCGATGCCGCTCAGCCGATGCCGCGCACGCCGACCCAGAGCGCCAGCGCGGCGAACACCGCCGCGGCGACGTAGCGGGCGGTCTTGAGCGGCAGGCGATCGGCGAATCGGCTGCCGAGCAGGGCCACCGGCACATTGGCCAGCAGCATCCCGACGGTGGTGCCGAAGATCACCGCCCACAGCGGCTCGTAGCGGGTCGCCAGCAGCACCGTGGCGACCTGGGTCTTGTCGCCGATTTCGGCGAAGAAGAACGCGATGGTGGTGGCGATGAAGGCGCCGCGCGCGGAGAACTTGGCTTCTTCCTCATCGAGCTGATCGGGCTTGAGCGTCCACAGCGCCACCGCCAGGAAACTCGCCGCGACCACCCAGCGCAAGATCTCCGGCTTGAGCCATTGCGCGACCAGGGTGCCGAACCACGCGGCGAGGGCGTGGTTGAGCAAGGTGGCGAGCAGGATGCCGGCGATGATCGGCCAGGGCTTGCGGAAGCGCGCAGCCAGCAACAAGGCCAGCAACTGGGTCTTATCGCCGATTTCGGCGAGCGCGACGGTACCGGTGGAAACGCCGGTGGCGACGACCCAGGCCGGGAGGAAGGACAAATCCATGACAACTCCGGGGTCGGGCATTCGCGAGAACGCGAAGGCGGACGCCGCGCGGCCCGACCCGGGTTTCGCGCAACGCCTGCCTTCGGTCTTGTCCGTGGTAGCTGCGCCGGTCGCGGGCCCGATGTCGGGTGCGATCGCACTGGCTGCCGCTCATGCGCCATGGCCGGTGGGCCAAGTGTGTTGACGCATGTCCCCGCGAGCCTGTTCGGTCGCCGGTGGGCTACTCCCCGGAGGAGGAAAGTGCGCGCATTGTAGCCGGCCCGACCAGGGCACGCAGCAAATGAGAAGCTTTCGCTATTGACCGCGCGTGTCGCTTGGCTTTGCCGCGTGGCGCACGCGCGGTCGGCGGCGCCTCACTGCGTGCAGGGCGCGGGTTGATCGGCTTCGTCGGAGTACAGCGCCGAGAATCCTGCCGGCATGACGCGCGGCAGTTTCTGCAGCGGCGGTTTCACCGTCGGAAAATAATCGCGCTGCCACTGCGCGGCCAGCGCCGCCGCGGCCGGTTCCAGATTGGCATAGCGCGATTCGGGACGATCGACGGGACGGCCGGCCAGGCGGCCGATCAACACGCGCATCGCGCGCGACTTGGTCGGGTCGTTGGCGATCAGGCCGGTCAGCGGCGAGGAGTTGTCGCTGTAGGCCACCATCAGATCGAACACCGCGGGCAGGTAGCCGGCCTCGAAGGACAACTGCAGCATGTTGCCGGCCTCCGAACGCCAGCGATCGAACTCGGGCGAATTCATGTGCGAGTAGTCGACCAGCACCGAATCGCCGCGCGCATAGCGGTACATCGCTTCGGGTTCGCCGGCCAACGCCGCCTGGCGCAAATAGTGGTTGCCCTGTTTCCACGCATCGGCCGGCGTGTTGCGGCATTCGGCCAGCATCTGCCGCGCGCGGTTCTCCAGCTTGGTCATGTAGGCGCGCTGGTCGGGCGGCAGATCCGGGCGCGCGTTTTCCTCGGCCGCGGCGAGCATCTGTTCGGCCGCCGAGGTGTCGGTGCAGCGCAGCAGTTCCATGCCGAGCTGGCACGAGGCGCGGCTGTCGCCGGCGTCGGCGCGGCCCTTGAGTTCGGCCAACTGGGGATTGCGATAGTTGTCCGCGGTCGGCTCTATCTTGCGCGGCGTGTCGGTCGGCGTGGCTGCCGTTGCCGGTTGAGCGTGCGGCGTTGCATCGGCTTGCGCCGGCGTCGGCGCGGCGTCCGCTTGCGGCGCGCGCAGGCGCCAAAGCTGCCAACCCAGCAGCGCGGCGGCGATCGCGATCAGGCCCACGACCAAGCCCCGGGTTTTCAAAGCCATTGCCGCATACCGTCCTTCGTATCGCCGATCTGCGCGTAGCATGCCTGCAATCACCGGTTCGATTGGAGTCCTGGCATGCAATACCGACGACTGGGTTCATCCGGCCTGCAGATTTCCGCATTGTCCTTCGGCGCCTGGGTCACCTTCGGCGCGCAGGTCGGCCGCGACACCGCGCGCGAATTGATCGCCGCGGCCTGGGACCATGGCATCAATTTCTTCGACAACGCCGAAAGCTACGCCAACGGCGAGGCCGAGCGGGTGATGGGCGAGGCGATCGCCGATCTGCGCCTGCCGCGCGACGGTTACTGCGTATCGAGCAAGGTGTTCTTCGGCGCACACGAACAACCGCGTCCGACCCAGAAGGGACTGTCGCGCAAGCACGTCACCGAAGCCTGCCACGAGGCGCTGCGCCGGCTGCGTGTCGATCATCTCGATCTGTACTTCTGCCACCGCCCGGATCCCGACGCGCCGGTGGAGGAAACGGTGTGGGCGATGGACGCGCTGATCCGCCAGGGCAAGGTGCTGTACTGGGGCACCTCGGAATGGCCGGCGGCGTCGATCCGCGAAGCGCACAAGCTCGCGCGCGCCCACCATCTGCATGCGCCGAGCATGGAGCAGCCGCAGTACAACCTGCTGCATCGCGAGCGGGTCGAGCTCGAATACGCGCCGTTGTATGCCGAACTGGGATTGGGCATCACGATCTGGTCGCCGCTGGCCTCGGGCCTGTTGACCGGCAAGTACAGCGCGGGCTTCGACGGCGAAAGCCGTTTGGGCCACGCCGACAAGCAATGGTTGCGACGGGTCGCGGTGGGCAGCTCCGAGCAGCGCCGGCTGGAGCGGGCCGCGGCGTTCGCGGCGGTGGCGCGCGAATTGGGCGTGGCCCCGGCGCCGCTGGCGATCGCCTGGTGCCTGCGCAACCCGCATGTGTCCAGCGCGATTCTCGGCGCCAGCCGGGTCGAGCAACTGTTGCAGAACCTGCAGGCGCTGGAACTGGTCGAGCGGGTCGACGAGGCCGGCTGGCAACGGGTTGAGGCGGTCACCGCCGGCTGAACGAAGCAGGGCTCCGGCCTGCCTCGCGGCGTCGCGTGGTGCCGCTTGTCGGCTGACGCCGGTCCGATGCCGGCCTTCAGGCGGAACGTCACAAATTTCTGCATTTGCGTGTTGACTGGCAAATGAGAATCATTATCATCATTCGGGAGCCCACCCCCGAACGAGTCTCCGCCATGTCTCTGCGCAACCCCGTGCTGCAGTTGAAGCCCCGCACCGATCGTTCCCTGGCCGCCGTCGCCGCGCCCGTCGCCGCCGTGGCCCCGGCGTCCGCTGCGGCCGTGACCTCGGCCGTCGTCGCCGCCGCTCAGGGCGTTCTGGTCGAAAGCACCGCGCTGCTGCGCGGCGCGCGCGAGGTGCTGATCCGCCACGGCGGCGAGGTCTACCGCCTGCGTCATACCCGCAACGACAAGTTGATCCTGACCAAGTAACCCCGCGTAAGGCGCGCCCCGACCAAGCCCGCTCAGCACCATCCAGCGGGTCAGGCCGGACACCAGCCCCCCCGGCAGTCTCCCTCTCCCCAACCGATTCGACCGCCTCGCCCCCGGACCTCCGCGGACTTCTCTCCAGTCCGCCGTGTCCATCGCGAAGTCCGACCGGTCTTGCCGAGCCCCTGGCGGCCGTCCCAACGCCCGCGTCACCGCCCCGCCGCGCCCCAGTTCCGGGGTGCGGCGGGGCGTGTCGGCCCCTGCCGGGGCCCGCCAGCACCTTTTCTTCCAAGGCTGCCAGCCCCCGTTCGTTTCGGATGCCAGCCGCCTAGGTCTCATCTCATCATCCGAGTCGAAAGAATGTCCCGCGTCCAACTCCCGGCCCTGCTCGCACGATCCACCTTTCCCCATGTTCCAGCGCGTTCCGCGCTGGCCTTGGCCGTGTTGCTGGCGCTGCCGGCGGCGCAGGCCGCCGAGGCGCCCGCCGCCGAGGTCAACGAGCTCAATCGCGTGGTGGTCAGCGCCACCCGTACCGAGCGTCAGGTCCAGGACGTACCGGCCACGGTCAACGCGATCGATCGCGAGCGCATGGACAACGAGATGGTGCGCAACATCCGCGACCTGTTCCGTTACGAGCCCGGTATCGAAGTCGGCGCCAACCGCGAGCGCTTCGGCCTGAGCGACATCCGTATCCGCGGCCTGGGCGGCAACCGCGTGCGCGTGCTGATCGACGGCATCTCGGTGTCCGACAGTTTTTTGATCGGCAGCTTCTCCAACGCCGGGCGCAACTTCGTCGATCTGGACACGGTCAAGGAAGTCGAAGTAGTGCGCGGCCCGAGCAGCGCGCTGCACGGCTCCGATGCGCTCGGCGGCGTGGTGTCGTTCGTGACCAAGGATCCGGACGACTACCTCAAGGACGGTGCAAAGAGCTACTTCGGCCTCAAGTTCGGCGGCGAAAGCCAGAACGAGGGCTTGTTCGCCAGCGCCACCGCGGCGTTCGGCGGCGATCGTTGGTCGGGCCTGGTGGTGGTCAACCATCATCAAGGCAAGGAAACCGAGAACCAAGGCAATAACGATGCCCACGATGGCTCGCGCACTCGCGCCAACCCGCAGAACTTCGACGGCCGCAGCCTGCTGACCAAGCTGGTCTACGCGCCCAGCGATAACCAGCGTTTCCGCCTGACCGTGGAACGCAGCGAGGACCAGACCGACACCGACGCTTTCAGCGCGCTGGGCCTGGTCCCGCCGACCCCGGGGGCGCCGCCGAACACGCCGCGCTCGCGCGTGGCTTCGATGTTCGGCGACGATCACCAGACCCGCGCCCGCGTGTCGTTCGCGCATGAAATCGATTCGCTCGACAGCGTATTGGCCGGTTCGCTGCGTTGGCAGATCTATCGCCAGGACAGCGAGACCACCCAGCGCACCCGCGAGCAGCGCGTGGTCTTGGCCGCCGACCCCAACCCGATCCTGCGCCTGCGCGAATTCAACTTCGATCAGCGCGTCTACGGCGCCGAAGCCACCGCGCACAAGGACTTCGCCACCGGTTCGGTCGAACACTCGCTGACCTACGGCTTCGAGTACGAACACACCGATTTCCGGCAGAAGCGCGACGGCCGCCTGGTCAATCTGACCACCGGCGCGGTCAGCAACACGATCTCGCCCGACACCTTCCCGGTGCGCGATTTCCCGATCAGCCAGACCCGCAGCGCCGGCGTGTTCGTGCAGGACGAAATCCAGTTCGCCGACGGCAAGTTCCGCCTGGTGCCGGCGGTGCGCGTGGACCGCTACGAGCTGCGGGTGAAGCCCGATGCGATCTTCACCAGCGACAATCCGGGCATGAAGGTCAGCGACCTGAGCAAGACCAGCGTCTCGCCCAAGCTCGGCGCGGTGTGGCATATCGCCGAAGACTGGTCGCTGTACGGCGGCTACCAGCGCGGCTTCCGCGCGCCGCCCTACAACGACGTCAATCTGGGTTTCACTAACTTGCAGCAGGGCTACACCGCTATTCCCAATCCCGATCTCAAGCCGGAAACCAGCGACGGCTACGAGTTGGGTCTGCGTTTCAACAGCAAGGCGGCATACGCGCAGGTGTCGGCGTACTACAACGACTACAAGGACTTCATCCAGTCCAGCCGCCAGGTCAGCGCGCCGCCGCAGACACCGCTGGTCGTGTTCCAGTCTCAGAACGTGGCCAAGGCGCGCATCCGCGGCGTCGAGCTGCGCGGCGGCGTGGACTTCGGCGAGTTGTCGCCGTCGCTGGCCGGCTGGTCGACGCGTTTCGCCGCGGCCTACAGCAAGGGCGAGGACAAGACCGCCGACCGTCCGCTGGAATCGATCGCGCCGCTGAGCGGAACCCTCGGCGTGGCCTTCGACCGCGAAGCCTGGGGCGTGGAACTGGCCGGCCGTTTCGCCAAGCACAAGACCGATCTGCCGGCGCCGAACCGCTACGCCACGCCGGGCTATGGCGTGTTGGATCTGCTGGCGCATTGGGACTTCGCGCCGGGCGCCAAGCTCAACGTCGGCGTGTTCAACCTCGCCGACAAGACCTACTGGGACGGCGGCGACCTGCCGGGCACCATCCTCGCCAGCAGCGCCGTGATCGATCGCTACAGCGCGCCGGGCCGCAGCGTCAGCGCCAGCATCGCGGTGAGCTGGTAAGCATGCGCGCGCCGTCGACCATCGCCGGTTCCGCCGCGGCGACCGTCAGGCCGGCCCGCGCCGGCTTGCCGGCGCCGGAACGGTTGGCCGCGGTGGCGACGGTGTTGTGCGTGCGCCCGCGCCGCCATCGCGATGCCCTGGACGGCTGGCTGGCGGCGTGCAGCGCCGAACGCGTCAGTCGCCAGGACGGCGAGAACGCCTGCGAAGCCTTGTTGTTCCGCGATGCCGCCGGCCGCGTGTGTTGGCGTCTGTACCTGCTGCCCGACAGCGACTTCCTGGCCTGGGACGATGCTGCCGCCGATCTGCCCGCGCATCGTGGCAGCGAGGCGCGCAGCGGCGTCTGGGTCGATCTGCGCCGGCGCTGGTTGCGGCGTCTGCGCGGACGCTGGTGCGCGCAGGTGCTGCGCCTGCAGGTGCTGCGCGACGACGCCGGCCATTGCGTTTTATTGGCCGACGGCGCCGAACTGTCGGCGCTGGGCCATGCGCGCGCGCGCCGTATCGCCGCGGGCGAGGGCGCGCGTCTGCAGGCGCAGGCCGACGTGTGCTGCTGCATGGCCTCGGGCCTGCGCGACGGTGCCGGTCCGGCGCAGTTCGCCTGAGCGCGCGCTTCGATCCACGACCACGACCGACCCATTCCTTCTTTCTCTCTCAAAGCCAAAAAGCCACCGAGTTCAGCCATGACCCCAATGCCTTACCGCGCCAGCGTGCTGGCGATCTGTTTTTCGTTCAGCCCGCTCGTGCCGGCCCAATCGGCCCCGGCCGCGCAGGCGCCTTCGCCCGAACGCGATCGCGCCTCGATTCTGGCGATGCAGGGCGAGTACATCGTCGATTTCGCCTTCGACGAAACCGTGCTGCTCAAGCCCGGTTACGAGCGAGCGCCGGCGATGCGCAGCGGCGCCAACGAGACCGTGATCGTGGTCGAGAACACCCCGGCCAAGCTGGTGCTGCAGCACATTCTGGTCGACGCCAAGAGTGGCCACGTGACCAAGCACTGGCGTCAGGACTGGACCTATGAAGCGCCGCAGCGTTTCGAATTCAGCGCCGATCAGACCTGGCACGTGCGCAAGATTCCGGCCGAGCTCAACCGCGGCGCCTGGACCCAGTGCGTGTTCGAAGTCAGCGATGCGCCGCGTTACTGCGGCACCGGCCGTTGGGAGTACAAGAACGATGTCGCGACCTGGACCAGCGATCCGAGCTGGCGCCCGTTGCCTCGCCGCGAATACACCAAGCGCAGCGACTACAACGCGGTCGCCGCGATCAACCGCCACACCGTCACTCCGAACGGCTGGACCCACGAGCAGTTCAACACCAAGGTGCTGCGCAAGCCCGACGGCACGCAGGAAGAGTTGGCCCGCGAGTTCGGCTTCAACGACTACGTCAAGACCAAGGATGTGGACTTCAAGCCGGCCTACAAGTACTGGGACGCGACCCAGGGCTATTGGGCCAAGGTCCGCGCGCATTGGGACCGTTATCTGGGTCGCGCGCCGGGCGTGCTGCTCAAGACCAAGGTCGACGGCATGGCGATGATCATTCCGCTGTTCGAGCAGGCCGGAAAGCTGGAGCAGGGCAAGAAGGTCGCCGACAAGGACATCGACGCGGTGTTCGCCAAGTGGGTGACCGTCGCGCCGGCGGAGTGAGCGAGGGGCGGTAATGCGTGGGCTGCACAGAGATCGCAGCCGACGGCATCACCGCACCACCGTCCAAGTTTTCCGGTGCGGGCCGCGAAGGAACGCGGGATGCCGGAGCGATGATCGGAACAGGCCGGGCAGGATGCCCGGCCTTTTTCTTGCGCCGGCGTTCGGCGCAGGGATTCGCGAGGGCCGCTTGCGCGGGTTTTGCGAATGGCCGCGGCATGAGGGGCCAGTCGCGGTCGGGCGGGTAAAGCGTCGAGGCTGAAGGCCCCTCCCACAAAAGCCAACGTGGCGACGAGGTTTCTTGTGGGAGGGGCTTCAGCCCCGACGCCTTCCGCTCAGATAACCGCAAACCCTTTGCAGATCACCGGCCGCCACGGTGATCGATCAATCGACGCGCTGTGTATAGATATGAGTGCCGGTCGTCGTCGCCCATCGCGGCGGCGAGGGCGGCGAGGGCGGTGCTGGCGCCGCGCTGACTTCGTTGGATGCCGGCGGCGGCGGAGGCGGCGGTGCGGGCGCCGCAGCCGGAGCGGGTGGAGCGGGCGGTACCGGCGCAGAGGGCGCACGCGGCGGCGGCGGTGGCGCAGGCGGCGCGGGCGGTGCCGGCGGTACCCAGGCCACGGCCTTGGGCAGGGTGAGCTTGAGTTTGGCGCTGGCGCGGTCGCGCAGATAGCCGATCTCGACCTGCGTACCTTCGGGTTTGTCGCGCAGCGCCTCCATCGCTTCGCGCGGGCTCGCGACCGCGCGGCCGTCGATGCTCTGGATCACGTCGCCGGCTTCCAGACCCTTGAGTTTCGGCCCCGCGCTGAGCACCAGTACGCCGCGCTGGGCGCCGAAGTAGCGGCCGAGCTTGGCGTCGACCGTGGCCAGGTTCAGACCGTTCCAGCGCAGCGCCTCGCTGATCATCGGCAGCGGACAGGGTTTGCCTTTGCAGTCCTGGTCGGGGCCGATGCGGTGGATCTCGGTGCGCATGCGCGGGGCGACCGCCGCATCGGCGACGGTGTATTCGAACGAATCGCTGCTGACGTCCAGCGTGCCGTCGGGCGAGCGCAGGATCTCGACCCGGCCGCTGGCGACCATCTGCGATCCATCGGCGTTCTCGAACACCATCACCCGCTCGCCGACCCGCGGCGTCACCTCGACCTTGGCATCGCGGCCATCGCGCAGATAGCCGATGCGCGTGACCTTGCCGGTCTCGAGTTTGCCGAGCAGGGCGCGCGCGCTCTGCAAACGCGCATCGCCGTCCTTGCCGTCGACGGGCTTGCCGTCGACCGAGAGCAACCGGTCGCCGCTGCGCAAACCGACCTGCGCCGCGGCGCTGCCGGGGGTGACCGCGATGATGCCGACGCCGCGCTGGTCGTCCGGTGCCAGGATCACGCCGAGCTGCGGGCCGCGGATCTCGTCGCGGATGAGCACCGGCTTGGTCACCGGATCGGGCAAGCCGCCGGGGCCACGTGAGGTACCCGGCATCGGCAGCACGTGCGGACGCGCTTGCGCGAGCAACGACGGCGCGGCGCCGTGCTGGCGCTGGATCAGCAGGGTGCGCGTATGCGCTTGAACGGGCTGCGCGCCGACCGCCGGCGCGGCGGCCGGCTGGGCGAGGGCGCTGCCGATTGCGGCGAACAACAGCGCGGGAAGCAGGGGAATGCGTGACATGGCGATCTCCGGTACGCGGATCGGTATGGAATAAGGAAGAGTCAGTCGACGCGCACCAGCGCGTCGCCGTAGCGTTCGCCGCGCGCGGCGAACCAGCGTTGGGTGCTTTCCACGCCGGCCAGCGAGCGCAACGCGCCGACGCGCTGATGCCACAGCGCCAGGCGTTGCTCGGCCGACAGCGCGGCATCGGTGAGGCCGGCATCGATCAGACGCAGGCGCTGATCGAGGTCGGCGCTCATCACCGTCGCGCTGGCATTGGCGACACTGTCGTCGCGGGTCAGCGCGACCAGCGCTTCGAGCTGGGCCGATTCGGCTTGCAGATCCTGCAACTGGCGGGCGATGCGGTCGGCGGGTTCGCGGCCGGACGCATCGGCGACGCGCGGCGCGGCATCGGCCGCCGAAACGCCGGCGATTCGCGCAGCGGTGGATACGTCGGCGGCAGGCGTGCGCGCCAAGGGGTTCGCGACCGCGGCGGTGGCGACTGCTGCAGTGCCGGTCGCGGCGGCGCGACGCGGAGATTCCCGCGCAGCGTCGCCTGCACCCGTCGGTGTCATCGTGGCCAGGCCCGTCTTCGCCGTATCGCTCCGCGCACGCGCCGAATCGTTCGCGCGCGTTTCCGCGGCGCCGGTGGAGGCCGCAGCCGGAGCCTTGGCGACCGATGCGGTTGCATCGGTGGAACTCGCATCGCCCGCGGGCCGATGCGGCGTCGCGGCTTGCGGATCGACGGTGTCGCGCGCGGCAGGAACCGTCGCGAGTGGATTGGGCGAGCGCGTCGGCAGCGTCGGCCGCTGTGCGTTCAGCGCCAGCCACAGGCCCAGCGGCAGCGCCGCGGCCAGCATCGCCGCGATCGCCCAGCGTCGCGCCGGATGCGTCGCGGCCCTGCGCCGCGGTGTCGTCTGGATGTGACGGGACTCGCCGCGCGCCGGGCCGGTCTGCGCCGAACCCAGCGGCGCATCGGCCGCGCGCGGCGCTTGCTCGCGGCCGGCGGCCAGGGTCGCGGCCATGCGCGCCCAGCCGTCGGTCGGCGGCGTTTCCTGCGGCAGCCGCGCGAACGCGTCGGCCCAGTTTTGCGGCGGGAGAGGATTGCGATCAGGCATGGGCCTGCTCCGGTTCCAGCAACTGACGCAGGCGGCGTCCGCCGCGGGCGAGCTGCGATTTGGAAAAACTGGTCGAACGCTGCATCAACGCGGCGATCTCCTCATGGGTGTAGCCCTCGGCGTGGTACAGCCACAGCACGCTGCGGGTCGGCGCCGGCAACTGCGCCAGCGCCCGGCCCAGCGCCGCGGCGTCGGCCGCGGCCGGAGGCGGCGGAATGCGCTCGTCCACGAGGTGTTCGTCCTCCGGTTCCAGCGCGTGCTCGTGGCGGCGCTGGCTGCGCAGACGCATCAGCGCCTCGTTGACCGCGATCTGGCGCAGCCAGCCCCAGAACGGCGTGCCGCTGCCGTCGCGGTGGCCGCGGAAATCGCCGATCCGCGTGAATACCTTCAGCATGGTCTCCTGCAGCACGTCGGTGGCGCCGTCGCGATCGCCGGCGATGCGTATCGCCAAGGTGAACACCGGACGCTCGAAACAGCGGTAGATCTGCTCGAACGCGGCGCCGTCGCCGGCGCGCACGCGCGCCAGCAGCGCCTCGGGGACGTCGATGGCGAAGCTCGACACCGGCCGGTCGGGCGCGGGGGCGGGCAGCGGCGATGGGGTCGATTCGGGCGGCATTCCCAGACAAGGATGCGGCAAGGGCGTGAAGGGTCGCACCCACGGTGCTGGGCCTATACTGCGCCCATCGGACAAGGAGGAGGGGGCACATGGGCACGGGCACCAGCTTGTTGGCGTTGGTTCTGGTATTCGCGGGCGTGATCCTGCTGTTCAAGACCGTGCGCATGGTCCCGCAGGGCTATCAGTGGACCGTCGAGCGATTCGGCCGCTACACCCACACCATGGACCCCGGCCTGCACTTCCTGGTCCCGGTGATCTACGGCGTCGGCCGCAAGATCAACATGATGGAGCAGGTGCTGGAAGTGCCCAGCCAGGACGTGATCACCAAGGACAACGCGGTGGTCAAGGTCGACGGCATCGTGTTCTTCCAGGTACAGGACGCGGCAAAGGCCGCGTACGAGGTCGCGCAGCTGGAAATCGCGATTCTCAACTTGGTCATGACCAACATCCGCACCGCGATCGGTTCGATGGACCTGGACGAATCGCTGTCCAAGCGCGACGAGATCAATACCAAGGTGCTCAACGCGGTCGACGCGGCGACCCATCCCTGGGGCCTGAAGGTCAATCGCATCGAGCTCAAGGACATCCAGCCGCCGCGCGATCTGGTCGACTCGATGGCCCGGCAGATGAAGGCCGAACGCGAGAAGCGCGCCAACATCCTGGAAGCCGAGGGTTTCCGCCAGGCCGCGATCCTCAAGGCCGAGGGCGAGAAGCAGTCGGTGATCCTGGAAGCCGAGGGCGAAAAGGAAGCCGCGTTCCGCCAGGCCGAGGCGCGCGAGCGTCTGGCCCAGGCCGAAGCCAAGGCCACCGAAGTGGTGTCCAACGCGATCGCCTCGGGCAACGTGCAGGCGATCAACTACTTCATCGCGCAGAAGTACATCGAGGCGTTCAAGTCGCTGGCCGAAGCGCCGAATCAGAAATTCGTGATGATGCCGATGGAGTCGGCCGGCATCATCGGTTCGCTGGCCGGCATCGGCGAGCTGGCCAAGGATGCGCTGAACGCGCAGCAGGCCGCGCGCGGCACCGGCGCGGTCGCGCCGCGCAGCGGAGGCTGACCCATGTCGTGGAGCTGGCAGACCATCAGCTGGGCGGCGATCGCGCTGCTGCTGTTCGCGGCCGAGGCGCTGGTACCCGGTGCGTTCATGCTGTGGCTCGGTCTGGCCGCGGCGGCGGTGTTCGTGTTGGTGGTGGCGTTCCCGGACTTGACCTTGCTGGCCCAGGTCGCCGCTTTCGTGGTGCTGAGCTTCGCCTCGATCCAGGCGTACCGCACTTGGTTCCGCGGCCGCGAGCGGCAGAGCGACCAGCCTTTGTTGAACCGGCGCGCCGAGCAATTGGTCGGCCGCGTGGTGCCGCTGGAGCGCGGCATCGTCCAGGGTCGCGGACGGGTGCAGATCGCCGATGCGTTCTGGGACGTGATCGGGCCCGAGCTGGACGCCGGCGCGATGGTGCGCGTGGTCGCCACCGACGGCATGACCTTGCAGGTCGAGCCGGCGAGTTGAACGATGACCGCCGCGCGCGCCAAGCGGGCTGTTGCCGAGCTTGCTTCTGCCAAGCAGGTTCTCGTTAAGTCAGCCCTTGCCAAGCCAGTCATTGCCAAGCCAGCCCTTGCCAAGCATGCACTCGCCAAACAAGCCCTGCGCGCATCGGCGATGTCGGCGTGCCTGATCGCCTCCATCGGCCTGTGCGCCACGGCCACCGCGGCGCCCTCCGTGCAGTCGGCGCCGACATCGAGCGTGGCGTCGCGCTCGACGCATCCCGCGCCGGCTGACGCCGCCGCCGGCGTCGGTAACTGGATCGGCAAGGTAGTGCCGCCGTACCCGGACGGCTACAAATCCAACACCGGCGGCTGCGTCGGCAGCGGCCGCAGCGCCGAACAGATCTGCGCGCGCAGCATCGGTACCATCGACGACGCCGAAGACCGTTCATTGAAGTTCTACGCCGGTGAACTGGTCGGCCGGATCGGCAACGAGGCGCGCTGGAAGATCACCGACGTGGTGCCGTATCCGAAACTGCAGCGCGGCGAGCGCGTATCGATGTCGACCTGCATGATTGATGGGGTCAACGACCCCGGCGTGATCGCGATCGTCGATACCGCCGTGGAAGGCGCCGACGCGCGCGAAATGTTCGACGCGGTGCGTTGGGCGGTGAAGCTCGACCGCCGCAAGGGCCGCTTCATTCCGGTCAAGCCAACCGAAGTAAGCTGTTACAACGAAGGAACCGAAGGGGAATGAAATCGGTTGCTTTGCAAGATCGCCCCACGGACACCCCCTCACTGTAGGAGCGGCGCGAGCCGCGACCGCGCGCCCTCCAGATCGCGCCGCCGGCAACCGCAAGTCCGCAGTCGCGGCTCGCGCCGCTCCTACCCTCTGAAGCGAGAACGCCACGCACACCATTCGCCCGCGTACCCAAATCCGGTCGATACGCGGGACGCGCGCTTGAGGGATAATCGCCGCCTCCAAACCCCACGAGCAGGCCACGCCCCCATGAGCCAGAAAACCATCCTCAACGACGCCCACCGCGCATTCGGCGCCAAGATGGTGGATTTCGGCGGTTGGGACATGCCGATCAGCTACGGCTCGCAGATCGAGGAGCACCACCAGGTGCGTCGCGACGCGGGCATGTTCGACGTCAGCCACATGACCGTGGTCGACCTGCGCGGCGCGCGCGTGCGCGATTTCCTGCGCCACCTGGTCGCCAATTCGGTCGACAAGCTGCAGAAATCCGGCAAGGCGCTCTACACCTGCATGCTCAATCCCGACGGCGGAGTCATCGACGATCTGATCGTTTACTTCCTCGACGAGGCTTACTTCCGCATGGTGGTCAACGCCGCCACCCGCGACAAGGACCTGGCGTGGATCGGCGAGCAGGCCCGCGCTTTCGACGTGTCGGTGACCGAGCGTCCGGAGCTTGCGATGATCGCGGTGCAGGGCCCCAACGCGCGCGCGAAAGTCATCGGCCTGCTGCGCGAGGAAGATCGCGCGCGGATCGGCAAGCTCGGCAAATTCGTCGCCGGCGAGGCGCAGACCTCCGACGGCATCGCGCTGTTCATCGCCCGCACCGGTTACACCGGCGAGGACGGTTTCGAAGTGGTCGTGCCGGAAGATCGCGCGGTCGCGCTGTGGGACGCGCTGCTGGGCGTCGGCGTCAAGCCGGCCGGCCTGGGCGCGCGCGACACCCTGCGCCTGGAAGCGGGCATGAATCTGTACGGTCAGGACATGGACGACACCGTGTCTCCTTATGAAGCCGCGCTGGCGTGGACGGTGGCCCTGGACGCGAGCGCCGAGGGCGAGCCGCGCGACTTCATCGGCCGCGGCCCGCTGCAGCAACACAAGGGCGCCGGCGCGCCGCGGCAGATGATCGGTCTGGTGATGGACGAGAAGGGTGTGTTGCGCCATGGCCAGAAAGTGCTGACGCCGTACGGCGAGGGCGAGATCCTCTCGGGCACCTTCTCGCCGACGCTGGGCAAGTCGATCGCCTTCGCGCGCGTGCCGGCCGGCGAGATCGCGTTGGGCGCGGCTGGTAACGTGCGCGTGGACATCCGCGGCAAGGAAGTGCCGGTGCGGGTGGTCAAGTTCCCGTTCGTGCGCGACGGACAGGCGCAGGACGGCGTGCTCGCCTGAACGGTGCCGCGGCCATGACCCACATCGATTACTACTTCAGCCTGATCTCGCCCTATGCCTACCTGGGCCATGCGCCCGTGCTCGCGCTCGCGCGCGAGACCGGTTCGCGCCTGGTCTACAAGCCGGTGCGGATCTTCGAGCTGTTCGCGGCCAACGGCGGCCTGCCGTTGGGCCAGCGCGCGCCGGCGCGCCGGCGCTATCGCCTGGTCGAGTTGCAGCGGGCGCGCGCGCAGCGCGGCGTGCCGCTGAATCTGACGCCGAAGTTCTTCCCGGTCGATCCGAGCCTGGCCGACCGCTGCGCCATCGCCTTGTGCGCGGCGGGCCGCGATCCGGCCGCGTACATGGACGCCGCGTTCCGGGCGATCTGGGTCGACGATCGGGATCTGGCCGATCGCGCCGTGCTGGCCCAACTGTTGCGCGATGACGGTCACGATGCCGATGCGATCTTCGCCGCCGCCGACAGCGACGCAGTCGGCGTCAGCTACCAGGCCAACACCGCCGCGGCGATCGACGCCGATCTGCCGGGTTTGCCCGGCTACGTGTTGCGCGGCGAGCCGTTCTGGGGACAGGACCGCGTCGAAGCGCTGCGCGAGGCGCTGGTCAGCGGGCGCGAGCCGTTCGGGGTGAGTGCGAACTGAGCGAGGCGGCATCGCGCCGCCGGTCCGGCATGCGATTTCACATGCCCGGCGCGCGCCGAAATCGCGGGCCGGCCGCGACTTGCGCGATGTACCTGCGACGGCGCATCAGTTCTTCGACCCGGTTTCTCTCGCCCCGATTTGCGCGTCGTCGCGCCGCTTCGACCTTCCACCCCTCCCATGGCGCCTCAGCATAGTTAAACTACGCGCCACCACCCGCCGCTCCCTGCAACGTTCGAGGCCCCTGCCATGAGTGAAATTCCCGGCGATCTGAAGTTCCTGAAATCCCACGAGTGGGCACGCGTCGAAGGCGACGGCAAAGTCACCGTCGGCATCTCCGACCATGCCCAGGGCCTGCTCGGCGATCTGGTCTACGTCGAACTGCCCAACGTCGGCGACCGCGTCGAGGCGGGCAACGCCAGTGCCGTGGTCGAGTCGGTCAAGGCAGCCTCCGACGTCTACGCGCCGGTGTCCGGCACCGTGACCGCGGTCAACGCCGCGCTGGCCGACAAGCCGGAAACCATCAACGAAGACGCGTACGGCGAAGGCTGGATCTACACCGTAGAAATCGACGAGCCCGACCAGCTTAATGAGTTGCTGGCTCCGGACGACTACGCCGAGCTGCTCGAAGAAGACGACCACTGATCGACCCGCCGCGGCCGGCGACGGCCACGGTAGACGGGGAGCGCAGACCGGACCGCGATGCGGCACCGGACTCGCTCCCCGTTTCGTTTGCGGCGAACGTTCGGCCGGACATCGGGTCCGGCGGCCGCGGCGATTGGAGATGAAGCGAGGGCGCGATGGGTCCGCTCTCGCCGAGCGTATCGATCCCGCCGCGCGATGCCGACGGATATTCCGGCCACGCCGCGGGTCGTCGGTCGAATGCGAATCCGAGGTGGCAATGCGTCGGGCGCGCGAGAGCGCGAGGGACGCGCGCCGGTCTTCGGCGAGTCCTTCGCATCGGCTTTCGGCGCGCCGCCGGATCGACGGCGCGTCGCCGACGAACGGGCGAGGCATGTCGCTCGCGCGACCGCGACCTCTCGTCCGTCGCCGCGTGCCGCGCCCGCCTTCGATCGCCTTCGATCGCCTAGGTCGCGCGACGACGCGTACGAAGAACAGGCGCGGCAATTCTGCGTTGCGCGAATCCGCTGCGGAAAAACCGTCGTTTGCGATTACCGCGCGCATGCGGCAGACGATCGCGTGCGTGCGCGGCGAGGTCGGGTGAGCGCGTCTGGCGAGGCTGCGGCGAGTCGGCGTGCGCGCCTTCGAATGCCTCGATGCGTTGCCGCCGCCGTCGCGAAAACCGTGTATCCGGCGTGAAGACGCAAGCGTCGCCGCGGCCGTGCGCGAGCGCGAGGACGCGCTGCGCGCGCAGGATGCGCCGCCACTTTCGCGTGGCGCTTGGCCGGCTCGCGAACTCGCCGCGCCGACGCGGCGACAACATCGCGACATGGTGCTCGCGCTCGCGGCCGTGGTCGGCGACGCGGCGCGCGGACCGGCGATGCGTGTCGGCGTAAACGCTTTCCGACTCGGCGTGCGCGCCGCAGATCGTGCGCGACCGACGACGGCGAGCGTTCCGGCTCGGCTGACGAACGGTAGTTTCGCGCGCATCGGACCGGCGACGGTCGCGTCGCTTCGCACCGTCGCGCGCGCTCGTCGTCGCGTTCGCGGTCGCCTCGCGCCGGCATTCGAAGCCGCGTTCGCGGTCGTCGCCGACCCGCCGACGGTGCGCGCGGCGGCGGTCGGGCGGTCGTCGCGGCCGAAAAAAGTTCGCGCACTTTCGCGCAATCGGGCTTGTGCGACGCGAAATCCGGGGTCGTCGCGGAGAGGAATTTTTTCTTCCGGTACAGGTCGTGCGGGACGCCTTCGAAGCGTCGACGAACACGCGCGCGCTTTCGGAAAAAAATCGAAACGAAAAACGCGAGTGCGCTGAAACCCGCGCCACGCTTGGGTTTCAGCGATGTCGATTCGAATGCGTTGTCGATGCGTCGATGCGCGCGCGCGATCGGCGACGACGCGCGCGCGGTCGGCGGTGGCGCGGTCCGGGGCCGCGGCCCCAAAAAAAAATCGCCGAGGTTGTTGACAGTCAGAAAAAGCGTGATTAGGTTTCGCCCAGCAGACGTTTCCTGCCACGAGAGTGAGAAAACAAAGCGCGACAACACGCAGCACAATTCGAACCTCCGCCCGGACAATCAAAACGGTGGACGCAGGATTCGCTTCCTCTGCAGAAATGTTGGCCTCGCTCTCTTCGCCGATGACATCCAAATCCCTGATGACATCGTTGGCGTCCTGCTTCCAGCAACCCGGTTCGCGTTCGGCGGCCCGGGTTTTTGTTTGGCCGCCCCGTTTCGCGGCCAGCCTCGCCCGCCTTTTCGGCGGGTACGCCATCGGTCCTGCCGCCGCCACGGCCGGACGCGATCCCCGATCCGTTCCGACGCGCTCCGCGCGCCGGCGGTTGCACGCGGGTCCGACTCCCGCGGCTCTGCCACCACAGAGTTCTTCATATCTGGGCTTACCGCACTACCACTGATCATCCCTGATCATCACTGACGAGGAGCCATCCCATGGCCGTTAAGAAAGCTGCTAAGAAAGCCTCCGCCAAGAAAGCGACCAAGAAAGTCGCCAAGAAGGCCGGCGCCAAGAAGACCGTGAAGAAAGCCGCCAAGAAGGCCGGCGCCAAGAAGGCCGTGAAGAAGACCGCCAAGAAGGCCGTCCGCAAGACCGCCAAGAAGGCCGCCAAGAAGGCGACCAAGAAGACCGCCAAGAAGGCTGCTAAGAAGGCGACCAAGAAGACCGCCAAGAAGGCTGCCAAGAAGGCGACCAAGAAGACCGCCAAGAAGGCTGCTAAGAAGGCGACCAAGAAGACCGCCAAGAAGACCGCCAAGAAGACCGCCAAGAAGGCAGCTAAGAAGACTGCCAAGAAAGCCGCCAAGAAGGCCCCGAAGAAGGCCGCTAAGAAGGCTGCCAAGCGCAAGCCGAAGGCTGCGGCGATGCCGGCTACCCCGGCTCCGCTGATCTAATAAAAATCCCCGATTAGCCGTAATCCAGACTCTCTCCCCGCAGCCCAGGCGGGGGGAGAGTTTTTTTGTGGGGCGAGCGAAGCCGCTTGCGAGCCGCAGGCTCGCGGCTTCGCGAGCGCCCGGGCGACCAGCCCGGGCCGGGCAAGCGAAGACTCCCGGCGAAGACGACAATGGATGTCTCATCGAGCCGCAGGCTCGCGGCTTCGCGAGCGCCCGGGCGACCAGCCCGGGCCGGGCAAGCGAAGACTCCCGGCGAAGACGACAATGGATGTCTCATCGAGCCGCAGGCTCGCGGCTTCGCGAGCGCCTGGGCGACCAGCCCGGGCCGGGCAAGCGAAGACTCCCCGCGAAGACGGCAGTGGATGTCTCATCGAGCCGCAGGCTCGCGGCTTCGCGAGCGCCCGGGCGACCAGCCCGGGCCGGGCAAGCGAAGACTCCCCGCGAAGACGACAATGGATGGCTCATCGAGCCGCAGGCTCGCGGCTTCGCGAGCGCCTGGGCGACGAGCGCGGATCGAGCCGGCTGTCTCCGCCAACGCGCCCTCCATCCCCCGCCACCATGCCGCCGCGCTCGCTCACCTTAACTCACGACCCGCCGCGAGCATCGCCGTGCCTCTCGTCGGCAAACCCGAGGCCTGCATGCCACGGTCCGCGCTCAGTGGTTAGCATCGCCGGAAATCCACCACCGGGGGTGCGCCATGAAATCCTTGCTCAAGGGGCTGCTCTATCTCGTCGTCCTGCTGGCCATCGTGTTCGTCGTCGGCGGCTTCCTGTTGCCCGGACGCAGTCACGTCGAGCGCTCGATCGTCGTCGAACGGCCGCCCGGCGAGGTCCACGCGATGCTCGATTCCTACAAGCGCTTCAACGAGTGGTCGCCCTGGTACGAGATCGAGCCGACCGCGACCTACAACTACAGCGGCCCGGAATCCGGCGTCGGCGCGGCGATGGCCTGGGAAGGCGCGAAGGTCGGCAAGGGCAGCCAGCGCATCACCGAGTCGGTACCGCAGCTCAAGGTGGTCAACGCGCTGGACTTCGACGGCACTCAGGCCACCGGTACGTTCACCCTGCAGGCGCAAGGCAGCGGCACGCGCGTGACCTGGGCCTTGGACAGCGAACACGGCAACAATCTGGTTTCGCGCTGGTTCGGCCTACTGCTCGATTCGATGGTCGGCAAGGACTACGACAAGGGCCTGGCGAAGTTGAAGCAGGTGTTGGAGACCGGGGCGCAGTAAGCCGGGGCGAGAGTCGTTGGAGCGAACGCATCGCCGCACCACGCGGCCTGAGTTCGCCCGCAGGCAGAAACGAAAAGGCCCGCCAATGGCGGGCCTTTTCTATGCTCTGCCGAATCCCGAATCAATGCGGCGCCGCGGTGGACTTCTGCGCGTTGCTGCCGTTGGGATCGTATTGCGGCGTGACGCCCTCGGAAGCGTACAAGCCCGGGTCGTCGAAGCCGTCGACATCGAGCCAACGCTGCGCCGGCATGCCGATGGCGCGGTCGAGCAGGGTCGGCAGCAGGCCGGTCGGCAGGCCGCTTTCGCTGTTCCACAAGATGGCGATGCCGAGGTCGCGTTCGGGCAGCATCGCGACGATGCCGCGGTAGCCCTGCACCGCACCGGCATGGAACACCACGCGGCGGCCGGCGTAATCGAACACGCGCCAACCCAGCGCGTAGCCGGCCGAAGTCAGGCGTTGACGGCGCCAGCTGGAGCCGCGGATCTCCGAAGGCGTTTCGACCAGCGGCTGGTGCAGGGTGGCCAACAGCGGCAGCGGCAGCACGTCGGGGCGGTGGCCGGTCTGCGCGATCAGCCACTGCGCCATGTCGCTGGCGCTGGCGTTGACGCCAGCGGCCGGCGGCAACTGGTAATAGGTCGGCTTGGGCGTCAGCGAAGCCCAGCCGCCGCGCGCGCGCACGTGCGGCTTGGCCCAGCGCGCGGCCGAGGTGATGCCTTCCAGGCCGAGGCTGGCATCGTTCATGCCGAGCGGCTTGAGCAGGCGGCGCTGCACTTCCTGGCTGTAGAAGTCGCCGGTCGCGGCGAAGACCACGTCGCCGATCATGCTGAAGGCGATGTTCTGATAGCCGTAGCAGGTGCCTGGCTGGCAGGTCATCGGCGCATAGGCCAGCTTCTGGGTCAGTACGCGGTAGTCGGCGTAGTTCTCCAGATCGCGGTCGTAGGTGTTGTGGCTCAGGCCGACGCGGTGGCTGAGCAGATCGGCGACGGTGACCGTGCGCGCGGCGTTGGCGTCGCCGAGTTGGAAGCTGGGCATGTAGTCGACGACCTTGCTGTCCCAACGCAGGGTGCCGTCGTTGACCAGCAGGCCGGTGAGGGTGCCGGCGAAACTCTTGGACAGCGACGCCAGGCGGAACACGGTATGGGCGTCGATCGGTTCGGCGTTGCGCACGTCGGTGATGCCGTAGCCGCGCGCGCTGAGGACTTGGCCGTTGTGGACGATGGCCATGGCCATGCCCGGAATGCGTTGATCGGCGACCAGCGCTTGCGCCATGGCTTCGAACTGGTGCACGTCGAAGTCGGCGGCCAGCGGCAGGACGCGGGTATTGAGGTTGGGAACCGAACCGATCTGCAGGCCGGTCGCGGCGGTGCCGTCGAAGCCTTGCGCGCGCGCGACCGCAGGCTGCGAGGTAGCGGTCTGGGTCGCATCGGGCGTGCGCCAATGCAGCGAAGTCTGCGCGGTGGACCCCAGGGTCAGGGTGAGCAGGGCAGCGAGAGTGCCCAGACGCCAGGGGGTGAGGGAGCGTGGGGAAGGATCGTGTTTCATCGCTCGCAGCGCCTGCGTGGACCGGGTTGAGCCGATTCTAGCGCCGATCTCAGGGAGTTGAACAACAACCGCATTCAGGATTCTGATTTTTCAGGGATTAGTGGTCGGGCTGAGGACCGATTGTGCAAACGATACGAGGGGCGGTGAGCGGCCAAATGGTGAGGTATTTGTGCCCGGGTGGCTGTTCGGGGCGGCGGCTTTGGTTGGCTTTTGAGGGAAGAGCAAGAGCAAATCCCCCCTGGCCCCCTTTTTCAATGGGGGGAATCGATCTGGAAGGGGCGCGGTGAGGGCCTAGTTCCGATTTCCGATTTCCGATTTCCGAATCCCGAATCCCGAATCCCGAATCCCGAATCCCGAATCCCGAATCAAACCCGTCCGCGAATCAGATCCGAAGCGCGCTCGGCGATCATGATCGTCGGGGCATTGGTGTTGCCGCCGATCAGGGTCGGCATCACCGAGGCGTCGACCACGCGCAGGCCTTCGACGCCGCGCACGCGCAACTGCGAGTCCACCACCGACGCCGCGTCGTCGCCCATTCGGCAGGTGCCGATCGGGTGATAGACCGACTCGGCCTTGGCGCGCACGAACTCGACCAGTTCGGCATCGCTGAGGTCGTCGCGGGCAGGAAAGATCGGCGTGCCGCGGTAGGCGTCGAACGCTTTCTGCTTGAGCAAGGTGCGGCCGAGCTTGGCGCACTCGACCATCATCTTCAGATCGAAACCTTCCGGATCGCTGAGGTAGTTGGCGCGGATCCGCGCCTTGTCGCCGGCGCTGCCGCTGGCCAGTTCGATATGGCCGCGGCTGCGCGGACGCAGGAAGCAGGCGTGCACGGTGTAACCGTCGCCGGCCAGACGATGGCGTCCATGATCGTCGAGCATCGCCGGCACGAAGTGGAACTGCACGTCGGCGCGGTCGTCCGGCGCCAGGTTCGACCGCACGAAGCCTCCGGCCTCGGCGAGATTGCTGCTGCCCGGACCGCTGTGGCCGCGCAGGTAGTAGTTGAACGCGACGACCACGTCGCTGAGCCGGTCGTAGGTGATGCGCCGGGTGGAATGCTGCAGCGTGCAGACGTCCAGATGATCCTGCAGGTTCTGGCCGACCTGCGCTGCGTCGACGGCGACTTCGATGCCGTGACGACGCAGTTGTTCGGCCGGGCCGATGCCCGAGAGCATCAGCAACTGCGGCGAATTGATCGCGCCGCCGCTGAGCAGCACTTCGCGCTGCGCGTGCTGGTGATACGCGCGGCCGCCGCTGCTGTAGACCACGCCGGTCGCGCGGCCGTTTTCCAGGGTGATGCGGCTGACCAGCGCACCGGTGACGACGTGCAAGTTGCGGCGTTCGCGCGCCGGGTCCAAGTAAGCGACCGCGGTGGAGCAGCGCGCGCCGTTTTTCTGGGTCACCTGGTAATAGCCCACGCCTTGTTGCTGCGGCCCGTTGAAATCGGAGTTGAGCGCGAAGCCGGCCTGCTGCCCGGCTTGAATGAAAGCGGCCGACAGCGGATTGGTGTAGCGCAGATCGGACACGTACAGCGGACCCATGCTGCCGTGCAGAGCATCGTCGCCGCGGCTGTTGCGTTCGCTGCGCTTGAAATAGGGCAGCACCGAGTTCCAATCCCAGCCGCTGGCGCCGGCGGCGGACCAATCGTCGTAATCGCGGGGAACGCCGCGGATGTAGCACATGGCGTTGATCGAACTCGAACCGCCCAGGACCTTGCCGCGCGGCCACCACAGCACCCGGTTGTCCAGTTGCGGCTCGGGCGCGGTGTCGTAGTTCCAGTTCACGCCCTTCTTATTGACCAGCTTGGCCACGCCGGCGGGCATGTGGATGAACGGATGCACGTCGCGCGGGCCGGCTTCGATCAGCAACACCCGGGTGTCGGGATCTTCGCTGAGACGGTTGGCGAGCACGCAGCCGGCCGAACCGGCGCCGATGATGATGTAGTCGAACTCGGTGGGCACTGGCGCTTCCGGCAGGGGCGCAGCGTCGCTCGCCGCGCGGATCGGCCGACCGTAAGCGGCAAAACTAGAGCAAATGCTCCCAACGGCCGGCGTCCGCGGTTTCGCCATACGCTGTGGTGGCGGCCGCCGACGCCTTGGGCTACCGTGCCGGCAAACCTGGGCGGCCGGCAGTGGCGACCGCGCAGGCGACGACGGGAGCGCGTCACGCCACCCCGCGCCGCTGATCCGCAATCCACGATCTGCAGAACCGGCCGCAGTGCGGCGGTTCCCTCACGGAGCGACGCGATGTCGGCAGTTCAAGGCGCCAGCCTGTCCACCGGACGGGTATATACCGGTGAATGGCGCGCGGTGGCTTTGTCGGTGGGTTATTTCTTCTGCGTGCTCACCGCTTATTACGTGATCCGGCCGGTGCGCGATCAGCTCAGCGCGGTGGTGGGGTCCACGCAGTTGCCGTGGTTCTACGCCGCCACGTTCGTGGCGACGCTGGCGTTGACGCCGTTGTTCTCCGGATTGGTCTCGCGCTACCCGCGCCGGGTGGTGGTGCCGCTGGTATACGGCTTCTTCATCGCCTGCCTGATCGGCTTCGCGCCCCTGTTCGCCGAAAACGGACCGCTGAGCCCGCGCGTGCTGGGCACGCTGTTCTTTCTATGGATCAGCATCTTCAATCTGTTCGTGGTGTCGGTGTTCTGGAGCTTCATGACCGATATCTGGAGCGAGGGGCAGGCGCGCCGGTTGTTTCCGATCATCGCCGTCGGCGGCACGGTCGGTTCGCTGGTCGGGCCGGCGCTGACCCGCGCCTTGGTCGGAGTGATCGGCGTGGCGCCGTTGCTGGTGGTGTCGGCGAGCTTGCTCAGCGTGGCGCTGGTGTTCGTGGTGCTGCTCGGGCGCTGGTCGCGGGTGCACGGCTCGCGCCGGTTCGAGACCGCGCACGAGGATGCGCTCGGCGGCGGCATGCTGGATGGAATCAAGCAGATCTTCGCCAATCCCTTCATGCGCTCGATGGCGATTCTGCTGCTGTTGGGCGACTGGATCGGTACGGTCAACTACGGTCTAGTGGTGGACTACTCCAAGGCCACATTCACCGACGCGGTGGCGCGCACGCGCTTCGCCGCCGACCTGGACCTGCTGACCAATATCCTGGCGCTGAGCATGCAGGTGTTGCTGACGCCGTGGCTGTTGTCGCGGCGCGGCGCGGCGGCGGTGATCGGCGTGTGGTCGGTGGTGACGGTGTGCTTCCTGACCCTGGCCGCGGTGGTCGCCGACGCGCATGCGCCGCTGACCGAACTGTTCCCGGCCTATGGCGCGCTGGTGGCTTCGTTGCCGCAAGGCATGGCGGCGACGATCGCGCCGCTGCCGGCGGTGGCGGTGGCGCTGGTGGTCAGCCGCGGGCTGGCCTACGGCATGGTCGGCCCGGCGCGCGAGAGCCTGTTCGCCAGCGCCGCGCGCACCTTGCGTTACAAGGGCAAGAACGCAGTCGATACCGCCGCCTGGCGGTTCGGCGATGTGATGGTGGCCACCGCGATGGTGAGCCTGCGCAGCCTTGGCGTCGGTGTCGCCGGCATGGCCGGGATCAGCGCCGTGGTCGCCGCCGGCGCGGGCGTGGTCGGCTGGAACATCGCGCGTTGGGTGCAGCGCGGCGGCGCGGACATCGCCGAGCGTGGCGTTGCCGGCGAGAGCGCTCGCGCATGAGGCGCGGTTGGCGGCCGTGGCCGCGCCAGCCGTGGTTGCAGCGCCTGTTCGTGACGCTGACGCTGTGCGCGTCGGCTTGCCTGGCCTGGGGTTTCTTCTGGGAACCGCGCCGGCTGATCGAGCGCGATTACGAATTCGCCCTGCCGCATTGGTCGCGCGCATGCGACGGGCTGCGCCTGGACGTGGTCTCCGACATCCATACCGGTTCGCCGCACAACGGCCTGGACAAGCTCGACGAAATCGTCGAACGCTTGTCGGCCAGCGATGCCAGCGCGGTGTTGATGGCCGGCGACTACGTGATCCTCAGCGTGCTCGGCGGCACCTACGTGTCCGCCGAACAGATGGCGCCGCATCTCAAGCCTTTGACCGCGCGCAAACCGGTCTATGCCGTGCTCGGCAACCACGACTGGTGGAAGGACGGACACAAGGTGCGCGCGGCGTTGGAGTCGGCCGGGGTGATCGTGCTCGAAGACCAGGCCCAGGCCGCGCAGTTCGGCGCGTGCAAGGTGTGGATCGTGGGCATCGGCGACAAATGGGAAACCCGTCACGATATCCCGCGGGCATTCTCCGGCGTCGCCGACGACGCGCCGGCGATCGCGCTGACCCACAACCCGGATCTGTTCCCCGACATTCCGCCGCGCGCTTCGTTGACCATCGCCGGCCACACCCACGGCGGCCAGGTGAAACTGCCGCTGATCGGCACCCCGGTACTGCCGGCGCAGCAGCGCTACGCCGGCGGTTATCTGATCGAGGACGGCAAGTCGCTGTTCGTCACCACCGGCATCGGCACCAGCATCTTGCCGGTGCGGTTCGGGGTGCCGCCGGAGATTTCGCGGTTGACGTTGCGCGCAGCGAATCGGCCGGCGTCGGGTGGTTCTGTCGCACGGTAGGGTTGCGCCGGTGTGCGGGGCGCGCGGTCGCGGCTTGCGCCGCTCCTACAGGGGGGTGATCGCAGCTTTGTAGTCCGTCTGTAGGAGCGGCGCAAGCCGCGACCGCGAACCCCGCACACCCGCGCCGATCTCGATACCCAGGCGACAGACCTGCGCCACACTCGCCAACAACCTGTGCCGAAGGTTGGTATGACCATCCGCAGAGGCCGCCCGAGGTGGGCGCGGTTAACGTAGGCGAGGGAATAGGGAGCGGCGATCATGCGCACGCCATTTGGGCTGAGCGGAGACGGGCGCGCCTGCGTCGGTACCGCGTCGTGCCGGATGCAGGCGGCCGTGCGGGACGCGCGGTCGTGAGCGCCGCCCAACCCGGCCTGGACCGCCTGCGCGGCGCCCTGGCGAGCACGCCACCGCTGTGGTGGGCATTGCTTTATTTCTTCTGCCTGCTGTGCGGCTACTACGTGCTGCGCCCGGTGCGCGATGCGATGGGCGCCTCCAACGATGCGGCCACGGTGTTTCCGCATGCCTTGATCCAATGGGCGCAGTCGCACGGATGGCAGCTCAAGGACTTCGTGCTGCAAGCGCTATTCACTTGCACCTTCGTGGCCATGATCGCCTTGCAACCGTTGTACGGCGCCCTGGTCGCGCGATTTCCGCGACGGGTGTTCCTGCCGGTGGTGTATGCCTTGTTCATCGTCTGCTTGCTCGGATTTCATTGGGCATTCCATGCCGGCGTTCCCGGCCGCGGCATGGTGTTCTTCGTCTGGACCGCGGTGTTCAACCTGTTCGCGGTGACCGTGTTCTGGAGCTACATGGCCGACGTTTTCGACGATCGGCAGGCGCGGCGCTTGTACGGCTACATCGGCGCGGGCGGCACCGCCGGCGCGGTGATCGGGCCGGCGCTGACGCAGTGGTTAGTGCAGCCTTTGGGTGTGGCCAATCTGTTGCTGGTGTCGGCCGCGCTGTTGTCGGTGTGCGTGCTGTGCATCGTGCGGCTGCGGCCGTATGCGATCGCGCGAGCGCAGGCGCAGGGCCTGGACAGCGGCGAGGCGGCCATGGGCGGTTCGGTGTGGGCCGGTTTGAAACTGGTCTGGGAAAAGCCGGTGCTGCGGGCGATGGCGGTGACCTTGTTCTTCAGCGTCGGCGCGGCGACGCTGTTGTATAACCAGCAGGCGGCGATCGCGCGCGAGTTTTATCCGACCGCCGAAGCGGCGACGCGTTACTTCGCGCGGATCGACAGCGCGGTGAACCTGCTGGCGATCCTCACCCAACTGCTGCTCACCCGTTGGTTGCTCAACCGTCACGGCGTCGCGCCCGCGCTGCTGATGCCGGGGCTGACTTTGCTGCTCGGCTTCGGGTTGTTGATGGCCTCGCCGGTGCCGGTGATGGTGGCGATCGTGCAGGTGCTGCAGCGTTCCAGCGAGTTCGCCTTGGCCAAGCCTGCGCGCGAGACGCTGTACACGCGGATGGATCGGCCGTCGCGCTACAAGGGCAAGGCGGTGATCGATACGGCCATCTTCCGCGGCACCGATCTGGCGTTCGTCTGGATCCACAAAGGCGTCGCCTTGTTCGGCACCCAGGCGGTGTTCGCGGCCGGCGTGCTCACCGCCGCGGGCATGACGGCGGGCGCCTGGAGCATCGTGCGCGCGCAGCGCGGCTTGCCGGGCGCTCATTCCTCTTCCGACACCATTTCCGACCGCCAACCCGCACGAGGTGAATCATGACCACCAGCCGCCGCGACTTTCTCGCCGCCGGCGCCGCCGGCACCGGCCTGCTTGCGCTGCCTTCGTTCGCCCGCACGATTCTCAGGCCCAAGCCGCGCAAGCTGTTGGTGCTGGGCGGTACTGGTTTTCTCGGTCCGCATTTCGTCGAGATCGCGCGCAAGCATGGCCACACGCTGACCTTGTTCAACCGCGGTAAGACCAATCCGGACAAATTCTCCGGCGAGCAATACCACGACATCGAGCAACTGCACGGCGACCGCAAGACCGATATGAAAGCGCTGGAAGGCGACCGGCAGTGGGATGCGGTGCTCGATACCTCCGCTTACATTCCGGCCGATGTGACCCGTTCGGGCAAGCTGCTGGCCTCGCGGGTAAAGCAGTATCTGCTGGTCTCCACGATTTCGGTCTACGCCAAGAACGATGTGCCGGCCGACGAGACCTCGCCGTTGGCGACGCTGGCCGATCCCAACGTCACCGAGGTCACCGGCGAAACCTACGGCGGGTTGAAAGCGCTGTGCGAGAAAGCCGCCGAACAGGAGCTGCCCGGCCGCACCACCGTGGTCCGTCCCGGCCTGATCGTCGGGCCGGGCGACAACAGCGACCGCTTCACCTATTGGCCGGCGCGCGCCGATCGCGGCGGCGAGATTCTCGCGCCCGGCAGCGCGCAGGACCCGACCCAGTTCATCGACGTGCGCGACTTGGCCGCGTTCTTGTTGGCCACGATCGAACGCGGCCATTTCGGTATCTACAACGCCGATGCCGCGCCGGGCACGTTGACCATGGGCGCGATGCTGCGCGAATCGCAAGCCGCAGCGGGCAAGAAATCCAGCGTGACCTGGGTGCCGGCCGATTTCCTCGAAGAACACAAGGTGCAGGCCTGGTCCGACATGCCGGCGTGGATTGCCGCGCGCGGCGAGTACGCCGGGTTCGGCCGCACCTCGGTGGCCAAGGCGCGCGCCGCCGGCCTGAGCTACCGCCCCTTGCGCGAGACGGTGCGCGATACCCTGACCTGGTGGCGCGCGCTGCCGGCCGAACGCCGCGCCAAACTCAAGGCGGGATTAGCGGCCGAGCGCGAGGCCGAAGTGCTCAAGGCCTGGCATGCGAAGGCGGACGCCAAGACCGGCTGAGCACGCGCCGAACGAAGCCGGAGCGGGCGCGTGGAACGATGGGATCGCGGCAAGGCGCAAGCCGTGCCGCCGATCTCGGCGCGTTTGAGCCAAAGCCGTATGCTGGCGGCTTCGTTCTTATCGCAAGGAGCTCCGACCGATGCATTGGCTCGCCATCGTCCTGATCGCCGTGGTCGCCTTGCTGCACCTGTACTTCTTGGTCCTGGAAATGTTCCTGTGGACCAAACCGCTGGGCATGAAGGTGTTCCGCAACACGCCGGAGAAAGCCGAGATCACCCGTGTGCTGGCGGCGAACCAGGGGCTGTACAACGGTTTTCTGGTTGCCGGCCTGGTGTGGGGGCTGGTCTGCGCGCGCGTCGACGTGACGATGTTCTTCCTGGTCTGCGTGGTGGTCGCCGGCGCGTACGGTGCGGCCACGGTCAGCCGCCGCATCTTCTACGTGCAGGCGGTTCCGGCGCTGGCGGCGATCGCTGCGCTCGTACTGCTGGGCTGATTACGGCCGAGGGGTTTCGGCCCGCGTTGGCGTTTCAGCGCGTTCCCACGGTGCGGCGCCCGTGGTCTGGTGGACGACGTCCGATGCGGCGGTGTAGTAGATCGGGCGCACACGGTAGGTCGCGGTCTTCTCGTCCGGCATCGTGATCAGGCCGAACGAATTGGTGTCCGGATCGAGCAACGCCGCGGTGTGGAAGTCTGCGCTGTTCTGCGGCCGTACTTCGAGCAGATTGGCGTCTTCGTCGTTGGCGCGGTCGGTCCAGGTGAAATGGATGCCGTTGGCGTGCATGACGGTGGCTTTCAGATCGTGCGGACCGGCCGGCGCGGTGCCGCGCACGGAGAACTGCGTGGTCGGCGCCTGCGGCGCATGGCGCGGCGGCGCCCATTGGTGGTCACGGCTCTGGTCCTTCTCGTTGAAGTCGCCCGGCGGCAGCGTCAAAGTGATTTCGTTGGAAGCCGGCCCGTAGTACGGACGCAGGCGGTAGTAGAACGTGGTGTGGGGAATGAGTTCGTTGTGATCGAAACGCGCCTCATGCAGCGGCATGAACTTCAGTATGGTGAAGTGGCCTTGCGGTTCGGTGGCGAATTCGATGACGCGTCCGGCGGCGCCGGTGTCCTTGCGCGTCCAGGCGACGACGATGTCCGTCGGCGCGGTCAGGGTCGCACTCAGCGTGTCGGGAAGGGCTTGCGGTGTCGCAGTGGCGGCAGGCGAAGTTGCCGAGGAGGAACAGGCCGCGAGCAGCGCGGCGACGGGCAGGCTCAACCAGCGCGGAAACGAAAGCCTGATCAAACAAGCATTCTTCAAACGAGCACTCTCCAAACGAGCACGCTTCAAACAAGCACGCTCCAAACAAGCAGTCTCCAAGACCCGGTTCTGCCGAGGCACGTTCTGCAAGAGTGTGTTCTCCACCGATAGAAGCGCCGCCGCATGCTTGCGGCGGCGCGGGAAGCGTCAACGACGCCAGAAGCGGATGCCGCGCCATTCCACCGTCGCGGGGCCCTGGCCGCTGCTGGTGCGGTAGGCACCGAACTTGTCGTAGTAGCTGGCGTTCGAGCTGCCGTAGGTGTGGCGCAGCTGCCCGTTGATGTAGGTGCGGTGGCTGTTGCCGATCTCGTGGATCGTATTGACGCGCACCCAGTTGCCGACGGTCGCTTCCGAGCCGATGGTGGCGCCGCCGTGCACGGCGTAGAGCCGGCCGCCGTTTTCGGCCGCCAGCATGAAGAAGGGGCCGGGCGCGGAATCGTTGAACGTCTGCTTCAGGCTGATGCGGGTGCCGCCCAGGCTGACGATGCGGAAGCTACCTTCGAACTGGTGCGTGCCGCCGGTGTAGGTGACGTAGCGCCGCTCGGCGCGCTGGTCACCGCTTGCGGTGGAGCAGGTGAGGGTGAAGGTCAGGTTGTTGACCTGGCCGCAACCGCGCTCCTGCACGTTGAAGGAGGGCGAGTACGAGGTCCAGCTGCCGCCCCCGACCTGCGCGAACGCGCTGGGAGCCAGCAATGACAATCCGCAAGCCGCCAAGAGTCCCGCGGCCGTGCGATACGCTTTCGACATGGTGTTCTCCTTAGGTTTGGTTGTACGACGTGTGACAACATTAGGCTTGCTAAGCACCCGGGCCGTAACCGTGATGGCATGTTGCAAAATCGCTCACGCGCAGAGGCCTGCCACAGAACCGGATTTCAACCGCATTTTCAAAGTGATGGCTATCTCAATAGGCGCGGCCGAAAAATGACCCCGGTGGACAATGCGGGTCGAAAAAGGGCGGTTCCCGGCCAGCGTGATGCGAATCTTCCGCGATGCAGCATGTTTCCCCGGCAACTGCCTCAAATGAAAAGGCTGCTGAGTGTTTCCAACTGATCGTTTTTCCGGCTTCCACTCTCATTTTTAAAGTGATGTTTATCTCAAAAAGCGTGGCCAAAAAATGACCCCGGTGGACAAGGTGGGTCGTAGAGGCTGGTTCCCGGCCAGCGCGATGCGAATCTTCCGCGGTGCCGCATGTTTCCCCGGCACCTGCTTCAAATGAAAAGGCTGCTGAGTGTTTCCAACTGACCGTTTTTGAGGTCTGTTGTGAGACGGTTCTCGGGCCTGTCTGCGAGGTTTTTTTTTTGAGAACGCTTGTCTCGATAGGGCCAGCTTCGAGAAAACCCGCTTCGAGCGATCGTCTGCGCACATGCCCTGGTTGCAACGGATTCGCCAGCGCCTATCGAAGCTTTCCCGGAAGTCATCTGGCTGCTTGCACGGCGCGACCCACATGCCGATGCGTGCGCGGAACACGGTGTCGCCGGACGGATCGGTGATGGCGGCCTTGACGGGCAGTTCGTAACCGTTGGCCGATCCGACGACGGGAATCGCCGGCGTCGCCACCGCGCGCATCGTGCCGACCGCCTTCTTGAGGTAGTCCACGCTCATGCCTTTGGGAATCCAGCGCATCGACTTGGGAATCGTCGCGTCGGTCATCACACCCGCGGTGAGCCCTGGTCCTGGAAATGTTCCTATGGACCAAGCCGCTGAGCATGAAGGTGTTCCGCAACACCCCGGAAAAAGCCGAGATCACCCGAGGGCTGGCGGCGAACCAGGGCCTGTATAACGGCTTCCTCGTGGCCGGCCCGGTGTGGGGACTGATCTGCGCACGAGTCGACGTGGCGACGTTCTTCCTGGTCTGCGTGGTGGTCGCGAGCTCGTGCGCCGCGACCACGGGTCAGCCGTCGGATCTTCCTATGTCCATCAGGTTCCGGCGTTTGCCGCGTTGGCGGCGCTTTGGTTGTTGTGACTTGCGATTGAAGTCGCGTTGAGGAGAGCGGCGGGAATTTGCGTCGCCATTGTTGAAAAATGGCGGCTGAGATTTGCTTTTACTGATCGATCGCCGCGTCTGCAGCAAAGAGCACATCCCCCGGCGCCTGCGGATCTTTCGGACTTCGTGCGCCACAGGGCGCCAGACCCCTTTTTCAAAGGGGGCGAATTGACGCGGCACCGCTGGAGTTGTTGTGGATCCCACTTTCCTGATCGGACACGGCCGTCCTCCAACTTCCAATCCGCCACCGCCCATGCTGTTCCCCCTTTGAAAAAGGGTGAAGGGCCGCGCTTGCGAACCGCAGGTTCGCGCGGCACTGAACGACCGCAGGCTATGCCTGCGGGCCGGAGGGCTAGGAGGGATTTGCTTTTGCTTCTGCTCTTCGCACTACCACCCCAACTCACCCGTGCAACTTGATCGCGGTCTGCGCCACCTCGCGCCCCTGATACCGCGCCGCGTCCAGTTCGTTCTGCGTCGGCTGCCGCGAACCATCGCCGCCGGTGATCGTCGTGGTGCCGTAAGGCGAGCCGCCGGTGACTTCGTCCAGACGCATCTGACCGGCGTAACCGTAGTTGAGCCCGACGATCACCATGCCGAAGTGCAGCAGGTTGGTGATGATCGAGAACAGCGTGGTTTCCTGGCCGCCGTGCTGGGTCGCGGTCGAGGTGAACGCCGCGCCGACCTTGCCGTGCAGCGCGCCCTTGGCCCACAGCCCGCCGGCCTGATCGAGGAAGTTGGCCATCTGCGAGGACATCCGGCCGAAGCGGGTGCCGGTGCCGACCACGATGGCGTCGTAATGCTCCAGATCGGCGATCTGAGCGATCGGGGCGGCCTGATCGAGTTTGTAGTGCGACTTGCGCGCGACTTCGTCGGGCACCAGTTCCGGAACGCGCTTGATGTCGACCTGGGCGCCGGCCTCGCGCGCGCCTTCGGCCACGGCTGCGGCCATTTTTTCGCAGTGGCCGTAGGCCGAGTAGTAAAGCACCAGTACCTTCGCCATGACTCTCGCCTCGCGCTGTTGACAGGGCATCGAGCCTAGGACAGCGATGTTTCACGCGATGTGATGGCGGTCGATCCTTGCTGGGATCAAGGACGGGCGGAATGGTCTTGTCGGGAGACGGGCTTTTGCCGGCCGGAATTCGCCCTTTGGGGCGATAGGAAATCCCATTTGGCGGTTCCGGCATAGGTCTTGCCGTCATGCTTCACGGTGCCCGCCTGGCCGTCGACGGTAAGCACGAAAGAGGACGGAAGGCGTTCCAGTTCATGGATGGCAGGGACGCTGGGGTTGATGAAGCGCATGGTCAGTCGCTTGGTTTTTCTGTTCATTTGGATCTTGTAACTGCCTTCGGGCAGTGGCAGAGGTCCGTAGTCGTTGTAGACCATCACCGGTTCGCCAGGGTCCTCATAGCCTTGCAGCGCTATGACCATGTCACCGTGCGGATGCCCGGGCGATTCGAAATAAAACCGGTTGAAGCGAAGCAAGTCTTCGTTGTCACCGATCCCACCCGAATCCCAATGCAGTGGACCGGTGAAGGTCTTGCCGCCGATGGTCAGCGTTCCCCGGGTGCCGTAGCCTTTGAAGACAAAGCTTGGCGCGTAGGCGGGGTCGCCAGGATTCGCCACCTTGATGAGTATTTCGCGCTTCAACGAGCTGCCTGACACCGTCAGCTGAGGAGGAGCGGGTATTTTGAATCGGCGAGGGCCTGGCCCGTCCATCTCTACCTCCTGAACGCTGGAGTGTCCCCAAATGGTGATGTCATAGCCACCGCCGGAAAACGTGGCGAGTATTACCGTTGCATGAGTCGGCAGCGCCGCCAGACACAGCAGCATGGCAAACAGGATCTTTCGCATATCCTGGATCCTTGAAGAATGATTCATGCCAGTGGTTCTGCGCCAACGGCGAGTACAAGCCCGATCGCGGCGCGGCCATGATTCGCACGTTTTCGAACGTCATGCAAACAATGTGGCGGCGTTTGGAACTTGGCCTGTCCTGCTTCAGATGAAGCGATGGGTGACGGCAATCGCCGCCGGCGGTGTTTGATGAGAAAACGCAATCACCGGTGCATCGCCGCTACGCTGCTCTCGTTGGAGGGGCTTCGGCCCCGACGCTCTTGCCTTACATCACCGCGGCTGATCGAAAGGCACTGGCCCCGAAGGGTTCATTGCAAGAGCTTCGTTTCGCGCGGATCACACGTGCGCTTGTCAAGCGTGCCTCGAGCCTTCGCGCGCGACTAGCCCCGGATACGGGATTTATAGTCCCGATCCGCATCAAACTCGCCAAAGCCCGCAACCACAAGGCGCGCAGGCATTGTCCCCGGTTCGGAACGATGTGGCCGTGGCGATGCGGTTTATCCATGACGCATGGTTGCCTACAGTCATGCCACGCGCCGCCGTGGCGCCGGCCCGGCACTCTGCCCGATCCAGCCAGGCCCACCTTTCCTTATTTCCGCCGTGCCGGTGCGCTGCTGCTCGCGCTGCGCCGGCATGCCGCCCATGGAGTTCGCCGTGCTATTGCCTCTCATGTTGTTGTCGGCGGCCGGTTTCACCGTGCTGACGACCGAATTCATCCTGGTCGGCCTGCTGCCCTCGCTCGCACGCGATTTGAACGTGAGCGTGTCGCAGGCCGGTTTGCTGGTGACCCTGTTCGCGTTCGCGGTCGCCGCCAGCGGCCCGTTCTTGACCGCGTACTTTTCGCGCTTCGAACGCAAACGTCTGTTCATCATCGTCTTGCTGCTGTTCGCCGCGTCCAACCTGCTCGCGGCGATGGCGCCGAACCTGGGTGTGATGGCGCTGGCGCGGTTGATTCCGGCGCTGGGCGTGCCGGTGTTCTGGGCGTTGGCCAGCGAGACCGCGGTCGACTTGGCCGGGCAGGAGCGCGCAGGCCGCGCGATCTCGGTGATTTCCTTCGGCGTGATCTGCGCCACGGTGATCGGCGTTCCCACCGGCACTCTGATCGCCGATGCCTTCGGTTGGCGCGCGGCGTTCGTGGCGCTGGCGATCGCTTCGGTGCTCAAGGCGACCTTGCTGTTCGTGTTCCTGCCCGACAGCCGCACCGCGCAGCCGCAGAGCAAGCTCAGCGAACAGTTCCGCGTGCTGCGCGATCCGCGCGTCGGCGGACACGTGCTGCTGTCGGTGATTCTGTTCACCGGCATGTTCACCGCCTACACCTATCTGGCCGACATGTTCGAGCGTTTGGCCGGCTTCAAGGGTTCGCTGGTCGGTTGGGCGTTGATGGCCTTCGGCGCGGTGGGCCTGGTCGGCAATACGCTCGGCGGCCGCATCGTCGACCGCAACCCGCTCGCGGCGTCGCTGATCTTCAGCGTGCCGATGGCGCTGGGTCTGGTGCTGGTGGTGCCGGCGGTGTCGTCCTTGCCCCTGTTCGCGGTGACGCTGGCGTTGTGGGGCATCACCCAGGCCGCGTTGTTCCCGGTCAGCCATGTGCGGGTGATGAAATCGGCGCCGCAAGCGCCGGCGTTCGCCGCCTCGCTGAACATCTCCGGCGCCAACCTGGGCATCGGTGTCGGCGCGATCGTCGGCGGTCGGGTGATCGACGCGGTCGGCGTGAGCGGCTTGGGTTATGCGGCCGCCGGCATCGTCGCGGTGTCGGTGCTGCTGGGCTTCGTGCTGATGTCGGTGGGGACGCGGATCGAGCCTGAAGCGCAGGCTGCCGTCGCGGCGGAACCGGAGCAGACGGTGGACTGCGTTTCGTAGTCCACCGAAGTTACGTGCAACGCGAATCTGCCATACACAGGTCGGCGACGGTCCGTTGACCCCTATGGAAAAGGAGGCAAGCGCCCGGCGAAAGTTGCGTTTCAGATGATCAACCGTAGCGCGGGGGATTTACTTCGGCCGTTCGCGTTGCAGAGCAAAAGCAAATTCCCCCTGGCCCTTTTATTTCCAAAGAGGGAAACAGGCGGGTCGGGTTTGCGGCTTTCTGGCTGGTTTAGAGGAACAGCGGGACCGCGAAGATCACGGCGCCCAGCACGAACAGCGCGGTCAACACGTGCACCATCGGCCGATTGATCCGCAGGAACACGAACTGTTCGATCGTACGGCCGACCCAGAACAAGGACATGCCGGCAAGCACCGTGCGCCCCAGCGCGGTGCCGTGCAACTCTTCGGTGAAGGCGAAGCACAAGGCCCCGATGCCGAGAAACACATAGATCAACCGCAGATTGAGAATCTGCACGATCGCGCGATCGGCCACGGTCGCATTCTGCAGCGTGCGTCCCCAGCCGAACAGCTTCCAGAACGCCATGTGGAAGAAGGCGAAGGCGAGGCTGTGCAGGCCGGCCAGGTAAATCCAAGCGGTGGCGGTCATGGGCGCGGCTCGGGTGGAGTGGCGGCGTTATTGGGTTGGCGCGGTCGCGGCTTGCGCCGCTCCTACAGGGGCTTGGGTTAATCGCGCTTGGGTTTGGGCGAGACGCGCATTGCGATTTTTGCGCGGAACACGGGTTCGCCGGCGGGGTCGGTGACTTCCACGATCACCGGCAGATCGTAGCCGCTGTCGGATTCCATGATCGGCGCGGCCGGCGTGGCCACCGCGCGCAGGGTGCCGACGGCTTTCTTCAGGTACTCCACGCTCATGCCGACCGGGATCCAGCGCATCGACTTGGGAATGCTGGCGTCGGTCATCACGCCGCCGGTGAGTTCGGCCAGGTTGCACATCGCGATGGCGTGCACGGTGCCCAGGTGGTTGGTGATGGCGCGTCGATGCGGCATGGTCGCGCTGCAACGGCCGGGTTCCAGCGATTCGAAGCGCGGGCGGATACTGGCGAAGTAGGGCGCCTTGAAGCAGACCGCTCGGGTGAACAGCCAATGGCCGGCGGGGTAACGGGTGAGTTTGCGGTACAGGGACAGGACGTTGGCGCTCATGGGCGGGGCCTGGGTTCGTTAATGAGAGGGGGCGTGCGTCACCGCCGTCATCCCCGCGAAGGCGGGGATCCAGAGACTTCAGAATCATGTCGCGATACAGCCCTGGATCCCCGCCTTCGCGGGGATGACGGCAGGAGGAATCGCGAGAGAGGTGTTGTACGTGCGTGATCGCGTCGGCCCCAAACCAAAACGGCGGACCCGAAGGCCCGCCGTTGCGATTCAAACGTCGCGATGCATGCGTGGGATCCGGTTTACGCCGCCGCGCGCGTATCGCCGTGGCCAGACTCGGCCTGGCGCGGCTTGTAGCCGGCCGAGCGCAGTTCGGCGGCGTCGAAGTCGTCGACGCTGATCGCGTCGATGGTCATCTCGCGCAGCTCTTCCAACTGCTTGCGCTCCTCGACGGTGATCCAGCCTTCGCGCACGCCCTCGTCGAGCTGGCTGACGAAGTCCAGCGCTTCAATGTCGCTGTTCTTCAGTGCCTTGAGGAACTTGCGCTCCACCGGCTCGGCCAGGATCACCTTCTGCAGATAGCTGTTGATGCGGCCGGCCGGGTTGTTGGCGCAGGGCGTGGTGAACACGCCTTCGGCCAGACGGTCGCGGGCGTCGTTGGGCGACATCAGCAACGACGCCGCACGATGGCCCAGACGATCGCTCGGCGCCTGCGCGCGGCGACCCCACGGGAAGATCATCATCCACAGCAGCCAGCCGACAGGACGGATCGGGAAGTTGCGCAGCGCGCCCGACAGCGCGAGTTCGATCTTGTGCACGCAGTCGTGGAACGCCCAGGCCAGCAGCGGCTGATCGCCGGCCGGACGGCCCTGGTCTTCGTAACGCTTGAGCATCGAGCTGGCGATGTAAAGCTGGCTCAGCACGTCGCCCAGACGGCCCGAGAGCGATTCCTTGAACTTGAGCTTGCCGCCGAGCAGCAGCATCGAGGTGTCGGCCATCACCGCCAGCGTCGCCGAATAACGGTTGAGCTTGCGATAGTAACGGCGGGTATAAGCATCGCCCGGTGCGGCGCCGACGCGCGCGGCGGTCAGGCCGAACCACCAACTGCGCACCGCGTTGGAAATCGCGAAACCGATGTGGCCGAACAGGTTCTTGTCGAACTCGCGCAGCGCTTCGGCCTTGTCGGGCAGCATCGCCGCCTTCATTTCCTTGAGTACCCACGGGTGGCACAGGATCGCGCCCTGGCCGAAGATCATCAGCGAGCGCGTCATGATGTTCGCGCCTTCCACCGTGATCATGATCGGCAGCGCCTGCCAATTGCGGCCGGCGTAGTTCTTCGGCCCGAGGATGATGCCCTTGCCGCCGTGGATGTCCATGACGTCCTTGGCGACTTCGCGGGCCATCTCGGTGCAGTGGTACTTGGCGATGGTCGACGGCACGGCCGGGTTTTCGCCGCGCGCCACGGCCGCAGCGGTGGCCTGCGACAACGCGCTGATCGCGTAGGCGTTGCCGGCGATGCGCGCCAGCGCTTCTTCCACGCCTTCGAAGCGGCCGATCGACAAGCCGAATTGCTTGCGGATGCGCGCATACGCGCCGGTGACGATCGCGCCCATCTTGGCGCCGCCGCTGCCCGATGAGGGCAGAGTGATCGAGCGGCCGATCGACAGACATTCCACCAGCATCTGCCAGCCCTTGCCGGCGTAGGCTTCGCCGCCGATCAACTGGCTCAGCGGGATGAACACTTCCTTGCCGTGGATCGGGCCGTTCTGGAAGGTGCAGTTGAGCGGGAAGTGGCGGCGGCCGACTTCGACGCCGGCGGTGTCGCGCGGCAGCAGCGCGATGGTGATGCCGATGTCGCGCTTGTCGCCGACCAGACCGTCCGGGTCGTACATGCGGAAGGCCAGGCCGATCAGCGTGGCGACCGGCGCCAGGGTGATGTAGCGCTTATCGAAGGTCAGCTTGACGCCGACCACGCGCGCGCCGTTCCACTCGCCCATGGTGACGATGCCGTAGTCCGGAATCGAAGTCGCGTCCGAACCCGCCCACGGACCGGTCAGGCCGAAGCAGGGCACTTCGCGGCCGTCGGCCAGGCGCGGCAGGTAATGGTCTTTCTGTTCCTGGGTGCCGTAATGCATCAGCAGTTCGGCCGGGCCCAGCGAGTTGGGCACGCCGACGGTGGAGCTGACCACGCTCGACACCGACGCCAGCTTCTGGATGACCTTGTGATTGGCCAGCGCGGAGAACCCCAGGCCGCCGTACTCCTTCGGAATGTTGAGGCCGAAGAATTTGTTCTTCTTGACGTACTCCCACATCTCCGGCGGCAGATCCGCGTCGATGTGGGTGATCTGCCAATCGTTGGTCATCTTGCACAGCTCTTCGGTCGGACCGTCGAGGAAGGCTTGTTCCTCCGCGCTCAGTTCCGGCTTGGGCTGCGACAACAACTGCTGCCAGTCGGGCTTGCCCGAGAACAGCTCGCCTTCGAAACCGACCGTGCCGGCTTCCAGCGCGGTGCGTTCGGTTTCCGACAGCGGCGGCAGGATCTTCGTATAGAAGCCCAGCAGCGGCTTGGTGATCAGCGGCAGGCGGATCGCCGGCACCAGCAGCGGGATCGCGATCAGCGCCACCAGCACCGCGGCGACGATGGTCGCGATCTGATTGGCGCCGAGCAGCCAGCAGGCGACCAGCGCGGTGGCGGTCAACGCGGCCCAGACCGGCAGACGCAGGCGGTGGTACGCGGCGACCGCGCCGATGAGGAGAAAAGCAAGGAAGGGGATCGCGATACTCATGACGGCGCTCCAGAGGATGCGGCTGTACTCAGGCTAGTGGGGCTCGCGTGATGTCGGCGCCGAATTCGCGGAAAAGGGGCTTGCGCCGCCGGTCCGATCGCTATTCAAACGCTGGCATCAAACGGGTAACATACGGCCGAGTATGGAATTGCGTTCTGGTGCTGTCAACCAAGCCGGCGAACAGCGGCCGTCAGGTCCCGCCAGTACGGCGGCTCTTGCGGTTTTCGCCAGCCTCTCCGCGGTTTCTCTGTTGCAGTGCAGCACTGAATAGCCGTTTTTCCCGCCGCTTTTCACGAATCCCGATTCCGCGATCCCGAAACCCGGCTTTTTGCTGCACTGCGTACTGTTCCCGACCATGCCGTATGGTTAAACTTGCCGTCCATGAACCAGTCTGCCTCGAACAAGCCCGAGCCGAAGCTCGACGCCCCGTCCGCCGCCGCTCCCGCCGGCGAAGCCAAGACGGATCACAAGCCCGAACGCAGTGGCCGGCTCAGCGCCGACGACTGGGCCCAGGCCGCGCTCGATCTGATCGCCGAGCAAGGCGTCGCCGCGGTCGCGGTGGAACCGCTCGCGCGCCGGCTCGGCGTGACCAAGGGCAGCTTCTATTGGCATTTCCCGTCGCGCGACGCGCTGCTGGTCGCCGCGCTGGAGCGTTGGGAGAAGGTCGAGCAGGAAACCGTGTTCGGCCAGCTCGAACCGATTCCCGATCCGCGCCAGCGCCTGCGCTCGCTGTTCCACCTCGTCGCGCACGAGGTCAAGTCGCACGTCATCTATTCCGAACTGCTCAAGGCGCTGGACCATCCCGCCGTGCAGCCGGTGATCGGGCGCGTGTCCGAGCGCCGCCTGGATTACCTCACCGCTTCCTTCCGCCAGGCCGGCCTGAGCCGCACCGATGCGCAGCATCGCGCCCGCCTGCTCTACGCCGCCTACGTCGGCTTCCTGCAGTTGAACCTGCAACTGCACCAGACCCGCATGCAACACGACGAGTTCGAGGCCTATGTCGAACACATGATGGCCACGCTGATTCCCTCGTCCTGAAAACCAGTTCCCTTACCGTTGTCCCCCGGCTGGAGACCATTGCCGTGAATGCCATTTCCAAAGACGCTACCCCCACGACTGCGGCGCTGGGGAGCGCCGGCAGTTCCCTTGCCGCATTGAACGAATGGGTGGCGCAGGTGGCTGCGTTGACGCAGCCCGACAATATCCAGTGGTGCGACGGCAGCGATGCCGAGAACCAGGCGCTGATCGCGCAGATGCTGGCCGACGGCACCCTGGAGCGCCTCAACGACGTGACCCATCCGGGCAGCTATCTGCACCGCTCGCATCCGGACGATGTGGCGCGCGTGGAGCATCTGACCTTCGTGTGCACCAACGAACGCGAAGACGCCGGTCCGAACAATCACTGGATGGCGCCGGGCGAAGCGCACGCCAAGATGGACGCGCTGTTCGAAGGCTGCATGCGCGGCCGCACCCTGTACGTCATTCCGTACTGCATGGGTCCGATCGACTCGCCGTTGGCGCGTTGCGGCGTGGAAATCACCGATTCGCCGTACGTCGTCGCCAACATGCGCGTGATGACGCGCATGGGCGCGCCGGCGCTCAAGCGCATCGAGCGCGAAGGCAAGTTCGTCAGAGGCCTGCATTCGATCGGCGAGCTCGATCCCGAGCGCCGTTTCATCATGCATTTCCCAGATGAGCTGACCATCAAGTCGTTCGGTTCGGGCTACGGCGGCAACGCGCTGCTCGGCAAGAAGTGCCACGCGCTGCGCATCGCTTCGCATCAGGCGCGCAGCGAAGGCTGGCTGGCCGAGCACATGCTGATCGTCGGCATCGAGAACCCGCAGGGCGAGACGCATTACGTCGCCGCGGCGTTCCCGTCGGCCTGCGGCAAGACCAACCTGGCCATGCTGATTCCGCCGGAAGGTTATCGCCAGGCCGGCTGGAAAGTGTGGACGGTCGGCGACGACATCTGCTGGATGCGTCCGGGCGCCGATGGACGTTTGTACGCGATCAATCCCGAAGCCGGTTACTTCGGCGTCGCGCCTGGCACTTCGACCAAGTCGAATGCGAACGCGCTGGCCTCGATCCAGACCAACACCATTTTCACCAACGTCGGCATCACCGCCGACAATCAGCCGTGGTGGGAAGGCCTCGACGACGGCCAGACCCCGGTCACCGATTGGCGCGGCAATGCGTTCGATGCGGCCAAAGGTCCGGCGGCGCATCCGAACTCGCGTTTCACGGTGTCGGCCAAGCAGTGCCCGAGCTATTCGACGCAAGCCGAGAATCCGGCTGGCGTGCCGATCTCGGCGATCGTATTCGGCGGCCGCCGCGCGTCCCTGGTGCCGCTGGTGTTCGAAGCGCGCGACTGGACCCACGGCGTGCTGGTCGGCGCGGCGATGGGCTCGGAAACCACCGCCGCCGCGACCGGTGCGGTTGGGGTGATGCGCCGCGATCCGATGGCGATGAAGCCGTTCTGCGGCTACAACTTCGCCGATTACTTCGCGCATTGGCTATCCTTCGACGGCGACGGCGCGAAGTTGCCGAAGGTCTTCCACGTCAACTGGTTCCGCAAGGGCGACGACGGCAAGTTCCTGTGGCCGGGTTTCGGCGACAACCTGCGGGTGATCGAGTGGATGATCGGCCGGGTCAAGGGCGAGGCCGGCGCGACGGAAACGCCGATCGGCCATCTGCCCAAGGTCGGCGACCTGAACCTCGATGGCGTGTCCTTGAACGAGGAAGCCCACGCCAAGCTGTTCGGCTTCGACCATGCCGGCTGGAGCGCCGAGTTCGACAGCATCGGCGAATACCTGCGCGAATACGGCCCGCGCATGCCGCAGGCATTGCACGATGAGCAGCAGCGCATCGCGGCGGCGTTGAAGGGCTAAAGCTCCGCTTGCCTTCTCCCGCTTGCGAGAGAAAGGTGCCCGACAGGGCGGATGAGGGCACGCGAACGACGGCTGCTTACGCCGGCTCGGCTCGCCCCTCACCCCAACCCCTCTCCCGAAAGCGGGAGAGGGGCTTCAGAAGCAAGCCCGCAGGGTCTTGCGGACATGACGGCATCATCGTCGCCGGACGTCCCGACGTTTCTCCCCAGCCTTAAACCCTGAGCCCCGACCCCGCATCGGACTCAGTATGCTGACCGCCGTGAACGACACCATGCCCGATGCCGCACTAGCGACCGAAGCCGACGACGACCGCGCCCTGGTGACCGCGGCGGCGTCCGGCGGGGTCGCTGCCTTCGAGGCGCTGTACCGCCGCCACGCCAGCCGCGTGCACGGCGTGATCGCCCGATTGGTCGGTTACCACGGCGCCCGCGCTGAGGACCTGACCCAGGAAGCCTTCGTCCGCGCCTGGCAGGCGCTGCCGAATTTCCGCTTCGAGTCGGCCTTCGGCACCTGGCTGCATCGGCTGGCGGTCAACACCGCGCTGATGGAACTTCGCGGTCGCCGCAGCCGTCCGTTCGAGGACAACGACGAGGAAGTGTTCGACACGCTCGGCAGCGCCGATTCGGCCGGCCACGTGACCGCCTTGTCGATGGACCTGGAACGCGCCGTCGCCAGCCTGCCGCCGCGCGCTCGCGCCGTGCTGGTGCTGTACGACGTGGAAGGCTGGAAGCACGAAGAGATCGCCGCCGAACTCGGCATGGCGGTCGGCAGTTCCAAGGCACAGTTGCACCGCGCGCGCAGTCTGCTGCGCACCCGGCTCGGAGAACAGGCATGAACCAGAACGATCGCGACCCCGACCACGCCCCCGACGGCGAGCTCCCCGACACGCTGCGTTGGCAGTTGCGAGCGATGCGTCGCGACCAGCCGCCCGCGCGCGATCTGTGGTCGGGCATCGCGGCGCGGCTGGGCGAACAAGCCCCGCCGGTCGCGGCACCGAGCGTCCAGGACGCGCCGCCGCCGGTCTCGCTGGCGCCGGTGGCCGTGCTGCGGCCGCGCGAGAGCTCGCGCAACCGCTGGATGGCGCCGTTGGCGCTGGCCGCAGGCGTCGCTGCGCTGGCGATAGGCATCGGCAGCCAGTTCCGCGGCCCGCAAGGCCAGGCCGGCTCCGCGCCGACCCAGGTCGCGAGCGCCGCCGCGCCAGCCACGTTGATGCAGCGCGAAGCCGACGGCATGACCCGCCAGTACCAGGCGGCGATGCTCGAGATCGAGCCGGCGACTCAGCAGGCGGTCGCGCTCAAGCCCGCGTTCGACGAACTCGACCGCAACGCCGCGTTGATTCTCGACGCGCTGGCCCACGACCCCGATTCGCGGTTGCTGCTGGAGCAACTGCGCCGTACTTACGCACGACGCCTCGCGCTGGCTCAGCGCGTGGCCTACACCTGATCCCAGGAGAACGCCCCCATGACATCCGCCCGCCACAGCACACGTAGCCGCGTTCTCCGCCGCCTGCCCGCGACCGGCTTGCTCGCCGTCGCCCTGGCCGTCGCGTTGCCCGTCTTCGCCGCCACCCCGATCAACCAGACCCGGTCGATCGACCCGCTCGGCAGCATCGAGATCGACAACGTCAAGGGCCTGATCCAGGTCCGCGTCTGGGACCGTCCCGAGGTCAAGATCGAAGGCACGCTCGGCGAGGGCGTGGAAAAGCTGGACATCGAGGGCGATCGCCAAGAGCTGTCGATCAAGGTGCGCTACCCCAACCGCGGTAGCGGCATGGGCTTCCTGGCCGGCGGCGACAAGAGCGGCCCCACCGAGCTGCACCTGACCGTGCCGCTGCAGGTGGCGCTGAACATCGATGCCGTCTCGGCCACGGTCGACGTCAACGGCGTGGCCTCGCGCGAGCTCAAGATCGACAGCGTCAGCGGCGACGTGATCGTGGCCGGCGCGCCGCGCGATGCGGAAATCGAGAGCGTCAGCGGCGACCTGCGCCTGACCCTCAACAGCGCCAAGGTCTCGGCGCAGACCGTCAGCGGCGATCTGGACCTGCGCGGGCGCCTGAGCGGCGAGGTCGATGTGGAAACGGTCTCGGGCAGGGTCGATGTGGCCGCCAATCAGACGCGCTTGAGCAAGATCTCCGGCAACTCGGTGTCCGGCGATCTGCGCATCGCCGGAGCGCTCGCCGACGGCGCCGAGGTCTCGTTGGAAACGGTCAGCGGCGACGTGCGCCTGACCCTGCCGCGCAACGTGTCGGCGACCGTGCGCGGACAGAGCTTCAGCGGCGACCTCAACGCGCCCGACGCGCAGGTCCAGCGTCCCAAGCACGGCCCGGGTTCGAGCTTCGAGCACCGCTACGGCAGCGGCAGCGGCAAGGTCAAGATCGAGACGTTCTCGGGTGATGCCACGCTGCAACTCGAGTGAGATAGCCGCGATACCAGCGGATTCGAACAGGCGGTGTTCGCGTTCGCTTCGGTTAGTTCTGGGTCGGTTAGTTCGGGGAAAGCGGGGTTGATCGAACCCGCGCGATTCGGATCCGATCGAAGAGCGTCGCGACCCAGGCCCTTCTCAGCCAAGACTGAGTGGCCTTCGTTCGGACAGCTTCCAACGCCGCGCACATGCCGCCTCATTGGGCCTCGAGAGCTTTTGTGGGAGGGGCTTTCAGCCCCGACGGTTTGTGGCCTGAGTCGAACCGGTGTCTGAATCGGCGTACCCACCGCCGCTGGACCAACACCGAGCCGACCATCCGCGAACGTGGCCAGCGCGCAAGCGCGATCGTATGCTTCCGCTATCGCCGGCCGCGCCGGCAGGCCGCAGCGCGCGGCGGGAGAGGGGTTTGAACGATCAGATCAACCAACTGGTGCAGTCCGCCGGTCTGGCTTCGCGCGCCGGCCGCTGGCAGGAGGCCGAGCGGCTGTGGAATCAGGTCCGCGCGCTCGCCCCGCAACATCCGCAGGCGCTGTACAGCCTGGGCATCCACGCCCTGCAACGCGGCGATAGCGCCGGCGCGCTCGAGCTGCTGCAAGCCGCGCATCAGGCCGCGCCCAACGACCCGATGATCCTGCTGTCGATCGGCATGATTCAGCGCGAGCGCGGTCAGCACGACGGCGAGTGGGAGGCCATCAACGCCGCGCTCGCGCTCGATGCCTACTTCCTGCCCGGACTGTTGGCCAAGGCCGCCTGGTTCGAGCGCCAAGGCCACGCGCGCGCGGCCGCGCAGGCCTACGTAAACGCGCTGACCGTCGCGCCGCCTCAGCCGCATTGGCCGGAGATGCTTAAAGCGCAGTTGCTGCATGCGCAGACCAAGGTCGCTCAGCACCGCGAAGAATTCGCCGAGTACCTGGCCCACCGCGTCGGCGGACCGCGCGCTGCGCTGGAAGCCGGCGCACTCGGCCGTTGGGACGAGGCGGCTTCGATCATTGTCGGCCGGACCAAGCCCTACCACGCCGATTGCAACCAGTTATGCGTGCCGCGCTTGCCGGCGATTCCGTTCTTCGATCGCGAACAATTCGCATGGGTGCCGGAACTGGAAAGCCGCACCTACGACATCCTGCGCGAAATGCGCGAGGTGCTGCGCAACGAGCAGGCCGAGTTCACCCCATACATCGAGTACCAGCCCGGCGATCCGGTCAACCAGTGGCGCGAACTCAATCATTCGCGACGCTGGAGCACCTACAAGCTGTGGAGCTATTCCCAGCCCGTGCATGAGCACCTGGCCCATTGCCCGCAGACCCGCGCAGCGCTGGAAGCGGTGGAGATGGCCACCATCACCGACGTCTGCCCCAACGCGATGTTCTCCGCGCTGGCGCCGCACACCCACATCCCGCCGCACCACGGTGAGACCAATGCGCGCCTGGTCGTGCACCTGCCGCTGATCGTGCCGGAGAAATGCACCTACCGCGTGGGCTTCGAACGGCGCGAGTGGAAGGTCGGCGAAGTATTGATCTTCGACGATTCGATCGAACACGAAGCGCGCAACGACAGCGACGAGCTGCGGGTGGTGCTGATCTTCGACGTGTGGAATCCGCTGCTGTCGCTGGCTGAGCGCGAGATGGTCAACGCGATGATGGGCGCGCATCGGGATTTCTTGGCGGGCCGCTGAGATCGTTCCAGGACTTGCGCTAAGCGAAAACCACGAGGGCGGGCGAGACGACGGCGAATCGCGCCGTCGTCTCGCCCGCCCTCGGCGTTTGGGTGCATGACCTTGAGCCAATCGCGGACAAAAAAAGGCGGGCCGAAGCCCGCCTTTGAATGACTCGGATTACGTGTTTCTTATCAGAAGCGGAACTTGATACCCATGGTGTAGTAGCGACCCAGGGTGTCGTAGAACTGCGGGAACGTGTTGCCGCTGTTGACCGCGGTGCTGCCGATGTTGCTGCCCACCACCGGCGGCTGCTTGTCGGCCAGGTTGGCCACGGTGAGCGTCACGCGGGCGTTCCACGGCAGTTCGTAGGCCATCGACAGATCGAAGTAGTCGTACGCATCGATCGAACGGTAGGCATCGAACCAGGGCTTGTTGCTCGGCTCGACGTCGAGGGCGCTGAGGTGGCGCCAGTTCAGACCGAGTTCGAAGTCCTTGATCGACCACACCGCGCGGAAGTTCGACTTGTAGTCGTAGATGATGCCCGCGACGGTGTTGCACGCCGTGCTGTAGTAGCCCAGGCAGTCGCGGACCGGGGTGATCGACGAGGCCTTGAAGTCGAAGGAGTCGGTCTTGGTCAGATCCAGGGCGAAGTCCAGTCGGCCCCACTCGTTCGACATCTCGAAGCCGTAGCGAACGCCCAGATCCCAGCCCGCGGTCTCGACGCGGCCGTCGTTGGTCAGTTCCAGGAACGGACCGCGCGCGTCGCCGTCGATGCCGCCGCTGATCGCGTCGCGCGAGCCGATCATCTGCTGGCAGAATGGGTTGTTGATGTCCCGGGTCGGATTGAACGCCGCGCTGTAGCAGTTGTTCAGCACGTCCTCGAGGGTGCGGCTTTCGATCGCCTGGTCGATCTTGATCTTCCAGTAGTCCAACGTGATCGAGAAGTCTTCTGACGGCTGCCAGACCAAGCCGAGCGTCTGCGTGTCGGCCGTTTCCGGTCCGAGCAGCGGGTTGCCGCCCTGGAAGATGTTGGCCTGATAGGCGCTGGGCTCGCTGACCTCGCCGACCGCGCTCAGCGGCACGCCGGTCTGCATGCACAGGTTCGTCAAGGTACCGGCCACGCCGACATCGCCGAGGTTCATGTTGTCGAACTGGCACGGATCGGCGTCGGCGTTGTCGAGCTGGGTGATGATCGGCAGGAACAGCTCGTTGACGTTCGGCGCGCGGGTCGCGCGCTGGAACATGCCGCGGAAGCGCAGTTGTTCGATCGGCGACCATTCCAGGCCGTACTTGTAGCTGCCGTAGGAGACGTCGGTCGGGCCGGACTTGAACTGACTGCGACGATAGCCGCCTTCGAAGTTCAGCGCGTGGGCGCCGGTCTTGCCGCTGATGATCGGAGCGATAACTTCGACGTAAGCCTCTTTCAGGCTCAGTTGGCCGTCGATGTCCGGGTTCGCGCTGCCGGCACCGAGTACTTCCAAGGGATCGCGCGATGCCGCATCGGCGCGGTTCTGCGCGGTGACCTTGCGTCCTTCCAGACCGAATGCGAGACCGATCGGATAATCGGCCCACGGGCTCTTGAAGTTGTCACCGAGATCGCCGTTGACCGACCCGGACCAGACTTCCTGTTCGACTCGCTGGGTGGCGAAGGTCAACACTTCGAGGAATTTCTTCGAGTCGGCAGTGATCGAGCCTTCCACACCCCACAGATTCAGCGGGCGGCAGCCATTGAGCGGATTCAGGCAGTTGACGCCGTCGATCGACTGCAGCGACTGCTCGACCTTGCTCTTGGCCAGGAAGCCGCCCTGTACGAGCAACTGATCGGCTTCGCCGTGCGACCAGTAGGCGTCGTAACGCCAGCGGTCGTTGATCGCGCCGCGCAGACCGACGGTGCCCTGGAAGGTCTTGTTCTGGAAGTCCGAGTAGCGGGTTCCCAATTCGGTCGTACGGCGGAAGATGCCGGTGGTGACCGTGTCGGTGCTGCCGCGTGTGCAATTGATGCCGGGTGCGCCGAATTCGGCGCACAACTGTTGGCGCGCGGCGTCGGGGATCAGCGGGTTGCCGACGTTGTAGGTGAAGGTGTCGCCGAACAGGCCGCCCGGGGCGATCTGCGAGAACACGTTCGAACGGGTGTACAGCGCCTGGGCGTAGGCTTCGGCGTGCTCGTTGATCTCGTAACGGGCGAGCGTAGTGGCCTGCCAGCGGTCGAGCGCGGTCTGGTTGAAGTTGAACGGATTGAAGTTGAACGGCACGGTCCGACCGGTGAACGCGCCGGTGGCCGGGTCAATGTGGCCCAAGCGGGTTACGCGAGTCGGGATGCCGGTGCCGGAGCCGCCGGGGTCGCCGCTGAGCGAGTCGAAGTTGAATTCGCTGAAGTCGCGCGCGCCCTGCAGCAGCGGATCGTTGTCGGTTTTGCTCAGGCTCAGCACGACGTTGCCGCGGCCGTCGTCTAGATTGACGCCCATGGTTACGTCGGTGTTGCGGCGATCGGCGTCCTGCTTGCTGGACTGGCCGTAGCTGGTGTTGACCTCGATGCCTTCGAAGTTGCGCTTGAGCACGAAGTTGAGCACGCCGGCGACGGCGTCTGCGCCGTACACCGCCGAAGCGCCGCCGGTGACCACGTCGACGCTGTCGATCAAGGCGATCGGAATGACGTTGGTATCGACCACGCCCTGCAGATTGAACGGAACCACGCGGCGACCGTCCATCAGCACCAGGGTGCGGTTGGAGCCGAGGCCGCGCAGATCGACGGTTGCGCCGCCGTTGGTGCCGTTGTTGGTGCCTGGGCCGATCGACGGCACCGCGCCGGGCATCAACTTCAGGAAGTCTTCGGCCGAAGAGGGCTGGATACGATCGATCTCTTCGCGATCGACGGTCATGACCGGGCTGTTGGTGGTCAGGCCCGGAATCGAAATACGCGAGCCGGTGACCTGGATGCGGTCCAGGGTGGTGGCGTCTTCAGCGGCCGGCGCGGCGGGTGCCGCGGCGTCCTGGGCGGAGGCCAGGCCGGTACCGGCCAGGCTGGTCGCGCCCACGCACAACGCGAATACGATCGCATCGCGCAATTTGGTGGTCTTCAGGGTCATCTCTCTCTCCAAGTCTGTCCTGAAACGAACGGGTCCCATGCAAAGGAGCTAGCCAAACGGCGCATAACTGAAGGCCTAAATTGGCAAAGCCGGCCCGATAGTAGACGGCTTGGAGAAATAATTAAAGTGTTGTTAAAGGCCGGTTCCTGTCGCATGAGGCATTGCGACGGCGTTGGCGTTGGCATAAAAAAACACGGCTCCCGAGGGAGCCGTGTTTGTTGTTGCGGTGCAGCAGAATTACTTAGAAGCGCTGCTGGTACTTCATGTACACGAAGCGGCCGATGTCGAACTCGCCGTTGTAGACCGTGTTGGCGTTGGGCTGCGAGTACATCTGCGGACCCAGGTGGTTGAACACGTTGTTGGCGCCGATCGAGACAGTGGCGTTCCACGGCACCGACACGCGGACCTGCAAGTCGTGGAAGGTGTTGCTGCCCAGCTTGTTGATCGGACGGGTCTGCGACGGGTTAGCGGCGCGGTAGCCCGGATCGCTGCACTCTTCCGGGAACGAAACCGCGCTCAGGCAGGTTTCCTTCAGGCCGGAGTAGTAGCGCGCGCCCCAGGTAACGCCGACGGCGCCCTTGGTCCAGCTCAGGTTGGCGTTCGAACGGATGCGGAAGTTCGAACCGGCCGAGCTGGCGAAGCCCACGTTCTGCTGCGGCAGGACGCCCGCGGCATCGGTGGTCTTGAACTCGTCGCGCACGACGTAGGTGTTCTGCCAGTTCAACACGAAATTACCGATGCTCGTGTCGAAGCGGTAGTTGACGTCGAAGTCGAAGCCTTCGGTTTCCTGGTAGCCGGCGTTACGCGTGCTCAGCTGCATGCTGTTGACGATGCCCAGCACCGGATCGCGGGTGAAGCTGGCGCAGCGCGATGCGATGTTCTGCACGTAGCAGTCGCTGAGCATCTGACCGGCGGTGTCGGCGACGATCGTGTTCTCGATGCGGATCTTCCACCAGTCCAGGCTCATGCCCAGGCCCTGGATGAAGTCCGGGCTCCACACTAGGCCCAAGGTCTTGGACTCGGAGGTTTCCGGGGTCAAGTTCGGATTGGCCACGCCCTGGAAGAACGGGATCGGAGTCTGCGGCTGAGCGCTCTGCGTGGTTACGAAGCCCTGCTGCAACTGGCGGAAGGCCGCGTAGTTGGAGATCGCCGATGCGCAACGGCCGCGGGCGGCCGCGTCGGTACGAGCGGCGCCGTTCACCGGATCGCAGGGATCGGTGTAGAACACGAAGCTCTGCGAACCGCCGCCGTACAGATTGGCGATGGTCGGCGCGCGGAAGCCCTCAGCCCAGGTACCACGGACCAACAAGCTGTCGATCGGCTTCCACTTGAAACCGAACTTGCTGTTGACCGTGTCGCCGAAGGTGTCGTAGTCGGAGTAGCGGCTGGCCAGGCTGAAGCTCAGCTCCTTGGCGCCGATGACGTCGGACAGCACCGGGATCTGGAGCTCGGCGTACAGTTCGTCGACGGTGTAGCCGCCTTCGGTCGGACGCGAAGCCAGGTTGGTCGAGTTACCGCTGACCGACAGCGCATCCGGGGTGAACGCGCCGCGCTCGCGACGGTGTTCGGCGCCGACCGCGAAGGCCAGATCGCCGCCCGGCAGCGCGAACAGCGAGCCGGTCAGGTTGGCGCTGACGACCTGGGTGGTGGTTTCGCCGGTCGCATGCTCTTCCTGGAACAGGTAGTCCTGCAGCGCCTGGTTGCCGGTCAAGCCGCCCGGGCCGTTGACGCCGAAGGCCAGGAACGGATTCCACGGCACGCACTGGCCGGCATCCGGGCCGATGGCGATCGGCGCGGCGGCCGTGCCGCACTGGACCTGGCCGTTGGCGTTGAGGAACGACGGACCCACGGCGCGACCGACGTTGGCCAGATTGAGGTTGCCGTAGCTGGACTGCACGACCTTGTTGCTGCTGTGCAGGTAGCTGACGTCCCAGTCGAAGGTGCGGTCGGCGAACTCGAAGGTGCCTTCGATCGCGCCGGTAATGCGCAGCTGGTCCATGTCGCTGCTGGAGGTGCGCGGCACTTCCCAGGTACGGCGCCACCAGTTGCTGATGGTCTGGCCGGGCAGCGGATTGAAATAGCTGTTCGGATCGACCGAGACGTTGGTGGTGCGGTTGTTGAACGTGATCGACTGGAACGGATAGCCGGCGACCGTGCGGTCGGCGGTGCGGTTGGTGTACGCCGCATCGCCGCGGAAGCGGATGCTGTCGGTGATGTCGTACGAACCGCTGATGTAGATCGACTTGCGTTCCAGCGGGGTGCGCAGGTCGGTCTGCGAGTTGGTGTTGCTGACGTCGCCGTTCGGTGCGGTTTGGTTCTGCAGGCGGTAGCTAGCCGGATTGCGCGGGTCCGAACCCTGGTTCAGGGTCAGTCGCACTTCGCGGCGCGGATTGGTGCCAGAGGCCGGCGGATAGGTGATGCCCGGGATGGTGTTGACCGTCGGCGAGCTGACGAAGCCGCCGTGCTGGCTGACCGGCGTCCAGCTCAGGTTCGGATGGTACTGACCCAGCGGGAACTCGGAGAACTCGCGGTCGCTGGAGCGGACGGCGTCTTCCTTGGCGTACTCGGCCACGGCGGTGAACGAGCCGCGATCGCCGCGGGCGCCCATCACCAGGTCGACCTTCTGGATGGTGCCGTCGCCTTCGCCGTACTGGCCGTAGTAGGCGCTGGCCTGCATGCCTTCGTAGTTGGTGCGGGTGATGATGTTGACCACGCCGCCGATGGCGTCGGAGCCATAGATCGAGGAGGCGCCGTCCTTCAGCACTTCAACGCGTTCCACAGCCGCGGCCGGAATGGTCGAGATGTCCTGCAGGCCGCCGGTGGTGACGCCCAGGCGCTTGCCGTTGACCAGCACCAGGGTGCGGTTGGCGCCGAGGTTGCGCAGGCTGATGAACGAACCGCCGACCGCTTCACCGGCCGACAGCGGCGATGCGCGCGAGAGCGTAGGGGTACCGGCCGCGGAGATGTTCTGCAGAATGTCGGCGACCGACTGGAAGCCCTGCTGTTCGATCTGCGCGCGGCTGATGCTGAGCACCGGCTGCGAGGTTTCGATATCCACTTGGCGGATACGCGAACCGGTCACTTCGACGCGGTCGAGCGTGGTGGCTTCTTTCTGAGCGTCAGTGCTCGCTTCCTGTGCTACGGCGCCGCCGGCGATCGCCGTCGTGCCCACCGCGAGAGCGAAGGTGATCGCGTCGCGGAGCTGGGTGGTCTTGAAAGTCATTCTCTCTCTCCGAAAATCGGTCTGATGTACCCGTGTTGCCCGGCCGGAAGCGTCAAATAAAACGCCAAGACCAGCAAGGTTCGCCGATGCTAACCGTCAGGTCGGAAAAATTAAAGTGTCGTTAAGTGTCGGATTGTGACGTCCCCGAAAGAGCCGCTTCGCGGTGCCGCGACCGTACTTTTGCGTACTTTTGCTCCTGCGGCCTGGCATTAACTGGATGAAATTGTGGGGAATTTCCCTATTCATTCGGCCGTAGGCAGGCTGGCGGCGAGGGCTTCGCAGGCGCGGGCGCGCATGCGCGTTTTCCACAAATGAGCGTCGCCGGGTGCGGCATTGGTACCCTCGTACAAAAACAAACAATTTCGTTCAGGTACGCCCGGGCATGGCGATTGGCACGGCCATAACGCCGTTTGGCCGTAGCGGCGGAGTCCTCGAAGCGGGGTTTGGTGCCGGCCAGGTGCCTCAGTCGGTGCGATCAACGGGCAGGGCGACCATCATCCGGACGCGCAAGCGCAGGCGCACGCCGCGCGATGCCGCGATCATGCGGTGCGCAGCAAGCAGGGGAACTACAGGTCTTGTTCGTAGCGGACGTAGGGCACGGTGCCCTCGTCCTTTTCGCCGTTACCGGGCGCGAACGGATTCTTGCCGCGAGTGACCACGTTTTCGGCGCCGACGGTGAGCTGACCGCTCCAGGGCGTGCGCCAGGTCAGGCCGACGCCGAGGCCTTCCCATTGACCCGGCTGGCCGGGCGTATCGACCACGCGGCCGACGATATTGGCACCGAAATTGCCGTAGCCGGCGCCGATGGTGATGCTCTTGCTGCTCCAGCGATCGGCCAGACCGGGCATTTCGCCGGCCGGAATCAGCTTGGCGCGGGCCCAGGTGCCGCCGATGGAGACCATCGCCTCGCGGCCGATGTTCTTCTGACCGTAGACGGTAAGGGTGTTCTGATCGACCCGACTGGTGCGGTTGTTGGGGCTGAGCCAGCCGGGCAGGGTGTCGCGGCCCGAACCGAGCGTCACGCCGACCCGTCCGCCAGGACGGCTGAGGCTGACGCCCGCGCCGATCTGGCGGCTGCTGTCGCGATCGTCGTCGTCGAGCGCGGCGAGCATGCAGTGATTGGCGAGGTTGCCGATCGCGCCGGCCAGGCCGGTTTTGCGGTCGCAGACCAGGCCCAGGCCGTCGCCGGAATCGAGGCCCAATGCGGCGTCGAAGGTGTTGGCGCCGACTTTCCAGCGCGCGGCGGCGGCCTTGTCGGCCGGCTCGAGCTGCAGCAGGTACTCCAGCTTGCCGTTGTTCTGGTTCCACACCGGCAAATACGTGGTGTCGTGCTTGGCCTGCGCGTGCGCACCCGTCGCCACGCCTAGGGCGAGCGTCAGGACTAGCGGCAACTGGCGCAGGTGTTTGAGCATCGAAAGTCGTTGAGCGCGGACCGTGGTTAAGACCGGATGAAACCGGTCGAGTTCCCCATTTCTCAAAATCGACTATAGCCGGTTTATGTTTATTTAACAATCGGAAAACGGTCCCAGAACCGCGTCCCGCCGACCGTCGGCAGGGTCACTGTACCCGTTGCGGGGCCTGGATTTCAGCGGCCGCGGCGGCGAACAGACCGGCAATTTGGTTACGGTCGAAACGATAGCTCTGGCCACAGAACTCGCAGCGGATGTGGGCCTCGCCATCGGCCGCGGTCGCGGCGGCATCGGCCTCCTCGCGGCCGAGCGAGACCAGCATGGCCTCGACCCGCTCGCGCGAGCACGAGCAGGCGAAGCTCAGCGGCTTGCCGCCCAATAGCTGCACACCGTCTTCGTGGAACAGGCGGGTCAGCAGGGTCTGGGTCGGCAGTTCCAGCAATTCGTCCGTGCTCAGGGTGTCGAACAGCGCCCCGACCCGGGCCCAGCCATCATCGTCGCCCTCGTCACCGGGGAGCTTTTGCAGCATCAGCCCGGCCGCCTGCCGCTCGTCGGCGGCCAGCAACAGCCGGGTGGGCAATTGTTCGGATTGACGGAAATAGTCTTCGAAGGCGCCGGCCAGGGAGTCCGATTCCAGCGACACCAGGCCTTGGTAACGGACCGGATCGCGGCCGTGCAGGGCCGGATTCTCGATGGTGATGGCGAGCATCGCCTGCGGGCCGAGGTCGCGCAGATCGCGCGAGACCTCGCCGCCGTCCTCGGCCAATTGGACGATGCCGCGCAAGGTGCCGGCCGCGGTGCATTCGGCAAACAGAGTCCGCAGTGCGCCTTCGCCGCGCAATTGCACCGACAGGCGCCCGTCGACCTTCGCGTGGCCGGTGAACAACGCCGCGGCTACCGCGGCCTCGCCGAGCATCTCGGCCGCCGCCGCCGGGTACTGCGCACGCTCGCGGATCTGCTGCCAGGTATCGTGCAGGCGCACCCGCACGCCGCGCACGCCGGCGGTTTCGATGATGAAGCGGGTCAGGCGGTCGCTCTCGTCGGATGGGGCGGCCTGGAGCGGGGCGGTTGGTGATGAGGCGGGGTCGGTCATGGTCGTACTCTGGAATCGCCGTGCGTCGATCGCGTGCCGACGAACGCGGCGGGCGCGGCTTCGCGGATAATGCGCACGTGCCTGTGAAGGGGAGAGGGTAGCAATGCGGTCGCGACCGGAACGTAGTTCGCCCATGGTTGGACCCGAACTACGACGGGCCATCCGCCTTGGCGCAAGAGTGGGGACGGAGGCGCCGCGGTGCAAGGCTTGACCGACCGTGCCACCGCCGCGCCGCTGCCGGCGTCCGCCGCGCCGCCCTCGCGCCGCCGCCGCTGGTTGCGTTGGCTACTGGCCTTGCCGTTCCTGTTCGCGCTGGCCTCGATCCTGCAGGTGGTCACGCTGCGCTTCATCGATCCGCCGTTCTCGGCGTTCATGATGATCCGCCAGTTCGACGCCTGGGCTTCGGGCGATTTCGGCTTCCGCATGGCCCACGACTGGCGCGATCTGGACGAGATCTCCAGCAACGTGCCGGTGGCCCTGGTGGCCTCGGAAGACCAGAACTTCGCCGAGCATTTCGGTTTCGACCTCAAGGCGATCGAGAAGGCGCGCAAGAACAACGAGCGCGGCCGCAAGGTCCGCGGCGGCAGCACCATCAGCCAGCAGACCGCCAAGAACCTGTTTCTGTGGAGCGGCCGCAGTTGGGTGCGTAAAGGCGTGGAAGCCTGGTACACGCTGCTGATCGAGGCGATGTGGCCCAAGCGCCGGATCATCGAGGTCTACGCCAACATCGCCGAATTCGGCGACGGGGTGTACGGCGCGCAGGCCGCCGCGCGCACCTATTTCCGCAAGGACGCCAGCCAGCTCGGTCCGGCCGAGGCCGCGCGCATGGCCGCGGTGCTGCCCAATCCCAAGCGCTACAGCATCGCCCGGCCCGGTCCGTACGTGCAGCGCCGCGCCGGGGCGATCCAGCGGCAAATGCGCTACATCGGCGGCAGCGGTTACCTCAAGCAGATCGAGTGAGTCCGGGCGATCACGCTCGCGCCGGTGCGGCCGCCGCTAATATGCCGGGCATGAACCGCGATCGCGTCACCGTCGTGCTGGCCGCCTTCGACGAAGCGCAGAGCCTGCCCCTGCTGCAGCCGCGCATCGCCGCGGCGCTGGACGCGCTGGCCGCCGACGGCGTCGACGGCCGCATCCTGTATGTCGACGACGGCAGTCGCGACGCCACCTGGAGCATCCTGCAGGCCTTCGCCGCGCACGATCCGCGGGTCGGCCTGCTGCGTCTGTCGCGCAATTTCGGCAAGGAGGCGGCGCTGACCGCCGGGCTGGATCGCGTCGACACCGGCGCGGCGTTGATCCTGGATGCCGACGGCCAGGATCCGCCGGAGCTGATCCCGCAGTTCGTCGCGCGGTGGCGCGAAGGCTACGACGATGTCTACGGCACCCGTCTGGAACGCGAAGGCGAGGGCTGGTTCAAGCGCAGCACCGCGCATGCGTTCTACCGGGTGATCGGCCGGCTCTCGCGCACGCCGATCCCGGCCGACACCGGCGATTTCCGCCTGCTCTCGCCGCGCGCGCTGGACGCGTTGCGGCAGCTGCGCGAACGCCACCGTTTCATGAAGGGCCTGTTCGGCTGGGTCGGTTACAACCGCGTCGGCCTGCCGTACCACCGCGAGGCGCGGGTGGCCGGTCGCAGCAAGTTCAATCTGTGGCGGCTGTGGAATCTGGCTCTGGAGGGCATCACCAGTTTCTCGACCGCGCCGCTGCGGCTGGCGACCTATCTGGGCCTGATCACCGCGCTGGTGGCCTTCGCCTTCGCCGCCAAGGTGGTGCTCAAGGCGCTGCTGTTCGGCGACCCGGTGCAGGGTTGGCCGACGATGATGGCGGTGATCCTGTTCCTGGGCGGCGTGCAACTGATCGCGCTGGGCCTGATCGGCGAATACCTGGGCCGGCTGTACGAGGAATCCAAGCAGCGGCCTTTGTATCTTGTCGACACTTGGCAGCCCGCCGCAGGAGTATCCTCGGGGCAGACCCGCTTTTCCCAGCTCGATCCCCCGCTCGCGGAAGGAGATGGCCGTGCGCACAGTAAGGCAACTGTTGGAGGCGAAAGCCGCTGAGGTGTTCGCGATCGGACCCGACGCGCCGGTGATCGACGCGATCCGGCTGATGGCCGAAAAACGCATCGGCGCGGTGCTGGTGATGGAAGGCGGCCGCTTGGCCGGGATCCTGTCCGAGCGCGATTACGCGCGCAAGATCGTGCTGCAGGGACGTTCGTCTGCCGATACGCCGGTGCGCGACATCATGACCGCGCAGGTGGTCAGCGTCGGCCTGGGCGACAGCGCCGATCGCTGCATGCAGATCGTGACCGACAAACGCATCCGCCATCTGCCGGTATTGGAAGGCGGGCAGGTGGTCGGAGTGGTTTCGATCGGCGACCTGGTCAAGGCGGTGATCGAGGATCAACAGCAGGAACTCGATCATCTGCAGCGCTACATCGCAAGCTGAGGCAGCGCAAGCTGAGGCAGCGCAAGCTGAGGCAGCGCAAGCTGAGGCGCAGCGTCCGCCAAGATGCGGCCCGGCCCGCGCGCGGATTCGCGCGCGCCCACTGCGTCGTGTTCAGCTGCGTCGTCTTCAATTGATCGTATGCGCGGCGCAGCCGGCATCCTTGCCCGGCCCCAGTTCCAATGTCGCCAACAAGGCCGCGGGCGGGGCGATGGCGCCGAGCGCGATCGCCGCGGCGCCGCGCAATCCCAGACGTTTGTAGTCCGGCCGCGCGTTGGGCTGCTTGAAGCTGCCGGTGACGATCAGCGGCGCGCGCAACGACAGCAGGCTGCGGTCCTTGGGCCGCGCACGAACGACCATGTCGAGTTTTTCGTCGCGCAGGTTGATGGTGCCGGTGCCGACCAGCACCGTGTCGCTGGTATCGAAGGCCAGCGATTGCGCGGTCATCACGCCGTCGTTCACGGAGAAGTCGCCGAAGGCACAGCGGATCGGAATCTTGCGGTCGGAGGTCAGCTTGAATTTGATGATCTCGGCCAGGTCGATGCCGGCGAATTCCATCAACAGATTGCTGACCTGGCCCTGGCCCATGCCGACCGCGACGCTGCCGTCACCGCTGCCGAGCATCTTGGCGATGGAATTGCCGCTGCCGCTCAGGGCGATGCGGCCTCCGACCTTGCCGACCGCGTCCTGGCCGAGTTTGATCGTCGGCATCAGCTTGGCCAGCGTCAGGCGGCGCGCTTGAATGTCGGCGCGGGTGCGGATGGTCGGATTGCGCGCGTCCATGGTGATGGTCGAGCGGATGTCGCCGTCGGCGACACCGAAGTTCAGCGGATCGAGTTTGAGCAAGCCGTCTTCTAGCAGTAGATGCGCCTGCATATCGTCCAGCGGCCAGCCGGGCGCGTTGATGCGCGCGGCCTTGAGCTTCACGTCGGCGTCCATCGCGCGCAGTTTGTCGAGCCGGTAAGGCGTATCGGGCAGCAGTCGTGGCTTGGCGTCGAATTGCGCGTTCAACGCGGCCAGCTCGGGATTGCTGGTTTCGCCGCGCCCGGTTTCCGGTGGCGCGCCGATGAAGCCGGCGAGGTCGTCGAAGTCCAGCCGCTTGGAGATCAGATCGGCGCGCAGATACGGGCGCGCGCCGCCGGTGTCGACGCTGGCGTCGCCGGACAGATCGCTGTCGCCGACCTTGCCGGTGAAATCGCGGTAGTTCCAGCGCACGCCGTCGCGCTGCAGGCGACCGTCGAGCGCGTACGGCGGGGTCGGCGGAATCGCCACGCCGATCAGCGGATACAGGTCGGCCAGGTTCTTGCCCGCCAAGGCGAACCGCAGATCGAAGTCGCGCAGATGGAACGGGTCGACCAGTTCGCCGCGCGCATGCGCGCGGGTGGCGCCGGCCGCGGCGCGAAGGTTCAAACGATAGGGGCGTTGCGCCTGGCTCAGTTCCAACGGCGATTCGGCGCGGCCTTGCAGGGTGAAGGCGCTGTTCTTCCAGCGGCCGCCGCCTTCGACGTCGACCGGCGGCGCGGCGTCCTCGCGGCGCGGCGGACGGCTGTTCACGGCCAGGCGAATATCGGTCTTGCCGGCGGCATCGAGGAATTCCATGCGGCCGTCTTCGATCCATATCTTGCGGAACTTCGGCAACTCGCCGCCGCCGCCGCGTTCGAACACCCAGTTGCCGCCGTGCGAGGGATCGGTCTGCAGGTTCACCCGCGGCTGGGTCAGTCGGATCTGCGGAATGCGGACCTCGCCCTTGAGCAAGGGCCAGAACTCGATCGACAGTTCCAGCCGTTGCGCGGTCGCCATCATCGGCTGTTTGGCCCACGACGCGTTGGCGAAGCTCAGGGCATCGGCGCGGATCACCGGCACCCGGCCCAGATCGACGTCGAGGTCGCCGGCGATTTCCAGGCGTCGGCCGGTACGCGCTTCGACCTGGCGTTCGATCGGTCCCTTGAACCAGTTCCAATCCCACAGCAGCACCAGCGCGAGGATCGCCAGGGCGATCGCGCCCAGCGCGCTCCACCACCGATGGCGACGGAAAAACCCGCCGCTTTCGCGCGTGGCCGGCGATGGCGGGGTGGATGCGGGCGATGTGGAAGATGTGTTCATCGTTCGATGACGAAGGCCGATCGCCGCGGCGTGGAGCGCGCCGCGATATGGCGCGGTTCGGCCGATGCCGATGTAACCGGTTGGCTCAGATTGGCCCCACCCTCCCCATCCTGCGGTAAAGCGAGGGTGAATACGCCGTGGACGCGCGATGCAGCGTTCAGGCGGCCGGCACGGCGCCAGCGGGCGAGGGCACCACTTGCGAAAGCACCGCGATGTAATGGCAAACGCTGCCGGCGACCACGAACAGATGCCAGATCGCGTGCGAGTACTTCAGCGAAGGCCGGTGATAGAACACCGTGCCGAAGGTGTAGCAGATGCCGCCGGCGAGCAGCCAGCCCAGGGTCCAGGCGTCGAGCGCGTTGAGCAGGGGCTTGATCGCGACCAGCACCAGCCAGCCCATCGCGATGTAGATCAGGGTCGACAGCAGTTTGAAGCGGCCGGTATAGAACAGCTTGAACACGATTCCGGCGAAGGCCAGGCCCCAGATCGCCGCGAACAGCCCCCAGCCCCACGGGCCGCGCAGGCCGATCAAAGTAAAAGGGGTGTAGGTGCCGGCGATCAGCAGATAGATCGCACAGTGGTCGAACACCTTCAGCCGGCCCTTGACCACCGGATGCTGGATCGCGTGATACAGCGTGGAGGCCAGATAGAGCAGCAGCAGACTGATGCCGAACACGATCGCGCTGCCGAGCTGCCAGGCGTCGCCGTGCAGCGCGGCCAGGGTGATCATCACCGCGCCGCCGGCCAGGGCGGCGGTGGCGCCCAGACCGTGAGTCAGGGCGTTGGCGATTTCTTCACGGATCGAATGTTCGCCGTGAGCGGGGGCATGGGCGAGGGTCATGGTCCCTGCATCCTAGCGCGGTCCGGGGCCGATGCTCGCCGCGCAGGCGAACGGCCAGCTTCAGTTAAGGCCGGATCGATGCCGATTCGCGACCCGGATCACGGGTGCGGCGGCCGACGGCCGCTAGCGAAAGGGACGTCTCGCCCGCGTGAGGCATCGGGGCGAACGCGCGGCGCGCCCCGATGCGTGCTCGGCTAGGCCGGTGCGCCGTAACTCGCTCCCGACGGCATGCCGACGATCAGCAAGACGATGCCGACTACATAGATCGCCAAGGGAATCTTGTTTTCGGCGAAATTCATGATCGCGAATACCAACGCGACCAGCGGAATGATCAGCGAACCCAAGCCCCACCAGATGCTCTTGCGGAAGGCGTTGACGACGATCCACAGACCACCGATCAAACACAGCACGACACCCAACCAATACATAACTCCCCCTCGCTTGGACGCCGGATCCTCCGGCGTCTTCGATCCTAGCCAATGGTGCCGCGCAACATGGGCGCGACAGCGGCGGGACGGTCGAGGCGATGCGGCATGCGTTCTGATGGGAGGGACTCGAACGCCGATGGGCGAAGCAGCGTGGCTTCATGGTCGAGCCGGAGCTCAAGCCTCGCCGCGGAGCGTTCTCGCCGCGAGCCGATGGGCCGGATCGGCTCGGGCCGGATCACTCGATCCCGATCACTCGAGTCCGATCAATCAAGCCCGGTCAATCAAGCCCGATCAATCAAGCCCGATCAATCAAGCCCGATCAATCAAGCATGTTCAAACGGCGGATCCGCCGTAGCCGCCGCAGGATCTTATGCGGCTTGGCGAAGCGGTATTCCTCCACTTCGACCAGCAAATCGCAGTCTTCGCCGAAGGCTTCGCGCATCGCGTACAGGCGTCCGTTGCCTTCGAAGGCCAGCCAGCGTTCGCCCTCGCGCACGACCTTGATCTGCGATACCGAGGGAATGATTTCGTTGAGCGCGGCCAGATCGAGCCGCCCGTACGCCAACAGTTCCTCGCGCCGCGCGATCAGCGCTTGCGCCCGCGCGCGGGTCGCCTGCAGCGCCGATTCGCGGTCGATGCGATGGATCGGATGCACAGCCCGCAACGGTGCCATCGCCTGCGCCTTGTCGCTGCGCAGGCGATGGATGTCGACGATGACCTTGCCCATGTAGGCGTCCTTGTAATCGAGCGCGGCGACTTCGCTGCGCTTGCTCAGCAAGTACGCCCACCACCTCGACAGCCATCCCTGGCCCGGCGGCGACATCAGTCGATCGCCACCGCATGCGCGTGTTCGCGCGTGGCCAGGAATTCCACGCCCGGCGCGCGTTCCTGCGCCAGTTGCAGATTGACCCGGGTCGGGGCCAGATAAACCAGCTGCCCGGCCGCATCCACGGACAGGTTCAGCGCGTTCTTGTCGCGGAATTCTTCGAGCTTCTTCGCGTCCGCGCAGCGGATCCAGCGTGCGGTGGCGACGCCGACCTGCTCGAAGCTGGCGTCCACGCCGTACTCGTCCTTCAGGCGGTAGGCGACCACATCGAACTGCAGCACGCCGACCGCGCCGAGGATCAGATCGTTGCTCATCAACGGACGGAAGAACTGGGTCGCGCCTTCTTCCGACAACTGCGCCAGGCCCTTCTGCAACTGCTTGAGCTTGAGCGGATCGCGCAGGCGCGCGCGGCGGAACAATTCCGGGGCGAAGTTGGGGATGCCGGTGAAGGACAGGTTCTCGCCTTCGCTGAAGCTGTCGCCGATCGAGATCGTGCCGTGGTTGTGGATGCCGATGACGTCGCCGGGGAACGCGCTTTCGGCGATCTCGCGATCGCTGGCCATGAAGGTCAGCGCGTTGGCGAGTTTGACTTCCTTGCCCGTGCGCGCGTGGAAGGCTTTCATGCCGGCGCTGAACTTGCCCGAGCAGATGCGCATGAACGCGACCCGGTCGCGGTGCTGCGGATCCATGTTGGCCTGGATCTTGAACACGAAGCCGGTGAGCTTTTCTTCGACCGGCTGGACCTCGCGCACGGTAGATTCGCGCGGCTTGGGCGAGGGCGCGTGTTCGACGAAGAAATCCAGCAGCAGTTGCACGCCGAAGTTATTGACCGCCGAGCCGAAGAACACCGGGGTCTGCGTGCCGGACAGGTACTTGGCCTTGTCGAAGGGATGCGAGGCGCCTTCGACCAGTTCCAACTCCTCGCGCAATTCGGCCAGCATCGGCGCGCCGATGCGCGCTTCCAGGGTGGGATCGTCGATCGAGGCGAAGATGGTCGAGTCCTGGCGGGTGAAGTTGCGACCCTGTTCGTACAGGTGCACTTCGCCGGTGATCAGGTGGACCACGCCCTTGAGGCGCTGGCCCATGCCGATCGGCCAGGTGATCGGCGCGCACTGGATGCCGAGCACGCTTTCCACTTCATCGAGCAGGTCGATCGGGCTTTTGCCTTCGCGGTCGAGCTTGTTGATGAAGGTCATGATCGGCGTGTCGCGCAGGCGGCAGACTTCCATCAGCTTGATCGTGCGTTCTTCCACGCCCTTGGCCACGTCGATGACCATCAGCGCCGAGTCGACCGCGGTCAGCACGCGGTAGGTGTCCTCGCCGAAGTCGGCGTGGCCGGGCGTGTCGAGCAGGTTGATCACGCAGTCCTCGTAGGGGAACTGCATCACCGAGGAGGTCACCGAGATGCCGCGCTCTTTTTCCAGCGCCATCCAGTCGGACGTGGCATGGCGAGCGGCCTTGCGGCCCTTGACCGAGCCGGCCATCTGGATCGCGCCGCCGAACAGCAACAGCTTTTCGGTCAGCGTGGTCTTGCCGGCGTCGGGGTGCGAAATGATCGCGAAGGTGCGGCGGCGGAGGGCTTGTTGGGAGACTTCGGACATGGGAACGGCGCGCCCGGGGCGCGTCGGCAGGTAACGGGGAGGCGGGGAGTATACCCGCGGACCGAGGCAGTGCCCGGGGGCTCCCTGTAGGAGCGGCGCGAGCCGCGACCGCGAATCCCGGCGTCCGGCGCGAGCTTGAGGCCCCGCGGTCGCGGCTCGCGCCGCTCCTACAAGGCTTCGGCCGGTCTAGCGCGCGCCGCTCGACAGCCGCAACGGCCCCTGCGGCCCGGTCATCCGGAAGGGGATCGATTCCAGGCGCATGCCGCGGTTGACCTGGATCGCGAAATGCAGATGCGGGCCGGTGCTGAAGCCGGTGTTGCCCGACAGCCCGATCTGCTGGCCGGCGCGCACGCGCTGGCCCACCCGCACGATCACCCCGCCGTCCTTGAGGTGGGCGTACAGGGCCATGCTGCCGTCGTCGTGCAGGATGCGCACGAAGTTGGCGCGGTCGCCGAACTTCTCCAGGTTCAATCCGGCCTTGTCGAAATCCGATTCGACCTGCATCACCGTGCCCTCGCGCGCGGCCAGCACCGGCGTGCCGATGTCGGCGGCGAAGTCGATCGCGTAGCGGTGCTCGGGCTCGGTGTGGCTGAAATGACCGCCGTAGCCCTGGTCGATGCGGAACTGTTGCTGCTGCAGCGGCAGCAGGTAGTCGGTGTTCCGCGGGCGCGCGCTCGGGTCGCCCGGCACCGAGCGCATGCTCAGTTCGAAATCGCCGCCGCGCGCGGGGTCTTGCGCGCTGAGCACGCTGACCACCGCGCTGCTGCGCGCGGCCAGAGTGGCGCTGGCCGGCAGCAGCGGGCTGCCGATGATGTTGTTGCTGTGGGTGAAATCCAGCCGCACTTCGATCGGCCCGGACAAGGTGTTGTCGGCCCAGGCCAGGTAGCGGTCGCCGTCCTGCTGCACACGCAGCCGGGCGATCGCGCCGGGCTCGGCGCGGAACGGGATCACGGTGACTTCCGACGCCGGCGCCGAGGCCGGTGCGCGGTCGCCGTAGTGGGTAATGCCGTTCTTGTCGGTCCAGCGATACAGCTTGCCCGCGTGTACTGCATGCGCGGCGAGCACGGTCAGGACGATGCAGGCGGCGATGCGGCGTTTGGCGGAGGAAGTCGGACGCGGCATGGTGGAATGAGCGAATGGCTGGGTCGGGATCAATGAGAGCAGGCGGGACGAATCAGTTCAGACAGCCCGGTTGCAGTTGCAAAGCGCGGGCGATATCGCCCAGATCGAACGAAACCACCGAGCGATCGTCGTTGACGGCGTACAGCGCGCCGGTCGGGAACGATTTGGTCCCGGCAGCGTGCAGGACGATGCCGTCGGTGTGCGCGGTGACTTCGCCGCGGAAACTGCCCTGCGACTGCAGGGTATCGCGGTCGAACACGTGGAAGACCGTGTGCGGCATCAACTGGTCGACCGCGATCCAATAACCGGCGCCGCCGGCGCAGTTCCACAGTGCCACGCCCTCGGTCTGCGCGTGGAAGCTGCGGTCGGGCATGTGGCGGCCGGTGTAGCGGCCGGCCAGGGTGTATTCGCGCAGGGTCGACAGGTGGCGCGGGTCTTCGTCGGCGATCAGCAGGCGGTCGTTGGCCGCATCGCCGGAAATCGACTCGACGATGCGCAGCGCGGCGTCCTCGCTGGTATCGCCGAACGCGCCCAGGTATTCGCTGGACAGGCGGTCGTCTTCGTCGAAACGCAAGCGGTAACGGCGCACGCGTTGGTCGAGTTCGGCCAGCGGCGGCACCCGGTCGAACTTGTCGCCGTACATGAAGCTGTCGGTGATGTAGGCCTCCAGTTCGCCCGGCTCGACCTCGTGGAGCCACACGCCGTAGGGGCTGCGCAGCTGCGCCTCGCCGAAACTGGCCAGCGGGGTGAAGCCGGGCAGGCGCAGCACTTGCACGCGGTGGTTGTCGCGTTCGACCACGAACAGATAGTCGCCGAACACCGCCAGCCCGTTGGGACGCTTGAATTGCGCCAGCGCCGCGCCTTTCTCGCCGATGCTGCGCAGGCGTTCGCCGCTGTCGGCGTCGTAGACCGCCAGTTGGTGGGTCGACTTGGCGCTGGCGATCAGCCAGGTGGAGCCGTCCTCGCCCGGCCAAGTCGCCAGTGAGTCCAGTTCGTCCTGCGGGCTGGGCTTGGAGACGAAGCGCTCGGGCACCACCCGCAGGTCCGCAGGACCGGCGCTGACGATGCGCGGGGCGGTGTCCACGACCGGGCGGGTGACGCAGGCAGACAGCAGCAGGCTGGCGAGGGCGGCGGCGACTAGACGGCTATTCATCGCGGCAAGTGTATGCGGGCGCGATGACAACCGGGGCGGCCGGAAACGCTTTGTGACACAGGTCGTGTCGACGCGGGCCGGGCCGGGGTAAATAATAAATCGCTATATGCGGATGAAGCGATTGACATGCCCTCCGGCGCTGGGCAGACTGTGCCCATCCATCGAGACCGGCAGAGGGACAGGCCCTTTGAAGCCGGGGCAACCCAAGGCGGCGCAAGCCGCGTGAAGGTGCCAATTCCTGCGGCCCGCCCGCGCCCATCAGAGGCGTCGAGGCGTTGGTCGGAAGATGGTTGCGAACGCTCGCAGCGATGCGAGTGCGCGACTTGCGAACTCGGTGGCCCCGTTCACTTCGGATGACCGCCATGAGCTTCGCCCCCAGCACCGCCGCCTACGACCGCGCCGACAGCTTCGGCTCTTACTCCGCCGCCGCCGCGCCGATCGCTTTCGAGCGTCCCGGTGCCGGCCGCCACGCCGCGACCCGCGGCGAAGTGCGGGTCGAGCTCGAACTGCGTCATTCCGGCCGCCGCGCGCTGACGCTGCGCTATGAAACCCAGGGCGATGCTTCGCTGCCGGCGGTGTTCGTGGCGGGCGGAATCTCGGCGCACAAGCATTTGTCGCCGAGCCGCGAGTTCGGCGAGCAGGGTTGGTGGGAATGCCAGGTCGGCGCCGGCCGTTCGCTGGATCCGACCCGTTACCACCTGGTGTCCTTCGACTGGATCGGCGCCGACGGTTCGCTCGACATCGCCATCGATCCGACCGACCAGGCCGATGCGATCGCCGCGCTGCTCGACGCGCTGCGGATCGAGCGCCTGCTGGCCTTCGTCGGTTATTCCTACGGCGCGATGATCGGCCTGCAACTCGCCGCGCGTCATCCCGACCGCGTCGGCGAGGTGGTGTCGATCAGCGGCACCCACCGCGCCCATCCGTATGCCGCCGCCTGGCGCGCGCTGCAGCGCCGCGCGGTCGCACTGGGCGCGCTGCAGTGCGACGAAAGCCAGGGCCTGGCCTTGGCGCGCGAACTGGCGGTGCTGAGCTACCGCACTCCGGAAGAATTCGCCGAGCGCTTCGGCGCCGCGCAGGTGGTCGACGGCCGCGTGCGCGTCGCTGCCGAGGACTACCTCGACCATTGCGGCAACAAGTACGTCGCGCGCACCTCGCCGACCGCGTTCTTGCGCCTGTCCGAATCGATCGATCTGCAGCAGGTCGACCCGGCCGCGATCTGCGTCCCGGTCACCGTGGTCGCGGTCACCGAGGATCGGCTGATCCCGTTGAGCGAGTCCTACGATCTGATCGAGCGTCTGCGCGGCGAAACTCGCCTGCGCGTGCTGCGCTCGATCTACGGCCACGACGCCTGCCTGAAAGAACAAGCCCAGATCGACACCATTCTTCGCGAAGCGTTGGCCGACTGTACGTCGGTGGCCGCCTGAGCATTCATAACTACGGAGCGGCCCCCATGAGCATCGAATCGACCCCCGGCATCACCCGCAATCCCTGTACCGCCGCCGTGCGCGCCGGCATCGACCGCGACATCGCGCATGGCGCCGTCACTCCGCCGATCGTGCTGTCGTCCAACTTCAGCTTCGCCGGCTTCGACCAGAAGCGTCAGTACGATTACACCCGCAGCGGCAATCCGACCCGCGATCTGCTCGGCGAAGCGCTGGCCGAACTCGAAGGCGGCGCGGGCGGCGTGATCACCTCCACCGGCATGTCGGCCATCACCCTGGTGCTGCACGCCTTCCTCAAGCCCGGCGACCGCATCGTGGTGCCGCACGACGGCTACGGCGGCAGCTGGCGTCTGTTCAACGCGCTGGCGGCGAAGGGCGCGTTCGAGCTGGTCACCGCCGATCTGACCGATCCGCGTTCGCTGACCGAAGCGCTGGCGACCGATCCGGCGGTGGTCTGGATCGAAACCCCGTCCAACCCGCTGCTGCGCATCACCGATCTGCGATTCGTGATCGAAGCCGCGCACGCCAAGGGCGCGCTGACGGTGGTCGACAACACCTTCCTGTCGCCCGCGCTGCAGCGCCCGATCGCGTTCGGCGCGGACCTGGTCGTGCATTCGACCACCAAGTACATCAACGGCCACAGCGACGTGGTCGGTGGCGCGGTGGTGGCCAAGACCGCCGAGCATCACCAGCAACTGACCTGGTGGGCCAACGCGCTGGGCCTGACCGGCTCGCCGTTCGATGCGTTCCTGACCTTGCGCGGCCTGCGCACGCTCGATGCGCGCCTGCGCGTGCACCAGGAAAACACCCAGGCCATCGCCGAGTTGCTCGACAACCATCCGGCGGTGCGCGTGGTCCATTACCCGGGCCTGGAATCGCATCCGGGCCATGCGCTGGCCGCGCGCCAGCAGAAGGGTTTCGGCGCCATGCTCAGCGTCGAGATCGACGGCGGCGTGGACGCAGTGCGCGCCTTCGTCGAGGGTTTGACCTGCTTCACCCTGGCCGAGTCGCTGGGCGGCGTGGAAAGCCTGGTCGCGCATCCGGCGACCATGACCCATGCGGCCATGTCGCCCGAAGCGCGCGCCGCCGCCGGAATCGGCGACGGCTTGCTGCGTCTGTCGGTCGGCATCGAGCACATCGACGATCTGCTGGCCGATCTGCAGGCCGCGCTGGACCGCGCGAGCGCGGTGGTGGCCACGGCGGCGCGCGTCAAACGATGAACGTCGCGGCCAGCGCCCTGCACGGCAACGCGGGCGGCGAATTCATCGCCGCGGCGTCGCCCGAAAGCCATCTGCATGCGCTCGCCTCGCGTGGGCAGCCGCGCGCGCCGGTCGCCAACGCGGCCGTGCGGGTCGCCTTGCTCGGCACCGGCACGGTCGGCGGCGCGGTCATCGCGCGGCTGGCGAGCTGGCGCGGCAGCGCGCTGGGCGAACGCTTGTCGCTGGTGCACGTGGCCAATTCGCGTCGCGCCGCGGTCGACGCGGGCGGCATCGTGCCCGAGCACGCGGTCACCGCGCTGGCCGCCTCCTCGCACGCCAGCGCGCTCGACGATGTCGCCGGGGCGCTCGGCGACGGCGGCGCGCGCGTGGTGATCGACGCCACCGCCAGCGAGGCGGTCGCCGAACGCCATGCGCAGTGGCTCGCGCAGGGCATCCATGTGGTCACCGCGTGCAAGATCGGCCAAGGCACCAGCCTGGCGCGTTGGCGCGCGATCCGCGAGGCCTGCGCGCACGGCGGCAGCGCTTACGGCGACAGCGCCACGGTCGGCGCGGGCTTGCCGCTGCTGCGCAGCTTGCGCGAGTTGCAGGCCGGCGGCGATCGCATCCACGCCATCGCCGGCGTGTTGTCGGGTTCGCTGGCCTGGCTGTTCAATCACTACGACGGCATGCGCCCGTTCTCGGTCTTGGTGCGGCAGGCGCGCGACGCCGGCTATACCGAACCGGACCCGCGCGACGATCTGTCCGGCGAAGACGTGCGGCGCAAACTGCTGATCCTTGCGCGCGCCGCCGGCGTGGCGCTGGATGCAGGCGAGGTCGAGGTCGCCTCGCTGGTACCGCCGGAACTGGCGATCCTGTCCAAGGACAGTGTCGACGCCGCCTTGCCGGCGCTCGACAACGCACTGCGCGAGCGCTATGCGCAGGCCTACAAGAACGGCGAAAAGCTGCGCTTCCTGGCGCGCCTGGAACGCGCCGAGGACGGCCGGGTCAGCGCCAAGGTCGGGCTGGAATCCTTGCCCGGCGATCACCCCTTGGCCGGGGGTGCCGGTACCGACAACAAAGTCGCGATCTGGTCCGATCGCTATCGCGCGCAGCCGCTGGTGATCCAGGGCCCGGGCGCGGGCGCGGAAGTCACCGCGGCGGGGCTGCTCGACGACGTGCTGCGCCTGGTGGGTTGAAGCGCGGCACGCGCATCACCTGCCCGAACCCGACAAACCACGCCGCCATCGGCGCCCCCTGTAGGAGCGGCGCAAGCCGCGACCGCGCCACTCCGCCACCCGCGCCGGCTTCCGTAACCCCGCGGTCGCAGCTCGCGCAGCTCCTACCCAACAAACCAGGTCGCCATCGGCCGGCCCCCTGTAGGAGCGGCGCAAGCCGCGACCGCGCCACTCCGCCACCCGCGCCGGCTTCCGTAGCCCCGCGGTCGCAGCTCGCGCAGCTCCTACCCAACAAACCACGCCGCCATCTGCTGTCCCCTGTAGGAGCGGCGCGAGCCGCGACCGCGCCACCCCGCCACCCACGCCGGCTTCCGTAGCCCCGCGGTCGCAGCTCGCGCAGCTCCAACCCAACAAACCAGGTCGCCATCGGCCGGCCCCCTGTAGGAGCGGCGCAAGCCGCGACCGCGCCACCCCGCCAACCGCGCAGCCCTCCGCAGCGCTGCGCCCCAAGCCGTACCAGGGCGCGTCCAGCTCCTCACATCAGCCCCCAGCCTCTGTTTCGTTCAGCCAGTTCGGACTCGCCGGCGCCGCGCAAACCTCGGCATGCCATGTCGGCACACTCCGTATGGTTCGTTCGCCAGATCGGCGGAGCCTGGCCCTAGAATGCGTCGGTCGCCCCTTCCGGCCGGCCACGCGCGATGTCCGCGCAGCTCACGTTCGCAGGCACGCATGAAGACGATCCCATGGCTCGCGGTTCTGATCCTGGTGGCCTGCGGCGGCTGTGCGCGGATGCTCGATCCCAAGCACGCTTTCGACCGCACGCCCGAGCCCGGCGCGCCGGACTATCGCGATGAAACGGCCTGGGCCGCGCTGCCGGGCAAGCGCGACGACTCCGACGCGACGCCGATCGGCATGCGCAACCGCCAGCGCGACGCGCCGGTCGATGTGTTCTTCATCCACCCGACCACGTACTTCTCGCGCAAGCGCTGGAATCAGCCGCTGGACGACGAGCAGGCCAACCGCGGCACCGAGTTCACCCTGCGCGCGCAGGCCAGTGCATTCAACGACAGCGGGCGGATCTACGCGCCGCATTACCGGCAGATGTCGCTCAGCGGCTATCTGTCGGCGTCCGACGCCGATCGCGATCGGGCCCTGGATCTGGCCTATGCCGACGTGCGCGCGGCGTTCCGCGCGTACCTGCAGCAGTGGTCGAAGGGCCGGCCTTTCATCATTGCCGCGCACAGCCAGGGCAGCGGTCACGGGTTACGTCTGGTATCGGAACTGATGTCCGACCTGGCGGCCGATCCTTCGCTGCGCAAGCGCCTGGTGGCGGCATATCTGATCGGCGCTGCGGTGCCCGCGGACGCCTTGCGGCTCACGATTCCGGGCGTGCCGTTATGTGCGACGCCGCAGCAGACCGGCTGCGCGGTTTTCTACAACTCTTTCGAGGCCGGCGAGGATCGGCCGGAGCGGTTCGAACGCGTGCGCGCCTGGTATCCCGGCGGCTATCGCACGAGCGAGCAGCCACGCTTGCTGTGCGTGAATCCGGTTACCTGGCGTGCCGACGGACAGACCAGCCCGCTGTCGGCGCATCTGGGCGCGGTCCATGCCGAACGCGACCGGCCGTTGCCCGAGCCGTTGCCCGGCCGGGTGACGGCGCGCTGCGACGACGGCCTGCTTTCGGTGACTTTGCCCGACGGCGAATGGAGACAGTGGTGGTTCGGCGGCGATCAGCACGTCAACGACTATCAGCTGTTCTACATGGACCTGCGCGCCAATGCCGCGCAGCGCGTGGCGGCGATGTCGCATCGCGGCGGCACGTCGCCGGCCGCGCCGTCGCCGGTCAAGCCGAAGGCCAAGAGCAGGAACAAGGCGCCGCGCAAGCCCGCGCCGTGAGCGTGGCGGCGCGCCGAGACACTAGTGCGACGATCTGGTCGACGGGATCGACGATCTGCCGCCGGAACTGATCCTGGAGGTCTTGTACGTCATGCCGCCGTCGATGCATCGGGTGCCCGGCCGCGGCGGCAAGCCGGTGTGGCGGCCGATCGACTGAGCCGCGCTCGATTGAGCAGACATGATTGAGCAGACATGATCGAGCAGGCCTGATCGAGCACGTTTGATCGAGCAAGTTTGATCGAGCCGTGCCGCGCGCGATCCGATAACGCCGTCGACCGGTAATCGCGGTCGACCTCGGCGAAACGACGGCCTCGCCCAGGCGGGCCGTCACAACCGCCCGCGCTCAAGCCGCCGCTTGCAGCCGCGCCGTCTTGAGCGCGTTGGCCCACCACAACAGCTGATCGAACATCGCGTCGCGCGCTTGCACCAGATAGGCGTAATCGTCGAGTGCGCGGCCTTGCTGCAGGATGCCGATGAACGGCTCCAGGCCGATATGCACGGCGTTGCGGATCGGAGCCATCTGCAACTCGATCGCATGCTGGCGCAGTTGCTCGACCGCTCGCGCGCCGCCCACGCCGCCGTAGCCGACGAAACTCACCGGTTTGTTGATCCACTCCACGAACGCCGAATCCAGGGCGTTCTTGAGCGCAGCGGTCGGGCCGTGGTTGTACTCGGCGGCGGTGAGAATGTAGGCGTCGTATTCGCCGACGCGCTTGCGCCAGGCTTCGGCGGCGGGGTTCTGGTAGGCGCCGCCGGTGTAGGCGGGCGGCAGCGGTTCTTCGAACAAGGGCAGCGGGTGATCGCGCAGATCCAGCGTGTCGAGTTTCAAGCCGCGGGCTTGCGCGCCGGCCTGGATCCAGGCCGCGGGGACGTCGGCGAAACGGTTGGGGCGGGTGCTGCCGATGATCAGGGCGATACGGGGCATTGCGGTTCCTTGGAAGTCGGGGGGAACGATCAAGCGGATGCGTGCGCCGCGGCGAGAGGCCGCAGGCGCCAGGCGACGAAGCCGGCCATCGCGCCGAGCAACAGCGCCGGCACCGGGCTGCCGCCGATCAAGAACACATGCACCGCGACGGCGCAGAGCATGGTCGCGAGCAGCAACAGGCCGCCGATGAAGCCGGTGCGCGGCGACAGCAGCAGCGCGGCGGTGGCCAGTTCGGTGGCGCCGGTGAAGTAGCGGAACCATTGGCCAAAGCCCAGGGTTTCGAACATCTGCACCTGGAACGGCAGCCCGAGCAGCTTGCTGGCACCGGCGGCGAGCAGGGCGGCGGCGAGGACGATGCGCAGGATCCAGATCAGCGGGGAGGTGGGGCGGGTGGGGCGAAGCATGGGGTCGGGGGCGCTCGAAATCGGGGATTGAGCGGCACGATAGGCCCTGGCCTATTGCTCCAGAAAGTGGGTTAATTGTATTTCAGTCATCCAGATTTGCGAGTAATCGTGCTCGATATCAATGCCGTCGCCGTGTTCGTCCAGACCGTCAAGGCCGGCAGCTTCGCCGCCGCCGGGCGCCGGCTGGACCAGCCGGCCAATACCGTCAGCCGGCGGGTGCAGCAACTGGAGGAGCAGTTGGGCGCGCGTCTGCTGCAGCGCTCCACCCGCAAGCTCAGCCTCACCAGCGCCGGGCGTGAGTTTTTCGAGCGCTGCGTGGCCGGGATCGAGGACATCGAAAGCGCGCAACTTCGCCTCAGCGAGACCGGCCAGGTGCCGCGCGGTACCGTCCGCGTGGCGGTGCCGGCGGATTTCTTCGAATTCTTTCCGCTACAGCGCGTCGAAGGTCTGCTCGCCGAGCATCCGCTGCTGAAACTGGAATTCATGCTCAGCGATGCGCGCGTGGATCTGATCGAACACGCCATCGACGTCGCCTTCCGCGCCGGCGAGTTGGAAGACTCCAGTTACGTCGCGCGCCGGCTCGACGGACGTCAGGAACTGATCCTGGTGGCGACGCCGGAGTATCTGCGCGCGCGCGGCGAACCCGAAAGCCTGGCCGCGCTGGCCGCGAGCGATTGCGTGGTCGCGCTGTCGGCGCAAGGCAAAACCCTGTGGCGCCTGGACGGCCCGGAAGGCGCGGTCGAAGTCCGCGTCGGCGGACGCTTCGCCGCCAACACCTTGCTCAGCCAGTTGCGCGCCGTGCGCGCCGGGCTCGGCATCGGGCTGATGCCGGTCATGACGGTCGCCGACGAGGTGCATGAGGGACGGCTGGTCCGCGTACTGCCGCAATACGTTCGGCGCAGCAGCGGCTTGTATGCGGTGTATCCGAGCCGGCGTCAGTTGCCGCGCGGCGTGGCGGTATTGATCGAATTGGTCGAGGCGTTCTTCAACGAGGTGACGATCGCCGGCGATTGCAGCGGAGCGAAAACGAAATCGGAGCGCCGATCGGGGGGGTGACCGGCGCTCCGCTGCAGATGACCGGGACGTATCGCTCGTCGCGGCTTTGCAAAACTTGGACTTGGAAACGCGCGAAGCGTTTCAAGCGATAGGTGGAGCAGGGCGACGTGGGGGAGGCCCTGACCCCAACCCCTCTCCCGCATGCGGGAGAGGGGCTTTGGCGAGTCTTACTTCGATTACTTCAGGCCGTTGCTGATCGCGGTGGCCAGACTGCCCTGCTCGTCGTCGCCGCTGAACTCCCAGAAGAACGCGCCGCCGAGGTTCTGCGTCTTGACGTAGCTCATCTTCTGACCGATCAGCGCCGGCGTGTCGTAGCTCCAGAAGGTGCTGCCGTCGTACTTCCAGGTCGCCACCGCGGTGTTGTCGGTGTAGACCGTGCCGGCCTTGTTCTTGAGCACCTTGTAGTCCTCGATGCCCGGCTCGTACGTGCCCGGCGCCGCGCCGCTGGCCGGCCGATACAGGCCGTTGTTGGTGTTGCCCACGCCGGTCCAGCCGCGGCCGTAGAAGCCGATGCCGAGGTTGAGCTTGGAGGCTGGCACGCCGCGCGAGAGGAAGGCTTCGATGGCGTCGTTGGAGTTGTACAGCTTGACGTCGCCGGTCGAGGGATCGCTCGGCGAAGCGAACAGCGCCGAATGATGGTTCGTCGACGCGTCCCAGCCGCCGTGGAAGTCGTAGGTCATCACGTTGATGTAATCCAGGTACTGGTGGTACGCACCGGGATTGGTCACGCGGATCTTGTCGATGCCGGCGCCGACGGCGACGGTCAGCAACAGGCCCGGACGCACCGCGTCGAGCTGGCGGCGGAACTCGGCCATCAAGGCGGTGAAGTTGGCGTTGTCCTCGGGACGTTGCGCCGCCGGGCAGTCGATGCCGCACACCACCGGGTATTCCCAGTCGATGTCGATGCCGTCGAACACGCCGGCCGCCGCACCCGCGCCGCCCGCACCGTCGGTGACCGGCAGGTTGCCCTTGATGTAGGCGTCGACGCACGAAGCGACGAAGGCTTGACGGTTTTCAGGACGCGCAGCGCTCGGGAAGTTGCGCGACCAGGTCCAGCCGCCGAGCGAGATCAACACCTTGATGTTCGGGTGCTTGGCCTTGAGCTGCTTGAGCTGGTTCCAGCTGCCGCGCAGCGGCTGATCCCAGGTGTCGGCCGCGCCGCTGACGCTTTCGCCGGCCTGGAAGGCCTTGGTGTAATCAGCGAACGCGTCGCCGCCGGCACCGGTGTTCGGATCGGACGGAACGGTCACGCCGACTTCGCAACGGTTGTTGCGCACGTTGCCGAAGGCGTAGTTGATGTGGGTCAGCTTGGAGGCCGAGCCGCTGGTGTCGATGTTCTTGACCCGGTAGTTGCGGCCGTAGATACCCCACTGGGCGAAGTAGCCGATCACCTTCTTGCTGCCGCCCGGAGCGGCCGGCTTGGTGGTCGCGCTGACCGCGCTGCTCTGCGCCGACGCATTGCCGGCGTTGTCGCGCGCACGCACGGTGAAGCTATAGCTGGTGCTCGCGTTGAGGCCGGTGGCGGTGTAGCTGTTGCTGGTCGGCGAACCGACGATGCTGCCGGCGCGGTACACGTCGTAACCGGCCACGCCGCTGCCGCCAGCGTTATCGGTCGAAGCGTTCCAGCTCAGCGAGACGCTGTTGGAGGTCTGCGAAGGCGAGCTCAGGCCGCCCGGGACGCTCGGAGGCGTGGTGTCGGACGAGCCGCCGCTGACGGTGACGCTGACCGCGCTGGAGGTGGTGGTCGCGTTCTGGTTGTCCTTGGCCACGGCGGTGAAGCTGTGGCTGCCGGCGGTGGCGTTGTTCCAGGTCACGCCATAGGGCGAGGTGGTGTCGACGCCGAGCGAGGCCGCGCCGCGGAAGAATTCGACGCTGGCGACGGTGCCGTCGCTGTCGGCGGCGTTGGCGCTGACGGCGATGTTGGCGCCGGTGCTGTAGCTGGCGCCGTTGGTCGGTGCGGTCAGCGATACGGTCGGCGGAGTGTTGCCCGGGCCGGTGCCGCACACGCCCAGATCGACGTAGTAGTTGCAGCTCGGACAATGCGTCGGCGGCGTGTTCCAGATCGGGCCGGTGGCCTGGTAAAGACGATTCTGGTAGGTCAGCTTGTCGCCGGCGGCGTAAATGGTGGATGCGTTCCAGGCAGCGACGCCATTGCAGGCGGCTTGCGCATACGCCGTCGATATCGACGACGCGGCGAGCATGGACGACAACAACAGTTGGGTGGACCGTGCATGTCTCATGGTGCTTCCTCTCTCCCGTGCATAGTCAAGACTTCGCCGGCCATGACCGGCCGACGGCGTTTCCCGCCCGTACTGAAAGAAGGCCGTCAAACCTTCCGTCGTGCATGGGAGGCTGGAGCCTCCTCGAGTGATCGGCGGACTGGCCGCCGTCGGTGTTCGGTGGTGCCGTGCACTGCCGCGGGGGCGGCGCGACCGGGCGATAAACCGGTCCGTGCGATGTCGCTGTCGGTGCGCCCGCGTGCTGTGCGAGCCCGGTCCGGCCGGCAGTGCGGCCCTGGCCCGGTACCCCTCGCGTTCACAGTTCGCGTGCTGGTTGCGGAGGCGAAACTGAAGTTCGCTGACAACGTTGTCAACTTGCCGCATCGTTCTTTGCGTCGCAGTTCACAGATCGCTTTGCGCGTTGACTGACAACGTGAGTATTGAATCCGCATAAATGTTGCGGCGCAACGCGCCGGCGCGCGGAGATTTGCCCTGAAACGGACAAGCAATTGTCTGAGAGACAATTGTATGGACGGGTGTGCGTCGGCGGCTGGTTGCCGCGTCGGGCCTTCAGCAAAGGAGGGGCTGGTTCGGAGGCGATGGGTGCAGGACGTCTCGGCAGGCGGCGCCTGGGTGTCGCCGTAATAGAAGGCACATATTTTCCATATATCGATTTTGTTTAACGGGCTCAGTACGTGTTTTTTATGGGCTTTTCTTTCGATCATCCGGTTATGTGCGTTCATCTCTTGCCACCCGCATAGGCGATGCCTAGTCTCGGATCGCTGCCACGGTCGACTCACAACGATGAGCGGAAAATGCGAATGCCGACGGCTGGGATGCGCAGGGGGAACTAAAGGGATTTGGCATGAATCTGGCTCAGTGGTTGGAGGCACTGCTTCAGCGGGACGTGCACGACAGGATCGAAAGCGACCCGCGCTCGGTCGCGGATACCTTGATGGGCTGCCCGAAACATCGGGTATTCAAGGAAGTCATCGGCAGCGGACAAGCGGACTTCGATTGCGCCGTGGCGTTGCATGTCGATGGCAAGGCGGTGATGTTCAGCGCCGACGACCGCGCACTGTTCTACGCGAAATACAACCAGCCCCGTCACCTGGACGAATTGCGGCACGCGTTCGAACACCTTTCTCCCGGCCGGTCGGCGGCCGACAACATGCTCGACATCGGTTGCGGACCGTTCACCGCCGGGTTGGTGTACGCCAGCGTCGTCGGCGCTGGGGAGCCATTCCGCTACTACGGCGTCGATCGCGCAGCCTCGATGAGAAATCTGGCTCAGCGCCTGTTCGAAGGCGCCCGGCTGGTTGGTGGAGTGCATGCGGACACCCGCGCCGCATTTTTCGCGGACTTGGCTTCGGTCCACTGCGATCCTCCGAATTGGGGGCATTCGCTGGCGGTGATTTCCTATCTGCTCGGCAGCCCGACCGTCGACGCGGCGCCTATGGCCGAAGCGATCGCCGCAACGTTGAACCGCATCGGCCCGGGCCCGCAATCGGTGCTGCACATCAATAGCGCGCACGGGTATGCCAATCGCAAGTATCCCGAATTCAGGGATGCACTGATCCGCCACGGATTCGCTTTGGCGAAAGAGGATGAAGAACGATTCATGGATACCAATAAGGGATTCGTCGACATCTCGTACGCCTTGCTGCACAGGCCCAAGCAGGAAATCATGAACATGGAGAGGCGCGATGCGATTACCTAAGCTGGACGATCTGATCGAAGAGCAGATGAAGGTTTACGAACATCCGCACGACCGGCATTTGTTCGTAGTGGGGCCGCCGGGTTCGGGCAAGACCACCTTGGCGGTGATGCGCGCCAATTTCATCGTGAACACCGGCCAGAATGTTCTGGTGATAACCCGCAACAAGCTGCTGGTGGGATTGGCAACCCAGCTGGCGCGCGAGGCATTGGGCGGGGACGAGGGCTTCGGCGCGTCGACGATGCATCAGTTCGCTTCCAAGCATTATTACGACAACACCGGGAACTATGCGCCGGAGCCCAGCCCATTCAACTACGACTGGGTGCGGATCATCGCCGATTATCAACAGCGCGGGATCACGCCGCATATCGAGCATGTGCTGATCGACGAAGGGCAAAATCTTCCGGCGGGATTTTTCGAATGGATCGTTCGCTTCGTGGCCAAGGTCGTCACGGTGTTCGCCGATGAGAATCAGACGACCAGCGCCGGCCGCGCGAGCATCCTCGACATCTACCGGTGTCTCGGCACGAATCCGGTATTGCTGTCGGTCAACCATCGCAACACGCGGGAGATCGCGCGTTTGGCCGAATATTTTCACCGCGCCGCACAGGTTCCGCCGGCGACAGTGGCCCGAGCGCCCTCCGGGGACCTGCCGCGTCTGGCGCGGTTCTCAGGGTTGGACGCGCTGACGGCGGCGGTGGCCTTGCACTATCGCAATCGCGGCGGTTCCGTGGGCTTGATCGTCCGTCGCATGGACGAGGTCCAGCATCTGACCGAGGGTCTGGCCCGAACCTTGGGCAAGGACGTGCGGGTCGAAGGTTACGTCAGCGCCGAGCCTCAGGGGCACGACAGGATCCGAACCATGGATCGCGGGGTGACGGTGCTGACCGGTGAATCGGCGATCGGCCTGGAGTTCAATACCGTATTTCTGCAGGACTTGGAGCGCTCGTTGCCCGCCACAGAGGTGGTGGACGCCCGACGAATGTATATGCTGTGCGCACGGGCACGGGACATACTCACTCTGGTCGACGGCCCCGATGCGTTGCCACCCCATAAACTATCTGGCTTGCCCGGCCCCGACCTGCTCCAGCGATGAACGACCTCCAAATGAGCTTGCTGCCTTCGACAGATCGTGAGCAGTCGGCTCGGGAGGAGAGTGCGGGAACGCCGGTCCAGTTGGGCGTGGCGATGGATCATCGCACTTGGCTTGCGTTCCTGGCCGACGAGTGGTGGCCGATACAGCCGGACGAGCACGCGATTCAGTTGGGTGTGGCGCAAGTCTGCGGTCGGCAGATCGAAGACCGGATCACGGTGATCGCATGGTTCGAGCCGTCGCGATTGGCCGGCCTGCGTGTGCCCGTCTTGCGGGACGGGCAGTGGCGCGAGGATACCCTCGACCGTCTCACTACCGCCGATCAAGAGGTGCTTTGGCCTGGGCCGTTGCCTTTGTTCGCGGTGGAGTCCTTCGCTGTTTCCAGCCGTTCTGATGCGATACGCCTGGTGGCGCTGGCCAAAGGGCTCAGCAACGTGGGCGAGCCCGAGCAACCGATCCATGTTCACGGATTTGAGGTGCAGGCGCCGAGCGCTGATCCGCCTCGGCCGTCACGAATGCTGTGTACGCCTCGCGATTGGGACGCGATGCGCGGCGCGGCCGCGGCTGCGACCTGGGCCGTGCCGGCCATCGATCCGTGGCTCGATCTTCTATGCGCCAGCTTGTCCAGAGGCGGGGTCGCAAGCTCCGCCGGAGTGATCGCCGCCGCCCCATGGTGGCTGGATGCGCCTTGGCATGGCGACCGGTCGGCACGTAGGCCTTCGCTGTGGGAAGCGATGTTGTCCGTATTCGGCCGGACGCGGCTGCGCGACAGCTGGCATGTCGAAGAAATTCTCGAAGCCATTCGCGAGCGGCTGGCGCCGGAGCAGCAGTCGGATTTCGATAAGCTGCGGCAGCACACGCGCGATATCCTGGCTGATCGGGAGACGGTAGATGCCGGCATAGGCGACCGCGACCCGCTTGGGTTGGTATTGCAGCTGCTGCTGTTGCGCCCCGGGATCGAACGCTTCGAAACCTGGAAGGACGATCTGCCGGCGATGCCGCCGGCGGTTTGGTGGACCGGAGCCATGCTCGCCGGCATGATCACCGGTTATCGCGATCTTCCGCTTAATTTCCGTGGGTTGCCGATACTGCGCAAGGCGTTGGCTTTGCGTATCTGGCAATTCGCCGACGATGCCGCCGGCGAACGCGAACCGGCGATGTGGCCGGAGGTTCCGACGGACCAGTTCCATTGGACCGTGCGGCAGCGCATTCGTTTGTTCGCCGGCGATCAGTTGCTGGCACTGCGTGGAGGCAGCCCGCGAGGACGCTGGTATCGCGCCGATCTGGCCGACCCGAGTACGAGCGAGGCCGCGCTTGCGCTGGCGCGTGAACACAAGCCCGACTGCGTTCGAAAAACGCTGGTGCTGCGCGATCGCGCAGTGGAAATCGCAGGCAGCGGCAGTGTGCGGATGGACGGCGACCGGAGCTTGGCGGCGACCGGCGATGTGGAACTCGTGCTCGACAGCCAAGACGCACTGATCGAGCAACTCGACAAGCAGCGCTTTCTCGCCTGGATCAGCAATGGAAGCATTGCTGCGCGACTGCCGGAACCGCCGGGAAGCACCCATGTGGACGCCGATCCGGTGCCGGCTATGAGCCAGGCGTCGAGCCAGTCGGCGCCTCGCAGCCGTGTCCGGCATCGGGTCGCCGAGCCTGATGGTCAGCTCCCCCCTGGAGTCGAGGTCATGCCTGACTTTCTAGTGCCGGAAGAAGAGCAGTCCATACTGTCGCTGGTGGACGCGTCGAAGTGGTTGGACGACTTGGCCCGTCGGGTGCAGCACTACGGCTGGAAATACGACTACGGCAAACGCAAGATCGATCGAAGCGCCTATCTGGGTCCGTTGCCGGACTGGGCGGAGCGGTTGGGCAAGCGGTTGCTGGAGCGCAATGTGGTGCAGCAAATGCCGGATCAGGTCATCGTCAATGAGTACTTGGCCAATCAGGGTATTTCGGCGCACAAGGACTGCCTGGATTGTTTCGTCGGGCCCATTGTCACGGTGAGCCTGTGCGAAACCTGGGCCATGGTGTTTCGTGGTCCGGAGAAGCGAAAAATCGAGTTGCCGTTGCCTCGATACAGCGCCGTGGTGCTGGATGGACCGGCGCGAACCCAGTGGACGCACGAAATCCCCAAGCGGAAGAAGGAAGCCTCGGGCCCCCGTCATCGGCGCGTGTCGTTGACCTTCCGCAAAGTGGCCCAGGTGCGCGATTAGCGGTTGGCTACATTGAAAGACGGTATGTGCGGCCTGCAGGTCGACGTAGATGCGTGTTTGCCGGCTGTTGGCCGGGCCGACGGTTGCGGGCGTTCGAGCTCTGGACCCCATCGGTATCGCAGACTGCGCAGCGCAGCGTGAGCTAGCCTGCGCCGATCCCCGAATACGGGTGCTTTCGGGGCTCGACAAAATCTTCGAACCCACACGGCACGGTCAAGACGATGGACGAACCGCCCGCTCAGGGACGCGCGTCCAAGGTGTCCAGCACAGCCCGATTGAACCGATCCGGCGCCTCGACTTGCGGCGAATGGCCTAGATCGTCGAACTCGACCAGGGTCGCGCCGGGAATCGCTTGCGCGGCGGCGCGACCGAGCTGCGGATACAGCCCCAGGCGGGGCTTGAGTTCGTCTGGAGCCAGATTGCGATTGATCGCGGTGCGATCGCGCTGGCCGATCAACAACGTAGTCGGAACGCGCAGCTTGGGAAACTCGTACACCACCGGTTGGGTGAACACCATTTCCGAGGTCAGCGCCTGGTTCCATGCTACCGTTTTTCGGCCCGGCCCGGCATACAGGCCGGCGAGCATGTTTACCCAGCGATCGTATTCGGGTTTCCATTGGCCGCCGTAGTAGACCTCTTGTTGATAGCGCTTGATCGTCGCGGCGGTGGTTCCGAGTTCCCGCGCGTAATTGTCGTCGACGCTGCTCCAGGGCACGCCGAGCGCTTTCCAGTCTTCCAGGCCGATCGGGTTGACCAGCACCAGCCGGTCGCTGGCCTGCGGATACATCAGCGCATAGCGCGCGGCGAGCATGCCGCCCATCGAATGGCCGACGATCGTCGCGTGCCGAATGTTCAGCGCTTGCAGCAAAGTGTTGGTGTCGGCGGCCAGCTCGTGCAGGCTGTATTGATGATGGACGGGTTTGCTGGATTTGCAGAACCCGATCTGATCCGGCGCGATCACCCGATAACCGGCGTCGCGCAGCGCGGCGATCGTCGACTCCCAGGTGGCCGCGCAGAAATTCTTGCCGTGCAGCAGCACCACGGTGCGGCCGTTGGGGCGGTCGGGGCGTACGTCCATATAGGCCATTCGCAATGGGTCGCCTTGCGATTGCACGGCGAAGTAGTGAACCGGGTGAGGGTAATCGAAGCCTTCCAGCTCGGGTCCGTAAGAAGGCGGCGCGGGTTCGGCGGCGTGCGCGGACAGGGCGAGCAAGGCGGGCAGCAGGGCGAGGGCGGCGGTGCGCATCGGAGGGATCTACGCGATGGGGTGCTTACATCCTAGCCGCTGTGAGTGCGCGCGGTTGCTGGAGACGTTTTGTGCGAGGGGCTTCAGCGCCGACGCTTTTCGATCGGGGTTGCTGCAGTTGCGGGCGATCCGGCCGAAAAGCGTCGGGGCTGAAGCCCCTCCCACAAAAGACCTCCCACAAAAGACCTCCTACGAGATTCCTTCGACAAAAGACTTTCGACGGAAATCTTTCTCAGTGGTGGTCGGAGGCCGATTCGCGCAACTCTCGCACTTGCTTGGCCGTCACCGTTTGCGTCGGTCTGCCATGGCGGCCACGCAACCACTGCGCGAGCTCGGCGATCTGCGCATCGTCGAGTGAGTCGGCGAAGCCGGGCATTTCCTGCATCCGCTCCAGGCCCGGCAAGTCGTGTTCGGGCAAGCCGTCGAGAATCGCGACGATCAGGTTGTGCGGATCGGTATCGCGCAAGCTGCTGTTGTCGCGCAGCCCCGGCGCGACGTGCGGCACGCCGGCGCCGTCGCGGCCATGGCAGCCGGCGCACAGTGCGAGATAGCGATCGCGCGCGGGCGAGGCATCGGCGACGCTCGATGGCGCGACGGGCGGCGTAGCGGCTGCGCTCCGGTCAAGCGGCGCATCGCCGGTGAGATACACCGTGATCGCATCCAGATCGTCCGGCTTGAGCCGGCTGGTGGACAGGTTCACGACCTTGAGCATTTCATCGGAGGCCACCGCCGGCGCGGCGACGCCGGTGGACAGGTACTCGCGCAGACTCGCGCGATCCCAGCCGCGCGCGTTGAGCCCTTTCGGGGTGATGTCGGGTGCGGCGAAACGGCCTAGCCGGTTATTGCCGCCAAGCGGCCGATCGCGATCGACCTGGCCCAACCAGCCGCGCGGACTGTGGCATTCGCCGCAATGGCCCAGGGTTTCGACCAGGTATTCGCCGCGTTTCCATGCCGCCGATTCGCCCTGCGATGCGGGTACCGCGTCGGCGCCGGCGAACAGCCAGTTCCAGGCATGGATGCCGGTGCGGATATTGAACGGGAAACCCACGCCGTTGGCGCGGTTGGCTTGCGGCACCGCCAATTGGTTCATCAGGTACGCATAGATCGCGTCGCTGTCTTCGCGGGCGATGGTCTTGTAGGACACGTACGGCATCGCTGGGTACAGCTGATGGCCGTCGCGCGCTTCGCCGCGGGTGAGGGCATGGAAGAAATCGTCGGCGTCGTAGCGGCCGATGCCGGTGTCCGCGTCGGGCGTGATGTTGGTGCCGTGAATGGTGCCGAACGGCGAGGCCAGCGGTACGCCGCCGGCGAACGGCGCGCCGCCGTCGGCGGTATGGCAGGCGGCGCAGTCGGCCGCGGCGACGAGATAGCGGCCGCGTTCGATCAGCGCGGGTTCTGCGTGGACGTGCAAGGTAGGGCCTCGGCCATTCCACCACTGAGCCAGTCGCATTCCGCCCACCCATAACAGAGCGATGACAGCGAGTAGCGTCAGCCATGCGATCAACCGTTTCCAGCGACGTCTATCCACGGGCGTCTCTCTCGATTTGGCGAAGCTCTTCCGGAGTCGGGCCGTCGTCTATCAAGCCAGGAGTTTCCAGCACCAATTGTTTAACCGCCTGGTAGTAGCGCACGTAACCGGTGCAGCGGCACAAATGGGGATTGAGGGCTTGAGTGATCGTCTCTTCTATTTCGGCGCGTTTGACAGGCTGCTTGCCGAGCCGCTCCAACAGCACCGTCGCGGCATTGACGAAACCCGGCGTGCAATAGCCGCATTGAAAACTGAAATGATCCAGAAAAGCCTGCTGTACCGGCGACAGTTCGACCAGCTTGCCGGCGTCGTCGTGCTTGGCGTGGCCTTCGACGGTGCGGATGCGCTTGCCGTTGAAGTAGTGCGCGCCGGTGATGCAACTGCGCACCTCGCGCGGACCCTGGGCGTCGTCGACGATGACCGTGCAAGCGCGGCACACGCCCTGGCCGCAGCCGAAGCGGGTGCCGGTAAGGCCGAGGTATTCGTGCAGCACGTCGACCAGCATCATGTCGTCGGGCACGTCGATCGGCCCGTGCGCGCGGCCGTTGACGGTCAGCGACAGCGGAATCAGGCGCAGGCTGGAGGCGCTCATGCGGGGGTCTCCTGCGCCGCGGCGCGAGCGCTCGTGGGCGCCGCCGGGCCGGCGCCGGTGGCCGCGGCCGCATAGGCGGCCAGAATCTTGTCCGCGGTCACCGGCAGTTCGCGGAAGCGGTGGCCGGTGGCATGGGCGATGGCGTTCACGATCGCCGGCACGATCGGAATCATCACCACTTCGGCCATGCCCTTGGGCGGGTCGGTTTCGGAAATCGGCGGCAGCAGTTCGCCGGTCTGCTGCCACACCGCGACATCGCGCGCCCGCGGCAGGGCGTAGCGATTGAAGTTCCAATCGCCTTCGCCGGGGCCGCCTTCGTAAAGCGGCAGGAACTCGTGCAATGCGTGGCCGATGCCCATCGCCAGGCCGCCCTGCAACTGGCTCGAAACCAGTTCGGCGACGATCGGCGTACCGCATTCGAGCACCGAATGATGATTGAGCAGATCGACCTTTCCGGTGGCGGTATCCACCACGACTTCGGCGATCGTGCCGATCGCGCTGTAATACACCACGCCGGCGTTGTTGCGTTGCACCGGCGGGTAATACACGCGGCTGCGTTCGACGATGCGATAGCCGTTCTGCGTCGGCGTGCCGATGCCGCCGGCGCTGCCGTCGCCCCAACGCAACGCGATGCCGTCCAGCGGTAGTCGCGTGTCGCCCGGCAACGGGAACTCGGCTTCGGTCCATTGCCAGCGATTGAGATAGTGGACGACCGCGCCGCTGGCCAGCCCCAACTCATAAACCTTGGCGATGAGCTGTTTGAACGGCAGCGGCGTCAGCCCGCCCGCGGTGAGTTTGCCGTCGACCCAGCGCGCATCCTCGCGGCGCACCGCCAACGGCGACAGCTCGCCGCCGCCGAAACCCTTGCCCCAGATCGCCAAGGCCGCGGGCCAAAGGCCTTGAGTGAATAACAGTCGCGCCGCTTCGCGCGTGGCGTGACTGAAGAAATACGAGGAATTGCTGGCGCTGCTGGGACTGGCGTAGTTCGGCGTCCAGCGCGGATTGCCGACGTGCGCATCCTGGGTCGCCTGCGACATCAGCCAGGGATCGTCGGTGGCGACCATAGGCAGCTCCGGCCACTGGGTTTCGCCGGTGCGCACCTCGTCGGCCGGACGACCCAACCACTGCGCGCATACCGCAGCCTGGCTGGTGGCCATGCCGGTGCCCATCTCCACGCCGATATGGCGCAGCAGCACCTGGCCTTGTGGCGAGATCGCGACTTCGGCGAACGCGGCTTCGCCGCCGGTGCCGAAATCCTTCTGCACGCAGCCGAAACCCACGCCATAGCACTTGCCCGGATGCGCCACTTCGTACTCGGCCTTGCGCCTGGCGCGGCCGGTCCACAACGGATGTTCGCGCGATTTGCGCAGCACCTCATCGGCGCGTTGCGCGCCGCCGGGAATCGCGCCCTGGGTGTTCTTCATGCCGGTGGCGAACACGTTGCGCAGACGCAGTTCGATCGGGTCGAGCTCGAGTTCGGCGGCGATCTCGTCGATCAGCATCTCGGTCGCGCCCATGCTCTGCAGCGTGCCGTAGCCGCGCGCCGAGCCGGCGTCGAGCGCGCGCGAGGCGATCACCGTGCTGCTCAGATCGCTGCGCGGGAAGTAATAGATCGATTGCGCCGCGGTCGCCGCGACCAGGCAGACCGAGGGTGAGAAATTCATGCGCCCGCCGCCATCGCCGAGCATGCGGCCGTGGAAGACTTCGAACTTTCCGCTCTTGCGGTCGAGCTTGAGCCGATAGTGCATACGGAAGCTGTGGCGCTTGAGGCTGGATTGGAACTGCTCGTAGCGATCGTTGGCCAGGCGCACCGGCCGGCCGTCGCCGTACAGGGCCGCCATCAGCGCGATGAACGGGAACGGGTTGTGGTCCTTGGAGCCGTAACCGACCGTGTAGCACGGGTGCAGCACCAGCCGCTTCACCCCGAAGCGGCTCGCGGCGAGCATCGGTGGGCCCTGTTCGGCGATTTCGTTCGGCGATTGGGTGGCGCTGACCAGATGCACGGTGCCGGTCGCGGCATCGAACCAGCCGTTGGCGTTGTCCAGTTCCATCGCCGCGGTGTCGATGGATTGCGAGAAGTACTCGCGTTCGATCACCCATTTGTCCGGCTCGGGCCGATCGAGTTCGGCAGCCATCGCATCGGCGTGAGCGATGCCCTGCGCGTCGATCTTGCCGCCGGCGTCGCCGAGCACCCATTCGGGGTTATGTTTTTTGTAACCGGTGGGAAACAGCACCGTGTCCTTGTAACTGGAATAGACGTCGTCGGCGAACGCATCGGCGCCGCCGACGCGCACGTAGCGGAACGTCGCCCACGGCGGGCGTTCGATCGGGCCGGTTTGTTCGCCCCAGCGGATCAAGTCGTCGCGGAACTTGAGCCGGCTCTTGGCCGCGCGGAAGCGGGCGAAGTCGTGCCAGATCAGCAGGGCCACGGCATGGCCGAGATAGGCCGGAGTCTTGCCTTCCGGCAGCAGCATGTCCTCGCCGTAGAACTGCGGGAAGGCGACGCCATCGCGGGCGAGATCGGCGGCGGTGACGGTGCGGTCGGGCCGCAGGTCGGCCGGCAGCGAGGACAAGTCGAAGCCTTGGTAGACCTTGTCGGCGCGGGTGAGGCGCAGCAGCATCGCGTGGGCCTGTTCGCGCGGCCATCCGGGCATGTCGCGCGAGCGCATGTCGTAGCTGAAGATCTTCTCGCCGCTGACCTTGGCGGTGGCGTCGGTGCGATAGCGCACCTTGCCGGTGGCCGGGTCCCAGGGCAGCGGCCGCAGCCGTTCCTTCTCGAACAAAGCCGCCAGCGCGGCGCTGCCGGGCGCGGCGACGTACACGGAAATACCGGCGACCACGCTGCATTTGAGGAAGTCGCGACGGCTCAGGCGGGCTGGCATGGACGGGAACTCCGGCTGGCTCTGCGCCGATAGTAGACCCATGTTGCGCGGCAAAACACGATGAAATCGGCCCGTTCCGCCTGGATGTGGAGCGGCCGTGCCGTTTATGGCGGCGCCATCGCCCGCGCGGAGCGGGTCGTTTGCGTGGTTTGCCCGGCCCACTGGTGCGGGCGCTTGTTGCCGCAGGTGAGCGAATCGCCCTGAGCTGGTGGATGGCTTGTGGGTGTCGCGTTGCGATGGTTGGGCCCGGTGCAAGTCGGTCGCGGCTGATCGGACAGCGTCGGGGCTGAAGCCCCTCCCACAAGAGATTTCGTTTCGGCACAGCCACTGGTGCTGAACGAGAGCATGAAACGCTTTGCGTCCGCTTTTGTGGGAGGGGCTTCAGCCCCGACGCTTTCCGCCCGGATCGCGATCAAACTCGGCTGTGTCCTTTAGCCCGCAATCGGCATCGAAGCCGGCCCCACCAACATCGCCGTACCACGTCTTGATCGCCTGCGCTGCCCGCTCGGCACGGGCCTGCAGAACGCAATGCGGCGCCTGGATCTCGACACAGCGCGTGCCCGGCGCCAAGCGTTCGATCCAACGCCGACTGTCGGCCGACACCAAACGATCTCGGGTGGCTTGCAGATATAGCAGCGGACAAGCCACCTGCCGCAGGGATGCCCCGACATCGACCGAACCGACTTCATCCAGGCGATGCCGGATCACTGTCGGTTCCAGCGCATCCAATACTGCGCCCAGGCGCATGCGCCAGCGCGGCGTCGCCCAGGCGCCGAGCATGAAGGCCGCGGCCAGCACGTGCGGGATGCGATGGACCGGCATCAGCCCGGTCAACCAAGGCAGCGCGCCCGCGTGTAATGGCGACCACGGCGGCCGCGGCGAACGCGCGAAGCTGGCGCACAACGCCAGTGCGGCCAACTGCGGTGGCTGCTGCGCGGCCAAACGGATCGCGATCGGTCCGGAGAACGATTCGCCGATCAACAGATAAGGTTCGTCGGTCGGTAATTGCGGTCGCACGAATTCGACCAGTTCGTCGTAGCCCAACGCCTGCTTGCGCGGATAGGCGATCGCCGTGGTTTCGAACTGCGGCGCCATCGCCGCGATGAAGTCGTCCAACAGCTCGCCGGTGCCGTCCAGGCCGGGCAGGACGATGCAGGGCATCGCGCTCATGCGGCGCGGGAATCGTCCAGCCTGGCGCGCAAGCGGTCGAGCGTCTTGAGCATCATCGGCCGATGGCGCGCGAGCTTCATCCAGGTCGGCAGGCGCGAGATCATGGTCTTGTTGGACATCGTGCAGCGCCGTTCGCGTTGGTTGGCGGCGACGTATCGTCGCAGTTCGTCGATGTGCTCGGCGTTATAGGCCCACAACAGGCCCGCGCGGGTGCGCTCGATCAAGCGTAGCGGCAGGCCGAAGTGCGGGTCGTGCCCTTCGCGGTCGCGCTCGCGGTAGGCCTCGATAGATACGTTGCTGTCGCGCTTGCAGATCGGGCAATCCACCGAGATCACCTCGGGCATGGGTGTCGGCCGGCAATCCTGGGCCTGGATCGATGCAGCGCCGGAGCTGTCTCGGATTTGACTCGCGTACAGCCACTGATATCCGCAATAGCCGCAGGGACGCCGGCCGGTCAGATGCACCTTGCCCAGCCAGTCACCGCGTTCGCTGCGCGCATCGAGCCGGCAGTGGCTGCAGACGAAGGCCGCGGTCCATTGCCGATTCGCCCAGGTGGCGCGAACCGCGCCGGCATGGCCGCAGCGCGGACACGACACTTCGACGCGGTCGGCGAACGACCCAACCATTTGCCGGTATCTCGATGGCGCAGCGGTTCGCTCATCGTGCTCTCAATGCGTGCGGACTCAGCACTCGATGACGTTCACCGCCAGACCGCCGCGCGAGGTTTCCTTGTACTTGTCCTGCATATCGCGGCCGGTGTCGCGCATGGTCTTGATGACCTTGTCCAGGCTGACCTTGTGCTTGCCGTCGCCGCGCATGGCCATGCGGTAGGCATTGATCGCCTTGACTGCGCCCATCGCGTTGCGCTCGATGCAGGGAATCTGCACCAGGCCGCCGATTGGATCGCAAGTCAGGCCCAGGTTGTGTTCCATGCCGATTTCGGCGGCATTCTCGATCTGGCTGGTGGTACCGCCGAGCGCCGCGACCAGCCCGGCGGCAGCCATGGAACACGCCACGCCGACTTCGCCCTGACAGCCGACTTCCGCGCCGCTGATCGAAGCGTTTTCCTTGTACAAGATGCCGACCGCGGCCGCGGTCAGCAGGAAGTTGCGCACGCCCTGCAACGTAGCGCCGGGGCAGAAGCGATCGTAGTAATGCAGCACCGAAGGAATGATGCCGGCTGCGCCGTTGGTCGGCGCGGTGACGACGCGGCCGCCGGCGGCGTTTTCTTCGTTGACCGCGAGTGCGTAGAGATTGACCCAGTCGAGCACGGTCAGCGGATCGCGCATCCCCGCCTCGGGTTTGTTCGACAGTTCGGCGAACAAAGCCGGCGCGCGTCGCGAAACGTGCAGGCCGCCGGGCAGGGTGCCGGTCTCGCGGATGCCGCGCGCCACGCAGGCTTGCATCGCGTTCCAGATTTCGTCCAGGCTGGCGTTGATCTGCTCGTCGCTGCGCCACACGCGTTCGTTGGCCATCATCATTTCGGCGATGGTCAGGCCGCTGCTCGCGGCCTGGGCGAGCAACTGGTCGCCGGAATGGAACGGGTAAGGCTGATCGGTGGTATCGGCGACGATGCGGTCTTCGGCGGCTTCGTCCTGATTGACCACGAAGCCGCCGCCGACCGAGTAGTAATCGCGCGTGGCGATCACCGCGCCGTCGGCGTCGAAGGCGGTGAAGCGCATGCCGTTGGTGTGGAACGGCAGCTTCTGGCGCTTGTTCATGATCAGATCGTGCTTCTCGTCGAAGCCGATCTCATGGCGACCGAACAGTGTGATGCGCTTGGTCTTGCGGATGCGTGCGAGCGCTTCGGGAATGATGTCCGGATCGATCTGGTTCGGCCAATGGCCTTCCAGTCCCATCAGCACCGCTTTATCGGTGCCGTGGCCGCGGCCGGTCAGGGCCAGCGAGCCGAACACTTCCGCGCGCACGCGCACGGTGCGCGCCAGATCGGCGCCGGGCTCGCCGCTGCCGCAGCCTTCGATCAGCCAGCGCTCGATGAAGCGCGCGGCCGCGCGCATCGGGCCGACGGTATGCGAGGAACTCGGACCGACACCGATCTTGAACAGGTCGAAAGTGCTGACTGCCACGGGCTTGCTGCTCCAACGAAAGGGGTCGGACGTTGCTGGCGTACCGCGCGGCCGGACGCTGATCCGCGCCGCGGGGGCGTTAGGGCGCTTATTCTACGCGTGCCCCGCCATCGCCCGCGCCGTGTTTGCGGCCGCGGGCCTGGTTTCCCGCCATACCACGGCGCATTGACGCCGACCCTTGCAGGACCGGACTGTGCTGATTTTGTTCCAACGCGACGACTGCCACCTGTGCGACCTGGCCCTGGAGGTGCTGGCGCAAGCGCGCGCACCCGAGTTCGAGAGCGTTTTCATCGATGAGGATGAGGCGCTGGAGGAACGCTATGGGACGCGGGTGCCGGTGCTGCGCGATGAGGGGCGGGGGGTGGAGTTGGATTGGCCGTTCGATGCGGGGCGGGTGGCCGGTTGGTTGGCGGAAGATCCGACCTGACGATCTACTCGATCAGGGCTGCGTTGTTGTCGACGCTCGGATCTCGACGCAGCTGTGATGGGGAAGGGCCGACGGTCCGAATGTGTGATTCGTTGATACAAAGACTGTTATCACGAAAAATTCTTTGATACGTCAGGCGTAGATGTATACTGACCACGAACATCCGGCAGTCGACGAGCCCGGATCAGTCGCAACAGAAGCGACAATCGGCCGCCATAAATGCCGAGCCTATGAAGCAGTACAAATGGACTTGGCATCGAATGCGCCAGCGCTGCCCGTGACACTCCGGGGAGACAGCGAACATCTTCTGGCCCATCCGCGCGATGGATAGCTCAATCGTCTAGCCACTCGACCGGGATCGCATCCGGCCGAGAAGTGCACGTACATCTCTAGCCCGACCCCAATTACGGAAATTAGTCATGTCCACATGGATTCGTCGCATCGCGTTGAACGCTGATGTACCTCATCCCATTTCAAGGGGGCGGTGGTTTGGCCGAGCGTTCTGCCTGGCTTTTCTGCTTCATGCCGCGAGCGCCGGTGCGCAAGAGACTCAGAAGACGTGGAGCACCATTGATGCTCCCGCAGGGCCGTACTTAACCGAGTCGGCGGTTCAAGACGCGATCCGCGCCAACCTGCTGCCCGGTGTTCGCGAAAGCCGTCCGCTGAACTACCACGTCGCAAGACAGACGATCCTGCGCGACAGGACGATTTATCACTACGAGCTTAGCCCCGAGCCCATCGTCATCGGGCCTTGGGAGTATGTAGGCGGGCACACGACGCTGGAGCAGGCAGTCGCTGCAGAGAGAAGGTACTACGACAAGCTCAGCACCGACGCCGGTTGCTCGCCTTACACCACGATTGCATTGGAGCCCTGGCGGAGCCTGGGTGGGGGCATCGAGGGCAGTCCAAGTCATGAGGAAGCGCCCTACACGGTGACGTATCAGGTTTGGGACTTCGGAACGACCTGCAAGCCCACTACTAAGCGCGACACTCTGACTGCCATCTTAAGATCGCGCCTAATCGACTGTCCTAATAAGATGGCCCTGTCGTGGGATGAAAATCAAAAGGTTTGTACCGGCAAGATCTCCACGGCGTTCGATCATCGAAAAACATACTCGGGGCCGGTATTGCCACCCGCACAATGCGGCGTCGGCAACCCCTGCGATCCTTCCAGCGGCGACAAGATGCAGCCCGAAGTCGACTTCGATTTGGGCTGGATCAGTTTCACCCGCTTCTACCACTCGCTGACTTCCACGCCGATGGGGGGATTCGGTAATGGTTGGACCCATTCGCACAATATAAGACTGACGATCGGCAAGGATCCCAACAGCTCGAGCGAAACCATCCGTTATGGGCTGATCCAGGCAGACGGTTCACAGACGTGGTTCTCCGATGCTACTCACGAAAGCGACGACGGCAGCGGTGATCGTTTATCCGTCGGCAGCTTAATTCTGTATCGAAGAAACGACATATTATATTTTGAAGCCAACGGACGATTGATCCGCCGTCGTTTCCATGATGGATCGACGATGCGCTACGACTACGATGAGATGGGCCGGCTGAGCTCTATCGGTTATAGGGAGCGCAATTTGCAGTTTGAGTATGACAGCCTGGGTGCCAGCGCTCCGATCGCCAGAATCCGTTCCGCCGGACAAGTGCTGGCAGCCTATACCTACACGGCGGGTGGTCAGGTCGCCACCGTGACTTACCCTGGCGAACACCGTCGCACCTATCACTACGAAGATACCCGGTTTCCTCGCTATCTCACGGGAGTGACGGGTGAGGACAATAGGCGTTTCAGCTGGTTCTCCTACGACACCAAGGGACGTGTTGCCTCAAGCACGCATGACGGTGGCTTCGATGGCGTGCATCTGACCTATCCCGCGCAAGGCGGTTCAATCGTGACGAACGCGTTGGGCGAGGTCACTACCTACGGCTTGGCAGCCTCACCCGCCAGCGGTGCGCCCCGCAAATTAAGTGGCGCAACCGATCGCCGAGGTGCCGTCAGCACCACTTATTACGATGAAGCTGTGGATGTCCTTCGTCGCGTGGACACGGTGACCGATCGTAAGGGTGCGCAAACCAAGCACACTTACACTGAGGCTCCGGACTTGGGCCCCTCGTTAAGAATGGCCAAGATCGAAACGATCACCGAGGCGGTCGGCACGCCGGAACAGCGCGTGACCACAGTGGGGACCGAAGTCAACCAAAACTACCTGCTCTTTACAAGAGTGGCGAATCGCGAAACCTGACCTGACCTGAAAAAACTGATCCAGATCGATTGTTCATAAACTATGACCAAGGAGATTTGGACCATGCCCAAGAAGCGCTTTAGTTCCGAAGAGATCATCCACAAGCTGCGAGAGGCCGAGGTG